>NZ_JBEUJO010000009.1:0-169208 GCF_043356435.1 Salmonella sp. SJTUF15591 | reverse complement strand
CCGTCCGCCACTCGTCAGCAAAGCAGCAAGCTGCTTCCTGTTACCGTTCGACTTGCATGTGTTAGGCCTGCCGCCAGCGTTCAATCTGAGCCATGATCAAACTCTTCAATTTAAAAGTTTGATGCTCAAAGAATTAAACTTCGTAATGAATTACGTGTTCACTCTTGAGACTTGGTATTCATTTTTCGTCCGAGGACGTTAAGAATCCGTATCTTCGAGTGCCCACACAGATTGTCTGATAAATTGTTAAAGAGCAGTGCCGCTTCGCTTTTTCTCAGCGGCGCGGGGTGTGCATATTACGCTTTCCCGCTTCAGAGTCAAGCGTTTATTTTCGCTTTTCTCCGTGAGGTTCTGGTCTGAACCCCGCTGACCCGGCGGCCTGTATGCCGTTGTTCCGTGTCAGTGGTGGCGCATTATAGGGAGTTATTTCTGCCTGACAAGAGGAAATTTAAAATAATTTCTCAAGTGCCTGGTATTTACCCAAAACGCCATTAAACCGCCAGTTTTTCGAGCGTTTCAAAGCCATAACGCTGTAAAACGGGTAATAATTGTTCAGCTCCTGGCGTCATTGCCATGCAATAAGCAATATTGGCATCGGTTGATTTCGCATCCGGCGCTTCATGTTCCAACAGCCAGGCTGTACGACGCGCTATCGCCGCGCCGGAATCCACTAACCGCGTCCCTTCGGGCAGGACTTGCAAAAGCTCGTCCCGTAATAGAGGGAAATGCGTACACCCCAGAACGACCGTGTCAGGCGGCTCCGGCATTCGTAGCCATGGGCGTAATATGCGGCGCAGCTCTTCCAGCGAGACCGAGTCGCCATGTAATTTCGCTTCCGCCAGTTCCACCAGTTCTGCCGACCCCAACATGGCTATCTGACATTCATTAGCGAAGCGCGCAATCAGCTCGTGAGTATAAGGACGTTTGACCGTCGCTCTCGTCGCCAGTAGCCCGACGACGCCATTGGCGGTCAGCCGCGCCGCTGGTTTAATCGCAGGCACAACGCCCACCACCGGGAAGGCAAACTTTTCACGTAATGCGGGAAGTGAGACCGTACTGGCGGTATTGCAGGCAATCACCGCCAGTGAAAGGGGATAGCGCTGCTGTACCGCAGTCACAATCTCGACAACGCGCTCGACGATAAACGTTTCGCTCTTTTCCCCGTAGGGGAACGCCACGTTATCGAAAGCATATATATAGTGGAGATCCGGCAGGAGCCGCCGAATCTCATCATAGACCGACAATCCACCGACGCCGGAATCAAATACCAGCACGGTGGGACGTGGTTCAGAAGGTGTAGCTGCCAGACAAGGTGTATTCTCGTCCTGCAGTTTGGTAGCCATAAACTGTCTCGTAATCTTTGTCGAACAGGTTGGCTATTTTACCACGAACTGTCAGATGTGAGGTGACCGGATATGCAACCGTAAGATCCCATAAACTGACGCCGCCCATTTTTACTGTCCGGTATGGGTAAGCGGAGTAATCCGAATCATAGCGGGAACCAAGGTATTGATATGTCACCCCCCAGTCAAAATCGTAAACGTCCCAGTCAAGTTGATATTTTGCCATCTGTTTGGAACGCCGCGGTAATGGCGTATCGGTAATCGCATTACGCGCATCAACGTAATCGTAACTGACCGTATGCGTTAACGGTCCGGTATCGAAATTCGCCGTCGCCTCAATACCTTTAATGCGCGCCTTACCTTCGTTGTAATATTTTTGCAGATGATCGTCATAATCGATCATGTCATTAATATCGTTACGATAACCTGAAATACGCCAGCTGACGCCAGCGGTTAGCCCTTCAAATGCGCCTTCCCACTGTTTACTCTTTTCAGGATTCAGGTTCGGATTACCGTAATAACCATACAGTTGGCCCAAATTAGGCGCTTTGTAGGAGGTTCCGTAGGAGGCAATAAAGCGATAACCTTCTATAAACTCCCATCCCGCGCTGGTTTGCCATGTACCGTGACGACCAAACTGGGAGTTGTCATCACTGCGCGCCGCCGCTTCCAGAGTGAAGTTACCCAACTGTTGTAATCCTGTCAGGTAAACCCCGGTATTACGCTGGTCATATCCCTCGGGCACATAGCCGGTACCTGGCGTGGTAGTCTGTTTCTGCCAGTCTACGCCCGCCCCAACATTACCGTGCCCCACGACCACACTGTTGGTCCATTGAACATTGTACTGTTTCATCTCATCCAGCGTGGCGGAGGTATCATACCGGCCATAGTGCGGATCATAGTTGTAATCTTTACTGTGGCTATAGCTTGAAACCAGCTGAGACTGAATACGTTCGCCATTAAAGCGCAGCCCGGCGTCCCAGCTTTGGCTATAAAGTTTGCGTGTATCAATCAGCGGCGAGCCCGGCGAGTAATAGGCGTCGTAATCGGTACGGTTATCGTAGCCATAACCACGCACGAATCCGCTCCAGCGATCAGAAAAGGTATGCTCTAACGCGCCATAAAGCGTTTTACTCAAAAAGCCGTCCCGGTCAGGCTGCGCCTGCATCCCGGTACCGCCTTTCGCTACCACGTCAAACCCTTTGGTGTATTCGTAATCGCCGATCAACGTCGCCCGCGTATTTTCGCCAAGTTGCTGTTGCGTCGAGATGTCGTAATTCTGGTAGCTATTGCTTCCCCATCCAGCGGTTAATTCTGTGCCTGGGTTATCGCGCGTCGTAATGATATTCACTACGCCGCCGATAGCATCGGAACCATAAATAGCGGAACGCGGACCGCGAATATATTCAATGCGCTGTACCAGCGACACCGGGAACTGGCTGAGATCGGCGGACCCGCTCACGCCTGCTAAATTCAGACGCACGCCGTCAATCAATACCAGCACATGGCTGGAGTTGGTGCCGCGAATGAAAATGGAGGAGTTTTGTCCGGCGCCGCCGCTCTGCGCAATATCGACGCCAGGCAAACGGCGCAGAACATCATTTACGGAGGTCGATTGCCAGCGTTCAATATCCTGACGCGTCACGATGGTAACGGGCGCCAGAACCGCGCTGCGCGGCTGCTGAAAACGGTTGGCGGTGACAACCAGGGTATCCGGGCTAGTGTCCTGCGCCCAAGCGGAAAAGGCCGTGACGGAGAACGCCGTCAGCAGCGTAGCTTTTTTAATCATTGTAAAGCATCCACAATATAAGAAGGATGCCGCAGGCTTCATCGATAGTACGCGATGATGAAAAACCAGATGCGACGTTAGCCGGCAGGTCTTCGGGCTTGGAGGGTTATCCGTTGGCTGGATAGCAGAAATGATGACTTCCCGCCGGAGGCAGTGTCTGCTTACGCTCTCATCTCACCTTTCCTTACCGCTGCGCGTCAGCTCCAGATTTTCACTGGATTCCCTATTAACTCACAGGACCGGCCCACGGATGCTACCGTCTGTCACAACACCCTGTCCAGACCGCGCATCACAAATCAGAAATCATCAATAGCTGGACATCCACTGAGCAATCCCTACAATCCCCGCGTACTTTTATTATTCAGGATGCGATATGACCCCCGAACATCTTCCGACAGAACAGTATGAGGCGCAGCTGGCCGAAAAAGTGGCGCGCTTGCAGAGTATGATGGCGCCGTTTTCTGGCCTGGTTCCGGAAGTATTTCGCTCGCCGGTCAGTCACTATCGTATGCGTGCGGAATTTCGCCTGTGGCATGACGGCGATGACCTGTACCACATTATATTTGATCAGCAGACCAAAAGCCGGATTCGCGTTGACACCTTCCCGGCGGCCAGCCAACTGATTAATACCTTAATGAAGGCGATGATTGCCGGCGTGCGCGATAATCATGCGCTGCGGCATAAGCTGTTCCAGATCGATTATCTCACGACCTTGAGCAACCAGGCGGTAGTGTCGTTGCTGTACCATAAGAAGCTGGACGAAGAGTGGCGTGAAGCCGCCACTGCGTTACGCGATGCTTTACGCGCGCAAGGTCTGAACGTACACCTGATTGGCCGGGCCACTAAAACTAAAATCGAATTGGATCAGGATTATATTGATGAGCGTCTGCCTGTGGCAGGTAAAGAGATGATCTACCGCCAGGTCGAAAACAGCTTTACGCAGCCAAACGCCGCCATGAATATTCAGATGTTAGAGTGGGCGCTGGAGGTGACGAAAGACTCAAAAGGCGATCTGCTTGAGTTGTATTGCGGCAACGGCAATTTTTCTTTAGCGCTGGCGCGCAATTTTAACCGCGTGCTGGCAACCGAAATCGCCAAACCGTCCGTCGCTGCCGCACAGTACAATATTGCCGCTAATCATATTGATAATGTGCAAATTATTCGCATGGCGGCGGAAGAGTTTACCCAGGCGATGAACGGCGTTCGTGAGTTTAACCGCCTGCAGGGGATCGACCTGAAGCGCTATCAGTGCGAAACCATTTTTGTCGATCCGCCGCGCAGCGGTCTGGACAGCGAAACGGAAAAAATGGTGCAGGCTTATCCACGTATTCTGTACATTTCCTGCAATCCGGAAACGTTGTGCAAAAACCTGGAAACGTTAAGCCAGACGCACACGGTGTCTCGCCTGGCGCTATTCGATCAGTTCCCGTATACGCATCATATGGAATGCGGGGTATTACTCACCGCAAGGTAAAATGTACGTCGGATGGCCGGTTATACCGCCATCCGGCCTTCGCACACTACTCTGCGGTGTCCTGCTTGCGGTTACGCAGCTTAAAGCCAATCCAGAATACCAGAATCACCGACAGCACCGCCGGGAAGAAATTAGAGCCAATATCCGGATATTCTGCACGCACCACGGTGCTATACAGTAAAACGCCAAGAATGAAACAGGCGGCGGCCAACCCCGGCAAACCTACCGGCATAGTACGATTTTGGTAGCGCTGATGCAGGCAATATACCGTCAGCACCAGCGAGATAACCGGGAATACGGAGAACGGCACAATAGCGCTAAACAGCGCCGCGAATGTGCCGTTAATCGATAAGCCAGCGATGAGCGCCAGCAACAGCGTACCTTTATCTTGACCTGACTGTTTCATTACTCGTCCTTCACGTTATTCGGAATGATGTGCTATTTTCTCTTGCTCACGGCGATACCAGTAATACGCCCCTTTCGCAATCATGCGCAGTTGCAATACCAGCCGCTCTTCTAATTGCCGACGCTGTTCAGCGCCGATGTCCAACGCCTCTGCGCCCGCGCTAAAGACAATAGTCACCATCGCTTCGGCCTGGGCTTCAGTAAACGCGCGCGGCATATGGTTTTCGAGTTCCAGATAGTCGGCAAGTTCCGCAATAAAATGCTGAATCTCCCGTGCGACGGCGGCACGAAACGCCGCTGAAGTGCCGGAACGCTCGCGCAACAACAGACGGAAGGCGTTGGGGTTGTTGCCGATAAACTCCATAAATGTGGAGACCGACGTGCGAATGACGCTGCCGCCTTTCGCGATGCGCTGCCGCGCCTGACGCATCAACTGACGCAGCATCAGACCGCTTTCATCCACCATCGTCAGACCGAGTTCATCGACATCGCGAAAATGACGGTAAAACGACGTTGGCGCGATGCCCGCTTCACGCGCCACCTCACGCAAACTCAGGCTGGCGAAACTCCGCTCAGCGCTCAGTTGGCTGAATGCGGCTTCCACCAGCGAACGCCGGGTTTTTTCTTTTTGTTGCGCTCTAACACCCATCACAATGTCTGAATCCTTCCATATGCCTTATTCGGCACTATACCAGAGAATAAAAGTAACGGGTTCACACTGGATTGTGAATGATTGTTTACAGACAGTTTGTGCTCCGGCTTCGCAAAAAAGCACAACGATAATTGGGTTAAAGCTGGGCAAATGTTATCATCGTGTTTATTTTATGTATAAAAACAGGTGAGTAATACCATGCCACATTCCTGGGATTATGATGCAGTCGTCATAGGGTCAGGCCCCGGCGGTGAAGGCGCTGCAATGGGTCTGGTTAAGCAAGGAGCACGCGTCGCGGTGATTGAGCGTTATCATAACGTTGGCGGCGGATGTACCCACTGGGGCACCATCCCATCCAAAGCCCTTCGCCACGCCGTCAGCCGCATTATTGAATTTAATCAAAACCCGCTCTATAGCGACCACTCCCGTCTCCTTCGTTCTTCTTTCGCCGACATCCTTAATCATGCCGATAACGTGATTAATCAACAAACGCGTATGCGTCAGGGGTTTTATGAGCGTAACCACTGTGAAATATTGCAGGGCAACGCCCATTTTATTGACGAACATACCCTGGCGCTGGAATGCCATGACGGCACGGTTGAAACCCTGACGGCAGAAAAATTTGTTATTGCCTGTGGTTCGCGTCCTTACCATCCCAGTGATGTGGATTTCTCGCATCCGCGCATTTATGACAGCGACTCAATCCTGAGTCTCCACCATGAACCGCGCCACGTTATTATTTACGGCGCCGGCGTTATCGGCTGCGAATATGCGTCCATCTTCCGCGGTATGGATGTGAAAGTGGATCTGATCAACACCCGCGATCGCCTGCTGGCCTTTCTCGATCAGGAGATGTCCGACTCTCTCTCTTACCATTTCTGGAATAGCGGCGTGGTTATTCGCCACAATGAAGAGTATGAGAAAATCGAAGGCTGCGATGATGGCGTCATCATGCACCTGAAATCCGGCAAAAAACTGAAGGCTGACTGCCTGCTCTATGCTAATGGCCGTACCGGTAACACCGATTCGCTGGCGCTGGAGAATATTGGTCTGGAAACAGACAGCCGTGGACAGCTCAAAGTCAACAGTATGTACCAGACCGCCCTGCCGCACGTCTATGCGGTGGGCGACGTGATTGGCTATCCCAGTCTGGCCTCCGCCGCCTACGATCAGGGGCGTATTGCAGCGCAGGCGCTGGTGAAAGGCGAAGCGACCGCGCATCTTATCGAAGATATCCCCACCGGGATTTATACCATTCCGGAAATCAGTTCTGTCGGCAAAACCGAGCAGCAGTTAACGGCAATGAAAGTGCCTTACGAAGTGGGCCGCGCGCAGTTTAAGCATCTGGCGCGAGCGCAAATCGTCGGCATGAACGTCGGCACGCTAAAAATTCTCTTCCACCGCGAAACCAAAGAAATTCTGGGGATTCACTGCTTTGGCGAACGCGCCGCCGAAATTATTCATATCGGCCAGGCGATCATGGAGCAGAAAGGTGGCGGTAACACTATCGAATACTTCGTTAACACCACCTTTAACTACCCAACCATGGCGGAAGCTTATCGGGTTGCGGCGTTGAACGGCTTAAACCGCCTGTTTTAACGCCTTGTCGAAATGGCCATCCATTGCGCCACGGATGGCCTCAGCCAGTTGCTCATAACGGCTACGCAGCGGCGATCCCGGGCGATAAACCAGCCCCACGGTACGACGCGGCTCCGGCTTAATGCATGGCAGATAAACCACGCCGTCGCGCTTACGCTCCTGCGGTACGGCCAGCGCGGGGAGTAGTGTAATACCACTGCCCGCCGCCACCATGTTGCGCAGCGTTTCCAGACTGGTCGCCCGGAAATGGGTATCTTCATCCGCTCCCGCTTCAAAACAGAACCCCATCGCCTGATCGCGCAGACAGTGGCCATCTTCCAGCATCAGCAATTTCTCGCCCGCCAGATCGGACATCGGCACGCGATCGCGATTCGCCCACGGATGATCCTCATAAATAGCCAGCATCATGGGCTCATCAAACAGCGGCACTTCGATAAACGCCTCGCTCTCTTTCACCAGCGCCAGAATAGCGCAGTCAAGCTTGCCGCTATCGAGTTGCGCTAACAGCTGGTGCGTTTGCGCCTCATGCAGATACATTTCCAGCTTCGGGAAAGTCTGGTGCAACATTGGAATGATAAGCGGCAGCAAATAGGGACCAATTGTTGGGATTAAACCAATATGCAGCGGGCCGGACATCGTCTCGCCTTGTTGGCTTGCCATCTCCTTGAGCACCTTGACCTCACGCAGTACGGTACGCGCCTGATCCACCAGCAGTAAGCCCGCCTGGGTAAACAGCACCTTACGGCTCGTACGCTCCAGCAGCATAACGCCCAGCTCATCTTCCAGCTTACGTATTTGCCCACTAAGGGTTGGCTGGCTGACGTGACAGGAGTCCGCCGCTCGCCGGAAATGGCGATGTTCGGCTAACGCCACCAGATATTCAAGATCACGAATATTCATTATTCATCCTCCGTCGCCACGATAGTTCATGGCGATAGGTAGCATAGCAACGAACGATTATCCCTATCAACCTTTCTGATTAATAATACATCACAGAACGGAGCGGTTTCTCGTTTAACCCTTGAAGACACCGCCCGTTTAGAGGGTATCTCTCGAACCCGAAATAACTAAAGCCAACGTGAACTTTTGCGGACCTCTGGTCCGCTTTTTTTTGCGTAAAAAAGCCCGGCGTCGCTGATGCTCGGCCGGGCAGTATTACCTGATAGCGTTACGCTTATAAGGCCTACAACGCGAGGCGCGCCCTGGCATCGTCGATGGCCTGCGCCACCTGCTGCGGAGAAACGCCGCCTTTTGCCGCCCGTTTATCCAGACACGACTGCAAAGACAACATCGGATACACATCGTCGCCAATCACGTGGCTGAATTTCTGTAAATCGGCCAGCGGCAACGCTTCCAGCGGCTTACCCTGGCGAATGGCTTCTACCACCGCTTCGCCGACAATATGGTGCGCTTCGCGGAACGGCACGCCTTTCGCGACCAGGTAATCCGCCAGCTCCGTGGCGTTGGCATACCCCTGTTGCGCCGCGTCCTGACAACGTGGGCGTTTCACCTGAATACCGTCCAGCACCAACGCCGCCATATGCAGGCAGTCAAGCCAGGTATCGAGCGCATCGAACAGCCCTTCTTTGTCTTCCTGCATATCTTTGTTATACGCCAGCGGCAGACCTTTTAAGGTCATCATCATGCCGGTTAGCGCCCCTTGTACGCGACCGCACTTACCGCGAATCAGCTCCAGCGCGTCCGGGTTTTTCTTCTGCGGCATTAACGATGAACCGGAAGTCACGCGGTCAGAAAGCTCTACAAAACCCGCTTCACCAGAATTAAAGAAAATCAGATCTTCCGCGAAGCGTGACAGATGCACCATGCCGATAGCCGCATCAGAAAGCAGTTCCAGTACGTGGTCACGATCGGACACGCTGTCCAGGCTGTTGCGGGTCGCAGACGCAAAGCCCAGCCAGCCTGCCAATTGTTCACGGTCAATTTCATAGGCCGTTCCCGCCAACGCGCCGCAACCTAGCGGACTCACGTCCAGACGTTTAAGCGTGTCCTGCAGGCGGCTTTCATCGCGCGCCAGCATTTCGACATACGCGAGACACCAGTGGGCGAAAGTCACTGGCTGCGCGCGTTGCAGATGGGTATATCCCGGCATTACCGCGTCCTGGTTCGCCTGCGCGGTTTCCACCAGCGCGCTCTGTAACTGGCGGTTAGCGGTAAGCAGTTCCCTCACCGTCTCTTTGCACCACAGTTTCAGGTCCGTCGCCACTTGATCGTTACGGCTGCGCCCGGTGTGCAGCTTTTTACCCAACTGACCCACTTTGTCGATGAGCTTACCTTCCACCCAGCTATGGATATCTTCCGCATCGCTTTGCAGGATTTGCTGCGGATTCGCGCGAACCTCTTCCAGCAATACGTTCAGCGCTTCTTCCAACTGTCGTTGCTCATCGGCAGTCAGTACGCCTACCGTGACCAATGCTTTGGACCAGGCCACAGAACCGACAATATCCTGCTCCGCCAGACGGTAATCGAAGCGCAACGAATCATTGAATTGTTTAAACCGCTGGTCTGCCGCCTGTGTAAAACGCCCACCCCAAAGTGCCATAATAGACTTCCTTAAATTCTTCGAATTTCACTGCCGGATAGCGCTACGCTTATCCGGCTTACAATTTCTGTTCACGTAGGCCCGATAAGGCGCAGCCGCCATCGGGCGAACAAATAGTTAAGCCAGAATACGCGTGCCAATCGGCGTGCCGTTAAACAGTGCAGGCAATTGTTCCGCATGACGCCAGGAAGCAATATCCACCGGGCGACCCAGCGCCCGCGCAGCATCGAGAGCCGCATTCACTTTCACAATCATCCCGTCGGTAATAATGCCCTGGTCGATAAGCTGCTCGGCTTTGGACGCCGTCATTTCGGCGATACGCTGGCCTTTGCCGTCCAGAATACCGCTCACGTCGGAAAGCAGGATCAGATCGGCCCCCAGCGTCGCCGCCAGCGCGGTTGCCGCCTGATCGGCGTTGACGTTCATCAGTTGGCCGTCGTCTGTTACGCCAATGGAGCTGACAACCGGCAGAAAGCCGTTTTCCAGCAGCATGTTAATCAGCTTCGGCGACCCCGGCTGCGCCAGCCCGACGTGGCCTAACGCTTCATTGAGTTGGGTCACGTTTACGCTGTCGCCATCGCCCAGAAACAGACCAACAGAGGCGATATGGTGTTTCTTCGCCCAAGCCAGCAGAGTCTTGTTAGCGGTTCCCGCCAGCGCGCCGGTAATGATGCCAATCTGATCGGCAGGCGTCACGCGCAGGCCGTCTTTCTTTTTCACTGGCAAATTAAGCCCTTTCATCAGCTCATCCACCACGCAACCGCCGCCGTGAACAATCACCAGCGGACGCTGATGGGACTCACGATAGTTGACCAGCGCGGTAAAAAGACGTTCCAGAGCCTCTTCGCTATCCAGTAATACGCCACCCAGCTTGATAATTAATGGATTCATCATTTCACCCTTAAATAAGAGACTGCGTTTCAGCGAAGCCAAAACGAATATTAGCGCACTGCACCGCCTGCGCCGCTGCGCCTTTCAACAAGTTGTCTTCGGTTGCCACCACAATCAGATGTTCGCCCTGGACGGCAAAACCAATATCGCAGAACGGCAGCCCGACGACGTTCTTTAACGCCGGAACGCCTTTGTCATACAGGCGCACCAGCGGTTTGTCGCCATAGGCTTTTTGCAACACGTCGGCGATCTGCGCATGGGTTACTCCCGCTTTCAGGCGGCAGGTAATGGTTTCCAGAATCCCGCGCGGAAAATTCCCCAGATGCGGGGTGAAGATGACCTCCGCGCCCAGATGGACGGCGATTTCCGGCTGATGACGATGCGTAAACACGCCATACGGTTGCAGACTCACTTCACAGAAACTGTTCGAAATTGCCGCTTTGCGCCCCGCGCCGCTCACCCCGCTGGTGGCATTAATTACCGGCCACTGCGTCAGATCCAGAAGCCCGCCGTCAATCAGCGGTTTTAGCGACAACTGCGCTGCGGTTGGATAGCAACCAGGAACCGCAATCAGATTCGCCGTGTTCAGTTTATCGGCATTCCACTCCGCCAGACCGTACACCGCCTGCTCCAGCAGCTCAGGATACTGATGAGTAAATCCGTAATACTTTTCATAGAAGGCGCGATCGTTTACCCGAAACGCGCCGGAAAGATCGAATACGACGCATCCGGCCTGTAAAAATTGCGGCGCCAGATCGTGGCTCACTTCATGCGCTGTCGCCAGGAACACCACATCAACATCTGCGCTAAAGTCACGTACATCCGACATCGGTTGCAATGGCAGGTCGACAATCCCTTTTAACTGCGGATGTAAATCAGAAATTAACTTTCCTGCATCATTGCTTTGCGCTGAGACGGTCAAAGCGGTTATGGTCATATGTGGGTGGCGATTTACGTAGCTTACAAGCTCTGCGCCCGCATAACCGCTAGCGCCTACAATCAGCGTATTCAACATCGGGTTCCTTTATGCTCAACGTTAATGTATTTTTATTCATAATTAATGCATGAATATTGATACTATCATGACCTGAGGTGTGTCAACAATGAAAAACGTTTTACCGCCATTTATCGAGATTTACCGCGCTCTGATTGCCACACCGTCGATAAGCGCAACCGAAGAATCCCTGGATCAAAGTAATGCGTCTTTAATCACTTTGCTTGCAGGCTGGTTCAGCGATCTTGGTTTCAACGTAGAGGTTCAACCGGTTCCAGGAACGCGAAACAAATTTAATATGCTCGCCAGCACCGGACATGGCGCGGGCGGTTTGCTGCTGACCGGCCATACCGACACGGTTCCCTTTGATGACGGACGCTGGACGCGCGACCCGTTCACGCTGACCGAGCACGACAATAAGCTCTATGGTCTGGGCACTGCGGATATGAAAGGCTTCTTCGCTTTTATTCTGGACGCGCTACGTGACGTTGACGTCACAAAGTTGAAAAAGCCGCTCTACATTCTGGCGACCGCCGATGAAGAGACCAGCATGGCGGGGGCGCGTTATTTTTCCGAAACCACGGCATTACGTCCGGACTGCGCGATCATTGGCGAACCGACGTCGTTGCAACCGATACGCGCGCACAAAGGGCATATCTCTAATGTCGTTCGCGTCCTGGGGCAGTCCGGTCATTCCAGCGACCCGGCGCGTGGGGTTAACGCCATTGAACTGATGCACGATGCGATTGGCCACATCATGCAACTGCGTGACTCGCTGAAAGCGCGGTATCACTACGAGGCGTTTACCGTTCCGTATCCAACGCTGAATCTGGGCCATATCCACGGCGGCGATGCCTCAAACCGTATTTGCGCCTGCTGCGAATTGCATATGGATATTCGTCCACTGCCGGGCATGACGTTAAACGACCTTAATGGACTGCTTAACGACGCGCTGGCCCCGGTAAGCGAACGCTGGCCGGGCCGCCTGACGGTGGCGGAATTACATCCGCCGATTCCAGGTTACGAGTGTCCACCGGACCACCAACTGGTTGAAGTAGTAGAAAAACTGTTGGGTACGAAAACCGACGTGGTGAACTACTGTACTGAAGCGCCGTTTATGCAGACATTATGCCCAACGCTGGTGCTTGGTCCGGGCTCAATTAATCAGGCGCATCAGCCGGATGAATATCTCGAAACGCGTTTTATTAAGCCAACCCGGGAATTGATTACCCAGGTAGTACACCATTTTTGCTGGCATTAATGCATATTGCCCGGTGACACGATGTTTACCGGGCCTACCCCGTCTTGTAGGCCGGATAAGCGCAGCGCCATCCGGCGTCTCTACGCCACATGTTCATAAGCATTTCTTATTTGGCACGATGCGAATTAACTTTAATAAATTACCGCCATTTTTTCGTTTGCTGAACCGATTTCGCAGTAATTGACGCCACGGGTTTTACGTGGCTTTATAAAGATGAGAAGTGATGTGAAAAAGCTTGGTCCGAAAGATTTCGCGTTGCGGCAAGACGGCAAACGAGCACATCCCAGGGAGCTTACATAAGTAAGTGACCTGGGTGGGAGAGCGCAGCCAACGCCGCCGCAGCGTGAAAGATGCAGGACAATTACAACAGAGATGGGGTGTCTGGGATCATATGAACGAACAATATTCCGCGTTGCGTAGTAATGTCAGTATGCTCGGCAAGGTGCTGGGAGAAACCATCAAGGATGCGCTGGGAGAACACATTCTTGATCGCGTAGAAACAATCCGTAAGCTATCCAAATCTTCACGCGCCGGCAATGAAGCTAATCGCCAGGAGCTGCTCACCACGCTACAAAATTTGTCTAATGACGAGCTGCTGCCAGTTGCGCGCGCGTTTAGTCAGTTCCTGAACCTGGCCAATACTGCCGAGCAATACCACAGCATTTCGCCAAAAGGCGAAGCCGCCAGCAACCCGGAAGTGATTGCCCGCACTCTGCGTAAACTGAAAAACCAACCGGACCTCAACGACGCAACCATCAAAAAAGCGGTAGAGTCGCTGTCTTTGGAGTTGGTGCTAACCGCCCATCCGACAGAAATTACCCGCCGTACGCTTATTCACAAGATGGGTGAAATCAATAACTGTCTGAAACAGCTTGATAATACCGATATCGCCGACTACGAACGTCACCAGGTGATGCGTCGCCTGCGCCAGTTGATTGCCCAATCCTGGCATACGGATGAGATCCGCAAGCAGCGCCCAAGCCCGGTGGATGAAGCCAAATGGGGCTTCGCCGTGGTTGAGAACAGCCTGTGGCAGGGCGTACCTAACTATCTGCGTGAACTGAACGAACAGCTGGAAGAAAATCTCGGCTACAAATTGCCGGTGGATTTTGTGCCGGTACGTTTTACCTCCTGGATGGGCGGCGACCGTGACGGCAACCCGAACGTGACGGCGGATATCACCCGCCACGTGCTCTTGTTAAGCCGCTGGAAAGCCACCGATCTGTTCCTGAAAGACATTCATGTTCTGGTATCAGAACTGTCGATGGTCGACGCCACGCCGGAGCTGCTGGCGTTAGTGGGCGAAGAAGGCGCGTCTGAGCCGTATCGCTACCTGATGAAAAAATTGCGCGCCCGTCTGATGGCGACCCAGTCCTGGCTGGAAGCGCGTCTGAAAGGCGAGAAGCTGCCCAAACCGGCTGGCCTGCTGACGCAAAACGAGCAGCTCTGGGAACCTCTGTACGCCTGCTACCAGTCGTTACAGGCCTGCGGCATGGGCATTATCGCCAACGGCGAGTTACTCGACACGCTCCGCCGCGTGAAGTGTTTCGGCGTACCGCTGGTGCGTATTGATATCCGCCAGGAAAGTATCCGCCATACCGAAGCGCTGGGCGAAATTACCCGCTACCTCGGTATTGGCGACTACGAAAGCTGGTCGGAAGCCGACAAGCAGGCCTTCCTGATCCGCGAGCTGAACTCCAAACGTCCGCTACTGCCGCGTAACTGGGAGCCGAGCAACGATACCCGCGAAGTGCTTGAAACCTGCAAGGTTATTGCCGAAGCGCCAAAAGGATCGATCGCCGCCTACGTAATTTCAATGGCGAAAACGCCGTCTGATGTGCTGGCTGTGCATCTGTTGCTGAAAGAGGCAGGTATCGGCTTTGCCATGCCGGTCGCGCCGCTGTTTGAAACCCTCGACGACCTGAACAACGCCGACGACGTGATGACCCAGTTGTTGAATATCGACTGGTATCGCGGGCTGATTCAGGGTAAGCAGATGGTCATGATCGGCTACTCCGACTCGGCGAAAGACGCCGGCGTTATGGCCGCGTCATGGGCGCAGTATCAGGCGCAGGACGCTCTGATCAAAACTTGTGAAAAAGCTGGCATCGAGCTCACCCTCTTCCACGGCCGCGGCGGCTCTATTGGCCGTGGCGGCGCGCCAGCCCACGCGGCGCTGCTTTCGCAACCGCCAGGCAGTCTGAAAGGCGGCCTGCGCGTTACCGAGCAGGGCGAGATGATCCGCTTCAAATACGGCCTGCCGGAAGTCACCGTCAGCAGCCTCTCGCTCTACACCAGCGCAATTCTGGAAGCAAACCTGCTGCCGCCGCCGGAACCGAAAGACAGCTGGCGTCATATTATGGATGAGCTTTCCGTCATCTCCTGTGAAACCTACCGCGGCTACGTGCGCGAAAATAAAGACTTTGTACCGTACTTCCGCTCCGCGACGCCGGAGCAAGAGCTGGGCAAATTGCCGCTCGGCTCACGTCCGGCGAAACGTCGTCCAACTGGCGGCGTCGAATCGCTGCGCGCGATTCCGTGGATCTTCGCCTGGACGCAAAACCGCCTGATGCTGCCAGCCTGGCTGGGCGCGGGTACTGCGCTGCAAAAAGTGGTGGAAGACGGTAAACAAAGCGAACTGGAAGCCATGTGCCGCGACTGGCCGTTCTTCTCCACGCGTCTTGGGATGCTGGAAATGGTGTTCTCGAAAGCCGACCTGTGGCTGGCCGACTATTACGATCAGCGTCTGGTGGCGAAAACGCTATGGCCGCTGGGCAAAGAGCTACGTGACCTGCTGGAAGAAGACATTAAAGTGGTGCTGGCGATTGCCAACGATTCGCACCTGATGGCCGACTTACCGTGGATTGCGGAGTCCATTCAGTTAAGAAACGTTTATACCGATCCATTAAACGTGTTGCAGGCCGAGTTGCTGTATCGTTCCCGTCTGACTGAAGAGCAGGGCAAATCGCCCGATCCTCGCGTCGAACAGGCGTTGATGGTCACGATTGCGGGCGTCGCCGCCGGTATGCGCAACACCGGCTAACGCCAAAAGAAAGCCGCCCTCACGCAGTTATGTGGGGGCGGCATGAAATACTGCTGTCATCCTCGTCATTTTTTCAATATATTCCTGTCTGCATTTTATGCATTTATAAATCTTTCTTAGCAAAACGTGCGGCATAAAGCAGGTTTGCTTCAGATTCTTTTAAGGTTCAGGCGTTACGTTTGGCGCTACGATTAAAGACAGGCTCTCATTATGCAATCCACATTACTCCAGACTAAACCCGCGTTTAGCTGGAAAGCCCTGGGCTGGGCACTGCTCTACTTTTGGTTCTTTTCCACCCTCCTGCAGGCCATTATTTATCTCACCGGATACAGTGGGACAAACGGTCTGCGGGATTCGCTACTGTACAGCTCACTGTGGCTGATCCCGGTCTTTCTGTTTCCAGGCCGCATCCGGGTTATTGCTGCCGTTATTGGCGTCGTACTCTGGGCCGCCTCGCTGGCGGCGCTGAGCTATTACGTAATCTACGGGCAGGAGTTCTCGCAAAGCGTGCTGTTTGTGATGTTTGAAACCAACGCCAATGAAGCCAGCGAATATTTAAGCCAATATTTCAGTCTGAAAATTGTTCTTGTCGCCCTGGCTTATACGGTAGCGGCGATTCTGCTGTGGACACGTCTGCGCCCGGTTTATATTCCATCCCCCTGGCGCTATCTGGTGTCGTTTGCCCTGCTGTACGGGCTGATCCTCCATCCCATCGCGATGAATACCTTTATCAAGCATAAGTCGATGGAGAAAACGCTGGATAGCCTGGCGTCACGAATGGAGCCCGCCGCGCCGTGGCAATTTATTACTGGCTACTATCAGTACCGTTTACAGCTCGCCTCGCTGAATAAACTGTTGAATGAAAACGATGCCCTGCCGCCGCTGGCTAACTTCCAGGACCACTCCGGCGATGCGCCGCGCACGCTGGTACTGGTGATTGGCGAATCGACCCAGCGTGGCCGTATGAGTCTGTACGGTTATCCGCGCGAAACCACGCCGGAACTGGACGCACTGCATAAAACCGACCCCGGGCTGACCGTGTTTAATAACGTGGTAACTTCGCGACCGTACACCATTGAGATTCTGCAACAGGCGCTAACGTTCGCGGACGAAAAGAACCCGGACTGGTATCTGACGAAGCCATCGCTGATGAATATGATGAAACAGGCCGGGTATAAAACCTTCTGGATCACTAACCAGCAGACGATGACGGCGCGTAATACCATGCTGACCGTGTTCTCTAAGCAGACTGATAAGCAGTTCTATATGAACCAGCAGCGCACTCAAAGCGCACGCGAATATGACAGCAACGTGCTGGCGCCGTTTAAAGCGGTGTTAGCCGACCCGGCGCCGAAAAAATTCATTATTGTGCATCTGCTGGGAACGCACATTAAATACAAGTTCCGCTATCCAGAAAACCAGGGCAAGTTTGATGGTAAAACCGACCATGTTCCGCCGGGATTAAGCAGCGACGAACTGGAATCGTATAACGATTACGACAACGCGAACCTGTATAATGACTATGTTGTCGCCAGCCTGATTAAGGACTATAAAGCGACCGATCCGAACGGTTTCCTGCTCTACTTCTCCGATCACGGTGAAGAAGTGTATGACACGCCGCCGCATAAGACGCAGGGACGAAACGAAGATTCGCCAACCCGTCATATGTATACGGTGCCGTTCCTGCTGTGGACCTCAGAGAAATGGCAGGCAGCGCATCCGCGCGACTTCTCACAGGATGTCGATCGTAAGTACAGCAGTTCCGAGCTTATCCATACCTGGTCGGACTTAGCGGGCCTGACCTATGATGGCTACGACCCGACGCGTTCCATCACCAACCCGCAGTTCAAAGATACCACGCGCTGGATTGGCAACCCGTATAAGAAAAACGCGCTGATTGATTATGATACGTTGCCGTATGGCGATCAGGTCGGCAATCAATAGCCTGTATGCTGCCCGATAACGCTAACGCTTATCGGGCCTGGCGTGCTTCTCTCCCGTAGTCCGGATAAGGCGCAAAGCGCCGCCATCCGGCAATAATCGCTTGAGGACATCGGTTTTCGACGTTACTGTTTCCTCTGTTTGCGATCGGCAGGGGATTATCATGTATCACGACGTCAGCCACCTTCTCTCCCGTCTCATCAACGGCCCGCTGCCGCTGCGCCAGATTTATTTTGCCAGCGCCAGCGGCCCAGCGCCGGAACTGGCGTACCAGGTGGATTTTCCGCGGCTGGAGATTGTGCTGGAGGGCGAGCTTACTGACATGAGCATTACCGCCCCGCTCATTCCTTGCGATGTTCTCTACGTTCCGGCTGGCGGCTGGAACATCCCGCAGTGGCAAACGCCCGTCACCACCCTGAGCATTCTGTTTGGCAAACAGCAGTTAGGTTTCAGCGTGGTCCACTGGGACGGTCAGCAGCATCAAAACCTCACGAAACAGCACGTTGCGCGCCGCGGCCCGCGTATCGGCTCTTTCCTGTTACAAACGCTTAATGAGATGCAGATGCAGCCGCAAGAGCAGCAAACGGCCAGATTGATTGTCGCCAGCCTACTAAGCCATTGCCGCGATCTGCTCGGCAGCCAAATCCAGACCGCCTCCCGCAGCCGCGCGCTTTTTGAAGCCATTCGGGAGTATATTGATGAACGCTACGCCGCGCCGTTGACGCGTGAATCGGTAGCACAGGCGTTTTATATCTCGCCAAATTACCTCTCGCACCTGTTCCAGAAAACGGGGGCCATCGGCTTTAACGAATACCTGAACCATACGCGACTGGAACACGCCAAAACGTTACTGAAGGGTTATGACCTGAAAGTGAAAGAGGTGGCGCACCGCTGCGGCTTTGTCGACAGTAACTATTTCTGCCGCCTGTTTCGCAAAAATACGGAACGCTCGCCGTCGGAGTATCGCCGCCAGTATCACAGCCAGCTAACGGAAAAATAATCCACACGCCAGTAAAGAGAATACAGTAGATAAAACGCGCATTTACTGGATTATTGTAATATCAATGCAAAAACCCCACTCCCCCACATGGCATACAACAGCACGTTATACGTTAATCATCACCAACTTGTGAAGTAAATCACACTTTACCAAGAGCATCACATTTGTCCAGTTTTTGGCAGATTTGTCACATAGCGCATCCGGGGCACGCTCCTTTATCCTGTCCATAACGAAAACTCACGAAGAGAAAGACTATGGAACTCTATCTGGATACCGCTAACGTGGCGGAAGTTGAACGTCTGGCGCGCATTTTCCCGATTGCCGGCGTCACCACCAATCCAAGCATTGTGGCAGCCAGCAAAGAATCTATCTGGGATGTGCTGCCCAGGCTGCAAAACGCCATCGGCGAAGAAGGCACTTTATTTGCGCAGACCATGAGCCGCGACGCGAAAAGGATGGTGGAAGAAGCCAAACGACTGAATAACGCCATCCCCGGCATTGTGGTGAAAATTCCGGTGACCGCCGAAGGTCTTGCAGCGATTAAATTGCTGAAAAAAGAAGGCATCGTGACGCTGGGCACCGCCGTCTACAGCGCGTCGCAGGGCCTGCTGGCGACGCTGGCGGGCGCAAAATATGTCGCTCCCTACGTCAACCGCGTTGATGCGCAGGGCGGCGATGGCATTCGTATGGTTCAGGAGCTGCAAACGCTACTGGAACATCACGCTCCCGACAGCATGGTGCTGGCGGCCAGCTTTAAAACACCGCGGCAGGCGCTGGATTGCTTACTGGCAGGTTGCCAGGCGATTACCCTTCCTTTAGATGTAGCGCAACAAATGCTCAATACGCCTGCGGTAGAGTCAGCAATAGAGAAGTTTGAGCAAGACTGGAAAAACGCTTTTGGTAATCTGAACCTGTAGGAGAGAAATGTATGGATCGCATTATTCAGTCACCAGGTAAGTATATTCAGGGTGCAAACGTCATCGCGCGTCTTGGCGATTATTTAAAACCAATGGCGAACAACTGGCTGGTTGTGGGCGATAAATTCGTGCTGGGATTTGCCGAAGAGACTCTGCGCAAAAGCCTGACGGATGCCGGTTTGTCAGTAGAAATCGCCCCGTTTGGCGGCGAATGTTCGCAAAATGAGATCGACAGGCTGCGCGCCGTCGCCGAAAAAAGTCAGTGTGGCGCCGTACTGGGTATCGGCGGCGGTAAAACGCTGGATACCGCCAAAGCGCTGGCGCACTTTATGAACGTCCCGGTCGCTATCGCGCCGACCATCGCCTCTACCGACGCACCGTGCAGCGCGCTCTCGGTTATTTATACCGATGCCGGTGAGTTTGACCGTTATCTGTTGCTGCCGCATAACCCGAATATGGTCATTGTCGATACGCAGATAGTGGCGGGCGCGCCGGCGCGTCTGCTGGCAGCCGGTATCGGCGATGCGCTGGCGACCTGGTTTGAAGCGCGCGCCTGCTCACGCAGCGGCGCCACCACAATGGCGGGCGGCAAGTGTACACAGGCCGCGCTGGCGCTGGCGGAGCTATGCTATAACACGCTGATCGAAGAAGGCGAAAAAGCCATGTTGGCCGCCGAACAGCACGTCGTCACGCCAGCGCTGGAACGCGTCATCGAAGCCAACACCTACCTGAGCGGGGTCGGTTTTGAAAGCGGCGGTCTGGCCGCAGCGCACGCGATTCATAACGGTTTAACGGCGATTCCTGATGCGCACCACTATTATCACGGTGAGAAGGTCGCTTTCGGTACGCTGACGCAACTGGTGCTGGAAAACGCGCCGGTCGAAGAAATCGAAACCGTTGCGGCGCTGTGCCATTCCGTTGGCCTGCCGATTACGCTGGCGCAACTGGATATTAAACAGGATATCCCGGCCAAAATGCGCACCGTCGCGGAAGCCTCCTGCGCAGAAGGTGAAACTATTCATAACATGCCTGGCGGCGCAACGCCGGATGAAGTGTACGCCGCGCTGCTGGTCGCCGACCAGTACGGTCAACGCTTCTTGCAGGAATGGGAATAAGGTCTGAGCAATACTCCTGACGATAGTCAGGAGTATTTCAGCTTGCTGACCCAACAGAATTCAGTTGCCGAATATCGACACAGGCACCTTATCTGGCCTTGTTATCCAATCATCCAGGCCGGGTAAGCGAAGCGCCATCATCAGGTATTCCATAGCCTGGAATCAGTCCATTTTGTCCTGAAATAGACTTTTTTATCACGCACCATTCTCTCCGCGGAAAGTCAAATGACGTACTGACACACTTCACGGACGAAGAAGATGAAATTCGCACAGGCACTTATAGGTATTCTTGCTGCTTTTTTTATTAGCCATATCTCTCATCATTCGCCACGCTCTGATACCAGACCAATAACCGTTCAGGCGCAAACTAATGCTGCAATCGCCCAAAGTGCCGGGACGCAAATAGGTAAGACGCTATTTTATGATGCTGCCTATGTTCGTCTGGATTATCCGAATGGCGATCTTCCGCTGGAGCGTGGAGTATGTGCAGATGTCGTCATCCGCGCGCTGCGCAGTCAGCAGGTTGATTTACAGAAACGGGTACATGAAGACATGCAGGCGCATTTCTCTGCCTATCCGAATAACTGGAAGCTGAAACGCCCGGACAGCAATATCGACCATCGCCGCGTTCCGAATCTGGAAACCTGGTTCCAGCGTCAAAACAAAGCTTTGCCAGTGACAGATAAATATAGCGATTATCAACCGGGAGATATTGTCTCCTGGCGACTGGATAACGGCCTTGCGCATATTGGCGTGGTATCCCTGAACGTCACGCCTGAAGGGGTGCCGCTGGTTGTGCATAACATAGGCGCGGGAGCACAGGAGGAAGATGTATTATTTAACTGGAAAGTCACGGGGCATTTTCGTTATTTTTCGCATTAAACGAGGAAAACGTCAGCGACTACCGAATAGCAGCCGCTGACGAATTAACCTGTCAGATTATTGCAGATCGAAACGGTCCAGGTTCATCACTTTCACCCATGCCGCGACGAAGTCCTTCACAAACTTCTCGTGCGCATCGCTACACGCGTAAACTTCCGCCAGCGCGCGCAGTACGGAGTTGGAACCAAACACCAGATCGGCGCGGGTCGCCGTGTATTTTACCTCGCCAGTCAGACGATCCCGGCCTTCGAACAGCTCATTAGCGTCGTCGGTGGGCTTCCACTCGTAACGCATATCCAGCAGATTAGCGAAGAAGTCAGTGCTGAGCACGCCCGGTCTGTCGGTAAAGACACCGTTCTGGCTGCCGTCAAAGTTGGTTCCCAGCACACGCATCCCGCCAACCAGTACCGTCATTTCCGGCGCGGTCAACGTTAACTGCTGCGCTTTATCAATCAACAGCGATTCGGTCGTCGACACATCCAGACGCGCACGATAGTTACGGAATCCATCGGCAATCGGTTCAAGCAGCGAGAACATCTCGATGTCGGTCTGATCCTGACGCGCATCCACCCGGCCCGGCGCAAAAGGTACGCTGATGCTGACACCCGCAGCAGCGGCCGCCTGCTCGATACCGACCACGCCCGCCAGCACAATAATATCGGCCAGCGAAGCTTTATTCGTCGTTTTCTGGATCTCTTCTAATACCGGCAGAACACGAGCCGCAACGGCGTTGACATCCCAGTCGCGCTGAGGCGCTAATGCCAGACGCGCGCCGTTAGCGCCGCCACGCTTATCGCCGCCGCGGAAAGTAGACGCGGATGCCCAGGCAACCGAAACCATCTCGCTAATAGAAAGCCCGGATGCAGCGATCGCCGCTTTCAGGTTGATAATGTCTTCCTGCGTTGGCTGGTAGAGCGGTTGCGGCAACGGGTCCTGCCAGATCAGATCTTCTTTCGGCACTTCCGGTCCGATGTAACGCGCTTTTGGTCCCATATCTCTGTGCGTCAGTTTGAACCAGGCACGAGCAAAGGCTTCATTAAAGGCCTGCGGATCGTTAAGGAAACGACGGGAAATCTTCTCGAACTCCGGATCAAAACGCAGCGTCAGGTCGGTGACCAGCATGGTTGGCTTACGTTTTTTCGACGGATCGAACGGGTCCGGGATGATGTCCGGCGCGTCTACCGCTTCAAACTGGATAGCGCCAGCCGGACTACGGGTTTGTACCCACTCATATTTGAACAGGTTCTCGAAGAAATAGTTGCTCCACTGGGTCGGCGTCTGCGTCCAGACCACTTCCAGCCCGGAGGTGATAGCATCCGCGCCAACGCCGCTACCATAGCTGCTGGCCCAACCTAAGCCCTGCGCTTCAATCGGCGCGGCTTCCGGATCGGCCCCTACATGGGATGCCGCTGCCGCGCCGTGGGTTTTACCGAGGGTATGCCCGCCAGCGATCAACGCCACGGTTTCTTCGTCGTTCATCCCCATATTGCCAAAGGTAGCGCGAATAGCGGCGGCGGCAGAAAGTGGTTCGCCGCTGTGATCCGGCCCTTCCGGGTTAACGTAGATAAGGCCCATCTCGGTCGCGCCCAGCGGCGCTTTTGCCAGCGCTTCAGGGTGTCGGTGAGTCAACCAGGCTTTTTCATCGCCCCAGTTCACATCCAGATCCGGCTCCCAGACATCTTCACGCCCGGCGCCGAAACCGAAGGTACGGAAGCCGGAGTTTTCCAGCGCCACGTTACCCGCCAGAATAAACAGGTCAGCCCAGGAAATTTTCTGGCCATATTTCTGCTTAATCGGCCACAACAAACGACGCGCCTTATCCAGGCTGACGTTATCCGGCCAGGAGTTAAGCGGCGCAAAACGCTGTTGACCACGACCCGCGCCGCCACGACCATCAATAGAACGGTAGGTGCCAGCGCCATGCCAGGCCATACGAATAAACAAACCGACATAGCTGCCCCAGTCGGCGGGCCACCACGGTTGTGAATCGGTCAGCAGCGCCTTGAGATCCCCTTTCAGGGCGGAGTAGTCTAACTTGCTAAACTCTTTGCGGTAGTCAAAGTCTTCACCCAGCGGGTTAGAACGGTTGGAATGTTGATTCAAAAGATCCACGCGAAGCTGGTTCGGCCACCAGTCGCGGCTGGCTGTCCCTGCGCCTGCGCTTCGGTCATGCCCCCCCTGATGGAAAGGACATTTTCCAGTGGATAACGTGTTATGGGTATCGTCGGTCGTGCTCATATCTCAGCTCCCTTTTAAAGTGTTACCGTTACGATATACACCAGGAGCAAATAGATATAGTTGAATTAATCCACAGATTCGATAGCTAATACCTTTTATATTTTTAGTTACAGAGATGTAGATCAATATGAGTTGTAATAAAGCTCCCGGCAGGGAGCTGGAGGTTATAAACCCGGTCTTACGCCCAACGTGTGGCAAATGGCATAACTCATTTCCGCACGATTCAACGTGTAGAAGTGGAAATCCTTCACTCCTTCACGGCTTAAAATTTTCACCATGTCCATCGCAATGTTAGCGCCCACCAGCTTGCGGGTTTCTGCGTCATCATCCAGCCCCTCAAACATCAGCGACATCCAGGACGGAATGCGGACATTGGTCATATCGGCAAATTTTTTCGCCTGTTTAAAGTTAGACACCGGTAAAATGCCGGGAATAATTTCTACGTCGATACCGGCGGAAACACAGCGGTCACGAAAACGCAGGTAGCTTTCCACATCGAAGAAAAATTGGGTTATCGCGCGGTTAGCGCCAGCATCCACTTTACGCTTCAGATTAAGCAGATCGGCCTGCGCGCTTTTCGCTTCCGGATGTACCTCCGGATAGGCCGCTACTGAAATATCGAAATCGGCCACCTCTTTGAGCAAACCAACCAGATCGGCGGCGTACATCTCCGGCTTACCGCTGCCCGGCGGCAAATCACCGCGCAAAGCGACAATGTGGCGGATACCGTTATTCCAGTAGTCGCGGGCGATGGTGCGCAGTTCATCGCGCGTGGCGTCAATACAGGTAAGGTGCGGCGCGGCCTCAAGCCCAGTACGCTCTTTAATGCCTTTAATAACGCTATGAGTGCGGTCGCGTTCCCCGGAGTTGGCGCCATACGTTACCGAAACAAACTTCGGTTTCAGACTGCTCAGGCGATCGATGGAGTTCCACAGGGTTTGCTCCATTTCACTGGTGCGCGGCGGGAAAAATTCAAACGAAACGTTAATCTGACCCTGTACTTCCGCCAGGCTCTGATTCAGGGCTTCCCGCTGGTTGGCGTGAAAAAAGCTCATACCTTACCTCATCAATCGCATGTTATTATTTGTTGTGTTGTAAACATCTATCCGTTTAGACGTCCAGATGTAAAAATGACGGAAAAGCGGAAGGACGTCAACTGAAAAATCACGCCAAAGAATGAGGAATATTCAGCAAAGTTGAATTTTCTTCATGTCACGCCGCGACACTGAACGCGCCGCGGCAGGGGAAATTACTTCTTCACATCCGCAACGCGTATCCCTTTGAGCTGCTCATCCGTGATGGTGTTGCCCGCCTTAAAGTAATCAACTATCGCATTCGACACATAGTAGCCGCCAGAGGTATTCCGCGCCTGGCCTTCCGTGAATGCCGCGAAACCATCGCCGCCGTCGGCAAGGAAGCTGTTGGTGGCAATGTGATAAACCGTAGCATCGTCAATCGGCTTGCCATTGAGCGTCAGCACGGTAACCCGCTGGCCGACAGGTTTGCTGCTGTCATACTTCATCTCCAGCCCTTTAGACACCTGCAATACGCCGTTGCTTAATCCAGCGCCATGCTCCATCAGGCTGCGCAATTGTTTACCGGTTAAATCCATCGTGACCAGTTCATTAGGGAACGGGAAGGTACTGATTACCGCACCCATCGTCACCGCGCCAGCCGGGATTTCGTTGCGGATACCACCAGAGTTAGTAAGCGCTAACTGGGTGTCTTTCCCCGCCGTAAAAAGCAGCGCATCCGCCGCCAGATTCCCCAGCGACGACGATTCGCCATACGCGCGGGTCAGCTCAACCGGCGATTGCGCCACCGTCTGCTGCACGACTTTATCGAGCTTTTTGTTCCAGCCGTCGATCACCTGTTTCGTTTGCGGATCTGGCTTCCACTCATCAGCAAAAATGGTCTTCAGCTCGAAGTTCTTCACGGTAAACTGATGCGGCTTTTCCTGGTAGTCCAGCACCAGTTTGCCGACATCAATGCCGCCGCTGTCCGTTGAGAGGATCAGCGTATTGCCGACTTTAATCGGTTCCGGCGTACCGACATGCGCGTGGCCGGTAATCAAAATATCCAGCCCTTTTACCTGACTTGCGGTCTGAATATCTTTATCCAGCGCGCGTCGCACATCGGTATTCCCCATGCTGGACTGGCGGGCCGGGGTGCCTTCGTGGATCAGCGCGACGGTCAGATCGACTTTACCTTTAAGTTCATCAATGTAACGTTGCAGCCACTTAATTTCATCGCGTGCCTCAATGCCCACGCGCGTCGCGGCAGAAACCGTATCATTAAAAGCAAATACGCCGTGTAAGCCGATTACGCCAATCTTGACGCCATCTTTTTCAACAATGGTGTACGGCTTATCCCAGAAGGATTTACTGCTGTCCTCATAAAAAATATTGCCCTGCACGATAGGGAATTTCGCCCGGCTCAGTTGCAACAATGTATTGTCCCAGCCATGATCGAACTCATGATTACCGATAGTGGCAGCGTCATACTGCATGGTATTCAAAATATCGATAATCGCTTTACCCTTCGTCAGGCTGCTGATATACGGTCCGGTAAAGTAATCTCCGGCATCAAAAAACCACGTCGCCTTATTTTTGGCTTTTTCCTGCTTCACCAGCGTAGTGATATTGGCCCAACCGCCAATATCGCGTTTACCGTCAGCAATCCACGGCACTTTATAAGGCTCCACATGGGCGTGTAGATCGTTGGTGTAAATAATGGTGACATCTTTAGCGCAGGCCCAGAACGGCAGCGTGAACAAAATACCGGCAGCAAGCAGTTTTACTTTCATAAATAAGTCCCTTTCAGTCATATAAAGATTCGCTACGTTACGTTCTGAAAGGTTTTTTTATGTGAGAGTCCTCACACCCGCGTACCGTTTTATGAAGGCAGAATCAACGACCTGCCAAAATCGTTGGTAAAATGTATGCCGCCTCTGTTCACCATTAATGCCTGCAAAAGCGCTGGTTGTCGCAATCTTGGGCTGCCTGACTCGCCGGATTATGTGTGGCCGGACTATCGCCTGGGTTATCCGGCATTGCATTGTCGAGCCTGCGGCAGTTATCCGCCGCTCTTCAACGAGGGGGAATTTCGCCGCTGGGCGTCTGCTTATATCGCGCAATATGCCAAAGAGCATGGTTACTTTTGCCCCGATTGCTATCAAAAAACATGGATTCGTTACGGACGTAATCCCGGCGGAACGCAGCGACTTCAGTGCCAGTACTGTAAGAAGGTCTGGACGCCAAAACAGCACGCGCTGAATGCCGCCGAAACGCCGGAACAGATTTGCAGTATTCCGCTGCTCGTACCGTTTCAGGGAGCGAATGCCTTCCAACAATTGTACTTTTTATTCAGTTTTGACGCTGTTCGCGGCAATGTTCTTCACCTTTCCAGCAATTTCACGTTACTTTCTGCCGGAAAGAGTTTGCATTACCACTGGAAAGGAATTGCGCCGCCCGAGGGTGAGGATGGCGATATTATTCACCGTATCGCCATTAAAGAACGGCAATTTTTACAGCGCAGTCAGTTCGATGAGATTCAGTATGGCCCGGCGGCGCTTAAACGTAACGCGCAAGGAACAATACTTCGCCCGGTCATTACGGCGCATGGTCATTTTCGAGTGCTGAAAAACCGCTTTCCTGATGTCACGACACACATCATTGCCCATGAGTGTTTTTTGCGCGGCGCGGTCATTACGGCATGGGCGGAGCGGTTTCGCCAGCGTCTCTCCTCGCTGTGGTTCGTTGAGGAAGAGATAAACGATGACGATTGCCGCGCAGAGTGGCAACTGTTAGGCAAAACATGGCAGGGATGGTGGCAAAATCAGTGGCAACTCTGGGGGCAAGGTCACAACCGCAAAATGGTCTGTTCGTTAACTGGTTCCCACTTAGAACAAGGTGTCGCCGTTAATCTGGCGGCCAGTCGCCGCTTTGTTACCTGGCTATGGCAACAACCTGAATTCCAGCAAAGCGCCCACTATTCCGCCAAACGCGTCACGCAAATTCTGTATTTGCTGACGGAAAAATATAACTCACAATGGAATCACATTTAACCCAATGATGTAATGCCACGCATAAAAAATCACAGATTATCATTCAGAAGGCGCTACAGATTTAATCACCTCACATCCTGCTTTTATACGCTGAAAAAGAATAGAACTATTTGATAAAATGGCCCTTCGTTTTAAGTTAAAATCGGCTATAAACGTTATTCACATAATCAATATTTATTATCAATTTAAATAGTTCTATACATTCTTATTTTCTATGGAAAACAAGGGATAAATATGGAAATTACTTTACCGTCAATGTCAGATAAAAAATGGACCTGCGCCGATCTCCTGAGTAGCTATCGATTCTGGGGGATCACTTTTTTCTTTTTGGTGCTCTCTTTTATCAGTTCGCTGGGATCGTCGTATGGTGTTTATTTTTGGAGTAAATCACTGTCTATTCCAGCCGATCGTATTGGTGTTATTCTCGTTTGCGGCCAACTGGGATACCTCCTGGGTATGGTTGCCAGCTGGTTTGTCTGCCGTATAAAAAATTGTTACCCCTTCTACTTTGTTGCGCTCCTGTTAATCATTGGCGTGGTCTGTTCCTTCTGCATAAATGGCCCGTCTGACGTAGTCAGGCTTATCATAGCGCAGTTTTTAATTAATCTGGGTATGGGGATCGTAACGCTGTTAGTCCCCATGCTGCTTTTCAGCGCTATCGGCAGTGCTCAGACATTTGTTATTTTATTTAGCCTCTGCTTACTGTTCAAATTTATCATCGCTGGCTATCTGTCTATATTTATATACTCAATTCCTTATATAGGAATAATCGTAATTACTTTAGCGGTTATCGCGCTTTTGCTACTATTACCGCTCAAAAAAGAACTTTTCTATATTGCACCGCCCAAAAGGTTCTCATCAACCCAGCGACCTGAGTGCGCAGAACCCCTTGTCGTCGCATTATTGGCCTTTTTCATTCCATTTTATATTATTTATTGGTTCTTCAGAATTCACCGGGAAATGCAATTTGTGGCGCCTTCGCCCCGACTCATGACCGCATGTGGCGCGGGATGGCTGTCAGCCATTATGCCGTTTGGCACAGCCATATTGTGTCTGACGCTTAGCGACGAAATCCGCGCTCTGCTGGCGAATAAAAACGAAGATGGCGGAATACGAACCGGCTGGACACTATTCTGGGCGTTACTGCTGCCACCCGTCGGCGCGGCGATTATCCAGGCAAAAATGAACCGTTTTATTACTGCTAATACCGCGGATACTGCTGACAGAGGATAAACATGGAAGGTTTTGAGTTATTTCCAAAAATTAAAGGCGCGATCAAATGGATGGCCGAGCACAGTGACTCGGTAATTCATTTTGGCTGGAATGTTGTTGCCGCCATCATTCTACTTTTCATCGGTAAGTTAATAGCTCGCTTACTATCGAGGGGGCTGGAAAAATTACTTCTCAGGCGGCAAGTGGATGCCACTATTGTCCACTTTTTCTCCGCGCTGGTTCGCTACATCACGATAGCTTTCACGGCAGTAGCCGCTCTTGGCCGTATCGGTATAGAAACCTCCTCAATTATTGCCGTTATCGGCGCGGCGGGTTTAGCCATTGGTCTGGCGCTGCAAGGGTCACTTTCCAACTTTGCCGCAGGCGTACTGCTTGTCTCCCTGCGCCCTTTCCGCGCCGGGGAAATTGTACAAATTGCCCTGGTTATCGGCACAGTAGAAAAGGTTCATATTTTCTCCACCACTCTGCTCACTGCGGATAGCAAAGAAGTTGTCATCCCGAATGGTAAAATTATTGCTGATAATATTATCAACTATTCACGACACCCCTATCGACGTATTGATCTGATTATTGGCGTGGATTACCAAAGCCGTATTGCTGACGTAAAAAGCGTGATACATCGTATTATTGAACAAGATCATCGCATTGATAAAACCCGCGATATTACGGTCCGCCTGGGCGAACTTGCGCCCTCTAGCCTGAATTTCTATGTTCGCGTATGGGTGCCCAACGCTCAGTACTGGAGTACTTACTACGATCTTCTGGAAAATATCAAGGAAGCAATGGATGAAAACGGCATCAATATTCCTTACCCCCGGATGGATGTCCGGGTTGAGAATGTAAAAAGCATCACGCCATAATGTTTCGTCAGCAATCGGATAGCGCTTCGTATATCAGTATCTACAGAATGACTGCATAACGTATTGATGAGGGAGCGAAGCGCAACCCGGCGCTTCGCTCACGAACTTGCCTTTATTACAGCAACTGCGCCAGGCGGTTGATATCCGACTGAATCGCCCCGGCGGTCACATCGCGACCCGCGCCCGGCCCACGGATCACCAGCGGGTTATCGCGATACCAGCGGCTTTCAATAGCAAAGACATTATCGCACGGCAGCAGCGCCGCCAGCGGATGTTCCGGACGCACCGCTTCAACGCCGACGCGCGCTTTGCCATTGGCGTCGAAACGCGCCACGTAACGCAACACCAGCCCCAGTTCGCGGGCTGCCTCCAGACGCTGCACCATCTGTTCATTCAGCGCGTCGCCGTTTTCGAAAAAGTGATCGATAGACCCTTCTTCACAATGCGCCGGCACCAACGATTCTACACGCACCTGATCCGGCTCGATGTCGTATCCCGCCTCGCGCGCCAGAATCACCAGCTTACGCATGACATCTTTTCCGGAAAGATCGACGCGCGGATCGGGTTCGGTCAGCCCCTGCTGCCAGGCCTGATCCACCAGATCGGTGAACGGCACCGTACCGTCAAATTGCAGGAACAGCCAGGATAGCGTCCCGGAGAAGATCCCGCTGATCGAGAGAATCGTATCGCCGCTGTCAATCAGATCCCGCACCGTGTGGTTGATCGGCAACCCCGCGCCCACGGTGGCGTTATACAGCCAGTAACGCCCGGTTTTTTCAAACGCGTCATGAATCTGGCGATACTTATCGCTGGCGCTTGCGCCCGCCAGTTTATTGGCGCTAATCACATGAAAACCGTGGCTGGCGAAATCCAGATACTGATCGGCCAGTTGCTCGCTTGCTGTCACATCCAGCACCACTAAATCATCATACGGATGCGCACGCATCCACAGGAATAGCGACTCTTCGTCCTGCTCAACGGCTTCATCATCAAAGAATGCCAGCGCGCGGCTGGCGTCCAGCCCTTCATAATTCAGCAGGCTACGGCGGCTATCTACCACGCCCGCCAGCACAAATTCAAAACCAGTACGCGCGGAAAGCGTGCTTTGTTCACGGGCAAACAGTTCCAGCCAACGGGAGCCGATGTTCCCCTTACCGAACAGCATCAGGCCAATGCGTTTTTCGGCGCGGAAAACCGACTGATGCAGCCCCTGAATCAGGCTCTCAGTTGGGCCGGTACGCAGCACCGCCACCAGACTGATGCCCTCCTCCGACTGCCAGGTAAATTCCACTGGCTGACCTTTAAGCTGCTGCCAGAAGCGATGGCAGTGTAGCGGATTGCGAGTAACGCCCGCACCGACCATCGCCACCAGCGCCAGCCCCTGCCGCAGGCGCAATTCGCCCGGCAGCCCGACATCGTCGAGGAGTTTCAGTACGCTATCCGCTACCTCGGCGGTATAGCAGAACTGCAATAGCTGGCGATCGCGATGCACGCCCACTGCCAGCGGACGCGCCTGCGCCCGTTTTAAAATGTGGTCGAGCTCTTTATGCGCCAGCCTGAAATCCTGGCTGGCGGGCACCTGAAACTCAATCAGACAGATATCATCGTGACTGGTCACGATACGCGCGCCCGTCCCGGAAGCCAGCACTCGTTCAATTCGGGTTGACCCTTGATCCGGCGTGTAGCTACAGCGCAACTGCAAATCGATATCGCTGCCGGACACTGGCTGTAGCGTGCGGGCGTGCAGAACAGGCGCCGCCAGACGCGCCAGCTCGCTGGCTTCGTCCAGACGCAGCAACGGCAGCAGGCAGGCATCTTTCACTTTGCGCGGGTCGGCGCTATAAACGCCCGCGACATCGCTCCAGATGGTCACGCGGGAAACGCCCGCCAGCGCGCCGATTTGCGTGGCGGAATAGTCGGAACCGTTCCGGCCTAACAGGACCGTTTCGCCGTCGTGATTGCGGCTGATAAACCCGGTCACGACCAGACGTTTGCCAGGATGCTGCGCCAGTAGCTGTTGCAATAAAGGATAAGATAGCCCTTCATCAACCTGCGGCTGTGCGGCGCGTTCGGCGCGTAAAAATGCGCGCGCGTCCAGCCAGGCGGCATCCAGCCCCTGCTGATTCAGGACGGCGGACATCAATCTCGCCGACCAAATTTCGCCGTGTCCGACGATCTCAGCATAGACGGCATCCGTTACGCCGCCGTCGAGCAAGGCGGCAAGACGTTCCAGATCGCTGATAAAAGCGCTGGTTAAGTCATCTGCCGCGTCGGCGGGAAGCAGCCCGCTAATCAGATCGCACTGGTAGCGGCGTAACGTCTGTAATACCTGATGCGCAGAAAGGCGATCGGTCTGGCTTAACTTGAGCCAGCTAATCAACTGGTTGGTGGTACTGCCTGCGGCGGACACTACCATCATATCGTCAGGCTGCGAATACTCCGCCATAATGCCTGCGACACGCAGGTAACACTTCACATCCGCCAGACTACTGCCGCCAAATTTATGCAGTTGACGACCTTTCGCCCCTGCCTGCGCAATCACACTCATGTTTACCCCTTGTTTGCAGCCCGGAAGCCATTTTCCAGGTCGGCAATTAAATCTTCGCCATCTTCAATACCGGTGGAGATACGCAGTAGCGTTTCGGAGATCCCGGCGGCGGCACGCGCCTGCGGCGACATACCGGCATGCGTCATGGTGGCGGCGTGAGAGATCAAACTTTCCACTCCCCCTAAAGATTCCGCCAGCGTAAACAAAGACAGCCCGCCCAGAAAACGACGCAGCGTCTCCTCATCCCCATCCAGTTCAAAACTCAACATTGCTCCAAAGCCTTTTTGCTGACGCGCGGCAATCTCATGCCCCTGATTTTCCGGCAGCGACGGATGATACAGCTTTTTCACCAACGGCTGGGTTTGCAGGTAATCCACAATCGCCTGCGCGTTACGCTGCGCCAGCTCCATACGCGGCACCAGAGTTCGCAAACCGCGCAGCAGCAGATAACTATCAAACGCCCCGCCAGTCACGCCAATATTATTCGCCCACCACGCCAGTTCAGTGACCATTTCCGGATCCTTAGCAATCACCACGCCGGCCACGACATCCGAATGACCATTGAGATATTTCGTGCATGAATGCAACACCAGATCGGCACCCAACGCCAGCGGATTTTGCAGCGCCGGGCTTAAAAACGTGTTATCAACGACGCTCACTGCGCCCGCCTCGCGCGCCAGCCGACAGATTTTCGCAATATCCACCACGCGTAACAATGGATTACTTGGACTTTCTACCAGTACCAGCTTCGGTTTTTCTTCCAGCGCCGCCTGTAAGGCGCGTTCATCGCCCTGATCGACAAACCGCACACGATAACAGCCGCGTGTCGCCAGACTGTCAAACAGACGATAACTGCCGCCGTAGCAATCATGCGGCGCGACCAGCAGATCGCCCGGCTTGAGGAAAACGGTGGTGACCAGATGAATCGCCGACATGCCGGTATTCGTCAATACCGCGCCCGCGCCGCCTTCCAGTTCCGCTAATGCGCGCTGAACAACATCACGCGTGGGATTACCGCGGCGGGAATAATCATGCGCGCGCGGCTCATTGAAACCGGTAAAGTTATAGGTACTGGAGAGATGGATTGGCGGCACAACGCAGCCGTATTGTTCGTCATCGTTTAATCCGCTACGCACTGCGATAGTGGCCTGTTTACGCGTCATATGAAGATATTCCTGGCTGAGTCGGTGAAAGTCAGGCCACAGATTAACCACTACCACAATAGACGTCAATACATCTGGACATCTAAACTTCTTTGCGTATAGATTGAGCAAACCGCAAATAGCCGTTAAAATTATATGCATTAGCGCACATCTGCGACCGCTAACTTCGTGTCAGGGCCGCGCCACTACGGTAAACTACGCGCGATTATGGTCCGGGCTCAGGTTCAGACCTCAATATTAATGACGAAGAGGATTAAGTATCTCATGGCTGAATGGAGCGGCGAATATATCAGCCCATACGCTGAGCACGGTAAGAAGAGTGAGCAAGTCAAAAAAATTACGGTTTCCATTCCTCTGAAGGTGTTAAAAATCCTCACCGATGAACGTACGCGTCGTCAGGTGAACAACCTGCGCCACGCCACCAACAGCGAGCTGTTGTGTGAAGCATTTCTGCACGCCTTTACCGGGCAACCCTTGCCGGATGATGCCGATCTGCGAAAAGAGCGCAGCGATGAAATCCCGGAAGCGGCAAAAGAGATCATGCGTGAGATGGGGATTGACCCGGAAACGTGGGAATACTGATAGCAAAGCATGCGGTCAGAACGCCTCTGGCCGCGCTTTTTTAACGATTCCCCCTGTACACGGCTATCTCCGACATTTTTCTAAACGTTCATCTTCCCGAATAGCCCTCGGTGGATAAATTTGTCAGACATGATAAGTTTCTCTTCTTTATTTTCCTGAAAAAAATTCCCGACATGCCATAACCGATATAATTTTATTATATTTAAACTTCCAATCTTTATTTAAAGTTTCACGTAGCAAAGCGTACATGAATAATAATACACCGCCATATATTTACTGAACAAATAGTATAACGATGAGTATTGTTAAAAAGACCATGGACACCTCATATTTGTGACCAACATCATTATTCCCCTCCGCGGATTGTTTTACTTTTTTAAATGTTTTTTCATCTCCGATAAATAAGAAGGTTAATATACATTCATTTTATCGATAATATCGAATGGGGAAATAAATATGTTATTTACAAGGAAAGTCTTACCTGTATTATGCTGCCTGTGTTTGAGCGGCAGCGTTTTGGCCTCAGGCGTTTTAGACCCAAACAGGCCAATGGTCGCATCAGCAGATGTCATTCCAGTACATGAAGGGCCATTAGGTATGGTCGATGTCGCTCCCTACGGCGGCGTTTTCCCATTAACAGCAATCATTAATAAAGCCAATCATAATGTACAGGACGTGAAGGTTACCGTTTTAGGGAAAGGGGAAAAAGGCATCCCGATCAGTTATGATGTCGGCCCGCAGGCTATAAATACCCATGACGGCATACCTGTATTTGGCTTGTATCCAGATTATGTCAATAAGGTTAAAGTTGACTGGACTGAAGAAGGTAAAAAACAAACTTATACGTGGTCCATTTACGCCGCACCGGTATCATTACCCTCTACTACCGGGCAAACTGCCGTTCTTCCTACGGTAGAACCGGTTAAAGTCGATAGCTCGCTTAAAAATCGCTTATATCTTTTTAACCATATAACAGGGATGCCAAGAGCCGGCCACATTATGCATGTCGCAGGCGGCGCGGCGAACTGGGATTATACCGGTATCAACTGGATTAGCGATACGAATGGCGATGTTCGCGGCTATATGAATATTGATAAATTCCGTAACCAGGATGATATAACGCGCTTTGGTTCCATGATGAGCTTCCATCAGGTTAACGATGGCAATCTTATTTTTGGCCAGGGTCAACGTTACTTTAAATATGATTTCTTAGGCCGCGTTATTTCCGATAAACGACTGCCAAAAGGATTTATTGATTTTTCGCACGCCATTACCGAAACGCCGAAAGGCACCTACCTGCTGCGTGTCGCAAAAGAAAATTATCCATTAAATGGTAAATACACCATCAATACGGTGCGTGATCATATTCTTGAAGTTGACCAGAACGGCGATACCGTCGATTACTGGGATCTGCCAAAAATCCTCGACCCCTATCGTGACGACGTTATTCTGGCGATGGATCAGGGAGCGGTATGTTTGAGCGTCGATGCCGAACATTCCGGTCAGGTCATGACCAAAGAGCAGCTTGCAAAACAACCCTTCGGCGATATCGCGGGTTCCGGCCCGGGCCGCAACTGGGCGCATGTTAACTCCGTCAGCTACGATCCTCGCGACGACAGCATTATCATTAGCTCGCGCCACCAGTCTGCCATCATCAAAATTGGTCGCGATAAAAAAGTGAAATGGATACTTTCCGATCCATCCGGCTGGAAAGGCGAACTGGCGAAAAAAGTGCTGAAACCCGTAGACAGCAACGGTAAACCACTAACCTGCGAAGCGCACCACTGCGACGGTGGATTTGACTGGACATGGACACAACATACCGGTTGGTTAGTGCCATCCAAAAGCACCGGAGGTAAAACCGTCGTGACCGCCTTTGATAACGGCGATGCGCGCGGTATGGAACAACCGGCCATGCCGTCAATGAAATATTCCCGCGGCGTGGAATATCAGATTGACGAAAAAAATATGACGGTTTCCCAAATGTGGGAATATGGTAAAGAGCGCGGTTTTGACTGGTACAGCGCTATTACTTCCGTCACGGAATATCGCCCGGAAACCAAAACGATGTTCATGTACTCGGCTACAGCGGGAATGAGCGGTACAAAACCGATCGTTTCCGTTCTGGATGAAGTCAAAGACGGTACTCAGGATGTGATGCTGGAGCTAAAAGTACACAGTAACCGTGCCGGTATGCTGGGTTATCGGGCGCTGATTATCGATCCAGAGCAGATGTTTAAAAAATAAAGCGAGATAGTAAAAGTAAAACAGGCGGAAGCTAACTTCCGCCTGAATGGTTAAAACGTATTGTAGTTATGACATTCGCCTTATTGCCCTCGAAGAGGAATGCAAAAATATCAATGAATTACCAATCCGGCACCGACCCGATAAACGCAGCGTCATTAGACAAACGCCACAACATACCGCGCCTTTGCTGGTGATATGTCATGAAAAATCTCTTTATCGCCTGGTTAAGTTTATTGCTATATGGCTGCACAACCTTTCCACAAGCCGTAAAACCTACGACAGGCGGACAGCCCTCCCCGACGGAAATCTATATCGTCAGTCATGGCTGGCACACGGGAATTATTGCGCCGGCCCATGATGTTAATACCGTTCTGCCACAGCTTAAAAAACGGTTCGCTCAGGAGACGCAGTGGTATGAAATCGGCTGGGGCGATAAGGGCTTTTATCAGTCACAAGAAATAACCACCGCGCTTACGCTCCAGGCCATGTTCTGGTCATCCGGCGCGGTTATGCACATCGTCGCCTTTTCCGGTAAACCAGAACGTTATTTCGCCGGTAGCGAGATAAAATCACTGCTCCTGCACACAAACCAGCGTAACAGTCTGATGCGTTATCTGGGCCGCAGCTTTGCGCGTGACGAAGAGGGTAATCTGATTCCGTTAAAACAAGGAATTTACGGCGATAGCCAGTTTTACGCCGCGAATGGCCGCTACGGCATACTCAATACCTGCAATAAATGGACAGCGAAGGGGCTGGAAAGCGCGGGACTGACTATAAATCCTTCGTTAAAACTCACGGCAGGAAGCGTAATGAAAGCGATTACGGATCACAGAATGTGTCTGAACAAATACTGTTATCCCTGGAAAACAAAAAAAGCGCCCTGCGGCGCTTTTTTTTCTGGCGGTAACTTATTTGCTGCCAGGGATGCTGAAGCGCTTGTTGAAGCGCTCAACACGACCACCGGTATCAACAACACGCTGCTTACCAGTGAAGAACGGGTGGCATTTGCCGCACACGTCCAGGTTCAGGTCGTGACCCACGGTAGAGTGGGTTTTGATAACATTACCGCAAGAACAGGTTGCAGTAATTTCTACGTAATTCGGGTGAATACCTTTTTTCATGGGGAACCTCAGTGTAAGGCCGCGTCGCTCTTCCAGCCCTAACGCCAGACACCACGCGAAGTTAATAGTAAAGGGTTTGATGCTCACAACACGCACCAAAGGCGGCGAATCATACAGAATTTGACCACCGTATGCAAACTGATCCGCGCTCCCTTATCGTAATGTGTATACTACCCGACGAAATTTCAAGTCAGGAAGATGCTATGTCCGTCGCGCACGTTGCCTTGCCCGTTCCGCTTCCCCGAACCTTTGATTACCTGCTGCCGGAAGGCGGGGTCGCCAAAGCCGGGTGCCGCGTGCGCGTGCCATTCGGCAAGCAGCAAGAGCGCATGGGCATTGTCGTCTCGGTTAGCGACCACAGCGAATTGCCGCTCGATGAATTAAAATCGGTCATTGAAATCCTGGATAACGAGCCAATCTTTTCTCCCTCCATCTGGCGCTTACTCCTCTGGGCGGCGGATTACTACCACCATCCCCTCGGCGACGTTCTGTTTCACGCTCTGCCGGTTTTATTGCGTCAGGGAAAACCAGCCAGCAACGCGCCCCTATGGTATTGGTTCGCCACCGAAGAGGGGCAAGCCGTCGATATCAACAGCCTGAAACGCTCCGCCAAACAACAACAGGCGCTGGCGGCGCTACGGCAAGGAAAGATCTGGCGCTATCAGGTAGCCGAGCTTGATTTTACTGACGCCACGCTGCAAACGCTGCGGCGTAAGGGACTTTGTGAGCTTGCCAGTGAAACGCCCGCGTTTACCGACTGGCGGGAGCATTACACCGTCGCAGGAGAGCGCCTGCGGCTGAATACCGAACAGGCGACAGCAGTCGGCGCGATTCACAGCGCGTCGGACGGTTTCTCCGCCTGGTTGCTGGCAGGCGTAACAGGTTCCGGCAAGACCGAAGTGTATCTGAGCGTGCTGGAAAACGTCCTCGCCCAGGGCAAACAGGCGCTGGTGATGGTGCCGGAAATCGGCCTGACGCCGCAAACGATCGCCCGTTTTCGCGAACGTTTTAACGCGCCGGTGGAAGTGCTGCATTCCGGGCTAAACGACAGCGAGCGTCTTTCGGCATGGCTGAAAGCGAAAAACGGCGAAGCGGCGATTGTCATCGGCACGCGCTCCTCGCTGTTTACGCCGTTTAAAAATCTTGGCGTAATTGTCATCGACGAAGAGCACGACAGCTCTTATAAACAGCAGGAAGGGTGGCGCTACCATGCCCGCGATTTGGCTGTGTATCGCGCCCATAGCGAGCAGATCCCGATTATTCTCGGCTCCGCCACCCCAGCCCTGGAAACGCTATGCAACGTGCGGCAGAAAAAATACCGGATGCTGCGTCTGACGCGGCGCGCAGGCAATGCCCGTCCAGCCCTGCAGCATGTGCTGGATTTAAAAGGACAGCGTCTTCAGGCGGGACTGGCGCCCGCCCTTATCGCCCGTATGCGCCAACATCTCCAGGCCGACAATCAGGTAATTTTATTTCTTAACCGCCGGGGATTCGCGCCCGCGCTGCTTTGCCACGACTGCGGCTGGATTGCGGAGTGCCCGCGTTGTGATCACTACTACACGCTGCACCAGGCGCAGCATCATTTACGCTGTCATCACTGCGACAGCCAGCGTCCGGTACCGCGTCAGTGCCCCTCCTGCGGCTCCACACATATGTTACCGGTTGGGTTAGGGACGGAACAGCTGGAGCAGGTGCTGGCGCCCTTCTTCCCCGGCGTGCCGATCTCACGAATCGACCGTGATACCACCAGTCGTAAAGGCGCGCTGGAGCAGCATCTGGCGGAAGTTCACCGCGGCGGAGCACGCATTCTGATAGGCACACAAATGCTGGCGAAAGGCCATCATTTCCCGGACGTCACGCTGGTGGCGTTGCTGGACGTCGATGGCGCGCTTTTTTCCGCAGATTTTCGTTCGGCGGAACGCTTCGCCCAGCTCTATACTCAGGTTTCCGGCCGCGCCGGGCGCGCGGGCAAACAGGGCGAAGTGGTGCTCCAAACGCACCATCCTGAGCATCCCTTGCTGCAAACGTTACTGTATAAAGGCTATGATGCGTTTGCGGAACAGGCGCTGGCGGAACGGCAAACGCTCCAGCTTCCGCCGTGGACCAGCCACGTCATTATTCGCGCAGAGGATCACAACAATCAGCAGGCCCCCGTCTTTCTCCAGCAGTTGCGTAATCTGATTCAGGCCAGCCCGCTATCAGACGATAAGCTGTGGATCTTAGGTCCGGTTCCGGCCCTCGCGCCAAAACGCGGCGGCCGCTATCGCTGGCAAATTTTACTTCAGCATCCTTCACGGATTCGCCTGCAACACATCATCAGCGGCACGCTGGCGTTGATCAATACGCTCCCTGAAGCGCGGAAAGTTAAATGGGTTCTGGACGTCGATCCGATTGAAGGATAGTCCTCACGATGCGAGGCGGATCGTAAAATTAAAGATCCATCACACTTTTTATGAAAATTCTGTAACCGCTTCCACGCACTATCTGATAAAAATGTTTTCGATGAGTGTTACCAGGGATAGATCTGCGCCAGCAGTTCCCAGGCGAGGAGAAAGAGTGAAATCGAACAAGCAGGTTACTGCCGCTACGATGAAGGATGTTGCGTTGAAGGCGAAAGTCTCTACGGCAACCGTATCCCGCGCGTTAATGAACCCCGATAAAGTCTCCCAGTCGACCCGTAGCCGGGTTGAACAGGCCGCGCTTGAAGTGGGTTATTTCCCGCAGTCGATGGGGCGAAATGTAAAACGCAATGAATCCCGTACGATTCTGGTGATTGTCCCGGATATTTGCGATCCCTTCTTCAGTGAAATTATCCGCGGTATCGAAGTGACCGCGGCAGAACAGGGGTATCTGGTGCTGATTGGCGATTGCGCCCATCAAAACCAGAAAGAAAAAACCTTTCTTAATCTCATCATCACCAAACAGATCGACGGCATGGTACTTCTCAGTTCCCGACTGCCCTTTGACGCCAGCGTTGAGGAGCAGCGCAATTTGCCTCCGATGGTGATGTCGAATGAGTTTGCGCCGGAGCTTGAACTGCCGACGGTACATATCGATAACCTGACCGCCGCGTTCAATGCCATGAACTACCTGTTGGATTTGGGCCACAAGCGGATTGGTTGTATTGCGGGGCCGGAAGATATGCCGCTCTGTCACTATCGCTTACAAGGTTACGTACAGGCATTAAGACGCAGTGGCATTGTGGTCGATCCGCATTACATCGCCCGTGGCGACTTTACCTTTGAAGCCGGGGCAAACGCATTAAAGCAGTTGCTTGAGCAACCGTTGCCGCCTACCGCCGTCTTTTGTCATAGCGACGTAATGGCGCTGGGCGCCCTCTCCTGGGCTAAGCGCCAGGGTCTGAAAGTGCCTGACGATCTGTCGATTATCGGCTTTGACAATATCGCGCTGGCCGAGTTTTGCGACCCTCCGTTGACAACCGTGGCGCAGCCGCGTTTTGACATTGGTCGCGAGGCGATGCTGCTGTTGCTCGATCAGATGCAGGGGCAAAATGTGAGCAGCGGCTCGCGTTTAATGGATTGCGAGCTGATTATTCGCGGTTCTACGCGCGCTTTACCCTAAAGTAAATAGCTTTAAGACTCACCTGTCTGGTCAAAGGCCCGCCGCTTCAGTAACATGACGGGCTGACGAACGAATAAATACAGCGAAACGATAGTGGCACAACGAGATTATGTACGTCGCGGCCAACCGGCTCCTTCGCGGCGCAAAAAGAGCACCTCACGGAACTCACGGAAGAAGCAAAGCAACATGCCTGCCGTCTCGCCGGCAATGGTCGCGATTGCGGCAGCCGTCCTTGTGACCTTTATCGGCGGTCTGTACTTCATTACTCACCATAAGAAAGAAGAGTCCGAAACGCTACAAAACCAGAAAGTCACCGGCAATGGGCTTCCGCCAAAACCGGAAGAGCGCTGGCGTTACATCAAAGAGCTGGAAAGTCGCCAGCCGGGCGTGCGTACGCCAACGGAACCGTCCGCCGGCGGCGAAGTCATGAATCCGAATCAGCTCACCAGCGAGCAGCGTCAACTCCTGGAACAGATGCAGGCGGATATGCGTCAGCAGCCGACGCAACTTAACGAAGTGCCGTGGAACGAGCAGACGCCAGAACAACGCCAACAAACGCTACAGCGCCAGCGTCAGGCGCAGCAGCAGCAGCAGTGGGCTCAAACGCAGCCTGTTCAGCAACCACGCACGCAGCCTGTTCAGCAACCACGCACGCAGCCGCGGGTAAACGAGCAGCCGCAAACGCGCACGGTACAGTCCGCCCCGGCGCAACCTGCGCGCCAAAGTCAGCCGCCGAAGCAGACGGCTTCGCAGCAACCTTATCAGGATTTGCTGCAAACGCCGGCGCATACCAGCGCGGCAGCGCCGAAAGCCACGCCAATTACACGCGCGCCTGAAGCGCCGAAGGCGACAGCAGAAAAAAAAGATGAGCGTCGCTGGATGGTGCAATGTGGTTCATTCAAAGGCGCCGAGCAGGCAGAAAGCGTCCGCGCTCAGCTGGCGTTTGAAGGCTTTGACTCCAAAATTACCACCAATAACGGCTGGAATCGCGTAGTTATCGGGCCGGTGAAAGGTAAAGAAAATGCCGACAGCACCATTAACCGTCTGAAGATGGCGGGCCATACAAACTGCATTCGACTCGCCACCGGGGGTTGAAACCCTCAAAATCTCCCCCATCTATACTTGCATTATGCCCCGTACGCCGTACGGGGCCGCAATTCAGCATTAGTAACCAAGGGGTCTGCTCGTGACAACAATAGTAAGCGTACGCCGTAACGGCCACGTGGTAATCGCCGGTGATGGTCAGGCCACACTGGGTAACACAGTAATGAAAGGCAACGTGAAGAAAGTCCGCCGCCTCTACAACGACAAGGTCATTGCGGGCTTTGCGGGCGGTACTGCGGATGCATTCACGCTGTTCGAGCTGTTTGAACGTAAACTGGAAATGCATCAGGGGCACCTGGTCAAAGCCGCCGTTGAACTGGCGAAAGACTGGCGTACCGACCGTATGCTACGCAAACTGGAAGCGTTGCTGGCCGTCGCGGATGAAACCGCCTCGCTCATCATCACGGGTAACGGCGATGTCGTGCAACCTGAAAACGATTTAATTGCTATCGGCTCCGGCGGTCCTTATGCCCAGGCTGCCGCTCGCGCTCTGTTGGAAAATACCGAGCTCGGCGCGCGCGAAATTGCTGAAAAGGCGTTGGATATTGCAGGCGATATCTGCATTTACACCAACCATTTCCACACCATTGAAGAATTGACCGCCAAAGCGTAAGGACCTCTCATGTCTGAAATGACCCCACGCGAAATTGTCAGCGAACTGAACAAACACATTATCGGCCAGGATAACGCAAAGCGTTCCGTGGCGATTGCATTGCGTAACCGCTGGCGTCGTATGCAGCTTGATGAAGAGCTGCGCCACGAAGTAACGCCGAAAAATATTCTGATGATTGGCCCGACCGGCGTCGGTAAAACCGAAATCGCCCGTCGTCTGGCAAAACTCGCCAACGCGCCGTTCATTAAAGTCGAAGCCACCAAATTCACCGAAGTGGGCTATGTCGGGAAAGAAGTGGACTCTATCATCCGCGATCTGACCGATGCCGCGGTGAAAATGGTTCGCGTACAGGCTATCGAGAAAAATCGCTATCGTGCGGAAGAGTTGGCGGAAGAACGTATTCTCGACGTGCTGATCCCACCCGCAAAAAATAACTGGGGCCAGGCCGAACAGCAGCAGGAGCCTTCTGCCGCCCGTCAAACGTTCCGCAAAAAACTGCGCGAAGGCCAGCTCGACGATAAAGAGATCGAGATTAACCTCGCCGCCGCGCCGATGGGCGTAGAGATTATGGCGCCTCCGGGCATGGAAGAGATGACCAGCCAGTTGCAGTCTATGTTCCAGAACCTGGGCGGTCAGAAACAGAAACCGCGTAAGCTGAAAATTAAAGACGCGATGAAACTGTTGGTTGAAGAAGAGGCTGCTAAGCTGGTCAACCCGGAAGAGCTGAAACAGGACGCTATCGACGCGGTTGAACAGCACGGCATCGTGTTTATCGATGAAATTGACAAAATTTGTAAGCGTGGCGAAACCTCCGGCCCGGATGTTTCACGCGAAGGCGTACAGCGCGACTTACTGCCGCTGGTAGAAGGCTGCACGGTTTCGACCAAACACGGGATGGTCAAAACGGATCATATTCTGTTTATCGCCTCTGGCGCGTTCCAGGTGGCGAAGCCGTCTGATCTGATCCCGGAACTGCAGGGCCGCCTGCCGATTCGCGTTGAGCTTCAGGCGCTGACCACCAGCGATTTCGAACGCATTTTGACCGAGCCAAACGCCTCCGTCACCGTGCAGTATAAAGCGCTGATGGCAACTGAAGGCGTCAATATCGAGTTCACCGATTCCGGTATTAAACGTATTGCCGAAGCCGCCTGGCAGGTTAACGAAACCACCGAAAACATCGGCGCGCGCCGTCTGCATACCGTACTGGAGCGTCTGATGGAAGAAATTTCCTATAACGCCAGCGATCTGCACGGCCAAAACATCACAATTGATGCGGAATATGTGAGCAAACATCTGGATGCGCTGGTCGCAGATGAAGATCTAAGCCGTTTTATCTTATAATCGCGTCCAATGCATTTTCATCACTGTTGATGGGGCTGAAAAGCCCCATTTTTATTGGCGCTAAATATGACTGAACAACAACAAATTAGCCGCACCCAGGCCTGGCTGGAAAGCTTACGACCCAAAACCTTACCCCTCGCCTTCGCGGCGATTATCGTCGGTACGGCCCTGGCATGGTGGCAAGGCTATTTCGATCCTCTGGTCGCGCTGCTGGCCCTTATCACCGCCGGGCTGCTGCAAATTTTATCCAACCTCGCCAACGATTACGGCGACGCTGTCAAAGGCAGTGATAAACCGGATCGCATCGGGCCGCTGCGGGGAATGCAAAAAGGCGTCATCACCCGGCAGGAGATGAAGCGGGCGTTAATCATTACCGTCGTGCTGATCTGTATCTCCGGACTGGCGCTGGTGGCGGTCGCGTGCCATACGTTAACCGATTTTGTCGGCTTCCTGATTTTGGGCGGGCTGTCGATTATCGCCGCCATCACCTACACCGTGGGTAATCGGCCCTACGGTTATATCGGGCTGGGTGATATCTCTGTTCTGGTATTCTTTGGCTGGCTAAGTGTCATGGGGAGCTGGTATCTCCAGGCGCATACGCTGATTCCGGCGCTGATTCTCCCGGCCACCGCCTGCGGTTTACTGGCGACGGCGGTGCTGAATATTAATAACCTGCGCGATATTAATAGCGACAGAGAGAACGGCAAAAACACCCTTGTAGTACGACTGGGCGATGTCAACGCGCGTCGTTATCACGCCTGCCTGTTGCTAGGTGCGCTGCTCTGTCTGGCGCTGTTTAATCTGCTCTCGCTACACAGTCCGTGGGGATGGTTGTTTATTCTGGCCGCGCCCTTGCTCATTAAACAAGCGCGCTACGTAATGCGCGAAAGGGAGCCTGCGGCAATGCGCCCGATGCTTGAACGTACCGTTAAAGGCGCGTTGTTAACCAACCTGTTATTTGTGATTGGGATACTCTTAAGTCAGTGGGCCGTTTAACTGACAAATATCAATTAACAATTGATGATTTTGCCAACAGTATACTTAGCGCGATATACTAAAAATTCTCGCAGCAACTGAACGTTAAGCCTATGAAATACGATACTTCCGAGCTTTGTGACATCTATCAGGAAGATGTCAACGTCGTGGAACCGCTGTTCTCTAATTTTGGAGGGCGGTCGTCGTTTGGCGGACAAATCATCACGGTAAAATGTTTCGAGGACAACGGGTTGCTGTACGATCTGCTCGAACAAAATGGCCGTGGTCGGGTTCTGCTGGTCGATGGCGGCGGTTCTGTCCGCCGTGCATTAGTCGATGCGGAGCTGGCGCGTCTGGCCACGCAAAATGAATGGGAAGGGCTGGTTATCTATGGCGCGGTGCGTCAGGTGGACGATCTGGAAGAGCTGGATATCGGCATTCAGGCGATCGCCGCCATTCCGGTTGGCGCCGCAGGTGAAGGCATTGGGGAAAGCGATGTGCGCGTCAATTTCGGCGGCGTGACGTTCTTCTCCGGCGATCATCTCTATGCCGACAACACCGGGATTATCCTTTCCGAAGACCCGCTTGATATCGAGTGATCAAAAAAGGCGCCGTAAGGCGCCTTTTTTATGCGTTGTCGCTGATTGCCGGATGGCAGCTTACGCCTTATCCGGCCCACCGGTATCCGCATTCTAAATCCTCTATAGATTTCGCGTCAGGGCAAGGCGGCAAGTAAGTGAATCCCCAGGAGCATAGGCCGCTATGTGACTGGGGTGAACGCACGCAGCCAACGCCGCCATAACGTGAAATATGACGAGGATTAGACTTCTTCCATACGACCAAGCAGCGCCTGCAAACGTTCCTGCCAGCCGCTCTGCTGTTCCTTCAGAGAATTATTTTCACGCTCGAGTTCTTCACGCTGATGCTGTGCAGACTGCACTTCCTGCGTCAGGCTGTTGTTCTTTTCTTTCAGCTCTTCAATTTCCATCTGTAACAGGGTGATGGTGTCAATCGCCTGCTGTACTTTTGCTTCCAGTTTCTCAAACACTTCTAAAGACATGATCTTACCTCTCCTGAATTGCAAGGCGACGCTTCACGTAAACGCGCACAATATATAGTGTCGATTGTATGAAGCCCCGCTCTCGCTGTCCAGCGACATACCGCGTAGATCGCGGTTTGCAGCAATTTTCATCCATCTCCTGGTAACATTCATTCAATAACTTAAAAGTGTTAACATATTGGTTAATGAAATGATTCAATTCACTCTCTTCTGCTGTCTCAAAATGCGCCTCATGGCGCGATAACGCTCATTTTATTGACGCAGTACACACATTTTGATTTCGATATTTCTCGTTTTTGCTCGTTAACGATAAATTAACAGTGTGCCTACAGGGCATCGTGGATGTCCATGACTTCCTCGCATACCAATAATCATTACATACTCTTCAGGATCCGATTATGAGTCAAACATCAACCTTAAAAGGCCAGTGCATTGCTGAATTCCTCGGTACCGGGTTGTTGATTTTTTTCGGTGTGGGTTGTGTCGCTGCGCTTAAAGTTGCCGGAGCTACTTTTGGACAGTGGGAAATCAGCGTCATCTGGGGTCTGGGGGTAGCGATGGCTATCTACCTGACGGCAGGTGTTTCTGGCGCACACCTGAACCCGGCAGTGACCATCGCACTCTGGCTATTTGCCTGTTTCGACAAACGTAAAGTTGTTCCTTTTATTATTTCTCAAGTTGCCGGCGCCTTTTGCGCAGCGGCGTTAGTTTACGGGCTTTATTACAATCTTTTTGTGGACTTCGAACAAACCCACCATATCGTCCGTGGCAGCGTTGAAAGTCTCGATCTCGCAGGCATTTTCTCAACTTACCCGAATCCTCATATCAATTTTGTGCAGGCCTTCGCGGTTGAAATGGTGATTACCGCTATTCTGATGGGGCTGATTCTGGCGCTGACCGACGACGGTAACGGCGTACCTCGCGGTCCGCTTGCGCCACTGCTCATTGGTTTACTGATCGCCGTTATCGGTGCCTCTATGGGGCCGTTGACCGGGTTTGCGATGAATCCGGCGCGTGACTTTGGCCCCAAAATGTTCGCCGGGCTTGCCGGCTGGGGTGAAATTGCGTTTACCGGCGGTAGAGACATTCCTTACTTCCTGGTGCCGCTGTTTGGCCCCATCGTCGGCGCCATTCTGGGCGCGTTTGCTTATCGCAAATTTATTGGCCGTCATTTGCCGTGCGATACCTGCGTCGTGGAAGAGAAGGACTCCACCGCGACCACACAACAAAATGCTTCGCTGTAATCTGATTACGGGACAAAATTATGACTGAAAAAAAATATATCGTTGCGCTCGACCAGGGTACCACCAGCTCCCGCGCGGTCGTTATGGATCATGACGCGAATATCGTCAGCGTATCACAGCGTGAATTTGAGCAAATTTATCCTAAGCCAGGCTGGGTAGAACACGACCCGATGGAAATTTGGGCGTCCCAAAGCTCAACGCTGGTAGAAGTGCTGGCTAAGGCCGATATCAGTTCCGATCAGATTGCCGCTATCGGTATCACCAACCAACGTGAAACCGCGATCGTCTGGGAACGTGAAACCGGCAAACCGATATACAACGCTATTGTCTGGCAGTGCCGTCGTACCGCCGATATTTGCGAACAGCTTAAACGCGACGGCCTGGAAGATTACATCCGCGACAATACCGGTCTGGTCGTCGACCCGTACTTCTCTGGCACTAAAGTGAAATGGATCCTTGACCATGTGGAAGGTTCGCGCGAACGCGCGAAGCGTGGCGAGCTGCTGTTCGGTACGGTGGATACCTGGCTTATCTGGAAGATGACGCAGGGCCGCGTCCACGTTACGGATTACACCAACGCCTCACGAACCATGCTGTTCAACATCCATGATTTGGACTGGGACGATAAGATGCTGGACGTGCTGGATATCCCACGCGCGATGCTGCCCCAGGTACGTAAGTCCTCCGAAGTCTACGGCCAGACCAATATTGGCGGTAAAGGCGGTACACGTATTCCTATCGCCGGGATTGCCGGGGATCAGCAGGCCGCGCTATTCGGTCAACTGTGCGTAAAGGAAGGAATGGCAAAGAATACCTACGGCACCGGCTGCTTTATGCTGATGAACACCGGCGAGAAAGCGGTAAAATCGGAAAACGGCCTGCTGACCACCATCGCCTGCGGCCCAAGCGGCGAAGTCAACTATGCGCTGGAAGGCGCGGTGTTTATGGCGGGAGCGTCCATTCAATGGCTGCGTGATGAAATGAAGCTCATCAGCGACGCGTTCGACTCCGAATATTTCGCCACGAAAGTGAAAGATACCAACGGTGTCTACGTGGTTCCGGCCTTCACCGGTCTGGGCGCGCCGTACTGGGACCCGTATGCCCGCGGCGCCATTTTTGGCCTGACTCGCGGCGTGAACTCTAATCACATTATCCGCGCGACGCTCGAATCCATCGCTTACCAGACCCGCGACGTACTGGAAGCGATGCAGGCCGACTCCGGTATCCGCCTGCACGCTCTGCGTGTGGACGGCGGCGCAGTGGCCAACAACTTCCTGATGCAGTTCCAGTCAGATATTCTCGGCACGCGGGTGGAACGCCCGGAAGTGCGCGAAGTGACCGCGCTGGGCGCCGCCTATCTGGCTGGTCTGGCCGTCGGTTACTGGCAGAACCTGGACGAGCTGCAGGAAAAAGCCGTCATTGAGCGAGAATTCCGCCCCGGCATTGAAACCACCGAGCGTAACTACCGTTACAGCGGCTGGAAGAAAGCGGTTAAACGCGCAATGGCGTGGGAAGATCACGACAAGTAAGGTCGCCATCCGGCAAAATCTTTGTGCGGGGGCAACTCCGCACACACATCAATTATTCCCTCCTTCCCCTGTGCTACACTGCGCGCCACTCCTTTTTGCTACGAGTTTGTTATGAGACGAGAACTTGCCATCGAATTTTCCCGTGTGACCGAAGCGGCGGCGCTGGCTGGCTACAAATGGCTGGGACGCGGCGATAAAAATACCGCGGACGGCGCGGCGGTCAACGCCATGCGTATCATGCTCAACCAGGTCAACATTGACGGCACCATCGTGATTGGCGAAGGCGAAATCGACGAGGCCCCGATGCTCTATATCGGCGAGAAAGTCGGTACCGGCCACGGCGATGCGGTAGATATCGCCGTCGATCCGATTGAGGGTACGCGCATGACGGCGATGGGTCAGGCGAACGCGCTGGCGGTGCTGGCGGTCGGCGATAAAGGCTGCTTCCTGAATGCGCCCGATATGTATATGGAAAAACTGATTGTCGGTCCGGGCGCCAAAGGGGCGATCGATCTCAATCTGCCGCTGGCGGATAACCTGCGCAACATCGCGGATGCGCTGGGTAAACCGCTTGGCGATCTGACCGTGACCATTCTGGCAAAACCGCGTCATGACGAGGTTATCGCAGAGATGGCTAAACTGGGCGTACGCGTGTTTGCCATTCCTGACGGCGACGTCGCGGCCTCAATTCTGACCTGTATGCCGGATAGCGAAGTCGACGTGCTGTACGGGATTGGCGGCGCACCAGAAGGCGTGGTATCCGCAGCGGTGATCCGCGCGCTGGACGGCGATATGCAGGGACGTCTGCTGGCGCGCCATGACGTGAAAGGCGACAGCGAAGAAAACCGCCGCATTGGCGAACAGGAACTGGCGCGCTGCAAAGCAATGGGCATTGAAGCGGGCAAGGCGTTATGCCTGGGCGACATGGCGCGTAGCGATAATGTTATTTTCTCCGCGACCGGCATCACGAAAGGCGATCTGCTGGAAGGAATTAGCCGGAAAGGCCATATTGCCACGACGGAAACGCTGCTGATCCGCGGCAAATCACGCACCATCCGCCGCATTCAGTCGATCCACTATCTTGATCGTAAAGATCCGGATGTACAGGCGCATATCCTCTAGCGCATTTGTTAGTTAGAGCCTTCCAGCCTCGCGGGGCTGGAAATCTTTCTCCTGACGAACGAAGATAAGGTTAGCGATTCAGAACAGGAGAAAACCATGGCCGATTGGGTAACAGGTAAAGTCACTAAGGTGCAAAACTGGACTGACGCACTGTTCAGCCTGACCGTTCACGCCCCCATTAATCCTTTTACTGCAGGCCAATTTACCAAACTCGGACTGGAGATCGATGGCGAGCGCGTTCAGCGCGCGTATTCCTATGTGAATGCGCCTGACAATCCGAATTTAGAGTTTTATCTGGTGACGGTTCCGCAAGGAAAGCTCAGCCCGCGGCTGGCAGCGCTAAAACCTGGCGATGAGGTGCAAGTGGTCAGCGACGCGTCGGGTTTCTTTGTACTGGATGAAGTGCCTGACTGCGAGACGCTATGGATGCTGGCAACCGGAACCGCTATTGGCCCGTATTTGTCTATTCTGCAATATGGCCAGGATGTCGCGCGCTTTAAAAATCTGGTCTTGGTCCACGCCGCACGCTTCGCCGCCGATTTAAGCTATCTGCCGCTAATGCTGGAACTGCAACAGCGTTATGAAGGCAAGCTGCGCATCCAAACGGTGGTCAGCCGGGAGAGCGTGCCAGGCTCGCTTACCGGGCGCGTGCCTGCGCTCATTGAAAACGGCGAGCTGGAAAAAGCCGTTGGATTGCCGATGGATAAAGAGACCAGCCACGTCATGCTGTGCGGGAACCCGCAGATGGTGCGCGATACGCAGCAACTGCTGAAAGAGACCCGACAGATGACTAAACATCTGCGCCGCCGACCGGGGCATATGACGGCTGAACATTACTGGTGATGTTTTACCGAATGGCGGCTGGGGCTTATCCGGCCTGCAAATCATCACCAATCTGTAGGCCCGGTAAGCGTCAGCGCCACCGGGCAAATTACGGTTTACCGCCCGTTTACGGTTCTGCTTTAAACTTCACGTCCTGTGTCGCTTTCCCAAACTTATTTTCCCCCTGAACACCGACAAACGCGCCCAGATCGATAAGCATCATCACCAGGATCAGCGTCGGAATAAATCGCCCGACGACCCACTGCCACATCCCCGGCAGCATCACCCAGTTTCCGGCCAGCAGCATCCACGCCAGAATCATCAGCAACGCCCACGCGCCGGATCGCCCCCGGTCATGCAGACGTTTGACCATGACGGCGGCGGTCGGCCACAGCAGGCACACCAGGCAAAATGCCGCCGTTTGGATATCAAGCAGGTTTTTCCCCGCCAGCGAAAATAGCGCCAGCATCCCGGCAAACCAGAGGCCGATCCAAATCCAGAAATCACGGCGTCCGATACGCCCTTTAAATGAGAATAACCATTGCTGTATGGTCATGTAAGTTCCTTATATTTTGCCTTCCGCTACAGTTTACCCTTTTGACAAGCCCGACAGTTATCGTTTTAATCGTGAGCAGTCCTAACGAAAGGTAAGATTGATGAAGCCAGGATGTACTCTGTTTTTACTGTTGTTTTCTGCTCTCACCGCCAGCATAACGGCGCACGCGCAGCTCTCTTCATCGACCACGACAGCGCCCTATCTGCTGGCGGGCTCGCCAACCTTTGATCTTTCTATTAGCCAGTTTCGTGAGAACTTTAACCGCCAGAATCCCGATCTGCCGCTCAATGAATTTCGCGCCATTGAGAATAGCCGCGATAAGGCGAATCTGACCCGCGCCGCCAGTAAGATTAACGAAAATCTGTATGCCTCCACGGCGCTGGAGCGCGGTACGCTCAAAGTGAAAAGTATGCAGATTACCTGGCTGCCCATTCAGGGGCCGGAACAGAAAGCGGCGAAAGCGAAAGCGCTGGAATATATGGCCGCCATTATTCGCACTGTCGCCCCGTTGCTGACAAAAGAGCAAAGCCAGAAAAAACTGCAAAAGATGCTTATCGCCGGTAAAGGTAAACACTATTACGCCGAGACCGAAGGCGCGGTACGTTATGTTGTCGCAGATAACGGCGAAAAGGGGCTGACCTTCGCGGTTGAACCGATTAAGCTGGCGTTATCTGAAAATCTGGAAGGGGCGAATTGATGACAAAAAGCAAAGCCTTTCCGGGGATGAATCTCTATACTGTTTCACAGACCATGCTGCTCTGACGAGCGGCCATCTTCCTTAATTCGCTGACTAAGCGTGGAGAAATGAAATGCGACATCCTTTAGTGATGGGTAACTGGAAACTGAACGGCAGCCGCCACATGGTAAACGAACTGGTGGCTAACCTGCGTAAAGAACTGACGGGCGTAGCAGGCTGCGACGTGGCAATCGCTCCGCCGGAAATGTATATCGATCTGGCGAAACGCGCTGCTGCCGGTAGCCACATTATGCTGGGCGCGCAGAACGTTGATCTGAATCTGTCTGGCGCATTCACCGGTGAAACTTCGGCTGAAATGCTGAAGGATATCGGCGCGCAGTACATTATTATCGGCCACTCCGAGCGTCGTACTTATCACAAAGAATCTGACGAGCTGATCGCCAAAAAATTCGCCGTACTGAAAGAACAAGGTCTGACGCCGGTACTGTGCATCGGTGAAACCGAAGCGGAAAACGAAGCGGGCAAAACAGAAGAAGTGTGCGCACGCCAGATCGACGCGGTACTGAAAACGCAGGGCGCGGCAGCCTTTGAAGGCGCGGTTATCGCTTACGAACCCGTATGGGCGATCGGTACCGGTAAATCTGCAACTCCTGCGCAGGCGCAGGCAGTGCACAAATTCATCCGTGACCACATTGCTAAAGCTGACGCGAAAATCGCTGAACAGGTTATTATCCAGTACGGCGGTTCTGTTAATGCCTCCAACGCAGCCGAACTGTTCGCGCAGCCGGACATCGACGGCGCGCTGGTAGGCGGCGCTTCTCTGAAAGCTGACGCCTTCGCCGTGATCGTGAAAGCAGCAGAAGCTGCTAAACAGGCTTAATTGCCAATCAATGTCTGATGGCGCTGCGCTTATCAGGCCTACCAGCCGAGTGCTTATGTAGGCCTGATAAGGTAAAGCCGCCATCCGGCATTTATGCTGTGGAGGGTAAGAAAGTAGTATCCCCGGCAACCTTAAACATCGCCCTCCAGCTCCGCGTATTCTCAGCCAGCCGATCATCACGAAATAACGCACTACCAGAAACAACACGATCGATGCCCTGTGCAATCAACGAAGGCAATTGATCCTGCGTTAACGACCCATCAATAACGATAATTTTACCTTCGCGTTTATCACCAAGTAGACAGAGAAGCTGCGCCACGCGCTCGTGCAAATCACTGGAGCGCATTTTACTGCCGTATCCAGGGTTTACTGCCAGTAGTTGAATAACCTCAACGTCGCTCAGAATGGGGATAATGACATCCAGAGGCGTTGCCGGGCATAAACTAATCCCCCGGATCACCGGCATTTCACCGCCGATAACGGGCACGGTCTGCTGACCAAGCCAGCTTAGCGTATGATGCAGATGAATATCGCCTTCAGCCTGAAGCGTGATGCAGTGTGCGCCCGCCTTCACGCAGGCTTGCGCTGCCGTCCATTGATCCGCTACCATCAAATGAACATCTTTGATAAAGGTTTGCGGCAGTTGCCCAACTGCCCATGGCCCAACGGTAAACTGCGGGCAAAATTGACCATCCATCAAATCCAAATGCAACAGCGGCTGGTTTAGCGCTTCCAACTGTTGCAGATAGCGATGCAACGCAATCCACTGCCCTGCCAGAATACCCACACTAAGCGGATATGACGCTAACAATGCCACACATGCTTCGCGCGTTAATCCGGCAAACTGGCTGTTCATGAGCGCTCCTTAAGGCATCAAACCCATAAAAACTTTTTTTGTCCGCGGACCGGTCATCAACGGTTCAAGCTGCTCCACGCAAGTTTTGTAGTGTGGCGTTGTCTTGTGAAAAGCGACGGCCTGTTCATCAACGTAGGCTTCATAAATATAAAATCGCGTAGGCACCTGCGGATCCTGCAGAACATCAAAACGCAAGTTCCCCGGCTCTTTAATTGAGCCCAGATGATTCTGCCGAAAAACATCGATAAATTGTTCAACCTTGTCATCATGAACGTTAATTTCAACCAGCGTAACGTGCATCATTACCCCCCTGATTATTCCAAATAAAATAACAGTCATCCCCATCTCCTCGCATCGGTAAAAGATGGGGAAGCGATCTCATTTAACCTTTCTCACTCAAAAACAGCTCATAAGCACGCTCTGCTGTTTCGTTATGATGAACGACAGCATGTACCGCTTTAATCATGGCTACCGGATCTTCTGACTGGAATATATTACGCCCCATATCTACGCCAGAAGCCCCCTGGTCAATCGCCTGATAGCACATTTCCAATGCTTCACGTTCAGGCAGTTTTTTACCGCCGGCGATGACAATCGGCACCGGACAACCTGCCGCAATACGCTCAAAACCTTTATCGACATAATACGTTTTGATAATTTGCGCCCCCATTTCCGCAGCGATACGCGTTGCCAGTGAAAAATAACGCTGGTCGCGAGCCATATCTTTACCCACCCCGGTCACTGCCATTATTGGCATCCCGACGCGTAACCCGGCATCAATCAGTTGAATAATATTTTTAATCGACTGATGTTCATGCTCACTACCAATATAAACCTGTGCGGCAGCAGCACAGCTATTCAACCGCACAGCGTCATCCATCGCCACCGCAACCGCCTCATTGCTTAATTCAGTGAGAATAGAATTCGCCCCGGACGCGCGTAAAACGACTGGTTTATTAATTGCCGGAGGTACCACACTGCGTAATATGCCGCGAGTACACATTAAGACATCAGCATATTCAAAGAGCGGCGCAATATTGATATCAATACGCTCAAGTCCGGTTGTCGGCCCCTGGAAATATCCATGGTCAAAGGCCAGCATGACCGTTTTTCTGGTCTTGGGATTAAAAATCCTCGCCAGTCTGGACTGCATTCCCCAATCCAGCGCGCCACAGCCTTTTAATGCGAACAAAGTGTTAGTTTGTGGTTTATCGGTGTGAAAATCTTTGCCATCTTTAATATCATCTAAATCAGCCATTCTTTACTCCGTCGATACATAACAGTTATCAGAAATCATATTTGTCGATATTGTCTTTGTTGAAAATGACACGCTCCGGCAATAACACAATGCCATTACCTTTTGCCTCATAGTGATATCCCTGCTCACTATTAGGTGAAACGGTGACTTTGCCGATGCCGGGAATATCCAGTGAGTCACCGACATTCATTGGCATATTTTTCAGCAACGCGTTGGCGACATATACGGAAATTTTTCCCTGTTGGACGACATCCCACAGGCCAAACTCTTTAACAGTGCCGCGCTGAACATAAGGGCGCATTACATTCGGCGTACTAAAACCAACAATCGCGAGATTATTGCGTTTAAGGTTCTCCGCCGCCTGTGCCGCAGCAGGTAAAGCGTTAGCGTCAGGCGCGATGATGGCATCCAGATCGGGATACGCTTTGATGATACCTTCCGCCGTCTGGAGCGATTTCGTGGCATCGTTATAGCCAAACTGGGTAGTGACTATCTCCCACCCCGGATGTTCCTGGCTAATTTTGGCTTTAGCTTCTTTCACCCACTGGTTCTGGTCGGTCACCGTTGGGCTGGAATAGAAGAAAGCGACTTTCGCTTTCTCTTTGTCCACCTGATGAGCGGCCATCTCTACCAGCATGCTGCCGAGCTGTTTTGGCGTCCCTTGATTGATATAGTAAGAACGGCACTCCGGCTTGGTATCGGAATCCCAGGTTAATATTTTCACGCCTCTTTGCATTGCCCGCTTCAACGCCGGGCACAGGCCATCAGGCGAAACGGCAGAAACGATAATGGCGTCATACCCCTGATTGACAAAGTTATTCACCAGTTGAACCTGGCCTGAGACGCTGGGCTCTGTAGGGCCATCGTAAGTTACGTCAATGCCCAGCGCTTTTCCCGCTTCCTGCGCGCCATTGCCGCCGCTGGTAAAAAAGCCCACGCCAACCAGTTTGGGAATAAAAGCAATCCGCTCTGCCGCCTGCACGGTCATTGCCGCAGATGCCAGACCAAACGCAGTGAGTAAGGCGATCATTTTAATGCTGTGTCTTGCCATTTTTTTCTCCATAAATTTCAAAAGGAAATCATGCCTGATGCGCATTGCGACGGCGTGAGTACCATTCAAGGATTTGGTGACGATGCAAACTGACGGAACGACCAACGACAACAACAATGAGAAGCGCACCGGACAATGCGCTGGAAATTTGATTCGGCACTCCGGCCATCTGTAGCCCCTGCTGTAAAAATCCCACCAGCAGCGCCGCCAACGCGGACCCCATAATCGACCCGGAGCCGCCATAAATATTGGCGCCTCCCAGCACAACCGCCGTAATGGCCGGCATCAGGAAAGAGGCGCCCAGATCCGAACGTGCGGAGCCAAAGTAAGAAACCAGTAATACGGCGGCGATCGCGGAGGCGCATCCGGTCATGGCATACACGGTATACAACGTGCGATTCACCGGGATCGCGCTGTACTGCGCGACACGGGCGCTCTGGCCAATCAGGAAAACGTTGCGTCCCATATGCGTACGATGCATGAGCAGCCAGAAAAACAGACAGCACACAAGAAAAAAAATAAGCGGCATGGGAATACCAAGAAATGAAATATTGGCAAAGTCAGTGAACGCTGTGGGAAATCCACCAATACCTTCATAACCCGTGGCGCCAGCCATACCAGATAACAATAATGCGCTACCACCAAATAAATACATGGTTCCCAGGGTAATCACCAACGGGTTTACGCCGGTATAAATAATAAGTCCGGCATTTATCAGCCCACATATTGCGCCGAGTAGTAGGGTAATAATAATCGCTAAAGGTAGCGGCATACCGAGCTGAAACAGCACACCCAGGGTAATCGCGCATAGCCCGATTGTAGAACCAAATGAAATATCCATACCACCGCTGACAATAACCATTGTTAGCGGCAAAGCGACAATACCGATACAAATAAAATCGCTAGTGCTAAAAAGTAAGACATTAATATCTAATAAACGTGGATTAATCAGACCGAAAGCCAGAATTTCAAAGATCAATAAGGCTGCCAGCGCAATTTCCCAGCTATAGCGTCGCCATGGATTCATCATGCCACCTCTTTGTTTTTATTCTGTTGTGCGTGCGTTTTTGCTTCCGCCTGTAGTGGAGTGGGTGGTGATATAAAACGGGCATATTTCTGGCGGCGCAGATTGCGTTGTAATGCGCAACGCAGCCGCCCATCGAATACCAGTACGCCCAACAATACCAGGCCAGCAATAAAATCGTTCCACCAGGCGGGGATACGCAGCAGCACTAACACACTATCGATTTGCGTAAGAAAATAAGCGCCGAGAATAGCGCCGATGACCGTGCCTGACCCGCCTAACAGGCTAATTCCCCCCAATACGCAGGCCGCGATGGCTTTCATTTCCAGCCCCGTGCCGGTTTGATTGGGAATGAAGCCAATCTGCGAGGCAAACACGATTCCAGCCAATGCCGCCATACCGCCATTAAGTGAAAATGCCATGATGCGTACCATCTCGGTACGGACACCCAATTGCCGGGCGCCCTGCAGGTTATCGCCGGTGGCGTAAAAATTGCGGCCAAAGGCGGTTTTCGCCAGGAGCCAGGCCATAAGCAGCGCTAACACCAGGGTAAACCAGCCGATTGCGGAAATTCCCAGAAACACGGGAGCAGAGAGTTGCTTTAAGCCTGCGGGTAATCCTTCAATCCATTTTCCCCCTGTCCATAGCAGCATGATCCCACGATACAAGCCCAGCGTTCCCAGAGTGGCGACAATGGCGGGTATCTTCAACCAGGCAACCAGTACGCCATTAAAAAATCCGGCGACAATTCCTAATATTAGTGTGGCCAGGCAGGCGACTGGCAGGCTATAGCCGGCGTTTAACATCACTCCCAGCAATACCGCGCACATGCCTGTCGTCGAGCCCACCGATACATCAATATTGCGGGTGAGCATTACCATCGTCGCGCCAATCGCCAACAGCATCAAAATTTGCGCGCTACTGAAAACCATTGTCAGCGTTTGCACGCTCAAATACTGGCTATCCAGCGCGCCAGGAAACACGAATAAACAGACTATTGCCAGCAGTGCCGTCGCTTCCCGGTTATTTTGGATGAATTTCAACATGTTGCCTCCGACGCACCATGTTCGCCAAACGCAACGTGCATGATGGTATCAACGTTAATTTCCTCGCCGCATAACGCAGGCCCCCCCAGTTCCCCCTGGTGCATGACATATACGCGATCGGCCATCTGCTCTATCTCTTCCAGATCGGAGGAAATAAACAGCACCGCGACATTTTGTTGCGCGATACTGCGCAACAGCTGATAAATATCGCTGCGGGCGGAGACATCGACACCGCGGGTCGGTTCATCGACAATCAGTAATTGCGGAGAGGCCTCCAGGCATTTGGCAATCAATACTTTTTGCTGGTTACCGCCGGATAAAGTACGCGCCGCCTGTTCGGCATTATTGAGTTTGATATTTAACGCGCGGTGGTAACGTTCAAGGGTGGCGTTATCCCGCTGGGGCTTTATCCAAAATCCTTTTTGGTTGTGGGTCAGCGAACAGACATTCCATGCCAGGGAAGCATCAAGATACAGCCCGGATGACTGCCGATCTTCCGGCAAATAGACCAGGCCGAGCTGCAACCGCTGTTGGGTTGTCAGGGCGTTAATTTCTTCGCCATTGAACAGCATCCGCCCCGCATTGACCGGTCTAATACCGTACAGCGTTTCAGCCAGTTCTGTGCGTCCCGCGCCGACCAACCCGGCCAGACCAAGGATTTCGCCTGCCCGCACCTCAAGGTTGATATTCATAAAACCTTCGCCCGTCAGTGACTCCAGCGCTAATACCGTCGCACCACGTTCGTTCTGCGGGCGGCTGCCAGGCAATTCCAGCCACAACTTTTGATTCGCGGAAAGACTGACGCCCTGCGTTGCCGGGGTGATAGCTTGAATAATCTCGTCGGTAGAAAGGTCATGCGTTTTTCCGAATAATGCGATTTTACCGTCACGCATCACGCTAACGCAGTGAGCTAACTGTCTAATTTCTGGTAGCTTATGAGAAATAAATACAATTCCGACCCCCTTTTTCAGCAACTCTTGCAGACGCGTAAATAACCGGTCAGTTTCGGCTGGCGTTAACGACGCCGTGGGCTCATCAAGAATTAAGATTCGCGAGTCGCGCATCAAGCCGCGCATAATTTCAACGATCTGGCGGTCTGCAACATCAAGCGTACCCGCAGCGCTCGCCGGATCGAGTTGGCATCCCATCGCCTTTAATAGCTGCTGCATTTTTTCCGTGGAGGCCTGACGTCCCTGCAAGCCAAACAAGATATTTTCCCGCACAGATAAACTCGGAAATAACAGAGGCTCCTGGGGAACCAGGTAAATGCCATACTGGTGCGCCTTCAGAGGCGTTAAATGACTGCAACGCACACCAGCAATATCGATAGTCCCTCCATCTGGCGGGACTATACCGGCAATAATCTTCATTAATGTTGATTTACCCGCACCATTGCCGCCAAGCAATGCGTGCACCTCTCCCGCATGCAGAGTAAAGTCAATTCCCTTTAGTACTTCGACGCCGGAATAACTTTTATAAATGTTCTGCACACAAATCAGAGGGGATGCAGTATTGTGACTGATTTGCATGTTGCCTCCGCTCCCTCAATGTTGACTGACGGGACTGAACAAATGTTTTTTGAAAAAGAAATTGTTCAAAACGGTAGTAGTTATTTGGTTAAAAAACTCTCATCCAGATCACGTTTTCTGAATAAATGAATTTTTAGATGATAAATGTTCAGATTTGGCGCGTTTTTGTGGCGTTAATCACGGTTATTTCGGAGTGATAACTGAACAATTGTGTTAATGATTTAGAAATGTTCAAAGTAAAGCCAGGTTATGACAATGAGCGATAATACGTTGGTATCTGATTATGGAATGTGCGAAGAAGAGCAGGTGGCGCGTATTGCCTGGTTCTACTATCACGATGGATTGACGCAGAGTGAAATCAGCGAGCGTCTGGGGCTAACCCGGCTAAAGGTTTCTCGTCTGCTGGAGAAAGGGCATCAGTCCGGTATTATTCGCGTACAAATCAACTCCCGCTTCGAAGGGTGTCTTGAGTATGAAAATGCCTTGCGCAACCACTTCGCATTGCAGAATATCCGCGTGCTGCCGGCATTACCCGATGCCGATATTGGTCTGCGTTTAGGAATCGGCGCCGCCCATATGTTGATGGAGTCACTGCGGCCACAGCAACTGCTGGCCGTCGGCTTTGGCGAAGCCACGATGACCACATTAAAACGCCTCAGCGGATTTATCTCGGCGCAACAAATCCGACTGGTCACGTTATCCGGCGGCGTGGGGCCGTATATGACCGGAATAGGCCAGCTTGATGCCGCTTGTAGCGTAAGTATTATGCCCGCGCCGCTGCGCGCATCATCGCAGGAAATTGCCTGCACGCTGCGCAATGAAAATAGCGTGCGGGATGTGATGCTCACAGCGCAAGCTGCCGATGCCGCCATCGTGGGGATTGGGGCAATTAACCAGAAAGATCAAGCCAGTATCTTAAAATCCGGCTATATCACTCAGGGTGAACAACTCATGATTGGCCGCAAAGGCGCAGTAGGCGATATTCTGGGCTATTTTTTTGATGCTCATGGCGAAATTATTCCAGACATCAAAATCCATAACGAATTAATTGGCCTGAAGTTAAATTCACTTTCCACGATCCCAACCGTGATTGGCGTCGCCGGCGGCGAACAAAAAGCAGAAGCTATTATTGCCGCTATGCGCGGTAACTATATCAATGCGCTGGTTACCGATCAGAAAACCGCAGGGAAAATAATTCAACTTATTGAAAAATAAAAAATAAAATAACACTTACCTCAATTCAATAAACAATAACTGACAGGATTTTATGTAACGATGTAAAAATAGCCGAGGATAAAAAAATGGCTCGACTCTGTACCCATACTGAATCAGGACATTACCTGATGGCTCTTGACGCCGGTACCGGTAGCGTCAGAGCAGTAATTTTTGATCTACAAGGAAAGCAAATAGCTGTCGGTCAAGCGGAATGGCAGCATCTGGCCGTGCCGGATGTGCCTGGTTCGATGGAGTTTGATCTTGCCAAAAACTGGCAACTGGCTTGCCAGTGTATCCGTCAGGCACTACAGAAAGCCGCCATCCCTGCAACGGCTATCGCTGCCGTATCGGCCTGCTCGATGCGTGAAGGCATTGTTATTTATGACAGTAACGGCGAACCAATTTGGGCCTGCGCTAATGTTGACGCCCGCGCGGCGCACGAAGTCAGTGAATTAAAAGAGCTGCACGATAACACCTTTGAGGAGGAAGTTTATCGTTGCTCCGGGCAAACGCTGGCGCTCAGCGCTATTCCGCGTCTGCTCTGGCTTGCCCACCATCGTCCGGATATTTATCATCGCGCGTCAACCGTCACTATGATCAGCGACTGGATGGCCTTTATGCTCAGCGGCGAACTGGCGGTCGATCCCTCCAACGCAGGCACGACGGGGTTATTGGATCTGGTGACCCGCAACTGGAAACGTAGTCTGTTACAGATGGCGGGCCTGCGTTCTGACATTCTCTCGCCGGTAAAAGAAACCGGGACGCTGCTCGGTCACATTTCACAGAAAGCGGCTGAACAGTGCGACCTGCAAGCGGGTACGCCGGTCATCGTTGGCGGCGGCGATGTGCAGTTAGGCTGTCTGGGGCTGGGCGTCGTACGCCCGGCGCAAACGGCCGTGCTGGGCGGAACCTTCTGGCAACAGGTGGTCAATCTTCCCGCGCCGGTCACCGACCCAAACATGAACGTTCGCATCAATCCTCATGTGATCCCCGGTATGGTACAAACCGAGTCTATTAGCTTTTTTACTGGGTTAACGATGCGTTGGTTCCGCGACGCCTTTTGCGCCGAGGAAAAACTAATCGCTGAAAGGTTAGGTATTGATGCGTATTCCCTGCTGGAAGATATGGCCAGCCGGGTGCCTCCCGGCGCGCACGGTGTGATGCCCATCTTCTCTGACGTTATGCGTTTTAAACGCTGGTACCATGCCGCGCCGTCGTTTATCAATCTGTCTATCGATCCTGAAAAGTGTAATAAAGCGACCCTATTTCGCGCGCTGGAAGAGAATGCCGCCATTGTTTCCGCCTGCAATTTACAGCAAATTGCCGCGTTTTCCGGCGTACAGGCCGACTCGCTGGTTTTTGCCGGCGGAGGATCTAAAGGCAAATTATGGAGCCAAATACTTGCCGACGTTACGGGACTCACCGTTCACGTACCTGTCGTCAAAGAAGCTACCGCGCTAGGGTGCGCTATTGCCGCAGGCGTTGGCGTGGGTGTCTGGCCATCGCTGGCGGAAACGGGAGAAAAGCTAGTGCGCTGGGATCGGGAGCATAAACCTAATCCTGAAAATTTTGCTGTCTATCAGCAGGCCAGAGAAAAATGGCAGGCCGTTTATCAGGATCAACGCGCGCTGGTCGATGGTGGCTTAACGACATCCCTCTGGAAAGCGCCAGGCCTGTAACAGGAGAATAAGCATGCAAAAAACGAATGAGAAGAATCATGAATACCGCTTTGGCGATAATGGCCCTAAATACTTAATCCGTGGGCCGGGCTGCGATATGGGCGTCGTCATACTACAACCAGGGCAGTCATTCCCTAACCATCGCCATAATACCGCTTGTGAGATTTTTTATACCCTAAGCGGTGAAGTGTGCCTGTATCTGGAAGGAACACCTCATATCCTGCAAACTGGAGATGTTTTACAGTGCGAACCTGGGGAGGCGCATTATCTCATTAATAACGGCGATAAACCCTGGAAAGGCGTGTTTATTAAATCGCCGCATCTGGAAAATGACAGCCACCCCGCAGATCCACCGGCCTGGTAACGCCCGCGCCATCGCCAGATTTTGCCGGATAGCGCCACGAGAGCCTTGTCCGGCCTCCAAACGGCATTCGTTAATGCAATATCAAGCTGCCATTTGATGACCTGTTGGTTCAAGATATCACACTGATGATCCTGAATTTCCTCGGCAGAAGCGCGATTGAAGATCAGTAAATTACGCTCGGTCGCCAGCAGGACAAAAGAGCCATCGCTTTGGCGTATCACCGCCAGCGCGATACATCACAGCATCCCCGCCCGCGCAGGAACTTTCCCTGGTCCCATCGCCACCACAGCAGCAAAAAATAGCAGTGCGGTCATAAACTCCGGCAGCAGCGAGGTCGCCCAGAGCAAAATGGTAATGCCAACGATGATGGACGGGAGGAACAGAGGATGGGACAACCAGAGCGACATACCTGTCTCCTGACGATTTTTTCAGCAAGAATACGACGGACAGTCAGGCAGGTAAACGCCAGGTATAGTGAGGTTATCGCAGGATTAAGTGGACAGATCAGTGATAATGAATTTCACCAAAGTATTCAGACAGCACGTAATAGCGGCAATACTCAAAAGGGCTGTCCTTCCCGACCTGAAACGTCTGTCTGGCGACAGATAACAGCGGTTTATTGGCGGCGATTTGCAATTTTTCGCACAGGTCAGCGGAAGGTAAAATCGCCTCAACTTTTTCTATCGCCGAGTCGCTTGTGACGTTTAATAACGAATAAAGCGACGTATGCTCCAGCGCCTGCGGTGTGAGTTGCAGATCGGGAAAGAAGCTAAGATCAAGATAGATCTTTTCATGGTTAAACGGACGGTTATTCAGGCAACGAATACGCGAAATATAGAGATAGTGATGCTGTGCGGGCAGGCTCAAGCCGTCTGCCTGAGCGTCGCGCGCGCGGCGCGGCGCGATTTCCAGAATACGGTTCTCAATCGCCACGCTGGCGTCCTGGAGATCGCGGGTAATACCGCGAAACGTGTGCCCGTAGCTCACGCCTTCCGGCACCGAGCACACCACCGAACCACTTCCGCGCTGGGAGGAAATAATGCCCGCATTGATTAATTCGCTCCAGGCCTGTTTAACCACAATCAGCGAGACGTTGTAGGCTCTGGCAATCTCTTTTTGCGTCGGCAGCTGGCTGCCTAAAGGCAGGGATCCATTTTGGATCTGCTGACAGATGATAAAAAATAGTTGCTTATAAAGCGGAGTAAAGCTCGTTTTATCAACCTGCAAGCTGCGCACCTCACGTCTTCGCCAGCAGGGGACGTTTTACCGTCCCCGGCAGGGTGAAGTCGCTACCCTGCGATTTGCCTGGCCAGTTCTGCCAAATCGAAATGATTCATACGATCCAAAGTCGTTAAATAATCGGCGGGAAAAGCCTCCACGCCATGGAATGCGCCGGAAATCGCCCCGACCATGGTGGCGACAGTATCAGTATCATTGCCGATATTAACGCCGGAGATAATAGCATCTACGGCAGAATTCGGACAACACGCGAACAGGCCAAAGGCCGCCGGCACCGCTTCACTCACGTGCAGCCCGGAGCCAATAATATCAGCAAGTTCCACCACCGCCGTTTCCCAATGGCGATGACGTTTACCGATATCTACGGCCAGCTCAATGCGTCGGGCAACGGAAGGACCTGCCACCATCATCGCCCCTTGCTCCTGCGCCAGCAGATAGCCCCTTTGCGCACCGTAAATACCGGCGGCAATAATGCTGTCTGCGTTGGTCTGCGCTCTTAACGCCTCGCTGGTTGCCGCCGCCATCGCCGCTGCGCCGGACATCGCCAGCACGTTATTATGCGTAAAGCGGCAAATCTGCAGCGCGCAGTCAATCGCCGCGTCGATATCGCCAGGATGCAGCACCGCCGCTGGCCAAATCTTCATGGCGGCGCCGTTCGTTGCCTCCGCGTTACCCTTATTAATAATCTGTACCGACTGTTTTTCGCCTTCCAGCTCGCCCTGCAAAGAGGCACGATTATCATTAAATATCGCTTTCATTGCCGCACGCGTCGTCGGACCGGTAAAGTTGGCGTAGAAAGGATAATCCAGCCACTGCTGAAAAGCCTCGCGCATCGCCTCGTCGCTGACCTGGCGTTGATGGCGCAGCAGCGCGTCCATAATGTACTTAGCCTGAATAAAATCATCCGTGCACATCCCCGCTTCATTGCAGCGGCCAAACGTGTCCGCAGGCGGTTTTTGAAAGGTCGTCACCCAGCCGCCAAAATAGTCTTTTATCTGCTGCTGGGTGCGTACTTCCGTCGCGGCTCCCATCGCGTCCGCGGCGGCGGCGCCCACCAGGCATCCCAGTATTTTGTTTTGATCAACGTGCATGATGACTCCTTATTTCACGGTCATGGCTTGTGCCAGCGAATGGCTGGAAAGAAAAGTGTTGAGTTGGTCAGGAAACGGTAAAGCGGTCATTGCGCCTTTTGCCGTCACCGCCATAGCGCCGCAGGCGTTGGCATTGCTGATGGCCTCCGCCAGCAGGGCATGGTTCCAGCAATTTGCGCGGGAAAGGGTGAACAACAGTCCGCCGACAAAAGCATCACCGGCTCCCGTGGTATCGACAACATCGACGCGCGGTGCGGGGAAATGGAACTCCCCCTCGGCGGTAATCAACAGAGCGCCATCGGCCCCCAACGAAATAATGGTGGTGTCGCAGCCCAGATCGCGCAGGTAATAACGCGCATCCTGCCAGTGGCTGGCCCCGCTGAGCTGGCACAGCTCATCTGCCGAGACTTTGCAGATAGAAGCCAACGCGGCGGACCGGGCGATCAGTTCAGGGATTTCATCAGTATTCCCCCACATTTTGCTGCGCAGATTGACGTCAAACAGTACGTAACCACCCGCTTCACGCATTCTTCTCGCTCCCTCAAGGCACGCCTCGCGAGCGGGCCTGTCGGTGAGGCCAATTGAGCTGAAGTAAAACCATTCGTGCTGCCTGAACGGCGGCAAATCCTGCGGCGAAACGTAGGTATCAGCCCCCGGATGCACCAGATAGGTAAAGCTGCGTTCCCCGTCAGCCGTCAGGTTGACGATCAGCACCGCGCTGGTCAGGTCCGCATCCAGCCTTAGAAACGTGACATCCACGCCGTTATCCTGGAAAACCTGGCGCAGGAAGCGACCGGCGTCATCATCACCAAGACAACCGATAAAACCGCACTCCCCGCCCAGCCTGGCAACGCATACCCCCACGTTCGCCGACGCTCCGCCGGGGCATTTCAGATAGCTGTTCTGTTTTTCCGGCACCAGGTCAACGGAGGCATCGCCGATAACCCAAACCTTATTCATGGCCTTCATTTGCGCCTCCTTATGCCTGTTTCTGCGCCAGGGCAAGCTGAATATCTCGATAATATTCATTATTAATCAGATACTTTTTCATAAGCAGTCCAACCGCAAGGTGAAACAGAGCCGGAATGAGCGTCATCATCAGCGCAATGCCGGTGAGCGAACGCGCGGTCTGTTCAACATCGGCCTGATAGCCAAAGTGGCTCAGCAGGAATCCGAGTATCCCGCCCGCGATCCCCATCCCAAACTTCTGGAAGAAGAGGATGCCGCCAAACGCCAACCCGGAAACGCGCAGACCGGTTTTCTTTTCTCCGTAATCCACCGCTTCGGCGATAGAGGACCAGAACACCGGCATTTGCATATCGCAGAAGAAATTAATAAGAAAATAGAACGCAAACGCCAGGATAAGATTTTCACGCCCGACGGAGAAATACATCAGCGCGCTCAGGATAAAGGTAATAATCTGGGTGTAGCGGAACATCTTAATTTTGTCCCAGAACTTGGTTATCCAGGTGGTGGCGATCATCGCTAAAATAGAGGCAACGACGCCGGTAGTCAGGAAGGGTGAAATCAGGCTATCTCCGCCGTTCAGATAATACTTGGCGTAATAAGCGGCAACGGAACCGCGAATAACATAACCGCACATCAGCAGCAGAATAACAACGCCGAGAATAATCCACTGATCGTTGCGTAACAGATATTTAAACTGTTTCCCCACCGATAACGACGTAATTTCCGGCTCGCTGCGTTCACGCGTGGTAAGAAAACAGAAGATAAACAGCAAGGCGCCCATCGCCCCCATCAGCCCCATCGAAAACTGGTAACCCAGCGCCTTGTTGCCCTGCCCCAGCCAGACGGCAAGCATCGGTACGACGATAGTCACCAGGAAAGCGGCAATCTTGGTCATCACAAAACGATAGCCGTTGGCGCTTAACCGTTCGACGGGGTCGCTGGTAATGACGCCAATCATCGAAATATAGGGAATGGTGATCGCGGTATAGACCAGAGTCATCAGAATATAGGTGCCATAGGCCCATGCCAGTTTGGCCATATAAGCCATATCAGGCGTAATAAACATCAAATACACGGCGAAACCAAAAGGAATGGCAAACCACAGCAGCCACGGGCGGTAACGCCCCCAGCGCGTGTTCAGTTTATCGGTCAGAACCCCCATGGCCGGATCGATAATGGCATCAATCATCCGCACAACTACAAACAGTACGCCAACATCAGCGGCGCTCAGGCCGTAGATATCGGTATAGAAATAGGCGAGGAGCAGCTGCATGGCGATAATCACAACGTTTATCGCCATATCTCCCGCGCCGAAGCCGATTTTTTCCACGATAGAAAGTTTCATGTTGATATTCCTTTACGCTTAACAGCGCAAATCTGGTGAACAATTAATGATGTCACTACATGAAATAAAAACGTTTTTATATAAGCCATCCACCAGACAATCTATGGAGGCTATGAAGAGAGTGTAACTAACCACCAAAAGATATAAAGGTATACCTTTATATCTTTTGATCGGTTTCACATATTTTTATAGACACGATCTTACCCCAGTTTTAAACCGGGATAAGAATCAATAAGATAATGAGCAGGGGGGTGTAACGAAAATCAGCGGGAAGACAAAATGGCGCAACTATGGTCCTGAATCTCTTCCGCCGATGCGCGATTAAGCGTCAGCAGGTTACGCTCGGTCGCCAGCAGAACAAAAGAGTCGTCGCTTTGGCGTACCACCGCCAGCGCATAGCGTCCCATATGATCGCGCGCTTCCGGCACCTCTTCCGCCAGCATCATAAACGGACTACGCTGCGCCAGTTCGCTCTCGGTTACCCGGCGCGCCAGGTATTCATGCCCCATCAGGCCACCCGGCAGCGGAAGCCAGCGAGTGCTGATGCGCGTGAGATCGTTATCCAGTTGTTCCCGAACGTCAGGACGGATGCAAGAAATATGGATATGCAAATGGTCCTGTGAACGACCAAGCCGCGAATTAATCGCCAGCGAGACCGCGCTATCCGGAATATCATGCCCGTATTTTTTACTCATATAGCCGCGAGCCTGCCAGGCCAGCCAGAAAAAGTTGGGCGTAGCGGGTTCCAGCAATAGCGGGCTTTCTGTACCGTTGATACGGTAGGTGGGCATCAATAAATATTGCAACGGACCGTGACGATCTTTAAAGACGACATAGCCAGCGCGAGGTTTGACTTCCGCGCACGGCGCTGGGTTTTGATGCTGTAACTGATCGGGCAGGCATTGTTCAAGCACGATTTCCCGTAATGCATCAGGGTTGCCGGAAAATTTCCAGTAACCGACGCCCGCCGCGGCGACAATCACTATCACCGCCAGTAAAAAGTAGCCTGTTTTTTTCATGATATGCGTTCCCTGTGACCCATAGACGGGGAAGAGTAACGCAAAATTGTGGCAAAGAAAAAACCCGGTAACATAATACGTTACCGGGTTTATAAACGGTTTAGCGTTTGCTGATTTGGTCGAACGTACCGCCATTAGCGAAGTGATCTTTTTGCGCCTTCGCCCAGCCGCCAAACACCTCGTCAATGGTGAACAGCTTCAGCTTCGGAAACGCATCGTCGTATTTTTTCGCCACGTCAGCATCGCGCGGACGGTAGAAGTTTTTCGCTGCTATCTCCTGCCCTTCCGGCGAGTAGAGATACTTCAGGTAGGCTTCCGCTACCGCTTTGGTGTCTTTCTTTTCCACCACTTTGTCGACCACGGAAACGGTCGGCTCTGCGAGAATAGATTCACTCGGGGTCACTATCTCGAATTTATCTTTACCCAGTTCATTCGTCGCCAGTAGCGCTTCGTTTTCCCAGGCGATCAGCACATCACCGATACCGCGTTCAACGAAAGTATTGGTTGAGCCGCGCGCGCCGGAGTCCAGCACTTCAACGTTTTTAAACAGGGCTTTGACAAAGTCCTGCGCTTTGGCCTGATCGTTATTGTTGTGGTGCAGGGCGTAGCCCCATGCCGCCAGATAGTTCCAGCGGGCGCCGCCGGAGCTTTTCGGGTTTGGCGTAATCACCGACACACCGGGTTTAATCAGATCGTTCCAGTCATGAATTTGTTTTGGATTGCCTTTGCGGACCAGGAAAACGATGGTTGAAGTGTAAGGTGCTGAGTTATCCGGCAGACGCTTGATCCAGTTTTTATCGATACGACCACGTTCAGCAATAGCGTCCACATCGTAAGCCAGCGCCAGCGTCACGACATCGGCTTCAATGCCGTTAATGACGGAAGTCGCCTGTTTACCCGAACCGCCGTGCGATTGGCGGATCACGACGTTGTCGCCGGTTTCCTGCTTCCAGTGCGCGCTAAACGCTTTGTTGTACTGCTCGTACAGCTCACGCGTTGGATCGTACGATACGTTAAGTAACTGAATATCCTTTGCCAGAATGCTGGTTGACGCCAGCAATAATGTGAATCCCACGCCCCACTTTTTCATCGCCCGACTCGCTTATGTTGTGTTGTGATGAGCAAAGCGTGCCAGAAAGCGATCCAAACATTAAAGAATAAAAAAAGATTGGCTATAACTTCGAGGAATAAATCTGAGGGATTGCCGGATGGCGGCTAGCGCCTAATCCGGCCTACACGTTTCTGCAACCTGTAGGCCTGATAAGCGTAGCGCCATCAGGCGCGCAAAAACAATCAGTACAGTTTTTTCGCGCACTCCATCCAGTCGCTTTTGAACGGACGCTTCATGTTTTCAATCGCATCAATGATGTCATGATGAACAAGCTGCTCGTTCTGGATACCGACACAACGACCGCCATGGCCTTCCAGCAGCAGGTCAATAGCATACGCGCCCATACGGGAAGCCAGAATGCGATCGTAAGGTACCGGGGAACCACCGCGCTGAATGTGGCCGAGCACCGTCGCACGCGTTTCACGGCCCGTTTCTTTTTCAATAAAGTGCGCCAGTTCGTCAACATCGCACATATGCTCAGTAATAGCGACGATAGCGTGTTTTTTCCCTTTCGCGATCCCGGCTTTGATTTCGGCCACCAGATCTTCGCGATTAAATTCAACTTCCGGCACCACGATAAACTCACAGCCGCCAGCAATAGCCGCCGCCAACGTCAGGTCGCCGCAATAACGGCCCATCACCTCAACGATAGAGATACGCTGGTGAGAAGAGGAGGTGTCACGCAGACGGTCAATCGCTTCCACTACAGTGCCGAGAGCAGTGAAATAGCCGATAGTGTAGTCGGTGCCTTTGATGTCGTTATCGATAGTGCCTGGCAGACCGATGCACGGGAAGCCCATTTCAGTCAGACGTTTTGCACCCATATAAGAACCGTCGCCGCCAATAACTACCAGCGCATCGATGCCGCGTTTTTTCAGGTTTTCGATCGCGACAGCGCGAATATTTTCGTCACGGAATTCCGGGAAACGGGCGGAACCGAGGAAAGTACCGCCACGGTTGATCATGTCAGATACGCTGTAACGGTCAAGCTGCACCATACGATCTTCATACAGGCCCAGATAGCCGTCATAAATGCCCATGACTTCCAGCCCTTCCGTCAACGCTGCGCGCACAACACCGCGGATTGCCGCGTTCATGCCCGGCGCATCACCGCCGCTTGTCAACACACCGATTTTCTTAATCATGACTACCTCTGAACTTTGGAATGCAAAATGAAATCTATTGCCGGAAGCCGATTTCGCACTTCGAAACGATCCAACGAATATACAGATAGTATAACAATCCCTTCCTGCTGAATTGATTCAGGTCAGGCCAAATGGCGGTAATTTATACACAAAATGCTGGCCTGGCTCACTTTTTAACAATCAATTATACAAGCTCGAACTTCCTGCCTTCCCTGGGGACGACTGAACAGGGATCCTGATGAATAATGACATCTGAACCCGGAAAACGCCGCAAAATCGCCTGCTCTACCTGGTCAGCCACAAAATGCGCCTGAACGAGCGGCAGATTATCTTCCATTTCCAAATGAATCTGAATAAAGCGAGTCGGCCCTGACTGCCGCGTGCGGAGATCGTGCGCGCCGCTGACTCCCGGCCATGACGTCACGATATCAATAATTTCCTGTCGTTCCGCATCGGGCAGCGCGCGATCCAATAATGACTGCACCGCCTCATACCCCATACGCAACGCGCTATACAAAATATAGATGCCGATACCTAACGCAAACAGGGCATCCGCACGATGCCAACCGTACCAGGATAACCCCAGCGCGATAAGAATCGCTCCGTTCATCATAACATCAGACTGATAATGAAGCATATCCGCCCGTACCGCCTGACTTTGGGTCTTGCGTACCACCCAGCGCTGAAACGTGACCAGTATAATAGTGCATATCAGAGCGATGACGGTAACGCCAATCCCCACGCCGGGGTCGTTCATTGGCGTCGGCTTAATCAGATTCTGGATACTGGTCAAAAACAGAAACAACGCCGAACCGGAAATAAACATACTTTGCGCCAGCGCCGCCAGCGACTCCGCTTTACCGTGCCCAAACGTGTGTTCATCATCTGCGGGTTGCAGCGAATAACGCACGACCAACAAATTCGTCAATGACGCGGCAATATCCACCAGCGAGTCCACCAACGCCGCCAGAATACTCACCGATCCCGTATACCACCACGCAAAAATTTTGATCAAAAGTAACGCTGATGCCATCGCCGTTGCCGCGATAGCCGCCCGGCTAACCAGCCGTCCATAGGTTTGATTCATAAATACTCCCGCTATCTTCTGCCGGTAGTATAACGGATGGTTTAAAACAGTAAGCTAATAACAGAATGACAAACTGGAGATAAAAAAAACCCCCACATCATGTGGGGGAAGACAGGGATGGTGTCACAAAAAAGCACCTAACCTGATGATATAAATGGATTTATGTCAACCGCTGTCCACATAGCGTCCACATCGACCATAAATAAAGCCCCTCAACTGAGGGGCTATTTTTGTGATCACATCCACATAATTTGCTGCCCTGACGGCAACGGGTGCGGCCTTACGGCGTGGACTTCTCCCGGCTTCACGATGTATCTCTGTACCGACTCATAGGTGATGAACGTGGCGCTGCAATTCACGTTCTGACACTGGTGATAACGCTCTTTTGTCGTGTCAGTGATATAGCGGCTTGTACGCGCATGTGCGGCATGCTGGCATAAAGGACAATGAAACATCGCGAGCACCTCTTCCGGTTTTGTTGATAGTGCCATTCTAGTTAATTTATCCTTATAAAACAAACAGATAAATAAAACATATCACTCATTATCTTCTGTTTCGTACTCCACATCAGAAAGCCTGACCTCAAGCTCTAAGGACGTCGTGAAGCCGCTATTATTCAGAAAATGTGTCACCTTAGTGATTGTCCAGTCCTGCTCGTCTATGACGCGCTTAAAGCCTGACACTTTGACCGGCGTTTCCGTGTAAATATCTGCACGACCGGTAGCCAGGATGATGGAGAACTCCGCAACGCCCCGTTGCAGTTTATCCCACTTCGCCTGAGCGGCGCGCATGGCCTGCGCTTTCGTGGCATATACCGTGGTCAGGGCAAAAACGTTGTCAGCCTCACCGGCCATGTATTCACCTTCGCGTGCTTCCGGTACTTTTGGCGCTTTCTTCTGCGTGACTGGTTTCGCTTTCGGGTGCTCCAGTGCGCGCAGGTGTTTCTCTTTCTTTTTGCGTTTCAGTTTTACCTTCTGCTTTTGCGGCTTCGGGTCTTTGGTGTGTAACCACTTTGCCGTTACACCGGTATAGGCTCCACGGTCAGCAATCGCAAAATGATGGCGGTCGCCGTCACTGCGGGTGATGGTAATCTGCGGGATTTTTTTACCGCTGGCCGTCACCCCCTGCCCCGCTTTGAGAAACAACAGTTTTCCCATTTTTACCGACACCTCACCGCCGTTGCGTTCTGCAAGACGGGTCAGGAATTTCGCATCAGACTCCTGCGACTGGTCGATGTGCGGGATTTTAATTCCGGCCAGTGACGGAGCGACACTGGCTTCCAGCTTATTACGGGAGGCTATCGCCTCAACAATCGCACCGAGCGTGGTGTCATGCCATGAGCCTTCACGGCGGGAATTGAGCGTCCCGCGAAAATCTGCACTCCGGGCGCGGATGGTGACCACATCCGGTGCGCCCCGGTGTTCAACCTCATCAACGGTAAATTTCCCTTTGCATACCAGGGCAAAACCTTTCCAGCCGATATACACCGTCAGGACAGCGCCACGAACCGGCAGCCCGACCTGCCCGTCGGCATCGTTCAGCTCAATATCAAGCTGGTCAGCCTCAAAGCCCCGGTTATCCGTCAGGGTCATGCTCATCAGACGGTCGCTGATATTGCCGGTAATATCCCTGCTGTCGAGCATCAGCATGTAATCCGGCGTCAGCGTACTGCCTGCATCAAATGTCAGCGCATCCAGCATTATCCCGCCCCCGTCATACCCGTGAATCTGGTCGCCATACTGCCAGCCTTACCGATGAGCGACTCCGCCTGTTTACCGATATCGCCATAAAGCGCGGCCAGTGATTCATCCACGCGGGTGAGCGACAGCGTAAAATCAATTTTCCGGGGTGTGCCGTCTGCAAAGAAAATACTCCCTGTTTCACTCACCCTGCTGATGACATACATGCCGTAAATCATGCCGGAGCCATCCAGCAACGGCCACGCCCGGCCTTCCTCTGCCATCAGTCTGAGCGTGGTCATCGTCAGCTTGCCGCCGGTCAGTTCGGGATAAAGCACACCGGCAAGCGTGATGTTTTCCTCGCCAACACCGAGAAACTGAAAGGCATCCCGTTTACCGATACGGGAATTTGACGGCCAGCGATAATCTGATTCACGCTGCATGGTCTGGTGTGGCAGCGTCTGGCGCATAAAAACAAACATACCTAACGCGAGCATCATTTTTCGTCACCTCCTTAACCGTCATGCATCATGCTGGCACGGGCGCGCGCACGTTTATCCCGCTCGTATTTTTCGAGCGCATCCTGTAACTGGCGGTCAAGCTGTGTCCCCGGCGCAGTACCACCCGTCAGGCTGATGTGATATTCGTTTTTACTCTGGTCCACATAAGAGCGGCCAGCCGGTGCCGTAACCGGCTGATAAGCCTGATAACCTGCATAAGAGCTGGTCGCCGGAATATAACCACCGGTGCCATACGTGGCGGCATGAGTTCTGGCGGCGGTCTGGTCAAGTGTGTCTGACTCTTTGTTGATAACACCGAGTTTTTCCAGTACCCAGTCAATACCGCTGCGCAGTTTGTTGAACGCATTAAGCGGCAGCATCAGCGCGTCAGCCAGTGCCTGCCCGAACATGACCCCCGTGTCACGGCAACGGTTCAGGGTGTCCTGTGTGGCTTTAACCGGGGCAATCAGGTTTTTAAACCACTGCCACGCGGCCTGTAACTTTTCACCCAGCCAGTCAAAAACCGGTTTAAGTGGCGTGAACAGTTCCCCCACCGGCGCAAATGCCGCTTTCAGCCCTTCCACCACACCGCCAAAGAATGCGCTGACAGGCTCCCAGTATTTACGGATAAGCAACGCCCCGGCGACAATGGCGGCCACCACGGCCACAACCGGCCAGCTAATCGCCCCGATGGCCGTCATAACAGCACTGCCAACCGTCGTGAAGATTGCCCCCATTGCGCCTGCTGCCGCGATGATGGCATTAATGCCGGTGATAACCGGCCAGGCTACAAGACCAATTGCACCGATGATGCCAATAAGCGCCAGTGCGCCACCGACAATAAGGCCGATGGTTGACGCCAGTGATTTGTTTTTCTGGATCCAGCCGTCGAGTTTTAACACATACTTTGTGGCCGTCTGCGTGAGATTACGCAGTGCGCCTTCCTGTTGGTCAAACAGGTCAGTCCCCACCGCCTCATAAGCAGACTGAAACTCCTTAAAGTCACCGCCTAGGTTGTCCTGCATGATATTTACCAGCTCGGCGGTCTTCCCGTCTGAGGCTTTAAACGCAGCGGTCAGTTTGTCCAGCTTTCCGGTTGAGGCGGCAGTCATCAGCACGGCGGCGGCTGAGCTGGCCTCCTCCCCGAAAATAGTTTTCATGTATTCAGCCTGCTGGGCAGTACCGAGCCGGTTTTTCTCAAAACTGGCCTGCATTTCTTTCAGAATGGTAAATATTGGCCGGGTGTTTCCCTTGCTGTCTGAGGTTTTCACTCCAAGCTCTTTGAGTGCATCCCATGCTTTTCCCGTCGGTGCCTGCAGGCGGCTTAACACGGCACGGCTTCCCGTCCCCGCCATTGAGCCTGTGATTTTTGCATCATGCAGCGCCCCGACCATTGCGGCGGTTTCTTCAATGCTGACACCGGCATTTTTTGCCACAGGTGCGGCATAGGTCAGCGCATCGCTCATGCCGTCAAAATCGGCGGCGGTTTTGTTCATCGTCATGGAGAGAACATCCCCGATATGAGCGACCTTATCGTTTGAAAGCTGAAAGGCGGATTTCATCCCCATCAGCAGGGCGGCGTTTTCTTCCATCGTGCGGCGGTTCGCCAGCGCCATATTCAGCGTGACCGGCGTTGCCGCCTGAATGGCATCAACATCCCCACCCGCTTTCGCGATGATTATCTGTGCACCGGCCGCATCATCCGCCGAGGCGGCGGTATTGTCGCCGAGCTGGCGCGCCTGTTTGCGTAGTGCGGTCATTTCGGCGGAGTCTTTTGCCACACCGAGCACGGCCTGCAATTCTGAGTTTTTCTGCGCAAACTCATAACCGGGCATCAGCAACTTAACTCCGGCCATCGTTCCCGCCGCCGCAATCCCCACACCGGCAGCGCCCACTGAGGCCATATTTCCGGCCAGTTCCTTTCCGGCCTGATAACGCTGTTTTACTGCATTAAGTTTTGCCTGTTGTGCACTGACACGCGCCAGCGCGTCACGCTGCCGGTTAAGTTGTGCGGTGGTTTCACTGATACGGTTTTTCAGTCCCTGCTCATCATGTGCAAGATTGCGGGTATTAATTCCCACAACGGCCAGTTCCCGTTGCTGGCGTTTAACGGAATCCGTCAGGCGGTTATATTTCGCCTGTAAGTCCTCCGCCGCACGCTTTGCGGATTCCAGCGCTTTCGCCTGAGCACGGGTCGGACGTTCGGTGTTTTTAAACTGTGTGGCAAGGGCTTCGGCTTCCTGCCGTGCCTTTTCAAGTGCATGACCAGTCACGGCGAGCTGTGCACTGGTCTTGCGGAATCCCTCAATACGGGATGCATGACCGTTCAGCTCGCGCAGTGATTTTTGTGTGTCCCGGATATCCCCCGACAGCGACTTACTCGCTGTGCGGATGGATTTAAACGGGCGGGATGCCTGGTCAACAGCCCTGAGCAATACCTGTAATTTTACATTGTTACTCATTCGTGTTTCCGCTTCGCCGGAGCGCCTTTTCGCGCCATGTGATGAGTTCGGTCAGACTCATGGGATACAGTTCTGATGGCGGCCAGTGAAATATCACTGCCACATCCGCCATCAGGTCATCGACCGACAGATTTTTCGGAAACGTTACTGCACCGAGTTCGGCGACAAAAAACCGACCACCTTACCGGCCAGCGCCACAAGGTCAGGCAGTTCCAGCGCGGCGACTTCCTGCTCGGTCAGCATCGGTGCCGTCATGCGCGGCAGCACTTTAATCAGTGCATCGACTTCGGAGTTCGCGACCGCAGCCAGACTGACACCGCGCAGCGTCCCGGCATTAGGTTTCATCAGCGTGACCTGTTCGATAACCTGCTCACCACGTTTGACCGGATTGTCCAGGGTAATCACATTTTCTTTGTTCATGGTTTCCTCACTTCTGAATCGGGGTTAACCGGTCAGCCTGGCTGACCGGATGAAAATCACAGACCGATATTGCGGCGGTGTTGCTCCAGCCGGTCGACGCCGTTCACCTTCTCAATCATGTTGATGGTGTCAATTTCGACCAGCTCCTTACCGTCCATCGTCAGCCGGAAATAGGTGCAGACCACGGAGATTTTCGACTCGGTATCTTCTCCCTGTTTCCCCTCGCCGGTGTCGATTTCTTTCTGACGTCCACGCATGACCACTTCGACGGCCACCGTTTCGCCGGTATCGTCGCGCTGGTAAGAGCCAGCAAAACGAATCGGCACGGCATCCACGCCGGTTGCGGCGTAAAGCTCCCAGATAACCGAATCCGGGAAGCCCCCGAGCGACCACTCCATTGACAGCGCATCGTCATCAAGGCCGAGGTCTACCGGTGCGCTGCCGTTCATCCCCGCACCGCGATAGTTTTCGAGCTTACGGGTCAGTTTTGGTAGCGTGACGGACTTCGCGACGCCCTGATAGCTGTAGCCGTTCAGAAAGACGTTCATTAACTTGAGTTTGCGCGGCATTGCCATCGGTCAGGCTCCTTAATTGCTGTTAATCGAAGTGACCAGATTTGCCAGGTATTTATCGGTAATACGCTGGCGCAGGGTCAGGTTTTCGAGAGGAGGCACCGGTGTATAGTCGTAGTCGATATACAGTTTTCCGGCCTTGAGGGTTTCCGCATCGTTGGATTCTTCGCTGAACCAGCAGGTCGCATCCACGATATAGCCGTTTGTTTTCAGTTCACGGAATTTGGCATTGATGCCGTCAACGATGTCGCGAATCAGCGTTGCGGTGATGGGCTTGTCCACCGCCCACATGTGCGCCTCAGCCATCGTGTCGGCCAGCACCTGCGCGGTGCGGGTGTAGTTTTCAAAGAGGAACAGCGGGTCATCAGAGCAGGTACGGTTACCCCAGAAGCGGAAACCGTCGCGGCGAATCAGCGTAGTGACGCCTGACTCGTTAAGCAGGTCAGCATCGGTGCCGGACTCCTGCAAATCCCAGAATACAGATGCGCTGATGCCGGTAACACCGTTCACCCCGACATTGGACAGCGTTTTATGCCAGCCCTGCTCCTGGTCGATTCTGGCACGCAGACCCAGCGCACGGGCGGTGGCATACGCGGTGGCGGTGGTGCTGGTGACCGTATCCCATGCGAGGAAATCCGGCCAGATGACCATCAGCTCACGCTGGCTGAAATTCTGGCGGTAGGCTTTCACCTCGGAAATGGTTTTACAGCCCCATGCGCTGATATACCCGAAAGCGCGCAGCTTCTGACAGACTGATGCCAGTGCAACAGCCACCTCTTTGGTGTCCAGTCCCGGCACGCCGAGAATACGCGGTTTAACACCGGTTACCGACTCCGCCGCCAGCAGGGCTTTCAGTCCGGTGTACTGACCGTTTTCGTCGGTGGTGCCGATGATATTGGAAACGGTCTGCGCGAGTTTCGTTTCCTCGTCGTCGCCGGTACCGTCCTCCACACGCACGACAACGGTGACCGGTTTTGACTGGTCGGCGATGGCCTGCAACGACGCCGCCAGCGTGCCTTTTTTACCGGCCTTTGCAATTGCGCTCTGCACATTGGTAATCAGTACCGGTTTATTGAGGGGGAAGGTTTCGGCATCCGCATCGCTGGCCGTACAGACCATGCCGACAATGGCCGTGGATACGGTGGAAATGACGCGGGTGCCGTCGTTAATCTCCAGCACCTGCACGCCGTGATGATAGTCACTCATCCGTTTAACTCCGTGGTTAATGGGTGAGTGGTATTTTCAGTTGTGCCGGAGATGTCAGGCTATTTGTCCCGGTTGGCTAAGGGATGACACAATTTATTCTTTATCGCTGATGAGGGGAATTTTTTATAGAGCGTGGACAGGCCAATATCAAAAATCAGCGCCACGCGTTGACGTGACTTCCCCGCAGCCAGCAACCGCCCGGCTTGCTCCCACTCACTCGCGGTGAGTTTCGGACGTCTGCCACCAATACGACCTTTGGCTCTGGCCGCTTCCAGTCCGGCGCGTGTCCGCTCGACAATGAGTTCTCGTTCCATTTCAGCCAGGGCACCCATCACATGAAAGAAAAAACGCCCCATCGGCGTACTGGTATCAATAGCATCCGTCAGGCTGCGAAAATTAACGCCGCGTTCGCGCAGCTCCTCAACCAGAATGACCAGATGCCGCATACTACGCCCCAGCCGGTCCAGCTTCCAGACTACCAGAGTGTCACCCTCCGATAATGTTCTGAGCAGTTTTTTCAGCCCCGGTCGGTCAGACTTCGTGCCGCTGATTTTGTCCTCAAAAATCAGCTCACATCCTGCACACTCCAGCGCGTTACGCTGCAATTCCGTATTCTGGTCATTTGTTGATACGCGAACATAGCCAATAAGCATGAGCATCCCCCTGAATAAAAACCGGAGATGATGCCAGTTAGCCGTTAACTCTGCATTTTCAAAAACGTTGGTTTAGGAGAAACGATAAATCTGGCAAGAAATGCCGTTCCGGCGACACGCCGGATTAACAGTAAACCACTGACCGGTGATATCACCCTGTGGGCGTCAGATGTGGGGGCATTACCAATTGCCGGAGGACGACTGAATGGTGCGTTAGGCATTGGTGCTGATAATGCGCTGGGTGGTAATTCGATTGTGCTCGGTGATAACGATACAGGGTTTAAACAGGATGGCGACGGCGTTCTGGGTATTTACGCCAATAATGCCAGGATCGGTTATATCGACAATTCCGGGCTGCACATGTCAGTAAATGTTCTCACTAATGGTGGCATACGAGTAGGTGACGGAAAACAGTTTTCACTGACGAGTAATAATAACTCGACAATGACAGCCACGTTTAATTTATGGGGTGGTGCAGACAGACCCACAGTGATTGAACTGGACGACGATCAGGGATGGCAATTCTACAGCCAGAGAAATACAGATGGCAGTATTTCGTTCAGAGTAAATGGTCAGATGGAACCGAATAGCTATTCCAACTTTGACAGCCGTTACGTGCAGGATATCAGGCTGGGTAGCCTGCAATATGGGCAGGTATGGAACGGTCCGGGGTTCAGTGATACTTCTGGTTATGTAATAACCGGCATCACTAATGGCAATAGTGATGAACTGGTTGACGGAGCGCACAGACGTCCAATACAAAAACTAATTGGCAACCAGTGGTATAACGTGGTGAGTATTTAATTATGATGCATCTGAAAAATATCGTAGCCGGTAATCCAAAAACGCCTGACCAGTATCAACTCACTAAAAAATTTGGTGTGGTGTGGCTGTTTGATGAAGATGGTAAAAACTGGTATGAGGAACAGAAGAAATTTTCTGCCGACTCGTTAAAAATTGCCTACGATAAAAATAATGTTATTGTGGATATTAACAAAGATGTTTCGGCAATAAATCCTGATGGGTGCAGCGTTGTTGAGTTACCTGATATCACAGCTAATCGCCGGGCGGATGTATCAGGACGCTGGATGTTTAATGGTGAGCAGGTGAGTAAACGTGTTTATTCGCCGGAGGAGCTACGCCAGCAGGCAGAGGCGAAAAAACAGAAGTTACTCGAAGAAGCCGAAGTCGTTATTAAGCCACTGTCGCGCGCAGTAAAGATGGGTATCGCAACCGATGAGGAGCGGAAGCGGCTGGAAGCATGGGAACTCTACAGCGTTCTGGTCAGTCGGGTTGATTCATCTGACCCTGACTGGCCGGAGAAGCCAGCCAGTCAGTAAGACATTATTTAGGTAATTCAGGCCACTTTATTTTTTCAAAGGTGGCCTCATCATTAACTTGTGAAAAATCAATATCTTTCAACTTATTAATGTATCCCATCCAATTTATTAGAGTGACTTTGTTTTCATCACTAATAATCCCCAGCGTTAATTCTGTACGCCAGTCCTTAATGACATTATTTGCATCGTTAAGTAATTTCTGTCGGGTGGTTTCCGCCTTAGCCTGATAATCCACCGGAACGGGTAAAACCTGACCATCCCTGTACAACCATGAGCCATCACCACGACAATCATCAGGGCAGTCAGCAGCGTCTATTTCCGCAACAGACATATTAACCGGCCACAACATTGATACGGCGTATGTGTTTCCACGTTGCGGGACTGGCTGATTAACAACACTCCAGATAACCCCTTCAGGATCGTACATAATTTTTGCAGTATCATCAGAAAATAATGACTGACACTCATACCAGTCCTGCCCGTCTTCTGACTCCAGAAAATATGCACCTATGTTTATTTCGGACTGCGTTTTCCCTCTGTTTACGGGCGCGTCAATAAGTCTGAAATTTTTAATATCCTGATATTTTTTCATTATGTCGTTCCCCCTTGTACGGTATACCACTGATTCCCGACTCGTTTTTGCAAAGGCGCATAATTAATACCATCAATATTTTCGCCTTGATTATCTTTCCAGACGGAAGTAACTACATATCCGGGAGTGTTAGGCCATGACCCCGCATTGTTCCAGGTAGTCACAGATGTGCCAGCCCCTAACTGAACATCTGCGACAAAATTATTATTAATCCACAGACTCAGCCAGCTATTCCCCCAGACAGAACCAAAGATGTCGCCGTTATTAGTCATGCGCGATGAGCCATTTCCTGCCTGTACTTCGCCTGTGGCTACAGCGTTTCCGTTTACTTTCAGGGAAACCATGCTCTCCACGAGGCTACTGATAAAGCGGAGTACATGTGCGGAGTTCGCGTAAATATCAAGCACACCATCTCCGTTTTGCTTAATTCCTGTGTCGTTATCACCGAGCACAATCGAATTACCACCCAGCGCATTATCAGCACCAATGCCTAACGCACCATTCAGTCGTCCTCCGGCAATTGGTAATGCCCCCACATCTGACGCCCACAGGGTGATATCACCGGTCAGTGGTTTACTGTTAATCCGGCGTGTCGCCGGAACGGCATTTCTTGCCAGATTTATCGTTTCTCCTAAACCAAGGTATGCGAGAAGACCGGCAACATCCTTTCCACTCAAATGAGTCAGCGTCTCATCCAGTGGCTGCTTACCTGACAGCACATTGTTAATGGTGGTGCTGAATTTCGGGTCATTGTTAATGGCTGCAGCAATTTCTTTTAGTGTGTCCAGCGTGGCAGGCGCACCGTTAATCAGAGCGGTAACAGCGGCCTGAACAAACTCAGTGGTCGCAATCCGCGTGGTGTTATTTCCTGCGGCAGGCGTCGGCGCTTTTGGTTCTCCGGTAAATGTCGGATTATGTTTCTGCGCATACTGGGTATGAGGGTCCTGTGCGGCAATGTGGTTTCTCATCTGGTCATCCACATACAGCTTTAATTCCAGGACTTCATCATCCACGTATTTACGGGTCGCCAGTACCACCGACGGGTCGATTTTCAGCGTGATAGCTTCGGTATTCGTGACAACCAGAATCATGCGGATAGTCTGGGTACGACCACTGCCTTCCTGCAACTGCGGTTTGTACGTTTCCGGGCAGTTCGCCACCGCAATGAGTACGCCTTCATCATCATAAAGCCCAATCTCACGGATCCAGAATCCGCCCTCGTTCTCAGGGATGATTTGCTCCGCAATAATCTGGCTCTGGTTGTTCGGGTCAACACTCAGAAGATTCAGCGGCGCGATGCGTTTCTGGTTAATAAGTTTTGTCTGTGCCGGGTCTGGTGTCGGCAAGACACCATTTGCATCACCAACGGCCATTTGCGTCAGATTCAGCTTACTGCCGAGCATCGTCGCGTTAGCCAGCCGTGCCGCGCCCTGATTAGTCAGAATGGCGTAGTATTTCACTGTCATGCGTTTACTCTCAGGTTATCAATTAAATGAATGGCCGAGGCCGGGAAATAATCCCCTCAGACAATAATGGCCTCCGGGGTGTAGGGATAAACCATCAGGGCGTCGCCGTGATAGCATCCCGCACCGGCAAAAATGTTGCCGGTTGTACTTAAACTGATAGCCAGTCCCGTCAGATGGCGGCTTGCAGGTTTTGCATCAGCAACGAGACGCTCCAGCTCCTGATACATTTCCTCGGTAATACCCTGCTCAAGCACGCCAACAACGATGCGGAACGTCCCCGGCTCCTCGTTGAGCTGCCACCACTCCCTCACCTCAATCAGATAGCCGAGCGGCTCCACCACACGGCGAATCGCACCAATAGTGCCCTTATGGCAGTGAATGAAATACGCATCGCGGATAACAGCGCGTTTTGTCGCTTCCGGCCACTTATCATCCCAGCGGTCAACCGAAAATGACCACGCCAGCCACGGCAGCAGATTTGCCGGACAGGTATCCGGGTTCCATAGCTCACGAATACTGACCGGCGTTTTTTCAATTTCCGCACAGGCTTTTGCGGCGGCGACTTCAAGCGGTGATGAGCCGGTCGGCAGCAGTCGCGAATCACTCATCCGAGCCTCCGGTCACGACGCGGTATTCAGTACAGAAAGACGCCTGCGTACTGTTGAGCACGATGTCAGCCAGAGGTGCAGTCAGTTCGACACGCTGCACGCCTTCCACATGCAAAGCGGCATAAATGGCAGACAGACGGATGTCGCGCCCAAGCCGGTGCTGTGCCGTGATGTACGCTTCCAGTTTTTTCACGGCAGCAGCGCGGATGGGTTCGCTTTCGGGACCTGGGTAAAGGTAAAGCGTGGCGTTTATCTGATATTCAACAATGGCGGCAGACTGCACGGTCACGCGGTCGGCCACCGGCCTGACGTCCTCGCCATTAAGGGCGTTACGCACCACGGCCAGCAGGTCTTCGGATGCGACGCCGTTATTTTCACGTGACAGCACGGAGATAGTGACGCAGGCCGGAGACGGACTGGTGACAGAGATATCCGCGACACGCCCGTCAGCACTGCGACCATGATACTGATAGGCTCCCACCGACCCGGCGACGCTTAAGCCCTCAAACGCCTGCTGAATACGCAGACGATAATCGGTGTCAGACTCCATCACTGCCGGTGTCGGCGGGATAGTCGAATCATCTGCCGGGGTGATAATCAGGCGCGTGGTGTTGTAATTGGCACCAATCACATCAAGGTCATTACCGGCGGCACAAGCCAGCATCACCGCCCGTGCGGCCTCATTCACACGCTGACGCCAGATAAGCTCACGATAAGCATTTTCCTCCAGCAGTTTGACGAGAGGCTCGGATTCCAGCGTCAGGGTACGGGCGACCGCCTCCTGCTGGTCTTCCGGGTAAAGGGAAATCAGTGTCGCCTTGCGTTCGGCAAGAATGGTTTCAAAGTCCAGCTCCTCGACCACATCCGGTGCGGGTAGCTGGTTCAGGTCGATAATCGGCATGGTTTCAACTCACAGGGATGGTTAACGAAAGTGGCTGGCCGGTGTCGTTGTGCTGACCGGTTAACGTGACCGTCATTCGCCCGTCAAAACTGCGCGCCGTGGTGACGGATGACAGGGTGACGCGGGGTTCCCATTTCAGCACGGCCATGTAACAGGCGACCTTAATCTGCAACTCAAGCGCCGGGGTCTGCGGCTGGTCAATCATTGACGCCAGCAACGAGCCGTAATCACGACGCATCACCCGTGAGCCGACCGGTGTGCGCAGGATATCGCCGATACTCTGGCTGATATGCTCAAGGTCAGTGACAGTCAGGCCATCACTGCGATTCATTCCGAGATAACGCGCTGTCATAGAGGACTCCCGGTTGTGCCGCCGCTGTCGCCGGGGTGTTTATGGGTATGCAGTACCTTACCGTTTGATGAGAGTTCACCGCCGGTGTGTTCAATGTTGCCGCGCATCGTCCCGCCCTTCTGCACTTCCAGCGTGCCGGTAATCAGCCTGTTGGTGCAGACCACCTCCGGGGTGTCCAGGGTGACGCGGGTTGATGCTTTCACCATGACCACCGGCACCGTGGCAGTAACAGAATCAGAAGCCGTCACGCTGGCCGTTTTAATTCCGCTTACCGTGAGTGCACTGGTTTCAGGTTCATACTCAATCACCGCCCCGTCAGGGAAACGGATATGCAGGGCATCAGCCGACGCAGACGGCGCGGGGTTATCGCCGGAATAAATCCCCGGCAGAACAAACGCCGTGTCGAGTTCACCGCCCACGGCCAGAATCAGCACCTGTTCCCCCACGGAAGGTGCCCACCATGTGCGCGAACGCCCGGCACGATGGGTCAGCCACTGAAGCCAGTCGGTGCACATGCCGCCGGTCTGCACACGGCAGCGACCGGCGTTAAGGTCGGTTTCGACGACAAGGCCGGTACGAATCATGTTGCGCAGTGCGCGCGCGAGTTCCTGAATATTTGCGAGAGTGTTCATAACGGGAAGGATGCCGCCGGGTCATACCGGCGGCAATGTGACGATGAGGTGTCGGGAATGGCACAACTAACGGTCGAGGTGCGCCAGAATAATCTCTTCAATCATCTGCACATCCTCACCGGTAAAGCCGAGCAGGGGACGCGCCGGATAATCAATTTTCTTACCGTCTTTCCGGTTTTCTTCCGACAGACCGAACTGATGCACACTGGCGATTTTCGGTGACTTTCCGCCGTAAAACTCCATTGATGCCTGTTCCGGGCTGGCGCGGATATGCAAAAAACGACTGGTGATAAGTTTCGCAAACATTTTTCGCTTAACGCGACCGGTCTTTTTTCTGGCGCTCTGCTGCTGGCGTGGTGCGTAGGGTGTGCCGTCCGGGGCTTTCTGTGCCATCACCCGACGCTGCTGACTCTGACGCAGACGTTTCGCCAGTTCGGCACTCAGTCGCCGACGCCCTGACGGTGACAGCGATTCAATAAGTCCGGTCAGCCGGTCTTCAAAACGCTTAAACTCATTCATCCCACTTGCTCACCAGTTCGCCATTGATATACAGCTCCACCGGGCGGGTGACCGGCTCCGGCGGCGGAGGTTCCGGGATATTCTTCACATGCAGCGCACCGTCAACCTCACTGACCAGCGTGCGCTCGGTCAGCATCAGGCTGATGCTGATATCAAAGCTGCTGTCATTGTTGATGTCTGCATAAAACGTGAAGCCCTTTTTCTGGCCTTCGTCGGTGGTCATGATGTCGGGCTGATTTTCCCGCAGCCATGCCAGCACCGGCACGATGAGCAGGTCAAAATCACCGGTAAAGTCGGTCACAATGACATTGAGCGTGTAACGCTTTTCGAATGACAACGACGTCGCCAGTGTGGAGGCAATACTCCCGTTATCCACGAATATCCGCAGCATATCGGGGTTAGTTTTCAACACCGTGACGGCATCAGTCAGCGCCCTGCGCAGGCTGTCGGGTTTGAGCATCGTTTTCGTCCTGACAGTGTTTAATCATTTTTACCTGGCTGGCACAGCGTGCCAGCGCGTTCTCAAGCTGCCGGATATCGGCACTTAAATCGCCGTTCGTCTCCGGGTCACTGCCCGGCATCGGGCAAAGACTCACTTTCGGGCAGGCGTTGTGGACAATCACTGGCGTCGGTGCAGGCGGGGCGCTGGTGCAACCGGCGCACAGCATCAGGCAGGTCAGCACCGTACCAGCGGCGAAAATCTTCGTTCTCATTAAGTAACCTCGTGATGGTTTTCTCGCGCTGTGCTTCACGTTTCGCGGCGTTCTCCAGTTCCTGACGCAGTGCAACCTGCGCCAGCTCGTTTTTATCTGCCCTGGTGAGCGCAACATGAAGCTGATTTTTCAGCATGGTGATGGTCGTCTGCTGACCGCTGGCGACGTTGTTCGCCCTGTCCAGCGAGGCGCGCAGGCTGGCGTTTTCATGCTTCGCCAGAAACAGACCTGTCACCGCCAGCGATAACAACACGACCAGCACAATCATCAGCTTTGACATGGTTCCCGCCCCTCAAGACGCTGACGACAGGCCGTACGTATCAGCCGGAAAAACAGCGACGCCACAAGATAAATCAGCGCGGTAAAAATCCACCCGGCAGCAACCAGCGAGATAAATGTCGCCACCATCACCACCAGAGCTACTGCCCGTCTGCGCCACGGCACCGGCTTCAAAAACAGCGACGTGACAATCTTCACGGCCAGCGATTCCGGCGGCAGCTCCCGTCCGTAGCGTTCCAGTACATACTCAGTGGCATACACACCGACACCACCGGCAACCACACAGATAACCGTCGCCAGAATCGCCCAGGTGGCGACAAAACTGACGGCCACGCTCTGCGGGTAAATCAGGGACAGTGCCAGCATCAGCGCCAACGACACGTTCAGCATCAGTGAAAGGGATAATTTCTTCATGGTGTTTACTCCGTTTAAGCCGGTACGCCGCCGGCGGTACGCCAGACGGTGACCAGTTTTTCCAGTGAATGCTCACGCTGACCGTAACCGGCTCCCGGCAGGGACGCCCAGATATTGCGACAGCGTGAAATAGCGCGCTCAATGCGTCCCGCCCGGATGTCATCCAGTGCACCGCGTTCGCGGATCAACTGAATGGCGAGTCTGTCCTGTGACAACGGACTGAAATCCGGCAGGGCAAGCTGTTTGCGGTAATGCGGCCAGAACAGGTAAAGTTGCTGATAGCGACCGGAGGCCGTGGATTTTTCACCGCGACGGTTAAACACCTTCGCCGGTCGGCCATGCGCGAACGGGTGGTCACTGTAGTCGGTGAAAATTTCCGGCTTCCCGTCCAGTCCGGTGACTATCACGTCATAGCCCCGGTTTTTCGTCAGCGGATGATTCGCCGTCCCTTCGGACACTGCCAGCATGTCGAGAAAGGCCGCGATATTCTGATGCGTGTTAATTACCGGCATTACTGTTTCCCCCTGCCCTTAAAACGGCGCTGAATGGCAATCTCAATCACCTGATAACCGGCGATACCCAGCATGGAGCCGATACCGCACACCGCAGGCAGTGACAGGTCAGGAAACTGCACCAGAACAACACCGGCAACCATCGAGACAAAACCACCGAGCAACATGCGCCCGATAAACAGACGCGGGGTGATGGGTTCACCACCGGCAAGCACCTTGCCGACAACAATCAGCACCCCAATCATGAAAAGCGACAGGACGCTTTTTTCTTCTGCTGTCATGCGTTACTCCCACAGATTGACAGTTTCAGCCACGGGCGCGGTCTGAACGTCGGGCAGTTCGACGGCGGTGCCATGTGGCAGCACCGCCCCCAGTTCAGCCAGTCCCGGATTTGCGGCGAGCACAGCCTCGACCACGCCCTCAGTGCGCCCGTAATACCGGACACAAATGGCGTCGAGCGTGTCGCCCTGTAGCGCAAAGGTCTTCATCAGATTTGACTCACGATGCAGCGCGGCTTGTCCTGGATACGCGCCACCGCCCAGCGCATATCCCGCCACAGTTCATCAATAGTGCTGTCAATGCTGTCGGCCTTCTTGTCGCCTTTCGCACTGGCATCCACGCCGCGATAACGCTCATAAAGCGACGCGGTCGCCATCGCACACACGGCGCGCTCGTAGTAAAAAACCTTGATGCTTTCACCGTCGATATCGTCCGCCGGGACGTCAGCCAGACGCGTAAAACCGGCGGCAATTTTCTGTTCGCGGTACTCGTACAGCTCCGCATTCGTCTCCGCCATGCCTGACTTGATGGCCTCACGCAGACGGGCGGGGGCGACGGTCTGCTCAAGGCGCATACGTTCCCGGACGCGCTTCGGGTCGATATCGGGAAAAAAGAACGTGTTTTTAATCACCGGCTCGTCGCCTGCCGGTTGCGGGATGACCACCGTACCCTCACCGGACACGGGAGCCTCCTTTCGCGGAATAATCAGCGTCATCATGACTACCTCAGAAAAGTCGGGCGGTGGACGCCGGTACAGTGTCAGGTGATTCACCCACACTGACCGGCGTGCCGCCCTGGCGCGGGGCGCATTCGGTTGTTAACTGGCTTTCTTTTTCGGGCGTCCACGTTTTGCCGGTGTCACGCTCCGGGTCTTATGCGGGGTACGGGTGGCCGCTTTTGGCTGCGGCTCCGGCTTCGGTTTCAGCTCCCGCTCCAGTCGTTCAATCTCTTTTTTGACGCCTGCCTGACAGTCGAGCTGTGTCGCACGTTGCAGGTGCGCCAGCGCACCTGCGGCATCACCACCGTCACGCAGAAACAGACCGGTGATTTTGTGCAGCTTTGCGCGCACTTCATCAGGCATGTCAGCCGTGGCGGTCAGTTCGAGGGTGTCCGTCAGCAGGCAGGTATCCACAGACTCACCGGCAGCGTGGGCGCGCATGGCCGCAAGTGCCACCTCCTCGGTGAACATGTACGGCGGGGTGCGGCGGTGTTTACCCGGCATGGTCAGACCGTACTTCAGGGCATAACGGGCAATCTCCAGCGCACCGGCAATATCGCCGGTATCCAGACGCCACAGCATGACTGTCATCAGAATGTCATCCTGTGCGCCTTTGCCCTGCTCCAGCACGCCGTTCACCCACGGCAACCAGAACGGCAGCAGTTCGCGTTTTTTCGCGGCCTTCAGCTCTTTTGAGTAAATCGCCTTCAGTGTGCGCTGGTCTGCGGCGAGCTTAACCAGCATCTGCTCATAGACAGTTGCATGTCGCAGCGGGGCGGCTTCCCGCTGCGCGGTCATCGCTGCCGAGACCCGCATCATGTGGCGCTGTGCGGGACTCGTCATCGGTTACGCTCCCGGCTCTGCGGTCGCTTTAGCCGGTGTGGAGAAATCACCGACTTTAATTTTTTCCACCAGACAACCGGCGGCGTAGTCCTCCACCACGTAATCAATGTTCATTGACTCGTAGTTCTCCACGCGGTCGAGTTTCGGGTTTTCCTCAATCACGCGGCGATGGCTGTCATCCATGTAGTAGATGGACAGGTTTTCCAGCTTCGTGATGAGCATCGCATCCGCCGGGAAGTACGGGACGCGTACCGCTGGCAGGTTGCCGATGCGTTTCTGGCTGATGATGACGTCAGCGGCCAGCATTTCGCTGTTGTCCTGCTCCTTGTTCACGATGGGAAAATACTTGTCCGCCAGTAGCTGACGTCCCACAATCACCACAAGGTCAGGGTCTTCCTGATACCACGGCTCAATCAGGTTGTTGGTCGCATCCATCACCAGTGCATCAAGGCTGGCATAATCACCGCCCTTACCCACGCGGATAACCTCAGAGGTGGTGCGGCCTTCCTCGTCAGTGACCTTGCTCATCACGCGCGCCGGGGCTTCATTGCGGTATTTCTGCAGCCAGCCGACCGCCACATCCTGCAGCATCGGATTGCTGCTGCGGTCAGAGGTTTCGGCACGCTTCACGCCGTTAAAACCGGCCATGATGAAATCAAGGGACTGGCGTTTGATAATGGCGTTACGGATACGGAGCTGGAAATCCTGATAACGCGCCCACAGGTCCAGCGTTTTGTAGCGGATATAAAAATCGAAGTTAATCTGGTCGCATTCGTACTTGTTTGACGCCAGCTTCGAGAAGTCCTTCGGCTGACGCTCGGTGCCACCGGCGGTGTCGGTGGTGCTGGCGATGGAGCCGGTGACACCAATACCAATTTTTTCCCCTTTCATTTCGCTGACCGGCACAATGTTGATGCGGGTCAGAAAGTCAGAGGACTCCTGCATGGTGTTCATCAGGGTCTGGGTGACCGACGGTTCAACGGTGAATTTTTTCGACACATCACCGGCGTCGATGCCGTTCAGTTCGGCAACACGGGACAGGTAGGCATTAAATTTAAAGCGGGTTTCCTGGCGCATAGTTTTTCCTGAAATTAAGGGTTAATCGTGAAGGTTTTCCCGGACTGACTGACGCCGGTCAGCAGTTCGTCATCAGGGCGTCACCGCCACCGCCGGTGGCTTTGCTGCGGCGCTGCTGGGTCAGACTTTCGGTGTGGTCGAGACTGTTTTTCAGGCGGGTGAATGCCTGACTGGTTTCATCCGCCCTGTCAGTCACATCCTGCTTAAGTGCGGAAAAGGCGGTTTCCATCTCAGCAAGGCGCTGCTCAGTGGCGCTCAGTTTTTCCTGCACATGCTCAGCGACAGCGGTCACCGCTTCATGCACGTCATTCAGACGGGCGTCATCGCTGGCCTGTTTGCGGCCAAAAATGGATTTCACCTTTTCGGTCAGGGCTGTGAACACGGTTTCAGGCAGGTCTTCAAATTCCAGCTCAACAGGCGTTGCCACTGAAATCAGGTTTTCAGGGCTTAATTTGAAGCGGTTCAGAGGGTTGTGTTTTGCCGTGCGGCAGAATTCCAGGTATTCCGTGCCGAGGCTTGCCGGGTCATCGGTGACGGCCAGACCCACCAGATAACATTTGCCTGTATTGGCAAAGTTCGGCTGAATTTCCATTGAGGTATAGACCTTCTGCGCGGCCTTGTTCATCGCGATAAGGTCATCGGTCGGGGTGATTTTCGCAAACAGCGCCCATTTGCCTTTCAGCGCCGAATCATCGTCAATCTTTTCGGCCTTCAGTTCGACCACATCGCCATAACGCTTAAAAATACCGTCAGGCAGGATGCCGCGCAGATGTTCCAGGTTAATGCGGCAACCATAGACTCGCGGGTCAAAGGTTTCGGCCATTTCCTGAATATCCTGCGCACTGATGACACGCCCGTCACAGGTGTCACCCTCAACGCCGATACGAAAGAATTTTGATGCTTTTTTTGCCATTGTCAGGAGTCCTGAATAGTGATTAGAGGAGTCACATGTCGGCATCAGTTTCCCGACGATGCGCATCCTCCGCCATCAGTCCCGGATGGCTTATCACTGACACAACAGCACCTTAGCGAATCGCGGGGCGCGACTCAGTAGCCTTGCCGTGTATTCATCACGGCGAGGTATTCATGACCATCACCACAGACACCACTCTTTTACACGACCCGCGTCGTCAGGCGGCGCTGCTGTACTGGCAGGGGTTTTCCGTGCCGCAGATTGCCGCCATGTTGCAGATGAAACGCCCGACGGTGCAGAGCTGGAAACAGCGCGACGGCTGGGACAGCGTTGCTCCCATCAGCCGTGTCGAAATGAGTCTGGAAGCGCGGCTGACCCAGCTCATCATAAAACCGCAGAAAACCGGCGGTGACTTCAAGGAAATTGACCTGCTCGGACGCCAGATTGAACGACTGGCACGGGTAAACCGCTACAACCAGACCGGCAACGAGGCAGACCTTAATCCGAACATCGCTAACCGCAACAAAGGCGGGCGGCGCAAACCGAAAAAGAATTTTTTCAGCGACGAAGCCATCGAAAAGCTGGAGCAGATTTTCTTTGAGCAGTCTTTCGAATATCAGTTGCACTGGTATCGCGCCGGGCTTGAGCACCGCATCCGCGATATCCTGAAATCCCGCCAGATTGGCGCGACGTTTTATTTTTCCCGCGAGGCGCTGCTGCGCGCCCTGAAAACCGGTCATAACCAGATTTTTCTGTCGGCCAGTAAAACGCAGGCGTATGTGTTCCGCGAATACATCATCGCCTTTGCCCGTCTGGTTGACGTTGACCTGACCGGTGACCCGATTGTCCTGGGCAATAACGGTGCAAAACTGATTTTTCTCGGCACCAACTCCAACACCGCACAAAGTCATAACGGCGACCTGTACGTCGACGAGATTTTCTGGATCCCGAATTTTCAGGTACTGCGTAAGGTGGCATCAGGTATGGCCTCACAGAGTCACCTGCGCTCGACCTATTTCTCCACCCCGTCCACGCTGGCGCACGACGCCTACCCGTTCTGGTCGGGTGAACTGTTTAACCGGGGACGCGCCAGCGCCGCCGAACGCGTGGAAATCGACGTCAGTCATAACGCCCTTGCCGGTGGGCTTCTCTGTGCGGACGGCCAGTGGCGGCAGATTGTCACCATTGAGGACGCCCTGAAAGGCGGCTGCACGCTGTTCGACATTGAACAGCTTAAACGCGAAAACAGCGCCGACGATTTTAAAAACCTGTTCATGTGTGAATTTGTTGACGACAAGGCGTCGGTGTTCCCGTTCGAGGAGCTGCAACGCTGCATGGTCGACACGCTGGAAGAATGGGAAGACTATGCACCCTTTGCCGCCAATCCGTTCGGCTCACGCCCGGTATGGATTGGTTACGACCCGTCACACCGTGGCGACAGCGCCGGATGCGTGGTACTGGCACCGCCGGTGGTGGCCGGTGGCAAATTCAGGATCCTTGAGCGTCACCAGTGGAAAGGCATGGACTTTGCCACTCAGGCGGAATCCATCCGCAAACTCACCGAAAAATACAACGTCGAATACATCGGTATTGATGCCACCGGCCTCGGTGTCGGCGTGTTCCAGCTCGTGCGCTCGTTCTATCCCGCCGCGCGCGACATCCGCTACACGCCGGAAATGAAAACCGCAATGGTGCTCAAGGCAAAAGACGTCATCCGCCGTGGCTGTCTGGAATATGACGTCAGCGCCACCGACATCACCAGCTCGTTTATGGCTATCCGCAAGACCATGACCAGCAGCGGACGCAGCGCCACCTATGAGGCCAGCCGCAGCGAGGAAGCCAGCCACGCCGACCTCGCCTGGGCGACCATGCACGCCCTGTTAAATGAGCCACTCACCGCCGGTATCAGCACCCCGCTGACATCCACCATTCTGGAGTTTTACTGATGAGCAAGAAAAAAGGGAAAACACCGCAACCTGCGGCAAAAACAATCACCGCCAGCGCCCCGAAAATGGAGGCATTCACCTTTGGCGAGCCGGTGCCGGTACTCGACCGCCGTGACATTCTGGATTACGTCGAATGTATCAGTAACGGCAGATGGTATGAGCCGCCGGTCAGCTTTACCGGTCTGGCAAAAAGCCTGCGTGCTGCCGTGCATCACAGCTCACCGATTTACGTCAAACGTAATATTCTGGCCTCGACATTTATCCCGCACCCGTGGCTTTCCCAGCAGGATTTCAGCCGCTTTGTGCTGGATTTTCTGGTGTTCGGTAATGCGTTTCTGGAAAAGCGTTACAGCACCACCGGTAAGGTCATCAGACTGGAAACCTCACCGGCAAAATATACCCGCCGTGGTGTGGAGGAGGATGTTTACTGGTGGGTGCCGTCCTTCAACGAGCCGACAGCCTTCGCGCCCGGCTCCGTGTTTCACCTGCTGGAGCCGGATATTAATCAGGAGCTGTACGGCCTGCCGGAATATCTCAGCGCCCTTAATTCTGCCTGGCTGAATGAGTCGGCCACGCTGTTCCGCCGCAAGTATTACGAAAACGGCGCTCATGCCGGATATATCATGTACGTCACCGATGCCGTGCAGGATCGCAACGATATCGAAATGCTTCGCGAAAACATGGTCAAGTCGAAAGGCCGCAACAACTTTAAAAATCTGTTTCTCTATGCCCCGCAGGGGAAAGCCGACGGAATTAAAATTATCCCGCTCAGTGAAGTGGCAACGAAGGACGATTTTTTTAATATCAAAAAAGCCAGCGCCGCTGACCTGCTGGACGCGCACCGCATCCCCTTTCAGTTGATGGGCGGCAAGCCGGAGAACGTCGGGTCGCTGGGTGATATTGAGAAAGTGGCAAAGGTCTTTGTCCGCAATGAGCTTATCCCGTTACAGGACAGGATTCGGGAAATAAACGGCTGGCTCGGTCAGGAGGTCATCCGCTTTAAAAACTACTCACTGGACACTGACAACGGCTGAACATCGCCGCCTGCGGGCGGCTTTTTTACACCCCGCCATCACGCCCTCACACGCTCACCACCGCACAAAACATCCCGCAGACACACCAACGCCCCCAACGGGCAGACTAAACGCCGTCACGACGCGCTCAGACGCTGAAAAAATAAAATCAGCACCACCGCCAGCGCGCAGTGCTTTCCCCGCCTCGCCCGCCCGCTTCATGGGTCGGTTTGAATGCAGTTGAATTACAACTACCAAACCAAGCAATCCCTACTATTACGCAGAAAATGCATACTGAAATACCTCGTGCAAATTGATGCAGCTAAGTATGCATAGGTTTTATGCCTCAACGTATACGTTATCAAACAGAGCCCTGCTCAAATACAGTATCAAAATATGGTAGGAGAGGATAAGCACACAGAAAGAAAATCAGGATGCATGCATATGTCGTTGTTTCATCGTAACAAGCATTAGTATATAAATTACCATGTGCTAATTTATGTCTTAAGGTTGCCCCACTCTTTCTATTAAAAAGAACATCGATAGTTAAAACAAGATTCTTAGAAAAGATACTTTCCAAATCATCTCTGCATTTATCTAGAAGCTGAGAAATACTTGTTGACTCCTCTAATCCCTTATCCAAATATCTAGTAGCATCCTTTCCACTAAGCTCATAATAATAACGAACCATACCTTCCATTTGTGGTATTAAAAGATAAGCTGCACTGATGTAATCTCCCTGCCATAATTTGTAAAAGCCCAAATTAAAAATCTCCCTAAACTCCGGCTTGACAATTGGACTAGTTGTAACTAATTTAACGAATGTTGACAACGTCAAGCCATGTTCTTGAGAAAGTACATAGCGAGCAGGTTCAAAGACACCGTTTACAAAAATCTTATGAGTAATCTCGAAATTTCTTAGATATTGATCAATAACAACATCATCACTTATATCTTTTTTATTATCCAACGGCGGGATTGTATATACCTTACGCCCACTCTCATCATTAATTTCTGTTCCAACAAAACTAGAGAATAAACTTTTTTCTGATAATCTTAAAACTTGCTCCCTCATGCTTTCAATATTTTCAATCGGTGTTTCACGCATTAAAACTTTGAATATATCGGGCAAAGAACGCCCCGTCAGTTTTTTTTCACTTTCAGCAACCAAGTCACTAATATCAATAGAATGGCTTAAAGTGACATATTCACTCCTTACTTCTTCTCTCAAATTAGCAAGTTGTTCCTTTAAATCTTCTATCTGTTGGCTATCACCACCGTACTGTCTTAATTCAGAGATAGCTGTTCTTAACCAAGAGATCTTACCCATATTATCAGGTCGATCTGTTGCAACTTTAATAGTAATATTTGCAGATGCCAGTTTACATCTCTTGGCACGTTCATACTCACCATTTTTTTCATAAATAACTGCACTTGTCATATAAAGTGATTTTACAGCATCATAATATTTTTTATCTTTATGCTGCTCAGCCATCTTCTCAGCATTTTCCGCATACTGCAGATTATACCCATCAAAATCACGCACCATAAACCAAGTCAAATTATTGAAACCTTCAAAGATTAATCTTTCATTTTGAATACTATAAAGAGAATGAATGGCATTTTTAATCGCCATGTTTCCTTCTGATTTTCTAGGGTAGACCATTTTATTAATGTGCAAAGCCCTAGCAATATAATCACGAGCAAAAATAAAGCAATTTAAATCACTTTCATCCATGCTTTCGTTTTTTATTATTAGTTTTTCAATTGCTATATTTAGCATTTCAGCATAGGAATCAATTGCTTTAATTGCCACGTCTTTATTTTTCCGATTATTACACCAAACAACATCATATATTCTTGATAACAAAAATGGATTGGTTATTTTTTGAGAAACATATAAAAGACAGTCATTCACCTGCTCATCAAAATCTTCAGGCAATATTGATCTTTTATTACCCCAAATCATTTGGGGTTCAAATGATGGAGTGTTGTTAACAACTTGCAAATTGAAACTATATAGCATACCAAAAAGAGATGCTAATTTTTTCTCTTTGGGGTTTTCTGATGATTCAGCAATCCCATCCAGATATTTTTTTATTTTATGTGCATGAAATGTAACTGGTATATGCATAAAAACACTATAATCTAGTGTTTCAAGCTCTTCCCTTGTAAGAACAAAGATATCATTCATCGTTTTCACCTTTTTCAGTATAAATTTGCACACATTATTAGCAACATAATTATCAATAGTTAACACATGCAGATAAACAGCAATTTTACTATTATGCAACAAATTAAATCAGATGTTTATTGCTCTGAATAACAATAAAACCAACTCCACTCATCAGCGACCGGATACGTAAATTTTTTCCCGTTGTAATCTACGGTCGCACCACGCGCCAGCGCCTCAAGCTCCCATCGCTGCGGCCTGATACCGTTCTGAGCAAGGTCAACGCGGATACGGGTAATTTGCATTCTTTCCGACCGGGTCAGTCTGGCCGATGGCGCTATTTCATGCGGTTTTAACGGGCTTCCGTTTCTTTGCTGACGGTTTGGTCTTCTCAGGCCGTGTTTTAATGCGCCCCTGAGCGCCCTCACGACCTCCGGGTCATTCCATTCGATAACACCGTCATCAACCAGATTAAGCACTGCTGCGGCGTGCACAGAAGGCGTGGGAGCCGGTAACGAAGTATCACCACCGGTGAGCTTTCCACAGTTATTGACAGGACTCCGAGGCGCGGCGATGCCGCTTTTTAAAGTCAAAGGCTCAACGACCGGAACTTTCGGCACAATGCGCCAGTCCGTCGTTCTGGTGATATGAATATGACGCGCGCCGAGATGCGGCGCGTAAATGCCGACCACTCTCTCGACTTCTTCCTCGTACTCGTTAACGTCATCCGACGGGCTACGGGCAACCCTGACAGTCTGACAATCGCGTGGGACATTTGCCCCGCCCTGCGCGCTGATATACAACGCAAAATCACCACTGTCTGCGGCGGCGCGTGCAGCCTCGACGCGTTCGTCAAACTCATCAGCAATGCTGACGCCGCGAGGCAATTTGCGTAGTTCACGGTAAGCCCCCATTGTCGGCAGACCAACCGTTTTAAATTGCGGGATACGCCACGTTGACGCCCATGCGGTAACAGCCGCTGCAGTGTCTTTCAGCGGTCTGCCGGTATCGTTATCGAGCTGCCCATCCAGTGCATAGCCGTCGATATTTTTTGAGATGTATTTCGCGATATACCCCGCAGCACCGCCCCGGTTAAGGTGTTTCGCCTGAAAACGGTTTCGCGCGGCTCCTCTTTCGTCGCCATCCTCTTTGAGCGCATAGCGACGCATGATTTCGATAATCTGGTTACGCTGGCGTGGATTACAAAAAAGCATCATATGCCAGTGCGGCGTTCCGTCGTGGTGTGGCTCGACGACACGCAAACCGTAGACCTGTAAATCATTATCCTTGAATGCCGTGCGCATCAGGCTCCAGATACGGCAGAGATAACGCTGCGCATCCTTTGGATTAAATGCCTCATCGTTCCAGCCGTGATTTAGCTGGACGGTTTTACTTTCGCCTTTTCTGACCTGACGTGTCGGATGATACTTTGACGGCGCGGTCAGCGTGATAAACATCCCCACATCACCCTCTGCGGCAGCGTAACGCTCAATACCGGCGATGGTGTTCATCAGCTCCATCCGGCGAATTTCAGGATTAGAAATACTGCCCATCACCTTACTGATAAGGTCGATGCGCTCGCCGGTTTCCCTGTTTTCAAGGTCACACGATTTAAGAAATTCCAGATTTGCCTGGCGGCGTGCACGTACATCACGAATGGCATGTTTACTGGCATAAGGAGAACGGTCTTTATTCACCTCCCCGACAGCAATCAGTAACGCCTCATGCCAGCGCATACGCTGGCCTTTAAGCTGATGAGTCCACCACTCATCGTTAAACAGACGGGCAATGGCAGAATATGCCTGCCTCGTGGTTATCTGTCCTTTACGGTATTTTTTCCAGTAGAGCGGGGAAATATTGAAAGCACGTGCAGCGCCAGCAACATGACCATACAGATGATCCTGCGCCTCATCCGTAAACAGCGATTCTTTTTCGCCATGCGCATCCACCCAGGCATCGCAGAGTTCCTCATACATCATGAAAAGCTGCGATGAGATACGGGCAGCAAACTTTTTCAGCTCCTTGTCATTCATTCCAGGCAGGCGCGCATAGTGGTCACGCTCTGCCAGAAACAGCAACGACGCGTCGGTATTCATTTCATGACGCTGATTCACGCGCTCAATGCGCGGCCATAAACGACGCTGAAAAGTGGATGTGAGGAAATAAAACCCGTGCACCGGGCTTTTATTGCGCCGAATGTAGTCATAGCGTGAAGTAAACAGCGAGCGCAAAAAGTAAGGCAGGCGGTTAATCGTGGATAAAACACCTTGCACCTGACGCATCTCGTCACGTGTAAGGGGTCTTTCGCGCCCGACAGCCTCGCGTGGCGCGTTCCATGCATAAGCACCGGTAAACGTCTTACCGGTGCCTGCGGCAAATGCTGACGGAGGGACAAAACGCCCGGAGGCTTTAACGGTCATATGAGCCCAAAGCCTCTGAACAACGCTTGCTGAGTTGCTCAACCTGCGCGTTTAAATCAGCAAAAGACTTTGCGCTTCCGGTCAGAATATCGTGATGCATCAGGCCGGAAACGAGCTGGCTTAATTTCGGGTAATAACCAACCACCGCCAGCCATTCCTGACCGGCGTTTTTACCGCTTTCCGCTCTCTTTTTCTCGTGGAGAATAAACTGAAAGCTGTCACTGGTAACGACATAACGCTCGCCAATTTCAATACGAATACTCATGCCATTCTCCGGTAATGTTTGTTTTTTGCTTCAAAAACTGACTGACAGGAAACACAACGCGTGGCTGACGGATAAGCCGCACGACGGGCAGCAGGTATTGGCGCATCACACTCTTCGCAAACCAGCGAAGAAACACCGCAATGTTTTACCCTTGCCGCGTTAATCTGGCGCTCCAGTAATTCAGCCTGTTGTTCCTGAATAAAATCTACGTTGTCCGGCATTACCAGTTCCTTTTGTCGTTCAGTTTTTTAAATTCATCAGCGCAATAGCTGGCGATTTCTGTCGTTAATTTCGTCAGTTCATCCACGGAGGAAATTTGCTTGTGAAATACAGCGCGTTTAACAAGTAAATTGACCACATCAGACAGGAGGTTTAATTCATTCTGATAAATCGCGATAACAGATTCAGTTATGTCGCGCTTTTCTTTATCAAGACAAAGTTGAATAAGAGACAAATCACCATTTTCCATAACGGTGATTTTTAAGGCGTTATTCAGTAATACAACTGAACGAGAACAGGACATCAAAGCACCTCCCCGCGAGACAATCCGATATTGTGAAATTTTTCCGACTCCTGACTGAGCAGCTCGACTATCTCCACGCGGGATAACTCCGCCTTTGTGATGTGGCGAATCATGGCGTCAAGATGAGAAGAAAAGCGCGTCGCAGCGTCGGCCTGTGCTTCGGTTCTGGCCTGTTGCAGCAGTAATGCGTATTTACCGCACTGATTTTCAGAAACTGTATACATGACTTTCTCCAGGCAAAAAGAAGCCCCGCACAATTAAGTGCGTTAAAAACTCTGGTTAATTATTTAATGCAGATATTGCTCTGGTTTTACCGACGTCAGAATTGTCGGTGCATACTCAAACAGGCTGAATAATTCACGTAATGCACGGAATAAAGCATCACGCCAGTAACATGACTCTTCATTAATTCGCCAGTATGGCTGGTTGAATTCTTTTTCAGTCAATCCGGCATGCATAAATAAAGTACGGCGCTGACTGACAGTTAAAAAGCTAATATATGCATACTCACTTGCGCCAACCTGACGGCGTTTTGAGAATGCCCCGCGCAATTCATCAATTGCACAAACCAGCCGTTCACGTTCGACGTCGTTCATTTCTTCAAAACGCATCGTTGCGTGACGCTGTTTTAACTGTGCATGAAAGCAAACCGTTAGCCGTTCGCGCTCCATCATCTGATTATAATAATCACATGTCTCCTGCCAGCGAGGGACGGCAAGATGCTTGCCAATTATCCGGCGCATAGCTGCTGGCTGTTTTTCAACGAGATTGAGCGTCATCACTGTCATTTCCATACCCTCCGGCTTTTCAGAAAGGTCAGAACCTTTTTTAACGGACTCTGTTTTTTGGTGCGGATAATGATTCCCTTACGCCCCTTACCGTGGGTGATGGTGAAGTCAATCGCCCTGGGGCTTTCGTTACGCAATAACTGAGCAATACAACGCGGCTCATTCATAATCACAACCCCATCCACAAAAGCCATGCATCACGCTGTTCAACCGGTCGGTTATAAAACGCCTCACGTACAGCGCGATTAAACTCAGGAATGAAAACCCATTTTTCACCGGCACGAGCCTTCGGTTTGCAAGGATCACGCAATTCAATAATTGGTAATTTATTTGCCTTCACCATTTCACTGACGGCTGTCTTTGGCTTCCCTAATAAATCAGCAAATTTATCCACATGAACCGCATCAAGCGGATACTGAATCACATAATTTTCAGCGTCCATATATGGTACCCTCATAGGATCCAGCCCTTTCTAAACCACTCAAAACCGTTTAGACGCTGGTTTATTCTCAAATCAACGGAACCTATATAGGTTCCAGTTTTGAGGGAATTTAGTCCCTATATAGGCACCATGTCAAATGAAATTAAGCGAAAAGATTAAGGCCTTGCGTGAGGCTGAAGGGCTAAGCCAATCAAAATTCTGTGAAATCATAGAGTTACCGCTAAGCACACTTAAAAAATATGAAGGAGGAAACTTTGAACCCGGTGGCACAGCTTTGCTAAAAATCACTATGCATCCCACATTCCAAAAATATGCTCTATGGCTTATGACAGATAAAACCGCGCCGGACGCAGGACAGATCGCACCGGCTCTCGCGCACATTGGGCCAGAGTCAACAGAGTCCAACCACTCCGCGAAAAGGATTGGCTAACTCTATATAAAGATTACATTTTCACCATTTGCTACCAAGATGGTGAATACAGCGCCGGAGGGCTTTCTTATGGCAATTAAGAAGCTCGATGATGGTCGCTATGAAGTGGACATTAGACCTCGCGGTCGCGACGGAAAACGCATCCGCAGGAAATTCGAAAGAAAAGCTGAAGCACTAGCATTTGAGCGATACACAATCGCCAATGCCAGTCAGAAAGAATGGGGAGGCCAGCGAGCAGACCGCCGAACTTTGAGTGAGTTGCTGGACATCTGGTGGAAATATCACGGGCAAAACCACGAGCATGGAACAAAAGAGTTTAATCATCTACTCAAAACCATCAGCGGCATAGGTGATATACCAGTGAGCCGGATGAGCAAAAGGGCTTTGATGGATTATCGTTCCATGCGACTACGTGATGGTATCAGTGCCGCAACGATAAACCGTGACATGTACCGATTATCCGGCATGTTCACAAAATTAATTCAATTGGATGAATTTTCCGGGCAACACCCAATTCACGGACTGCCGCCACTGGCGGAGGCCAACCCTGAAATGACGTTCCTGGAAAAAGCAGAAATCGAAAAACTGTTAAATGTTTTGGCTGGTGATGACTTACTTGTCGCGCTTTTATGTCTGAGCACTGGAGGAAGATGGACGGAAGTTGCCACGCTAAAACCAGCACAGATTACAAATTGCAGGGTTACCTTCCTGAAAACCAAAAACGGTAAAAAGCGAACCGTGCCGATTTCTGAGGAACTGGAGAAAAAAGTTAAAGAGGAGGCCAGCGCCAAATTATTCAAAGTTGATTATGAGAAATTTTGCGGGATTTTACGCAGAGTGAAACCTGATATACCACCCAATCAGGCAACCCACATCCTGCGGCATACATTCGCAAGCCATTTCATGATGAATGGGGGCAATATAATCGCACTGCAACAGATTCTGGGACATGCGAGCATTCAGCAGACGATGGCCTATGCGCACCTTGCGCCTGACTACCTGCAAAATGCCGTCGCTCTGAATCCACTAAAAGGCGGAGTGACATTATAAATTTCCCCCTCTGAGTGTCCACATAGTGTCCACACTCAAGAAATTTTGAAACCACTCCAAACCCTTACAGCTTTCGATAAGTGACTGTTTTTACTTTTGATTGCATGTAAGTAATTGATAAAAAAAACCCCCACATCATGTGGGGGAAGACAGGGATGGTGTCTATGGCAAGGAAAACAGGGTTGTTACTGGGAACGTGAGTTGCTACTACTCAATAATTTCAACGATGAACTTTTTTGCCATTGCGCCACGTCGCGCAGTTGCTCCATTCGTTGCTGATGCTTTTCATTCAAAACCGCTTGCTGCTCCGGCGTTAACAGGCGATACATCTGGTTACGCACGCGGGCCATTTCGACCTGGCGGGCAACCTGCTCTTGCGCCATTTTTTCTGCCTGAGCGCGCACAGCGCTTTCATCAAATTTTTCTGCGGTGACAAGCCGATGCATTGTCTCCATTTCGCTAACATTAACAGGAGGCTGTTCGTGCCTTGCCTGTTGCATAAGATCTCGCATCTGCTGACGCTGATGTTCGGTTAAACTTATGCCGTCAAACATATGATTTTGCGCGCTACGCTGCGTGGCCCCGTCACCGGGGTGCCAGTTATCGCTTGTAACAACTTCAGCTGCGTGGCTTAAAAAACTGAATGCCAGCGTTGAGGCCATAACAGCAGCGGTAACTTTGCGCATCGCTTGCTCCCAAAATCTTTTCTGTCGCGATTCAACGAGAGACAGTTTACGATTCGGGCTGCAAACATGCGTCAGGGGGTGTAAAACAACGTAAAGTCATGGATTAGCGACGCCTGATGACGTAATTTCTGCCTCGGAGGTACGTAAACAATGAATAAAATCCTGTTAGTTGATGATGACCGAGAGCTGACTTCCCTGTTAAAAGAGCTCCTCGAAATGGAAGGTTTTAATGTCCTGGTGGCCCACGACGGCGAGCAGGCGCTTGAGCTTTTGGATGACAGCATCGATTTACTTTTGCTTGACGTCATGATGCCGAAGAAAAACGGTATCGATACGTTGAAAGCGCTTCGCCAGACACACCAGACGCCTGTCATTATGCTGACCGCGCGCGGCAGCGAGCTGGATCGCGTTCTCGGCCTTGAGCTGGGCGCGGACGACTATTTGCCCAAACCGTTTAACGACCGCGAGCTGGTAGCGCGCATCAGGGCTATTTTGCGCCGTTCCCACTGGAGCGAACAGCAGCAGAGCAGCGACAACGGCTCGCCGACGCTGGAAGTCGATGCGCTAAGCCTTAATCCGGGCCGCCAGGAAGCCAGTTTCGATGGCCAAACGCTGGAGCTGACCGGTACGGAGTTCACCCTGCTCTATTTGCTGGCGCAACACCTCGGCCAGGTGGTTTCCCGTGAACATTTAAGTCAGGAAGTGCTGGGTAAGCGCCTGACGCCATTCGATCGCGCCATTGATATGCATATTTCTAACCTGCGCCGCAAACTGCCGGAACGCAAAGACGGTCACCCGTGGTTTAAAACATTGCGTGGTCGCGGCTATCTGATGGTTTCCGCTTCATGATAGGAAGTTTAACCGCGCGCATCTTCGCCATCTTCTGGTTGACGCTGGCGCTGGTGCTAATGCTGGTACTGATGTTGCCCAAGCTCGATTCACGCCAGATGACCGAGCTGCTGGACAGCGAGCAGCGCCAGGGATTGATGATAGAGCAACATGTAGAAGCTGAACTTGCGAACGATCCGCCCAACGACCTGATGTGGTGGCGTCGCCTGTTCCGCGCGATCGATAAGTGGGCGCCGCCTGGACAGCGGTTATTACTGGTGACCTCTGAAGGACGTGTGATCGGCGCTGAACGCAGCGAAATGCAGATCATTCGTAACTTCATTGGTCAGGCGGATAACGCCGATCATCCGCAGAAGAAAAAATATGGCCGCGTAGAGATGGTGGGGCCGTTCTCCGTTCGCGACGGAGAGGATAATTACCAGCTTTACCTGATTCGACCGGCCAGCAGTTCGCAATCCGATTTTATTAATCTGCTGTTTGACCGCCCGCTCCTGTTGCTCATTGTCACGATGCTGGTCAGTTCGCCGCTCTTGCTATGGCTGGCATGGAGTCTGGCGAAACCGGCGCGTAAGTTGAAAAACGCGGCTGATGAAGTGGCGCAAGGCAACCTGCGTCAGCATCCGGAGCTGGAGGCGGGTCCGCAGGAGTTCCTCGCCGCTGGCGCCAGTTTTAACCAGATGGTGACGGCGCTGGAACGGATGATGACCTCGCAGCAGCGTTTGCTGTCAGACATCTCCCATGAGCTGCGAACGCCCCTTACGCGCCTGCAACTGGGTACCGCGCTACTGCGTCGTCGTGGCGGCGAAAGCAAAGAGCTGGAGCGTATTGAAACCGAAGCGCAGCGTCTGGACAGCATGATCAATGACCTGCTGGTGATGTCGCGTAACCAACAGAAAAATGCGCTGGTCAGCGAAACGATGAAAGCCAATCAGCTATGGGGCGAAGTGCTGGATAACGCCGCCTTTGAAGCCGAACAGATGGGCAAGTCGTTAACGGTAAATTATCCGCCGGGGCCGTGGCCGCTCTATGGCAACCCAAACGCGCTGGAAAGCGCGCTGGAAAATATTGTTCGTAATGCGCTGCGCTATTCACATACGAAGATTGAAGTCGGCTTCTCGGTGGATAAAGACGGTATTACGATCACGGTCGATGACGACGGGCCGGGCGTCAGCCCTGAAGACCGCGAGCAGATCTTCCGTCCGTTCTATCGCACTGATGAGGCGCGCGACCGTGAATCCGGTGGTACTGGCCTGGGTCTGGCGATTGTCGAAAGCGCCATGCAGCAGCACCGCGGCTGGGTTAAGGCTGACGATAGCCCGCTGGGTGGGTTGCGGCTCACGCTGTGGCTACCGCTGTACAAGCGAACCTAATGTTATTCATGGCTCGGTAATACTTTCCCTTACCGAGCCTTAACCATTTAAAGCGTATCGAGGATGCTGTCCAATTCATCACCATTCACGCCATACTTTTCCGTTATGAACTTAAACTGTTGATACAACTCAGCTAAAAACTCCTCATCCAGAGACCGCTCCCAAAGCTCCTCAATAGATTTGAGGTGATACTCTTCGAATAAGATGTGCTTAACTTCTTCCGTACAAGCCTCGAGAATATGTGCGTCCACAATTTACATATCTTTTGTGAATAATTAATAGGTTACCAGCGGAATAAGGCAAACGCCGTCATCCGGCAATGTACACCTGACTGCCTGACGGCGCTACGCTTATCCGGCCTACGTACCGCGCTATCGGGAGATTTCCGGCGCTAAAATCCACTCGGCGCTGTCGTTCCACACGTCCATCCGGGTAATTTTGCCATCGCGCACTTCGAAACGATCGATAAAGCGGTTATCGGCAAACGGGCGACCGTCGGGCCATTCCCCATACAACGTACCGTTGGAATAAATCACAACGTAATCATCATGCTGCACCGCATCAAACTCGCCCAGCGCCTTCTTCACCCACTTGTAGCGAGCGCCGTTAAACTGCGCGATATCTGCCGCGCCCGCCATCGCCCGGCCTCCGGTGAAGGTAATTTTCACCTCCGGGTGCATATACGTTGCGGCGCGTTCAGCATCGGGAATCATCGAGGCCACCAAAAATTCTTTTACGATCGCCACCGCATTTTCAGCTTCAGTCATAATCCTTCCTTTCATTTTGGCGGAGTTTTATCCCCCCACAGTCGTCTGGCGCTATCTTCAATTTTGCCGCTCAAACGACGCTTCTGCATGGTGCGGCTCCAGCTCGCCGACAGCCCGGCGGCGCTCAACAGCCGGTGATATTGTTCGTCATCAAACGGCATAGACCAGGCGATAACACCCGCTTCATGAACCGAGACATCGCTCAGACGCGACGCCAGTTCCAACGGCGCATCGCTGGAGACCTTACCTGGCGCAATGACCCGATACAGCCAGCCGGTTTTTCCGCTGTTCTGCATAAGGAGGGCCATGTCGCTGATGGCAAAGTGGAAATTAAGTTTAAAGCATGGAGAGCGCGGCTGAGTGACCTGGATCAACGCCTCCCCCCAGCGGTAGATATCGCCAATAAACACGTTGTGTTCGGTCATTCCGTTCGTCGACAGATTCTCGCCAAACGCCGGGGCGCAAAACAGCGTCGCCTGCTCGGGGAACTGGCGAATCCAATCAGCATAGTGTTCGCGGGGGTAATGGCATAGCGCGCGGTCGGGGCCGCCGTGGATTTTCTTTTCGGCCTGCTCATCGCCTGCCAGACCCAGCTCGGTCAGCATGAGTTCGCCGTCGATTTGCACCTTGGCGATAGCGCTCGGGCGGCTGCCGTCATAGTCACGAATTTTGCCAATAAACACGTCAACCGGATAATGCATCTGCTGCTCCTTACGCGGATACAAAAAAAGCGAGTCATCAGACTCGCTTCTACAGACGTGCAATGCAAATTATTTTTTAGCGGCGAAACGCGCTGCTGCTTCGTCCCAGTTCACCACGTTCCAGAACTCTTTGATGTAGTCCGGGCGGCGGTTCTGGAATTTCAGGTAGTAAGCGTGTTCCCACACGTCCAGACCCAGGATCGGGAAGCCGGAAGCGCCGGAAATGGCTTCACCCATCAGCGGGGAATCCTGGTTTGCGGTAGAAACCACAGCCAGTTTGTCGCCTTTCAGCACCAGCCACGCCCAGCCGGAGCCGAAACGGGTTGCTGCTGCTTTTTCGAATTCAGCTTTGAAGTTGTCAACGGAACCGAAGTCACGCTCGATAGCCGCTTTCAGATCGCCCTGCAGAGTGGTGCCTTTTTTCAGCCCTTTCCAGAACAGGCTGTGGTTAGCGTGGCCGCCCGCGTTGTTACGCAGCACGGTTTTTTTGTCCGCTGGCACCTGGTCCAGTTTAGTAATCAGTTCTTCAACCGGCAGGTCAGCAAACTCAGGCAGGTTTTCCAGCGCCGCGTTAGCGTTGTTGACATAGGTTTGATGGTGTTTGGTGTGGTGAATCTCCATCGTCTGCTTATCGAAGTGCGGTTCCAGTGCATCATAAGCGTACGGCAGGGATGGCAGTGTATAACTCATAATCATCTCCATTATTGTCGAGCGGCACAGTGTTAACGCCGCGTAAGCAGTTGGTTCATTATAGTTAATTAAATGATATTGAAAATGATTATCAATGCCGTACTTTTTCCATGGTTATAAACGTTACGGCATCCGCTGAAAAAAAACGTCTTTTACGCCTCCAACCGAAACCGCCTGTTGATGAATTCCTGGAAATCATGAAATGTGAAACAGGGTTTCAAAATCTTTCTTTTGGTGCCAATTTTTGTCAGCGGTGGCAAAATCAAGAAGGTTATAATTTCACCATGCTATTACATTCCCGGTAAATTATTACAATTGCGAGGGAATTATGAAGCAACCTGGTTTTATACGTCTGGCTACGTTGGCCTTACTCTCCACACTCTCTTTCTTCTCCCACGGCGAAACCATTTTGCGCCTGGCCTACGCTGAAAATAGCCAGCCGGTAAAAGATGCGTTGCACTTCCTGGGGCAGCAAGTTGAAGAGAAAACGGGCGGCGATATCAAAGTACAGTACTTCCCGGACGGACAGCTTGGCGGCGAGCGCGAACTGGTGGAGTTGACGCAGGTCGGCGTCGTCGACATCACTAAAGTGTCGTCCGGGCTGATGGAGAGTTTTTCGCCTGAGTACGGCGTGTTCTCACTTCCCTACCTGTTTGCCACCGTCGATGAATACTACCGCGTAATGGATAACCCACAGGTGATGGAGCCTGTTTATCAGTCCACCGCCGCGCAGGGGTTTGTCGGCGTAGGCTGGTATGATTCCGGCGCGCGTAATTTTTATATGAGCAAAGCGCCGGTTAAACGCATTGAGGATTTACGCGGGAAGAAGATCCGCGTCATGCAGAGTGAGACGGCGATCCAAACCCTCAAACTGCTGGGCGCTTCGCCCATCGCCATGAGCCAGGCGGAGGTCTATACCTCGTTACAACAAGGCATTCTCGACGGCGCGGAAAACAATGAGTTCGCTCTCACCATCGCCCGCCACGGCGAAGTCGCCCGTTATTACACCTACGATATGCACACCCGCATTCCCGATATCCTGCTAATGAGTACCCTCACGCTGGAAAAGCTGACGCCGGAACAGCAGCGCATCGTCGAAGCCGCCATCAAGGCGTCGATCGAATTTGAGAAAGCCGCATGGGACAAGGAAATAGAGAAAACCAGGCTGGCGGCGGTAAAAGATTTCAACGTTGAATTCTACGAGATCGACAAAAAACCCTTCCAGAAGGCAGTACAGCCTATTTACGACGGTCTGAAAAACAAACCGCGGCTTTACGGGCTGTATCAACGTATCCAGACAGCAAAAAATTAATCTAATCAGGAAATTAAGATGAACACATTCAGAAAAGGACTTGATTTATTGCTGGGCGCTATCTGTTGCCTGGTGCTGGCGATAATGGTGGGCATCGCCTGCTGGCAGGTGGTGAGCCGCTACATTCTGGGCGTTCCCAGCACCCTTACCGAAGAGATGCTGCGATTTCTCCTGGTGTGGGTATCAATGCTGGGCATGGCTTTTGTCGCCGGTCAGAAACAGCATATTAGCCTGACTCTCTTACTGGATAAGGTGTCGCCGACGATTCGCGGCTGGTGGGATATTATTCTGCAGGTCATTTTTATCGCGTTTTCCATTTGGGTATTGATTATCGGCGGCTTAAAGATTTCTGCGATTTCTATGCTGCAAATCTCCCCTGCGCTGGGCATTCCGATGGGAAAAATTTATTACGCGCTCCCCTGCGCGGGCGTACTGATCATCCTCTATGGGCTGCTGAATATCGTTGACGCCCTGAAAGCTATCCATTCCGCCACGGATACCACTGAGCACACTCTGGAGAAATCACATGATTGACCCTATTTTTGCGTCCTGTACGCTAATTGCCGTCTTTGTTGTTTTACTGGCCATGGGCGCGCCTATCGGGATCTGCATCGTTATCGCCTCTTTTAGCACCATGATGCTGGTACTGCCTTTCGATATTTCGATGTTCGCCACCGCGCAAAAAATGTTCTCCAGCCTGGACAGTTTTGCCTTGCTGGCCGTGCCGTTCTTCGTTTTGTCCGGGGTGATCATGAATAGCGGGGGAATTGCCGCCCGGCTGGTCAATTTTGCCAAACTGTTTACTGGCAAACTGCCCGGCTCGCTCTCTTATACCAACATCGTCGGCAATATGATGTTCGGTGCAATTTCCGGATCGGCGATTGCCGCCTCAACCTCCATCGGCGGCGTGATGGTGCCGATGAGCGCGCGCGAAGGTTACGATCGCGGCTTTGCGGCCGCGGTGAATATCGCCTCCGCGCCGACGGGAATGTTAATTCCGCCCACCACGGCTTTTATCCTTTATGCGCTGGCAAGCGGGGGAACATCGATTGCCGCTCTGTTCGCCGGCGGTCTGGTCGCGGGAGTGCTGTGGGGCGTTGGCTGTATGCTGGTCACGCTGGTGGTCGCTAAGCGTCGAAATTATCGGGTTTTCTTCACCGTCCAAAAAGGCATGGCGCTAAAAGTTGCCGTTGAGGCCATTCCCAGCCTGCTGCTGATCGTGATTATCGTCGGCGGCATTGTGCAGGGGATTTTCACCGCCATTGAAGCCTCCGCGATTGCCGTGGTGTATACATTATTGTTGACGATGGTGTTTTACCGCACGCTGAAAATTAAGGATTTGCCTTCGATTTTGCTCCAGACAGTGGTAATGACCGGGGTCATCATGTTCCTGCTGGCAACCTCTTCGGCGATGTCCTTCTCGATGTCGATCACCAATATTCCTGCGGCGCTGAGCGATATGATCCTCGGTATTTCCGCCAATAAACTGGTTATCCTGTTAGTCATTACCGTCTTTTTGTTGATTATCGGCGCATTTATGGATATCGGTCCGGCCATTCTGATTTTTACCCCGATTCTGCTGCCGATCATGGCTAAACTGGGCGTCGATCCGGTGCATTTCGGCATTATCATGATCTATAACCTGGCGATTGGCACCATTACGCCGCCAGTTGGCAGTGGTTTATATGTCGGGGCGAGCGTCGGTAAGGTCAAAGTTGAGGAAGTGATTAAACCGTTGCTGCCTTTTTACGGCGCGATTATCGGCGTTCTGTTATTAATTACCTACATTCCGGAAATCACACTGTTCTTACCCCGTCTACTGGGCATCATGTAAGCGCATAGTTTCCTGCACATCTCGTTGCCGGATGGCGATTCGCGTCTTATCCGGCCAACGCACGATAATAATTATCCGCAGGTCATCACCAGGTAAAAAAAACCGGCTACCTATAAAGTAGCCGGAAAAGGGAATAAATAATAAACAGGGATAATGATTAGAATGTGTAGCCTATACCCACGCGGAAACGGGTTTGTCTTTCATCGCTGTTGCTATTGACGGAAACATTACCTACCTCAACGAATGGCGACCATTGGTCAATAATATAGGCAGTTCTGAAGTTATATTCATAGTTATCTTTGCCGCCATCGTAAAGATCATATTTATCGGCTTTCTTATAAATTCCTTCGATTGTCCAGTCAAAGTTGTTCCATTTATAACCCGCCCAGACATCCATACGATTGATGGTATCATCATCACGGATATCAGAAGAACGGCGTACATATTCAAAGCGATAGCGCGCACCAACCCACCAGCTTTCATTTAATGTCCACGTCGCGCGGAAGTAAGGCTTATAGGTAGAGTAACCGTTGCCTGTTTCCAGCACAAAACCCGGTTGCCAGGCGACATCACCGGTTTTAAATTGGTAGCTTATCGTATATTCGTTACCCTGTGTTTCCAGGTCATTAAACGCTTTATTGGTGTCATCCCCGCCTGATTTTGAGATAGCTTCTATCGCAAAACCAACACCATTCGCAAACCGATGAGAAATATACGCACGGTCATAGTTAGCTTTACTGTCATCAAGATATTCATGACGAACATCGACATATACTGCATGCGCATTTGTTACAACAAGAGGTAATAGTAAGAAAAGAGATTTTCTCATAACAGAATCCATTTAATTTAAAATTAAAACGTTGTTTTATGTCAGACCGTTACAACCATAATACGCAATGTGAATGGCGACAATATAGGCAAAGATCTTTAATTTAAAATTGGGATAATATTCAAAAAGCAAAATAAAATAAATGAAATTTATATTCGCCATATAACATAAAAATCAAAGCGTCATCAACAACACCAATATAGGACTTTCCTTATATTTATATTTTATTGATTCCTAACGTTAATTTCAATATATTTAAATTGTAAATACAAATAAAACAACTAAATAATTACTGTATAACTACCCTTTTATCAAACGGTAAGTCAGACTATTCCCATTATGTGATCTCACGCAGCGTTTTCTTTGCATTGTTGCCAGCTAAGTCGTTTCGTGTCGTTATGATGAAGGTATTTTAGAAAACAAATATTACCCACTGATTTAAATAACATCCAGACGGTCACGATGCGCTCCGACTTTTTTAAAACGTGAAGTTAATCACTTCATTAACGTGCTGATTGCCAGAATACACCCAACGGCGGCAATCGTTATAAGGTTACCAGGCTGCGTAATTTTTAAACTCATGCAAACGGAAGGGGTATCCCGTCCATAAAAAATAATGAGGAACATGTCATGAGTAACGCGATTACGATGGGTATTTTCTGGCATTTGATAGGGGCGGCCAGTGCAGCCTGCTTCTATGCCCCGTTCAAGCAAGTGAAACAGTGGTCATGGGAAACCATGTGGTCAGTGGGCGGCATCGTCTCATGGCTTATTCTGCCGTGGACAATTAGCGCTCTGTTACTGCCTGATTTCTGGGCCTATTATGGACAGTTTAACCTCTCCACCCTTTTACCGGTTTTTCTGTTCGGCGCCATGTGGGGCATCGGCAATATTAATTACGGTCTGACCATGCGTTATCTCGGGATGTCGATGGGTATCGGCATCGCTATCGGCATTACGCTTATCGTCGGCACGCTGATGACGCCTATCATCAACGGTAACTTCGATGTGTTAATCCATACCGAAGGGGGACGCATGACGCTACTTGGCGTTTTTGTCGCGCTGATCGGCGTCGGGATTGTGACGCGCGCCGGACAGTTAAAAGAACGCAAAATGGGCATTAAAGCGGAGGAGTTCAATCTGAAGAAAGGGCTTCTGCTGGCAGTGATGTGCGGTATTTTCTCGGCGGGGATGTCTTTTGCCATGAACGCCGCGAAACCGATGCATGAAGCTGCTGCCGCGCTTGGCGTTGACCCGCTCTATGTCGCGCTGCCGAGTTACGTGGTGATTATGGGCGGCGGCGCGCTGGTGAACCTCGGTTTCTGTTTTATCCGCCTGGCAAAAGTGCCAAATCTGTCGATAAAAGCCGACTTCTCGCTGGCAAGACCGTTGATTATCAGCAATATTCTGCTGTCCGCGCTTGGCGGTCTGATGTGGTATCTACAGTTCTTTTTCTATGCCTGGGGTCACGCGCGCATTCCCGCGCAATATGACTACATGAGCTGGATGCTGCACATGAGCTTCTATGTGCTGTGCGGGGGGCTTGTCGGTCTGGTGCTAAAAGAGTGGAAAAATGCTGGCCGCCGTCCCGTTGCCGTATTAAGCCTCGGCTGCGTGGTAATTATTATCGCGGCGAATATTGTCGGTTTAGGCATGGCCAGTTAATCGCTTTGATTACTGAGATGACGCCATTGGCTCGGCGTCATCCCGGTTTCCCGCGTGAACACCACTGAAAAATAATTACTATCTTCAAAACCGCACTGCATCGAAATCTCACTAATCATCAGCGGGCTATGCTGAAGCAGATACTGCGCGTGGCAAATACGGACCTGGCGTAAATATTGATTAATCGTCATCCCGGTTTGGGCGCGAAACTGCTGCCGCAGCACCCGTTCGCTGCATTGTTCCTGATGGCAAAACGCATCCAGCGCAAAGGGACACTCAAGGCTATTAGCCAAAGCGGTAATTAATTTATCCAACAGGGTTTCTCGGGAGGTTGCCGGAAGATCGTCGGTCGCGTAGCGATGCCGTTTTAACGTCATCACCAGTTGACCAAACAGCAATTCCGCCATCTCATTCGCCAGCGGATCGCGTCCATTACTCTCATGTTCAAGCTGGTTAATGACCTGCCGCGCCTGATTCATTCCCATACTGCCCAGCCGCCAGTGAGGATGCCACTGCGCTCCCTGAAAGCCGGGAATCATCGCCTGCCAGTTTACATTGAGTTTCAAACGCTCCGGGCAGTAAATGATATTTTGCAGCACCAGATCGTTAACGGAGGTATAGGAGTGTTTGTCTTCAGCACGAATGTAAAACAGATCGCCGCGGGTAATTCTGTATGGGCGCTCATTAAGAACGTGTAGGCCATTGCCCCGCCAGACCATCACCAGTTCACAAAACTCATGCGTATGTTCCGCAAAAACATCCTGTGGATAGCGATCGGCAACCGTAACGGCCTGCTGCTCATCAGTAAAAAAATCTTTTTTCAAAAGGATTAACTGATTTGCCACCGCAGCACCTCATGTTGAATGCTTGCCGGATGGCGCTACGCTTATTCTGTCTACCGCTCGCCGCCGTAGGCCAGGTAAGGCGCAGCCGCCATCCGGTATTAAAGGGTATAATTATCAGCATATTGGCGACGAAAACGTTGATAGCGTTCGCGTTACTGGATTATCGCATCGCGTCCCTGACGGATATCCCGCGGCGACCAGTTAAATTCTCGGCGAAACAGAGTCGAAAAGTGGTTACTGTCGCCAAAACCGCAGCGGTACGCGATTTCTGTCACGCTATGATCGCTATGGCGCAATAAATGCCGGGCTTTGATCAAACGCAGGCGATTAAGGTAACGTTGCGGCGTCAGCCCGGTATGCTGTTTAAGCTGACGATGCAGCGTGCGTAGCGACAGCGAAAACTGTTCGGCTACCGCCTCCCAGCAAACCTCCTCCGCAAAATGGTCTTCCAGCCATGCCATCAGTTGGTTGAGTTTGGCGTCGTTATTGGTCGCGCCTTCCATCAGGCTACTGCGGCGTAACAACACCAGTAGTTGCATAAACAAAATTTCGCGATTCGCCACGGCAGGCGCATCCATGCCGTCTCCGGCGTGCTCCATCAGACCGACCAACTGGCGCACCTGCTGCAACACACTCTGATTCACCCGCCAGTGAGAAGGATAGTAACCATCCTGCTCCTGCGGCAGCAATTGATCCAACCCCGCCAGGAACTGGAAGGCGTCCGGTGAACGCCACAGTACATTCGTCAGGCATAGGTTGTCGGTATGTTCATATAAATGCCGGTCGTGATCGCGAACAAAACACACGGTACCGCCGCTGATGGTATACGGCTGCCCGTTGAATACATGAATGCCCGTACCGTGTTCCACAATCACGATTTCATGAAAATCATGATGATGTTCAGGGAAAGCGGCTTGCGGCAGACGAGGTTCAATCGCCACGGGTGCTTTACCTGATGGAAAAAAATCCACGCTATGCAGTACGGTCATGGTTGCTTCCTCCTGAATTCAACATGTCCGAATAGTAATTAAGGGTTATCGGCCTCACCTTAAATTTTTGACGCTAAAGCGCGCAAACATGGTCTTTTTTTCAAGAAAAGGCGGGAAAAAGCGGGAAATGCGGACGACATCACACCGGCCTATTAGTAGAAACTGTGAACGCTATCACGTTCATCTTTGCCTTGTTGCCAGCGGCTCATTTTCCTGTCAGTAACGAGAAGGTAGGTCTTTGAGGGCTTTTTTAGACTGTGCGCAATGACTCTAAGAAGGACCTGATTATGACTTTTCGCCATTGTGTCGCGGTTGATCTCGGCGCATCCAGCGGGCGCGTGATGCTGGCGCGTTACGACAGCAAACACCGTACCCTGACGCTACGTGAAATTCACCGTTTTGTGAACTGCCTACAAAAAACAGACGGGTTTGACACCTGGGACATCGACAGTCTGGAAAAGGATATCCGTCTTGGTCTGAAGAAAGTCTGCAATGAAGGCATTCTTATAGACAGCATCGGCATCGACACCTGGGGCGTCGATTATGTCCTGCTGGATAAACAAGGTCAGCGTGTCGGCCTGCCGGTCTCCTACCGCGATAACCGTACCACGGGCATCATGCCGCAAGCGCTGGTCCAGATCGGCAAAAGCGAAATCTATCGCCGCAGCGGGATTCAGTTTCTGCCGTTTAACACCATCTATCAGCTACGCGCGCTGACGAAACAACAGCCTGAGTTAACGGCGCAGGTCGCTCATGCACTGCTGATGCCCGATTATTTCAGCTACCGCCTGACCGGTGAAATGAACTGGGAATACACCAACGCCACGACCACCCAGTTGGTCAATATCAATACCGATGACTGGGACGATACCTTGCTGGCGTGGACCGGCGCGAAAAAGAGCTGGTTCGGTCGCCCCTCGCACCCTGGCAATGTTATCGGCGACTGGATTTGCCCGCAGGGCAACCGTATTCCGGTGGTAGCCGTCGCCAGCCACGATACCGCCAGCGCCGTTATTGCCTCTCCGCTGGCAAATAAACATAGCGCTTACCTGTCTTCAGGCACCTGGTCATTGATGGGTTTTGAAAGCAAAATGCCCTACACCACTGATGAGGCGCTGGCCGCCAATATCACCAACGAAGGCGGCGCGGAAGGGCGTTATCGGGTACTGAAAAACATTATGGGTTTGTGGCTGCTCCAGCGTGTGCTGAAAGAACGGCGCATTACCGATCTGCCTGCGCTTATCGCCCAAACAGAAGCGCTGCCGGCCTGCCGTTTCCTGATTAACCCGAATGACGATCGCTTTATCAATCCTGACGATATGCGCGCTGAAATCCAGGCCGCCTGTCGCGAGACCGACCAGCCCGTTCCCGTCAGCGATGCCGAACTGGCGCGCTGCATTTTCGACAGTCTGGCGCTGTTGTATGCCGACATTCTGCACGAACTGGCAAATCTGCGCGGCGAAAAATTTACCCAACTGCATATTGTCGGCGGCGGATGCCAAAACGCGCTACTCAACCAGTTGTGCGCCGATGCATGTGGTATTCGCGTGATGGCCGGGCCGGTTGAAGCCTCCACCCTTGGCAATATTGGTATTCAGCTTATGACCCTCGACGAATTAAACAACGTCGATGACTTCCGTCAGGTCGTCAGCGCTAACTACGACCTGACAACCTATATCCCTAATCCTGATAGTGAAATTGCCCGCCACGTTGCGCAGTTTCAACCCAAACGACAGACAAAGGAGCTTTGCGCATGACCACTCAACTGGAACAAGCCTGGGAACTGGCAAAACAACGTTTCGCCGCAGTAGGTATTGATGTCGAGGAGGCGCTGCGCCAGCTCGATCGCCTGCCGGTTTCCATGCACTGCTGGCAGGGCGACGATGTTGCCGGATTCGAGAACCCGGAAGGTTCGTTGACGGGCGGAATTCAGTCAACCGGCAACTATCCGGGCAAAGCGCGTAACGCCACCGAACTGCGCGCCGATCTGGAACAGGCGCTGCGTCTGATCCCAGGACCAAAACGGCTGAACCTGCACGCCATTTATCTTGAGTCGGATACGCCGGTTGCCCGCGACCAGATCAAACCGGAGCATTTTAAAAACTGGGTGGAGTGGGCGAAAGCGAACCGGCTGGGGCTGGATTTCAACCCCACCTGTTTTTCTCATCCACTGAGCGCTGACGGTTTTACCCTCTCTCATCCAGACGCGAAAATTCGCCAGTTCTGGATCGATCACTGCAAGGCCAGCCGCCGCGTCTCGGCATACTTTGGTGAGCAGCTCGGCACGCCGTCGGTGATGAACATCTGGATCCCGGACGGCATGAAAGACATTACCGTCGACCGTTTAGCCCCGCGCCAGCGCCTGCTGGAAGCGCTGGATGAGGTCATTAGCGAGAAATTCGATCCGGCGCACCACATCGACGCCGTTGAGAGCAAACTGTTTGGCATCGGCGCGGAAAGCTACACCGTCGGCTCCAATGAGTTCTACATGGGCTACGCCACCAGCCGTCAGACCGCGCTGTGCCTGGATGCGGGCCACTTCCATCCCACTGAAGTGATTTCCGACAAAATTTCCGCCGCCATGCTCTACGTGCCACGGCTGCTGCTGCACGTTAGCCGCCCGGTACGCTGGGATAGCGACCACGTGGTGCTCCTGGACGATGAAACCCAGGCAATTGCCAGCGAAATCGTCCGTCATAACCTGTTCGACCGTGTGCATATCGGTCTGGATTTCTTCGACGCCTCTATCAACCGTGTCGCCGCGTGGGTTATCGGTACCCGCAACATGAAAAAAGCGCTGCTGCGCGCTCTGCTGGAACCCACAGATCAACTGCGTCAGCTTGAAGCCAGCGGCGATTACACCGCGCGTCTGGCGCTGCTGGAAGAGCAGAAATCTCTGCCGTGGCAGGCCGTCTGGGAAATGTATTGCCAGCGTCACGACACGCCGGCTGGCAGCCAGTGGCTGGACAGCGTTCGCGCCTACGAAAAAGAGATCCTGAGCAAACGTAGCTGACAGCGACACCTGATCTGTAGGCCGGATAAGACGCCCGCGTCGCCATCCGGCAATAAATGAAACACGATTGCCGGATGGCGTTGCGCTTATCCGGCCTACGTAAGACCCGAATAACCTTCGGGCAATGAATGGGAACACGAACATGCAAAATATTACCGATTCCTGGTTTGTCCAGGGCATGATTAAAGCCACGTCTGATGCGTGGCTGAAAGGGTGGGACGAACGTAATGGCGGTAACCTGACGCTACGTCTGGATGAAGCCGATATCGCGCCTTTTGCGACTAATTTCCACGAAAAACCACGCTATATCGCGCTAAGTCAACCCATGCCGCTGCTGGCGAATACGCCGTTTATCGTTACCGGTTCCGGCAAATTCTTCCGCAACGTGCAGCTCGATCCGGCAGCCAATTTAGGCGTGGTCAAAATCGACAGCGACGGCGCAGGCTACCACATTCTGTGGGGCTTAACCCACGACGCGGTACCCACCTCTGAACTCCCGGCGCATTTCCTTTCCCACTGCGAACGCATCAAAGCCACCCACGGCAAAGACCGCGTCATTATGCATTGCCATGCGACTAACCTGATCGCCCTCACCTACGTACTGGAAAACAACACTGCGCTGATCACCCGCAAACTGTGGGAAGGCAGCACCGAATGTCTGGTGGTATTCCCGGACGGTGTCGGCATTCTGCCGTGGATGGTGCCAGGCACCGATGAAATCGGCCAGGCCACCGCGCAAGAAATGCAGAAACATTCGCTGGTGCTGTGGCCGTTCCACGGCGTGTTCGGAAGCGGACCTACGCTGGATGAAACCTTCGGTTTGATAGATACCGCAGAGAAATCCGCTGAGGTATTAGTCAAAATCTATTCGATGGGCGGTATGAAGCAGACCATCACGCGCGAAGAACTGGTCGCACTCGGCAAACGTTTTGGCGTGACACCGCTGGCCAGCGCCGTAGATCTGTACTGATACCTCCCAACTCAACGCCGGATGCGGCTTTGCCTTATCCGGCCTACAGGACGGTGCGCATTTTACCGTAGGCCCGATAAGCGTAGCGCCATCGGGCAACAGGGAATTTTTTTAAGGAGAATAGTGATGAGCTTTATGTTGGCACTGCCAAAAATTAGCCTGCATGGCGCTGGAGCGATTGCCGATATGGTGAACCTCGTGGCGAATAAGCAATGGGGCAAAGCGCTGATCGTTACCGATGGTCAACTGGTAAAGCTGGGCCTGCTGGATAGCCTGTTTAGCGCACTGGATGAACATCAAATGTCTTACCACCTGTTTGATGAGGTGTTCCCAAACCCGACAGAAGAGCTGGTGCAGAAAGGTTTTGCGGCGTATCAGAGCGCAGAATGTGACTACATTATCGCCTTCGGCGGCGGCAGCCCGATCGATACCGCAAAAGCGGTGAAAATTCTGACCGCCAACCCAGGTCCATCTACCGCCTACTCCGGCGTCGGCAAAGTGAAAAACGCCGGCGTACCGCTGGTAGCGATTAATACTACGGCAGGTACCGCGGCAGAGATGACCAGCAACGCGGTGATTATCGACTCTGCCCGTAAGGTCAAAGAGGTGATCATCGACCCGAATATCATCCCGGATATTGCCGTGGATGACGCCAGCGTTATGCTGGAAATCCCGGCTTCTGTGACTGCCGCAACCGGCATGGATGCCCTGACCCATGCGGTGGAAGCCTATGTCTCCGTTGGCGCGCATCCGCTCACCGACGCTAACGCGCTGGAAGCGATTCGCTTAATCAATGTGTGGCTACCGAAAGCGGTTGACGATGGCCATAACCTCGAAGCCCGTGAGCAAATGGCATTCGGCCAGTACCTGGCAGGCATGGCGTTCAACAGCGCCGGTTTGGGGCTGGTTCACGCGCTGGCGCACCAGCCGGGCGCAACTCACAACCTGCCGCACGGCGTCTGCAACGCTATCCTGCTGCCAATTGTCGAGAACTTTAACCGTCCGAACGCCGTCGCGCGTTTTGCCCGCATCGCTCAGGCGATGGGCGTGGAGACGCGCGGTATGTCTGACGAAGCCGCAAGTCAGGAAGCGATTAACGCTATCCGTACGCTGAGCAAACGCGTCGGCATTCCAGAAGGTTTCAGCAAGCTGGGCGTCACAAAAGAAGATATCGAAGGCTGGCTGGATAAAGCCCTCGCCGACCCGTGCGCGCCGTGTAACCCGCGCACCGCCAGCCGCGATGAAGTTCGCGAGCTGTACCTGGAGGCGTTATGATCCGCAAAGCCTTTGTGATGCAGGTAAATGCCGACGCGCACGAGGAGTATCAGCGTCGTCATAACCCAATCTGGCCGGAGCTGGAAGCCGTATTAAAATCTCACGGCGCGCATCACTACGCGATTTATCTCGATCAGAAGCGCAATCTGCTGTTCGCCACCGTTGAGATTGAATCCGAGGAGCGCTGGAACGCCGTTGCCAGCACCGACGTTTGCCAGCGTTGGTGGAAACATATGCGTGACGTTATGCCCGCGAATCCGGATAACAGCCCGGTCAGCGCAGAGCTAAAAGAGGTGTTCTATCTGCAGTAAGTCGTGTGCCCGGTGGCGCAAGCTTACCGGGCCTACGGTTTTATTTTTTGTAGGCCGGATAAGGCGGTTACGCCGCCATCCGGCAATTTCAATTCTGCTCCGCTACCAGGATAGCCAGAGTATCCGGTTCCAGCGCTTTAAAGATATGCGCCTGGTCGCCGGGATAACAAATGTAATCGCCTTCCGCCAGCTCTTCCGGCGCCTCGGTTAAGCCGACGAGGGCTTTTCCCTGCGTAACAATAATATGTTCCACCGACCCCGGCGGATGCGGGTGAGAGATCCGGTCGGCCCCCGGCTGCGTCAACAGCAGATAGATATCACGCCGCGCGCCGGGCGGACATGCCGCCAGTAATATCGCCTGATAATGCGCCTGCTCCGCCACCACTTTGGTGCCTTCTCCGCGGCGAATCACCTGCGTTTTTTGTACCTGCGGCTCCAGCAGCCTGGCAAAGGGAATGTCGAGCGCGACGCATAGCGACCATAACGTCTCCAGGCTGGGGTTGCCGTTCCCTGCTTCCAGTTGTGAAAGCGTAGATTTAGCGATGCCTGCGCGCCGCGCAATCTCCGCCAGCGACAGTCCGGTTCGCTGGCGTTCGCGTACCAGACTTCTGGCAATGACGCTAATAGGTTGTGTCATAAAGCATCCAACGTTCACTATAACGAACGAAATGTTCGTCTTGTAAAGCAAATCTGTTCCGTTCATTATAATGAAAATTCGTTCGATATGACTAAAGAAGATGAAACACTATTTTTCCTGTCTCAAGGGAGACACGATAAAAGCGATATTTTTAGTGTGCCTGGCCGTGGGCGTCGTCGGCATGTCCTATGGCTCACTGGCGATGGCCTACGGTTTCCCACTGTGGGTGCCGTTTGTCCTCTCTATTTTTGTACTGGCGGGCGCGTCCGAATTTATGTTTATCGGCATTGTTGCCAGCGGCGGCAATCCGTTAGCGGCGGCGGCGGCAGGACTGCTGGTGAATGCGCGCCACGTGCCGTTTGGCGTAACGGTGCGCGATTTGGTTGGCACCCGCGCCGCCAGCTTTTTCGGCTGCCATATTATGAATGATGAGAGCGTGGTGTTCGGCCTGTCGCAAAAAACACCCGAACAACGTAAAGCCGCCTACTGGCTATGCGGTCTGGGCGTCGCCCTATTCTGGCCGATTGGCACACTGATTGGCGCAGGTGTCGGCAAACTGCTTCCGGCCCCAGAAACCATCGGTCTGGATGCCGTATTCCCGGCAATCTTACTGGCGCTGGTGATCCCGGCGTTTAAAAACCGCACCACATTGATTCGTGGTTGCAGCGGCGCCGCGCTGTCGCTTGCCGCCGTTCCTTTTGTGGCTGCCGGATTGCCGGTGTTGCTTTCGCTGCTTGGCCTACTGGCGAGGAAAAAATAATGGGCAATATGACGCTATTTATTATCGGTATTGCTCTTTTGTCTGCGGGAACCTATTTGATGCGCCTCGGCGGCGCGAAACTTGGCAGCCGTCTGGCGCTGTCTGAGCGTTCACAGGCGCTGCTCTCGGATGCGGCAACGGTGCTGCTATTCTCCGTCGCGCTGGCGACCACCTTTTACGAAGGCGAACATTTTGCCGGAATGGCGCGCGTTCTTGGGGTTGGCTTCGCCGTATTTTTAGCCTGGCGTAAAATGCCGCTTATTGTGGTGATTATCGCCGCCGCGGTAGTGACCGCGTTATTACGAATGGCGGGTATTAATTAACGTCTTACAGAACAGTTGGACGTGACACCCTATAAGTGATGAAGGCTGGGCCGCCCTATGCTGCAGTGGCTCAGAATTTTCGCATCAGGCGGGATAAATGCTTTCCATATAAATGCCGATCCTCAATGACACTACCAGTACCTTCCAGCGTGACGTCAACATCTTGTGATAGCTTCAGATTACTGGTTTTTCTAATAGCTCTCTTTAGTTAATGTTTACGTCAGCTATTTTTACGGATATTGCCTGATGAGGAATACATAAACGAAAAAAGCGCCTGATCGGCGCTTTTTATTGGCGTTATAGCGTAATTTTATAGGCACTTGCGCCAGCCTGCGCTCAGTTAATGTGCCGTCACTCAACGCAGGCGGTTATAATCATCCACCATCTCGTTATAACTTCTCAACGACGCCGGATAAGAATCCGCAACCATCCATCCTGTTGCAGGGTCCTGCACCCGTTTCTTTTCAAAATCAGAATACTCAACATTGTCTCTGATGCGACGAATATATTTTTTAGCTTGTAGCTGATAATCAGCCGCAGAGCTGATGAAAGAAGAATTACGGCCATCAGTATTCACTTCTTTCAATTGCGCAATCATTGTTTCCAGTTCCGCGACTTTTTTCATCATCGCTTCGGCATCAAAGGTATCGGCAGAAATAACCTTGTTGATCTGCTTTGCCGAAATCATGACAGCCAGAGAATAATAGTTAAATGTTTTACCTTCCGCTTCTTCTATTCTCTTCAACTGTGTCAATTGCCGCCTGTCATTTATTTCCTGAATAGCCTCATGATATTTTTCCGAGACGGGTTTAAAATCCTCGATATTCTTCAGTAATGTCTGATGCAGCGCCTTACCTTTAGCAAAGGCATCATCTTTATAGTTTTCCTGGGTATAATATTTTTCCATTTCGTTAATGGTATTACCCAGCGCGGCGGCGCTATCAATATAGCTAACGGCAACGCCATCAATAGGCTCAAGTAATGGCGTTAAGGCGGCCACCTGTTTCATCTCTTTCTGGCAATTCGTTATGTAAGACTCCGTAATACCATAAATGCCATAAACCAGGCTCTCTTTCCCTGTCGGACCTTTTTTAAAGTCTTTCACCCAATCCGCGTAACGCGCCAAACTGCGCTGAACGGGCAATTGAAGTTTATTAAAACAATCGATATAGACATCCATTTTTTCACTATAAACTTCTTCAGCGTCAACCTCCGGCTGAGCTGGCGTTTCTGGCTTCGCCGCCGGGGGCTGAGTTGCCGTTTCTGGCTTCGCTGCTGGGGGCTGTGCTGGACTTTCGCCAGATTGCGTTTCCGACGTCTGAGAAGGCGCTGGCGTCGCAGGCTGACTGCTGGCGGCCGGCGTCGCCTCGGTTTTAACATTATTGTCATCACATCCTGTTGCGCCCAGGGTCATTAGCGCAATGATTATCGCTGAGGATAATAAATTCCTTTTCATTTAATTGCCTTTTGTATATTTACGTTGGGGTTCTCTTATTTTAACGAACACATTGATATTGATAATGTTAATTATAATGAAATATGGATTAAGTATTTTTCGTGTTGAATAAATCACATACCTGTTTTTTTTCATTAAAATGAATCTGTAAATTTCAATGATATTATTTATAGGTTATTCTAATGAAAAAGGATTTGTTATCATCAATTATTATCGCTATGCTGATGACTGCCGGGCTAAGCGCTTGTGATGAAAAAAAAGCGGACGAACAACCTGTAGCTCAGAGTGCGGATTCATCAGCGAGCAATACACAATCCACATCAGCGGAAAGCGCAGATGCGAACGATGTTCTTAACCAAAAGCTGAATGTTTACATTGATTGTTATAATAATCTCCAGGCAGGTATTTACCGCGCTGTAAATCGTTATGCTAACACATTCGACGATTTCCGCACCGGTCCTACCGGTAAGGAAGACGATCCCTCTCCGCTGGTTCCTGTGTATCCTGCACTTATCCAGGACTGCCGGAAAGACATCAAGGCGGCGGCTGAATTAAAGCCGGCGTTTGCCTCTCTGGATAGTGCTGCTCTGGCATTTATTAATGCGGCTGGGCCACTAGCTGAAACAATCAATAGTATGAATAAATACTATGATCAAGATAACTTCAAGGATGATGCCTTTGCTGGCGCTAAAGCGTTCCATAAAACGTTTATAAAACAGTTCGATGAGTTTGATCCCATTGCGAAAAAATATATCGCCGAGATTACCATTATGAGTGGGCAGCATGCGGCTAATGAAATTAAGGCGACCGAGAAGAAAGAAGGTAAATCCATTAAGTACTATACGCTTTTGACGATGCAGGAAGCCGAGACGCTTAATGACGCTGTAGCTGATGATTCTTTTGATGTGGCGGCAGTAAGCAAACAGCTCGCTGATTTTGAAGAGCATACTCAGAAGCTAAACGAGAAGATCAACGTTGATATAGATAAACATCGTAGCTTCCCTGGTTTTATTTCTGAGCTGGAAAAATTCCAGGGCAAGGTGAAAAAACGCATTCGGCGTGTGCGCGATAACGTGGCGTATACCTCGCATGAGCAGGACTACCTCAATAGCGGCAGCGGCGATATGGTAGATGGTTCTTATGAGGCTGTGGTTAAAGCTTATAACGAACTCATCGATACCTATAATGGCTATCATCTTGAGCGTGAGTTCTAAGCTTTTCACGCTGCAAATCGCGTGCATATGACCGCTGAACTGAGCAAATAAGTCGTTAGCGACTGTCGAAAGAGCGCCCCAAGGGCGCTTTTTTCGCTCGAAGTACCGGGTAGCAAGCGCTTCGTGAATGGCTGGAATAAGCTGCGGCCCAGCATAAAAACGATTAAAACCTGTATGGCCTCGCCACTATACGTGATTCCGTTATCAAGAGAGGCTGTAAAATTGAGAAAATATATATTTTACGCAAATGTAGAGGGTACTATTTTAGTCTGCGATTAACCGCTGCGGATGGGTATAAATCGTCGCCCGACCCGGCTTACAGAACCCCACCAGCGTAAGATTACACCGCTCAGCGACGTCAACCGCGAGCGTGGTGGCAGCAGAAACCGCAAACAAAATTTCCACACCGCACATCGCCGACTTCTGCACCATTTCGTAACTCGCACGACTGGAAACCAGCGCCGCGCCTTGCCGCCATTCCTCACCTTCCGTAGCGCGGCGGCCGAGCAGTTTATCCAGCGCAACGTGGCGTCCGACATCTTCATGGCCCCCCGCCAGTTCACCCGACGGCATGACCCACGCCGCAGCGTGCGTACAACCCGTCAGCTTACCCGTCGGTTGAAAATCATTCAGATGTTTTAACGCGCGATCAAGGTTACCGAGATTAAACGTTTGGCTAAACGGCAGCGGTTGCACCGGCTTACCGATGTCATTGAGCTGTTCCACGCCACATACGCCGCAACCGGTACGTCCGGCCAGCGCGCGACGACGCGCTTTCAGCCCCATAAATCGACGGCTGGAAAGATCAATCTGCACTTCAAGTCCGTTACAGGACGGCACAACGTCCATGCCATAGATTTCACGCGGGCTGTCAATGATCCCTTCCGACAGAGAAAACCCTATTGCGAAATGCGTCAGATCTTTCGGAGAGGCCATCATAACGACATGCGAAATGCCGTTATACACCAGTGCCACTGGCACTTCCTCGGCAACATCATCAAGTTGGGGGGACTGCAAATCCTCGCGTTTCCAGAGAGTCAACTGGCGTGAGGTTGTGAAATCAGTCACATTTAGGACTTCTTCAGACAGTATATTGTTCACTTTCTTTTAACCATATAAGAACACACACACCAACATTATGGTATTCTGTTACAACTCCTCCCGGATGGAGGAAAATTTATCCAATTCTGAACCTTTGCGGGCCCGTCCGCAAAGAAAAATAACAACCACTCCCTGAGCGTTTCAGATAGAGAAATGTGAAAGAGAAGTGACAATGTCGAAACAAGGAGCAAACCATGCAGGTCAGCAGAAGGCAGTTCTTTAAGATCTGCGCTGGCGGTATGGCAGGCACCACGGCGGCGGCACTGGGCTTCGCGCCCGGCGTAGCGCTAGCGGAAACACGGCAATATAAACTGCTGCGCACCCGCGAAACCCGTAACACCTGCACCTACTGTTCCGTTGGCTGCGGGCTGTTGATGTACAGCCTCGGCGACGGTGCGAAAAACGCCAAAGCATCTATTTTCCATATCGAAGGGGACCCGGATCATCCGGTAAGCCGTGGCGCGCTGTGCCCGAAAGGGGCCGGTCTGGTGGACTTTATCCACTCTGAAAGCCGCCTGAAATTCCCGCAATACCGCGCGCCGGGTTCAGATAAGTGGCAACAGATCAGTTGGGAAGAAGCGTTTGACCGAATCGCTAAACTGATGAAGGAAGATCGCGACGCCAACTATCAGGCGCAGAACGCCGAAGGCGTTACCGTTAACCGCTGGCTCACCACCGGGATGCTGTGCGCTTCTGCATCCAGTAACGAGACGGGTTATTTAACGCAAAAATTCTCCCGCGCGCTGGGTATGCTCGCGGTCGACAACCAGGCGCGTGTCTGACACGGACCAACGGTAGCAAGTCTTGCTCCAACATTTGGTCGCGGTGCGATGACCAACCACTGGGTCGACATCAAGAACGCCAACCTCGTCGTGGTGATGGGCGGTAACGCCGCAGAAGCTCACCCGGTCGGGTTCCGCTGGGCGATGGAAGCCAAAATTCACAACGGCGCGAAGCTGATTGTGATCGATCCGCGCTTTACGCGTACCGCGTCGGTGGCCGATTTCTATGCGCCAATACGCTCTGGTACTGACATTGCCTTCTTGTCAGGCGTGATGCTGTATCTGCTGACCAACGAAAAATACAACCGTGAATACACCGAGGCCTATACCAATGCCAGCCTGATCGTGCGTGAAGATTTTGGCTTCGATGATGGTCTGTTCACCGGCTATGACGCAGACAAGCGGCAGTACGATAAAACTAGTTGGCACTATGAGCTGGACGAAAACGGTTTTGCCAAACGCGATACGACACTGCAACACCCGCGCTGTGTCTGGAATCTGTTGAAACAGCATGTCTCACGCTATACGCCGGACGTGGTAGAAAATATCTGCGGTACGCCGAAAGCGGACTTCCTGAAAGTGTGCGAGTACATTGCAGAAACCAGCGCAAAAGATAAAACCGCGTCGTTCCTGTACGCGCTGGGCTGGACGCAGCATTCCATCGGCGCGCAGAACATCCGTACTATGGCGATGATCCAGCTTCTGCTCGGTAACATGGGGATGGCGGGCGGCGGCGTTAACGCCCTGCGCGGTCACTCCAATATTCAGGGACTGACCGACTTAGGACTGCTGTCGCAAAGTCTGCCGGGCTACCTGACGCTGCCGAGCGAAAAACAGACCGACCTGCAAACCTATCTGGCTGCCAATACGCCGAAGCCATTGTTGAAGGATCAGGTCAACTACTGGGGCAACTATCCGAAATTCTTCGTCTCGATGATGAAGGCCTTCTTTGGTGATAAAGCGACAGCGGAAAATAGCTGGGGCTTTGACTGGCTACCGAAGTGGGACAAAGGGTACGACGTGTTGCAGTACTTCGAGATGATGAAACAGGGTAAGGTCAACGGCTATATCTGCCAGGGCTTTAACCCGGTGGCCTCATTCCCGAACAAAAACAAAGTGGTCGCGTCGCTTTCCAAACTGAAGTACCTGGTGACTATCGATCCGCTCAACACCGAAACGTCCACCTTCTGGCAAAACCACGGTGAGTCGAACGACGTTGATCCCGCGAAAATCCAGACCGAAGTGTTCCGTCTGCCTTCCACCTGTTTTGCCGAGGAAAATGGTTCCATCGTTAACTCCGGTCGCTGGCTGCAGTGGCACTGGAAAGGCGCGGACGCCCCGGGAATTGCCATGACCGACGGCGAAATCCTCGCCGGTATCTTCTTACGCCTGCGTAAGATGTACTCTGAACAGGGCGGCGCCAACCCGGAACAGGTGCTGAATATGACCTGGAACTACACCAAACCATACGAACCCGCCTCTGAAGAAGTGGCGATGGAAAGTAACGGTAAAGCGCTGGCCGATCTTATCGATCCGGCAACCGGCGCGGTGGTGGTGAAGAAAGGTCAACAACTCAGTTCGTTCGCGCAACTGCGCGATGACGGTACGACGTCCAGCGGCTGCTGGATTTTCGCCGGTAGCTGGACGCCGGAAGGCAACATGATGGCGCGTCGTGATAACGCCGACCCGTCGGGTCTCGGCAACACGCTGGGCTGGGCATGGGCATGGCCGCTTAACCGCCGCATCCTCTATAACCGCGCCTCCGCCGATCCGCAGGGTAATCCCTGGGACCCGAAACGTCAGCTACTGAAATGGGAAGGCGGAAAATGGGCCGGATGGGATATTCCGGACTACAGCGCCGCCGCGCCCGGCAGCGACGTCGGACCGTTTATCATGCAGCCGGAAGGGATGGGTCGCCTGTTTGCCATCGATAAGATGGCGGAAGGGCCGTTCCCGGAACACTACGAACCGTTTGAAACGCCGCTGGGCACTAACCCGCTGCACCCGAACGTTATCTCTAACCCTGCCGCCCGTATCTTTAAAGACGATGCCGACGCGCTGGGTAAAGCGGATAAGTTCCCGTATGTCGGAACCACTTACCGTCTGACCGAGCACTTCCACTACTGGACCAAGCACGCGTTGCTTAACGCTATCGCCCAGCCGGAACAGTTTGTGGAAATTGGCGAGAAGCTGGCGAATAAGCTCGGCATCGCGCATGGCGATACCGTGAAGGTCTCCTCGAACCGCGGCTATATCAAAGCCAAAGCAGTGGTGACCAAGCGTATTCGCACGCTGAAAGCGGACGGCAAGGATATCGATACCATCGGTATTCCTATTCACTGGGGCTACGAAGGCGTGGCGAAAAAAGGCTTTATCGCCAATACGTTAACGCCTTTCGTCGGTGATGCGAACACGCAAACGCCGGAGTTTAAATCCTTCCTTGTGAACGTGGAAAAGGTGTAACGGAGACGACCTATGGCTTATCAATCGCAAGACATCATTCGTCGTTCCGCCACTAACGGTTTCACCCCCGCGCCCCAGGCGCGGGACCACCAGGAAGAGGTGGCGAAACTCATCGACGTCACCACCTGTATCGGCTGTAAAGCGTGTCAGGTGGCGTGCTCCGAGTGGAACGACATCCGTGATGAAGTGGGCAATAACGTCGGGGTGTATGACAACCCGGCGGACTTAACCGCGAAATCCTGGACGGTGATGCGCTTCTCGGAAGTGGAACAGAACGACAAACTGGAGTGGCTGATCCGTAAGGATGGCTGTATGCACTGCGCCGATCCCGGCTGCCTGAAGGCCTGTCCGGCGGAAGGGGCGATCATTCAGTACGCTAACGGTATTGTCGACTTCCAGTCCGAGCAGTGTATCGGCTGCGGCTACTGTATCGCTGGCTGCCCGTTCAACGTGCCGCGCCTCAACCCGGAAGACAACCGCGTCTATAAATGTACGCTGTGCGTTGACCGCGTGACCGTGGGGCAAGAACCGGCCTGCGTGAAGACCTGTCCAACCGGCGCCATTCATTTTGGCTCGAAAGAGGATATGAAAACGCTGGCGGGCGAGCGTGTGGCGGAACTAAAAACCCGTGGTTATGACAACGCGGGTCTGTACGATCCGGCGGGAGTAGGCGGTACGCATGTCATGTACGTGCTGCATCATGCCGACAAGCCGAATCTGTATCACGGTCTGCCGGAAAACCCGGAAATCAGCGAAACCGTTAAGTTCTGGAAAGGCGTCTGGAAACCGCTCGCCGCGTTCGGTTTTGCCGCGACCTTTGCCGCCAGCGTCTTCCACTATGTCGGCGTCGGTCCGAACCGCGCGGAAGAGGAAGATGACAACCTGCATGAAGAGAAAGACGAGGTGCGCAAATGAAACGACGTGACACCATCGTGCGCTATACGGCGCCGGAACGCATCAACCACTGGATCGTCGCCTTCTGCTTCGTGCTGGCGGCGGTGAGCGGGCTGGGCTTTTTATTCCCATCCTTCAACTGGTTGATGCATATCCTGGGCACCCCGCAACTGGCGCGAATTCTGCACCCGTTTGTGGGCGTGGTTATGTTTGCCTCGTTCATCATCATGTTTTTCCGTTATTGGCACCACAATCTAATCAATCGGGATGATATCTTTTGGGCGAAGAATATTCGTAAGATCGTCGTCAACGAGGAAGTGGGTGACACCGGGCGTTATAACTTCGGTCAGAAATGCGTATTCTGGGCGGCGATTATCTTCCTGGTGCTGCTGCTGGTGAGCGGGGTAATTATCTGGCGTCCGTACTTTGCGCCTGCTTTCTCAATCCCGGTGATCCGATTCGCGTTAATGTTGCATTCTTTTGCCGCAGTAGCGTTAATTGTGGTTATCATGGTGCATATCTACGCCGCCCTTTGGGTGAAAGGCACCATTACCGCGATGGTGGAAGGCTGGGTAACCCGGTCGTGGGCGAAGAAGCATCACCCACGCTGGTACCGAGAAGTCCGCAAGACAACGGAAAAAGAAACTGAATGAGTATTCGCATAATCCCGCAAGATGAGCTGGGGTCGAGCGAGAAACGTACGGCGGATATGATTCCGCCGTTATTGTTCCCCCGACTCAAAAACGTCTACAACCGCCGCGCCGAACGTCTGCGCGAGCTGGCTGAAAATAACCCGCTGGGCGATTACCTGCGCTTTGCCGCGCTTATCGCGCACGCGCAGGAAGTGGTGCTGTACGACCATCCGCTGGAGATGGATCTGACCGCACGTATTAAAGAAGCGAACGACCAGGGCAAGCCGCCGCTGGATATCCACGTGCTGCCGCGTGATAAGCACTGGCAAAAACTGCTGCATTCGTTGATTGCCGAGCTAAAACCCGAGATGAGCGGCCCCGCGCTGGCGGTGATTGAGAACCTGGAGAAAGCCTCAGAGCAGGAGCTGGAGCAGATGGCCAGCGCGCTGTTTGCCTCGGATTTTGCCTCCGTCAGCAGCGATAAAGCCCCGTTTATCTGGGCCGCGCTCTCCCTTTACTGGGCGCAAATGGCCAGCTTGATTCCAGGCAAAGCCCGCGCGGAATACGGTGAAGCGCGCCAGTATTGCCCGGTGTGCGGTTCGATGCCGGTCTCCAGCATGGTGCAGATCGGCACCACGCAGGGGCTGCGTTATCTGCACTGTAACCTGTGCGAAACCGAATGGCATGTCGTGCGCGTAAAATGCAGTAACTGCGAACAGAGCCGCGACTTACACTACTGGTCGCTGGAAAATGAGCAGGCTGCGGTGAAAGCCGAAAGCTGCGGCGATTGCGGAACTTACCTGAAGATTCTCTATCAGGAAAAAGACCCGAAAGTGGAAGCCGTGGCCGACGACCTCGCCTCGCTGGTGCTGGACGCGCGCATGGAACAGGAGGGCTTCGCCCGCAGTTCCATCAACCCGTTCCTGTTCCCGGGGGAAGGGGAATAAGTTCTCTGGTATACCGGCTAGCAATCTACGTTAGCCGGATCATTGCTCAATAACGCAATGCTTGTATAACGTTTCTCGGGTCGTTGGCAATGGCGCGAAGTAACGCTTTGGCTGGCCCTGTCGGTGAACGTCTTCCTTGCTCCCAGTTGCGCAGCGTATCCACGTTGACCGAAATCAGCTCTGCAAACTTAGATTGCGACAACCCAGATGCCTGCCGTATTTCTTTAATCTTCATTGCATCAATATGAAAGGTACGAGAAGGTTCACGGGTCCCTTCAATGATTTCATTCATTTGAGACATACTTTGAGTTAATCGCTCAAATAACACTTTATCCATCTACCACCTCTCATTCAGCATACGAAGCACCGCTTTTTCCTGCGGCGTGAGATCATCTTTAATGCCTTTTTGATAAATCAGAAGCAAGCGAATCTCATACCGTTGACTACGGTGAAAATAGATAATTCGCACGCCACTACGCTTTCCTTTGCCTCGCGATCCCCAGCGCATTTTTCTCAGGCCGCCCGTTTCCTGAATGACATCACCACAATCTGGATGCTGAGCCATAAAAACCTGAAGCTTATGGTATTCATCCTCATCGAGCAGTTTTTTAACATCTTCAGTAAAGAGTTCCGTTTCTATAAATTGCATATTCCATACGCCATTGGCTTATAGTAGTGAAAATAATCTATACGTCAATGGCGTATAGCATCATCGTTTCACAGTACAAAAATTAAAAACCCAGCGCCAACCGCATTCCATTTTTTGCGAACCTCTATCCAGAATCATCATCCCCTCGTTTCACCACTTTCCATCCCCAACGAACCAGGTTATAAACTGTACATACATACAGTCAAAGGAGCGTTATATGCCACTGGAAAAAGGAATTGCCGAACTGGTCGCTGGGTTTATCGCCGCGGGCCGTCCCTCTTCACGAGAGCAGAATATTGATGACCGGAGAGCGGGCTATATTGCCAGCACGACGCTGGCGGGTGAGAAAGAAATTCGGGTGAGTTCGGAAGATATCGTGCTGGAAGGGATGACATTTCGCGTCGTTTCGCCGCCAAACGCATCCGGTTCTCTACCCTGTATCCTCTACTATCACGGCGGCTGTTTTGTTAGCGGCGGCTTTCTGACTCATGACCCCCAGCTACGGCAACTAGCCTGGAAAAGCGGCTGTAAGGTGATTGCCATTCAGTATCGCCTTGCGCCAGAGCACACCTTCCCTGCGGCTCATAACGACGCTGAACGCGGGGCCAATATCGTCCATCAATACGCGGAGCAGTTAGGCATCGATCGTGAACGTATCACGTTTGCTGGCGATAGCGCAGGCGGGCACCTGGCATTGGTCAGCGCGCTACGCCTGAAATCCACCGCCCACTGGTCTCCGGCGAAGCTGCTGTTGATCTACCCGATGCTTGACGCTACCGCCAGTTTCCCCAGCTATGCCAGCAACGGGCAAGACTACATCATCACCCGCGACACACTACTATCAGGCTTCGAAATGTATCTCCACGGTACCGACCTCCGTCACCCGGAAGCCAGTCCGATATGGCGTGAAGATTTTGCCGGTTTACCGCCGGTGCATATCCTCACCGCAGAGTTCGACCCACTGCGTGATGAAGGCGAAGCGCTATATCACCGTCTGAACGACCAGGGCGTGGCGTGTACTTGCCAGCGCTATCTCGGTGTCATTCATGGCTTTTTCCAGCTCGGAGGCGTGAGCCAGGCGGCACGAAGCGCCATGCGAGATGTGGCCTGGCGTGTTGTAAGTCCATCAACAGGCAAAATGACCTAAAATTCAATTTTGTTTTCAACTTGAAAACTGGATAACGTTGCGCTAAATTGTTTTCAGGTTGAAAACTTTGTAATGGAACTACATTGTGCATGTTATCAGCCGAAAACCGTTCAATGAAGCGATGCTCATGTATCCAAACCATGAGCTTGCTCTCACTGAGTTGCTGAATGTTCTGGAGAAAAAACATTCACTCAGCCTGAAGAGATGAAGCGGTATATTCCTTCACTGGATAATTTTAAGTACAGAGATAAATGGTGGGTGATTGATGTTTCTGGTAACAGCCTGAGACTCATTTCCTACATAGATTTCAGGTTACATAAGATATTTGTGAAACATATCGTTTCCCATGCCGAATATGACAAACTGACCGCATATTATCGGGGTAATAAAGAATGAGAACTCATCGTCAGATGGATGCAACCAGCGCAAAAAAGATCGTTGATACCTTCAGCGATGCGGTAAAAAGCGTCCCACTGATGGGGGAAGACCGAAATGACAATGAGTATCGCAGGGCACTAGCGCTAGTGGAGTTTCTGGTCGACCACGACGATCTTGAAAACCCACTATTTGAATTGCTCTGTGCCCGAATCAGTGAATACGAAAAACATGCGCCGGAATTCAAAGCACTCAACCAACACCTGGAGAAAACGCCCCCTGGCGTTTCAGTATTGCGAACGCTCATGGATCAATACGGTCTCAAAGCAGCAGATCTTGCCAACGAACTTGGTTCTAAATCGAACGTCAGCAACATCTTAAATGGCCGCAGAGCACTAACGGTTAATCATATTAAAGCGCTTACACAACGCTTTAAACTACCAGCGGATGCCTTCATCGAGTAGTTGGATATGTCCAGCTACTCCTCCTCATTCCCGCCCTCTTCATACGGGCCGAACGGTTTCGCAGGCAGTACGATATAAATGCCTTCGAAAATTGCCCCAGCGGTCTCGCCGCCCAACAGTTCAACCTGCAACTGGACACGCGCTTTTTTACCCCGCGCCAGCCTGTCCAAATCACCGCTTAGCGACCCCAAATCAGCCACGGCGTTTGGCTTTCCGCTAATGGGTTTACTGTAGCGAATATGGGCGTCAGCAAGAATAATCGTCCCGCCCAGGTGGCGTTCACGGAGCATCAGCCAGATAAGTCCCCATCCGGTCAGCGTCGCCAGGGAGAACAGGCTGCCGGCAAACACCGTGTGATGCGGATTTTGATTACCGGTTTCCGGCATCGTGGTGATAAATTTTTGCCCGGTGTACTGCTGAATGCGCACCCCCATCTTTTCACTCAATGGAATGTGCTCATACCAGGCCTGCTGAAGCTGCCCGCACCAGTCGCCGCGATGCAGGATATCATCCAGCGATGCTACCGGTTTAATCATTAGAAAATGGCGGATTGGCGTGGTTGTGGGCGTAGTAATCTCCCCCTGATTGACAAACCCGAGTTTGGCAAAGAACTCAACCGCATCTTCGCGCGCGCTGCAGGTGACGCGCTTAACGCCTTCCTGGCGGGCGACAGACTCCAGGGTCATCGCCATTAATGTCCCCAGCCCTTTATCCTGTACCGAGGGATGTACAGCCATAAAACGAATAGACGCCTCGTTATCTGCATTGATATACAGGCGGCCCACTGCAACTAAATTTCCTTCTTCGTCCACCACCATTTGATGGTGCGCCAACGCATCCCAGCCATCCCGTTCCGACCCTTTCGGCTGGTGCAGCGGTTTACGCAGCATCTCCCAGCGAAACTGGTAGTAACGTTCTAATTCTTCTTCTGTTTGCGGAACTCGAAGGTGATACATAGCCGTACTCTCTCTTGTTATCCGCGGCCACGCCGGAAGCTGACTCATACCTGGAGCCAGAATGTCACGGGACCGTCATTAACCAGCTCAACCTGCATATCGGCAGCGAAGCGTCCGGTTTGCGTGTTTATCGCCTGCTGGCGGCAGCGTTCGACAAAATATTCATAAAGCGCCTGCGCGCGATCCGGCGCAGCCCCGCCGGAAAAGCTTGGCCGCATACCGCGTTCGGTATCTGCCGCCAGCGTAAACTGCGACACCACCAGCACGCTGCCGCCAGCCTGTTGTACATTCAGATTCATCTTGCCGTCAGCATCGCTGAAGATACGGTATCCCAGCACGCGCTCGCACAGACGATTCGCTTTTTGTTCGTCATCTTCTTTTTCGACACCCAATAACACCAAAAGTCCTGGGCCGATTTTACCCGTCACCTCGTCCTCCACGGTGACGCTGGCACGGGTTACGCGTTGAATTAATGCAATCATGGTTGGTCAGCTTCTTCTTGTTCTGCGGCTTGTTTGAGTTTTCGGTATTCCCCGAGAGTGACAGTTATTTCTGCGCCAAGCAAGACTATACACCAGGTCCAGTATACCCAGACAAACAGGATAGGGATCACTGCCAGTACGCCATAAATGAGCTGATATGACGGGAACATGGTGATATAAAGCGCGAAACCTTTCTTTCCGGCCTCGAACAGCAACGCTGCGACAAACGCGCCGACAAGGGCGTCACGGTTCGGTACGCGAGTTGTTGGGACAATACTGTAAAGTAACCAGAATGAGATCCACGAGAGCAGCAGCGGAAGGATGCGCAATACATTGTCGATGACCGTATTCAGATCGCTGGCCCAGCGTAAAGAAAGCAGGTAGGAGCTGATTGCCAGGCTGGCGCCGGCGAGAAGCGGGCCGAGCGTGAGGATCATCCAGTACACCGCAAAAGAGTATACTTTTGGCCGTGTGCGTTTGCTGCGCCAGATAGTGTTTAAGGCGCTATCAATGGCGTACATCAACAGCAATGCCGTCACAATCAGTCCACAGGCGCCCACCGCCGTCATTTTGTTGGAGTTAGCGACAAACTGCTCTATATAGCGCTGAATCACGTCTCCGGTGGCTGGCATAAAGTTAGCAAAAATAAAATGGCGTAACTGAATGCTGACATCAGAAAACATCGGAAAAGCAGCGAAAAGGGCAAAAACGACGGCAATAAGCGGTACTAAGGAGAGTAATGAGACATAAGCGAGATTTCCCGCCAGAGTCGTCATATTATCCTCATCGATACGCTGCCATAATAGCTTGAGCCAGGCCCGAACAGGGCGCGTATGGCGTCCAGCTTTTTGGTGAACGGTTTTTAGCATAACAGCTTCGCGAAATAGTCAGGGATGGTGGCTTTATCCTTCACCAGAATGCTGGTGATCCCCAACTGGTTGGCCCCGTCTATATTATCGGCATTGTCGTCGAAAAAGACCGCATCGGCAGCGGAAAAACCTTCTTTCTGCAGGACGTGCTGATAAATACGCGCTTCCGGCTTACGCATTCCCAAATCCTGCGATAAATAGATATGGTCGGCGGCAGCGCGCACCTCCGGGTATTCCTCCGGCCAGAAGTGGGTATGCAGTCGGTTAGTATTGGATAGCACCACCACGCGATGCCCCTGCTCGCGCAGTTTATGCATGATAGCAATCACTTCGGGCCGTAATCCGACAAATACCGCCTGCCAGCCGTGCGCAAATTGTTCATAACTGAGCGATAACGCCATTTCATGACAGAAAGCTTCAGCAAACGCTTCGTCCGTTATCTCACCGCGTTCATGTTGGTGAAAAGTCTCGCCCATCGTAAATTTTTGCTTCAGCGTAGCCAGCGGTACTCGACTCAGATCGCTCCACACACCTAATACGCGGTTAAAGTCGATGTCGACAATCACATTACCTAAATCAAAGATGTAGAGCATGTCATTCTCCTTGCTAACCGGGGATGAATAACTGTAGCGGGAAAGGAGAAGTTTGACTATGTATCCCTTTATAAATCAATTAACAAAAAGACAATAGAAACGCAGACGATGCCCAATATCGCCTGCATCACAGCGCCGTTTTATTGGCCGGATAAAGCGCTGACGCGACCATCCGGCGCAAGGGCGCTTGTCACGCTGAAACAGCGTCGTCCAGCGAAGGACTCACCTGAACCACTTCGATTTGCTGGGATTGAAGTAAATTCTGTAATGCCGGACCGGGATACTCGTCCGTAAACAGAGCGGTAATCTGTGACACATTGCCGATCTCAACCGCCGCAGAAGCATGGTATTTCGTATGATCGGCGGCCAGCAGAATATGTCGCGAGTGGGCCATCATGGTTTTCACTACGCTGGCTTCGTTGACATCAAACTCCAGTAACGCGCCATCGCTCTCTATCGCGCCTACGCTGGTGACGAGATAGTCCGCCCGGAACCCCGCCACAAACGCCGCCGCGGATGGCCCGATAATGCCGCTATTATGCGGGCGCAGCGTGCCGCCAGGCACCATCACTTCAAAGCGAGGGTTATTATAAAGAATGTGCGCGACGCGCAGGCTATTGGTGATAATGCGCAGATGATTATGGTTGAGCAGCGCGCGCGCCACCTGCTCAACCGTCGTTCCAATCGTGATAAATATCGTGGAGCCATCCGGAATATAGTCAGCCACGGCTTCCGCAATGGCTTTTTTCTCTTGCGTCCAGGAGACCTCTCGCTGCTCAAAGGCGGTATTGACCACACTGGACGCTCTGCCAGCGCCGCCGTGATGACGCGTAATCAGCCCCTGCTCGCTTAATTTACGAATATCGCGGCGAACCGTCTGGGTAGAGACCTCCAACAAACTGGCTAACTCATCGATATTCATATAGCCGCGCTCATCAATTAGCATTAACAGCCGATCGTGTCGCGGATTACCGGTCAGTTCGGTAAGACTCATGAGCATTCCTCTAAAAGCTTCCTACTGCTCATATTATACAAAAAGTGACAAGAAAGATCGGGTTTGCTCACAATCAGGGATACCCGCCCGGCCACCCGGGCGCGTACACTTCAGCGCGGCAACGCCGCTGGCGAATCTGACAGCCTCTTCGATGGCGTATCCGCTTGCCAGGCCAAATGCCAGTGCGCCATGAAAAACATCGCCCGCGCCAGTAGTATCCACCACCTCCACGGTAAAACCCGGTTGGTGGCGTACCGCCGCTTTTTCCAACCAGTTGCAGCCTTCACTGCCTCGCGTGACATAGACATGTCCATTTGTGAGCATTTGTGCTTTTTTTAGCGCATCAATGGCTTCGCTCATCCCCGTCAGGCGTGCCAGCCCTGGCTCGGAGAAGGCGGCGTGGTCGCTTAACGCCACCAGCTCGCTAATATCCTGTGGCGTAATATCGCCATCAAGAACAGTCATGACGCCAGCCTGACGCGCCAGCGTAAACGCCTGTTTTGCGCCGTCATGCCAGCGCACATCCGCCAACACCACATCCCACTGCGAAAAATCGATGTCGTTAAGCCAGTCGGCGTCAGGTAATAAATCCGGGCTGGGATAATTAACGATAATCCGCTCTCCTTTGGCATCCACCATAATCGCTGACTGCGACGACATGGCCTGCGTGTAGCGGCGGGTATAACGGGTATTTACCCCCAGGGATTCCAGTTCCGCCAGCAGGCTGTTTCCGGTGTCGTCATCGCCCACACGGCCAATAAAGTCCACCTGCGCGCCCAATTTCGCCGCAGCCACGGCAGCGGTCGCCGCAGGCCCGCCGCCCACTTCCGTATAGCGCTTCGCCACATATTTACCCCCTTCTGTCGGTAATCCTTCCACGTAATAGATGCGATCCATCACGGTAATACCTACACAAGCAATACGAACCATGATCATTCCTCAAGCATTTTCGATGTGCTCATTTTAATTTCACGAAATGTTTAAAAAGTGACGGCTGTCAATTTTTTGACTATAAATTACAAATACGATCACAAACAGACAGAAAAAGGCTCATTAATGACAAAAAATGACACCACCGTGTTCAGGAGAACGATATGGCAGTTATAGCATTTATCGGGTTGGGACAGATGGGCTCCCCTATGGCGAGCAATCTGCTAAAGCAGGGCCATCAACTCAGCGTCTTCGATGTTAATCCCGACGCCGTACAGCGTCTGGTAGACAAAGGCGCGCAACCTGCAAGCAGCCCGGCTCAGGCAACCATCGGCGCTGAATTTGTTATCACCATGCTCCCGAACGGCGATCTGGTTCGTTCCGTTTTGTTTGGCGAGCAAGGCGTTTGTGAAACCCTTTCCCGTGAAGCGCTGGTCATTGATATGTCCACTATTCATCCGTTGCAAACCGATAAGCTGATTGCCGACATGCAGAGCAAAGGGTTCAGCATGATGGATGTGCCGGTAGGCCGGACATCCGACAACGCGATTACCGGCACATTGTTGCTGCTGGCAGGCGGTACGGCGGAGCAAGTAGAGCGTGCTACCCCTGTTCTGATGGCGATGGGTAATGAGCTGGTCAACACCGGCGGCCCGGGAATGGGTATTCGCGTAAAACTGATCAACAACTACATGAGTATTGCGCTAAATGCGCTCTCCGCCGAAGCCGCCGTGCTGTGTGAAGCGCTGGGGCTTTCCTTCGACGTGGCTTTAAAAGTGATGAGCGGCACTGCCGCAGGCAAAGGGCATTTCACCACCACCTGGCCGAATAAAGTGATGAAAGGAGATCTGTCTCCCGCCTTCATGATCGATCTGGCGCACAAAGATCTTGGCATCGCGTTGGATGTCGCCAATCAACTGCACGTACCGATGCCGCTCGGCGCCGCCTCCCGTGAAGTTTATAACCTGGCGCGGGCCGCAGGCCGCGGTCGGGAAGACTGGAGCGCCATCCTGGAACAGGTGCGCATCAGCGCCGGGCTGACCGCCAACGTAAAAAAGTAACGACTGTATAAAGGAAAATTGAATGAACAACTACACCATCAAAGACATTACGCGAGCGTCCGGCGGGTTTGCCATGCTGGCTGTCGATCAGCGCGAGGCGATGCGTTTAATGTTTGCTGCTGCTGGTGCGAAAACACCCGTTGCCGATAGCGTGCTGACGGATTTCAAAGTGAATGCGGCGAAAATTCTTTCCCCGTATGCCTCTGCCGTTCTGCTGGATCAGCAGTTCTGTTATCGCCAGGCCGTAGAACAAAACGCGGTCGCTAAAAGCTGCGCCATGATCGTCGCGGCGGATGATTTCATCCCGGGCAACGGTATTCCCGTTGATAACGTGGTCATTGATAAAAAAATTAATGCGCAGGCGGTAAAACGGGATGGCGCGAAAGCCTTAAAACTGTTGGTGCTGTGGCGCAGCGACGAAGACGCGCAGCAGCGTCTGGATATGGTCAAGGAATTCAACGAATTATGCCACTCCAATGGTTTGTTGAGCATTATCGAACCGGTTGTACGTCCGCCGCGCTGCGGCGACAAGTTCGATCGCGAGCAGGCGATTATCGATGCCGCCAAAGAGCTGGGCGACAGCGGCGCCGATCTTTACAAAGTTGAAATGCCGCTCTACGGCAAAGGCGCGCGTTCCGATCTTCTTACCGCCTCACAACGCCTGAATGGGCATATCAATATGCCGTGGGTCATCCTCTCTTCCGGTGTGGACGAAAAACTGTTCCCTCGCGCGGTCAGGGTCGCCATGGAAGCTGGCGCATCCGGGTTCCTGGCGGGACGCGCGGTCTGGTCATCAGTAATTGGTCTACCGGATACCGAGCTGATGCTACGTGATGTTTCCGCGCCTAAATTGCAACGTTTAGGTGACATTGTCGATGAAATGATGGCTTGTCGCCGCTAATACGAGGATGAAAGAATGAAATGGTTTAACACATTGAGCCACAACCGCTGGCTGGAGCAGGAAACCGACCGCATCTTTAATTTCGGTAAAAACGCCGTGGTGCCGACAGGCTTCGGCTGGCTGGGAAATAAAGGGCAAATCAAAGAAGAGATGGGCACCCATCTTTGGATCACGGCGCGTATGCTGCACGTTTATTCCGTGGCGGCGTCGATGGGCCGACCGGGCGCTTATGATCTGGTCGATCATGGCATCAAAGCCATGAACGGCGCGCTGCGCGACAAAAAATACGGCGGCTGGTATGCCTGCGTTAACGATCAGGGCGTGGTAGATGCCTCTAAACAGGGTTATCAACACTTCTTCGCCTTGCTGGGCGCGGCCAGCGCCGTCACGACCGGGCACCCTGAAGCCAGAAAATTGCTGGATTACACCATAGAAGTGATTGAGAAATACTTCTGGAGTGAAGAAGAGCAGATGTGCCTGGAGTCCTGGGACGAAGCCTTTAGCAAAACCGAAGATTACCGTGGCGGTAACGCCAATATGCACGCCGTCGAAGCGTTCCTGATTGTTTATGACGTTACCCATGACAAAAAATGGCTGGATCGCGCTATCAGAATCGCATCAGTCATTATTCATGATGTAGCCAGAAATAATCATTACCGTGTTAATGAACATTTCGATTCACAGTGGAATCCTATCCGCGACTATAACAAAGAAAATCCAGCACACCGTTTCCGTGCATTTGGCGGTACTCCAGGTCATTGGATCGAATGGGGTCGTTTAATGCTGCATATCCACGCAGCACTGGAAGCCAGATGCGAACAACCCCCTGCATGGCTGCTGGAAGACGCGAAAGGTTTGTTCCACGCTACGGTACGTGATGCCTGGGCTCCGGATGGAGCAGACGGCATTGTGTATACCGTTGATTGGGAAGGGAAACCCGTTGTACGTGAACGTGTACGCTGGCCAATTGTAGAAGCGATGGGGACAGCCTATGCCCTCTATACCGTAACAGGGGATCGTCAATACGAAACCTGGTATCAAACATGGTGGGATTACTGCATTAAATACCTGATGGACTATGAAAATGGTTCCTGGTGGCAAGAATTGGATGCTGACAACAAGGTGACCACTAAAGTCTGGGACGGTAAGCAGGATATATACCATCTTCTGCACTGTCTGGTAATTCCACGCATCCCGCTCGCTCCAGGGCTGGCACCAGCCGTAGCAGCAGGTTTGTTAGATATCAATGCGAAATAAATAAGCCTGGTAACGACGGCATATCAGCAAATAAACATTGCATATGCCGTTGTTTAGTAAGGGTATCTAATATTAAGGTGATATGTATGCATAGTGGTGGGAATACGATATTACTCGCTGCAGGTGATTACCGGGCGCAAATAGTTTCAGTGGGTGCCGGTCTTGCCGAATTAACCTGGCAGGGCAAGCATCTGGTTATACCTCATAAACCAGAAGAGATGCCTCTTGCTCATCTTGGTAAGGTATTAATCCCTTGGCCAAATCGTATTGCCAATGGTATCTATCAGCATGATGGGCATGAGTATCAGTTGCCGATTAATGAACATGGCTCTAACGCCGCTATTCACGGCTTGCTTGCATGGAGAGACTGGCAAGTTGATGAATTAACAGCCACAAAAGCCTCGTTCTCCATATTTTTACCGCCAAGCTATGGCTACCCATTCGCATTGATTTCGCAGGTTATTTACTCACTGGACGCAACAACAGGGCTGTCCGTTGAAATAATTAGCCAAAATATCGGCGATAAACCAGCACCTTATGGCGTCGGTGTTCACCCCTATTTAACCTGTGACTTAGCACCTGTTGATGATTATACGCTGCAACTTCCTGCAAAAGAGGTTTTTGCTTTCGATACACAGTCTAACTCATCAACGTTACTACGCGTCGATGAGCTGAATCTGGACTATTCCATCCAACAAAAAATTGGTGATAAACGGATTGATCATACTTTCAAAACTTACAGCGAGCGATGGGAGGCGAAAATTATTAACCATCAACAGGAACTGGCTGTTAGTTTATGTTCCGATCAACCGTGGCTTCAGGTCTATAGTGGCGAAAAGTTGAATCGCCGGGGATTAGCTATCGAACCGATGAGTTGTCCGCCGAATGCCTTTAATTCTGGGATCGACTTACTATTACTTAAACCAAAACAACAGCATATATTGTTTTTTAATATTTGTGGTGAATGCATATAGTTCATGTATTTATTTGTGCAGGATACCTATTACCCTGACTTAAAACAGTCAAAGTAATATTTTAGAATTTGATAATGAAGGAATTATAATGGATTTCTTTAATTTATTTACACCTGATGGCGTGATGTTGGAACCTGGTGTTATATACACCGTTATCGCCTTAATGTTTCTTTATACATTCGTAGGAATATGTGCTGGCTTTGGTGGTGGATTGACTACCATGCCGCTCATAACCCTAATGCTACCTGTAAAAATGGCAACACCACTTTCTGTTATTGTCGGAACAGCGACCGCCATTTATGCCACATGGTTATCTCGTAAAGAAACGGACTGGCGATCGGCTGCCGTTCTTATCGGCTTCTCTTTTCTTGGCATTCCGGTAGGTTTATATGCACTTTCCTATCTACCTGATCACATAATGAAAATAGGATTGGGTGGTTTTCTTATTCTCTACTCATTCTACAGTATGTTTATTCCCCGTCTACCCATCTATGACAGACGTTGGATTGCTGCACCGTTAGGGGCGATAGCTGGGGCGCTAGGAGCGGCCTTTTCCACAAATGGACCGCCAGTTGTGATGTATGGAATGCTACGTAACCTTGGCCCAGCCGCTTTTCGCGGTACGCTGAATGCATTCTTTACGGCAAACAACATTGCAGTTGTCGGCGGCCTGGCAACCAGTGGAATATTAACAATTTCAACATTTAAACTGGTTATTTTCTGTATCCCTACCATGATACTCGGTTCCTTAGTCGGGCAATATGTTCATAAGCGTATTTCGGTAAAAGTATTCCGCGTTTTAGTATTTTTATTATTAATTGCTTCGGGTGCAATGTTAATAAAAGGTGCATTAGGTGTTTCAGCGGCTACTGCGCTTCTACCACCATTTGTACTGTTGGCAATATTACAAATACTTTTAGGCAAAAAAATTGCTGAGATTCGTAAAGTGGATGCCAGCAAATAATAAGTGCTTGCTTTGTTCAGGCGCTACTTCAAGAGTAGCGCATAACTATTTAAGGCTAATGAATAATAACGAATCATAAACAATCAGTATGCTCGCGTTCCTCAATTTCATGGAGAATATTTTATGAGCACGCAAAGTAAGCATTTATCCTCTGTCCTGATAGAAAAGAACATTGAGGGCTTTACGCTGACGTACCACCAGCGCCTGATTTTACGCCACAGCGCCGAAAACCCCTGTCTGTGGATTGGCGCGGGCGTTGCCGACATTGATATGTTCCGCGGCAACTTCAGCATCAAAGACAAACTTAACGAGAAGATTGCATTAACAGAGGCCACGGTCAGCGAGCTACCCGACGGCTGGCTGGTACAATTCAGCCGTGGCGCAACAATTAGCGCCACCCTTCGCATCTCCGCCGATGAGGCGGGACGCCTGAAGCTGGATCTGCAAAACGACGACCTACACCATAACCGTATCTGGTTACGCCTCGCGGCTAATCCAGACGACCATATCTACGGCTGCGGCGAACAGTTCTCTTATTTCGATTTGCGCGGCAAGCCGTTCCCGCTGTGGACCAGCGAACAGGGCGTTGGCCGTAATAAAACCAGCTATGTCACCTGGCAGGCAGACTGTAAAGAGAATGCCGGCGGCGACTATTACTGGACCTTCTTCCCGCAACCGACCTTTGTCAGCACGCAGAAGTATTACTGCCACGTCGATAATAGCTGCTATATGAATTTCGACTTCAGCGCGCCGGAGTATCACGAACTGGCGCTGTGGGAAGATAAAACTACGCTGCGTTTTGAGTGTGCCGCCACCTACATCGCCCTGCTGGAAAAACTGACTGCGCTGTTAGGCCGCCAGCCGGAGCTGCCGGACTGGGTTTACAACGGCGTCACGCTAGGCATTCAGGGCGGTACGGAAGTTTGCCAGCAAAAACTGGATACCATGCGCAACGCAGGCGTAAAAGTGAACGGTATTTGGGCGCAGGACTGGTCCGGTATCCGCATGACCTCCTTTGGCAAGCGCGTGATGTGGAACTGGAAGTGGAATAGCGACAACTATCCGCAACTGGATAGCCGGATTAAACAGTGGAAAGAAGAAGGCGTACAGTTCCTCTCTTATATCAACCCATACGTCGCCAGTGATAAAGACCTCTGCGCCGAGGCGGCGAAACACGGCTATCTGGCGAAAGACGCCACGGGCGGCGACTATCTGGTCGAGTTTGGCGAATTCTATGGCGGCGTGGTCGATCTGACCAATCCTGAAGCTTACGACTGGTTCAAAGACGTCATCAAAAAGAACATGATCGCGCTCGGCTGCAGCGGCTGGATGGCGGATTTCGGCGAATATCTGCCGACCGACACGTATCTGCACAACGGCGTCAGCGCCGAGATCATGCATAACGCCTGGCCTGCGCTGTGGGCGAAATGTAACTACGAAGCGCTACAGGAGACCGGCAAACTCGGCGAGATCCTGTTCTTTATGCGTGCGGGTTACACCGGCAGTCAGAAATATTCCACCATGATGTGGGCAGGCGACCAGAACGTTGACTGGAGCCTTGATGATGGTCTGGCCTCTGTAGTGCCTGCGGCATTGTCGCTGGCGATGACCGGCCATGGTCTGCATCACAGCGATATCGGCGGCTACACCACCCTGTTTGACATGAAACGCAGCAAAGAGTTGCTGCTGCGCTGGTGCGATTTCAGCGCCTTTACGCCGATGATGCGCACCCATGAAGGCAACCGCCCCGGCGATAACTGGCAGTTCGACGGCGACGCGGAAACTATTGCCCACTTTGCCCGCATGACCACCGTCTTTACCACGCTGAAACCGTATCTCAAGCAGGCGGTGGCGCAAAACGCGGCTACCGGTCTGCCGGTCATGCGTCCGCTATTCCTGCACTACGAGAACGATGCCACAACCTACACCCTGAAATATCAATATCTGCTCGGTCAGGATCTGCTGGTCGCGCCGGTTCACGAGCAGGGGCGTTGCGACTGGACGCTGTACCTGCCGGAAGATCACTGGGTGAATATCTGGACCGGCGAAGTTCACCACGGCGGTGACATTACCGTGGATGCGCCCATTGGCAAACCGCCGGTCTTCTATCGCGCGAAGAGCGAGTGGGCTTCACTTTTTGCTTCTTTACGGAATATCTAATACGACTCGCCCGCAGGGAAACCTGCGGGCAGATGGAGAAAAATAATGAGTCAGACCTCTGCTGATCCGGCAACGCTACGCCTGCCGCTTAAAGAAAAAATAGCTTATGGCATAGGCGATCTGGGTTCCAATATTCTGCTGGATATTGGCACACTCTATTTGTTGAAATTCTACACAGATGTCCTCGGTCTTCCGGGAACCTATGGTGGGATTATTTTCTTAATCGCTAAATTCTTTACCGCATTTGCCGATATGGGCACTGGTATTGTGCTCGACTCGCGGCGAAAAATAGGACCGAAAGGTAAATTTCGCCCGTTCGTTCTGTATGGCTCATTCCCAGTAGCACTGCTGGCTACAGCCAACTTTATAGGAACACCGTTAGAAATTACGGGCAAAACGGTCGTCGCAACGCTGCTGTTTATGCTGTATGGATTATGCTACAGCCTAATGAACTGCTCTTATGGCGCGATGGTGCCAGCTATAACCAAAAATCCAAATGAACGTGCCTCGCTGGCAGCCTGGCGCCAGGGCGGATCCACCTTAGGCCTTCTCATTGGCACCGTTGCTTTTGTACCAGTAATGAATTTGATTGAAGGCAATCAACAATTGCAATATGGCGTAACCGCTGCTCTTTTCTCGTTATGCGGGCTGCTATTTATGTGGCTTTGCTATGCGGGTGTCAAAGAGCGTTATGTCGAGGTCAAACAGGCTGATTCCGCACAAAAAGCAGGAATTTTGCAATCCTTTCGCGCCATCGCCGGTAACCGCCCGTTGTTTATTCTGTGCGTCGCCAACCTTTGCACCCTTGCGGCATTTAATGTCAAACTGGCGATTCAGGTCTACTACACCCAGTACGTGCTGAACGATCCGATTCTGTTGTCCTATATGGGATTCTTCAGTATGGGTTGTATCTTCATCGGCGTATTTTTAATGCCTACCGCTGTACGCCGTTTTGGTAAGAAAAAAGTCTATATCGGCGGACTGCTAATTTGGGCCGTGGGTGATTTGCTTAACTACAGCTTCGGCGACAGTTCGGTGAGCTTCGTGGCCTTCTCCTGTCTGGCATTCTTTGGTTCAGCATTCGTCAACAGCCTGAACTGGGCGCTAGTCTCGGACACAGTGGAATATGGTGAATGGCGTACAGGTGTTCGTTCCGAAGGGACGGTCTATACCGGGCTCACCTTCTTTCGCAAAATGTCCCAAGCGTTGGCTGGATTTTTTCCCGGATGGATGCTTACTCAAATTGGCTACATACCCAACGTGGTGCAATCAACCAGCACTGTTGAAGGATTACGTCAGTTGATCTTCATATATCCTTGTGCCCTCGCAGTGTTGGCCATGATTACAATGGGCTGTTTTTACAACCTCAACGAGAAAATGTACATACGTATCGTTGAGGAAATAGAAGCACGTAAACGTACTGCTTAACAATAATAATGACTGATGCCCTTCGGGGCGTTGTAAGGAGTGGTTATGCCTGACCATGATCCGCTAACGCTAAAACTAAGCTTGAGAGAAAAACTCGCTTACGGTGCGGGTGATATTGGCTCTAATCTAATGCTAAGCATTGGCACATTATATTTGCTCAAGTTTTACACAGATGAGCTAGGAATGCCTGCATATTATGGCGGGGTTATTTTCCTCATAGCAAAATTCTTTACTGCATTTACAGATATGCTAACCGGATTTCTTCTCGATTCTCAAAAAAACATTGGAATCAGAGGGAAATTTAGACCTTTCATTCTGTATGCAGCAGTACCATCAGCAATTATTGCGACAGTTCAGTTTATTGCTACAACATTTAGTCTGCCGATAAAGACCGCTATTGCTACCGGTCTATTTATGTTATTCGGACTGTTTTACAGTCTAATGAACTGTTCATATGGCGCTATGATCCCAGCAATAACAAAAAATCCAAATGAACGCGCACAACTGGCAGCTTTTCGGCAGGGAGGGGCAACAATAGGATTATTAATCTGTACGGTTGCTTTTATTCCACTTCAATCTTTATTCTCTACAACTACCATTGGTTATGGTTATGCAGCCTTAACTTTCTCTATCTTTGGTTTCATTTTTATTATGCTATGTTATAAAGGAACCAAAGAACATTACATTGAGCCCCCATCGCCGGGACATAAGGCAAGCATCATCAAATCATTTTGTGCAATTTTTCACAACCCACCACTATTAGTTCTATGCATTGCAAATTTGTGTACACTAGCAGCATTTAATATCAAGCTCGCTATTCAGGTTTATTATACCCAATATGTACTAAATGACATTAACCTATTATCCTGGATGGGTTTTTTTAGTATGGGCTGTGTAATTATTGGTGTTTTGTTAGTTCCCTGGACCGTAAAATGCTTTGGCAAGAAACGCGTGTATTTAGCAGGTATGCTTTTATGGGCCGCGGGCGATGTTTTAAATTATTTTTGGGGTTATAACTCCTTTTATTTTGTCATTTTCTCTTGTATCGCCTTCTTCGGTACCGCTTTCGTCAACAGCCTGAACTGGGCACTGGTTCCGGATACGGTTGACTACGGTGAATGGAAAACGGGTATTCGCGCTGAAGGCTCGGTGTACACGGGTTATACCTTTTCCCGCAAAATTTCCGCTGCGCTTGCTGGCTTTTTGCCAGGTATTATGCTGACGCAAATCGGTTATATCCCCAACATAGCTCAAAGTGACACCACGTTGCTTGGTTTGCGTCAGCTCATTTTTTTATGGCCTTGCGGTCTTGCCATTATCGCAGCACTAACGATGGGCTTTTTTTATAAGCTCAATGAACAACGTTTCGCTTTTATTATCGAGGAAATTGCCCAACGAAAGAAAACAGGTAATCAAATTGTCGCGACTAATAATAAACAAAGTATTTCTACTGTAAATAATTAAACGACGCTTGCCGCTTTATCCATCCCTATGGATGGCGGCTTCCCTATATTTGAAAAATGGATTTATTATGAAATCTCTGAATACTCTAGTGATATTAACTTCAGTAATATCCACCTCTGTTTTTGCTGGCGCTTATGTAGAAAACCGTGAGGCCTATAACCTGGCGTCTGACCAAATGGAGTTTATGCTGCGCGTCGGCTATAACTCCGATATGGGTGCCGGAATTATGTTGACCAATACCTATACGCTACAGCGTGATGATGAATTAAAGCACGGTTATAATGAGATTGAGGGCTGGTATCCGTTATTTAAACCTACAGATAAATTAACCATCCAGCCTGGCGGGTTAATAAACGACAAAAGCATTGGTTCCGGCGGCGCCGTCTATCTGGATGTTAACTATAAATTTACCCCGTGGTTTAATCTTACGGTACGTAACCGATATAATCACAATAATTATAGTTCAACCGATTTGAATGGCGAACTGGATAATAATGACAGCTATGAAATCGGTAACTATTGGAATTTTATCATTACCGATAAATTTTCTTATACCTTTGAACCACACTATTTTTATAACGTTAATGATTTTAATAGTAGTAATGGTACGAAGCATCATTGGGAAATCACTAATACCTTCCGTTATCGTATCAATGAACACTGGTTGCCCTACTTTGAATTACGCTGGTTAGATCGTAACGTGGGTCCCTACCATAGAGAGCAAAACCAGATTCGTATCGGGGCGAAGTATTTCTTCTGATATTATCGCCTCTATTTTCCGAATCTGCATCACAGCGGGTAGTTGTTCTGCCCGCTCATTCATCCTGAATCAGACTCCCGATATCCTGCCCCTAAGCGCCATGATAATATTCACAAAGCGTTTTACCGTATTCATGCTTATAGAGAAGGGAAACAAATGAATAAGCGATTTAATATTGATTGGGGCAATGAATTAACCCAGGAACACTCATTAATTTGATGTTAACCGATGAAGATCTGCCAAAGCTTCGCTCACTGACCATTGTCATTGGTCGGCATAATACGCCAGCGATTGCTGATTTTTTGGCAACCTTATCCCTTTATCAATGTGAATAAAAAAACCCCGCCGAGTTTTCATTTCGGCAGGGTTTTTATCCGTAAGAACGTTAATTACTCTTCTTTCTGACCACGGTTCGCACGGCGGCGATCGTTTTCCGTCAGGTGACGTTTACGGATACGGATAGAGGTTGGGGTGACTTCTACCAGTTCGTCGTCATCAATGAACTCCAGCGCTTGCTCAAGGCTCATTTTAATTGGCGGAACCAGAATCACCGCTTCATCCGTACCAGACGCACGCATGTTGGTCAGTTTCTTACCGGTCAGGCAGTTTACCGTCAGGTCGTTGGAGCGACTGTGAATACCAATAATCTGGCCTTCATAAACTTCCGCACCGTGACCCAGGAACAGCTTACCGCGATCCTGCAAACCGAACAGCGCAAACGCCACCGCTTTACCCTGACCGTTGGAGATCAGTACGCCGTTCTGACGCTGGCCCACTTCACCCGGACGAATATCGTCGTAATGGCTGAAGGTGGAGTACAGCAGACCCGTACCGGAAGTCATGGTCATGAATTCTGAACGGAAACCAATCAGCCCACGGCTTGGGATCACGTAGTCGAGACGTACGCGGCCTTTACCGTCCGGATTCATGTTTTTCAGGTCGCCTTTACGCTCGCCCAGCGCCTGCATGACAGACCCCTGGTGCTGCTCTTCGACGTCCAGCGTCACGTTTTCGTACGGCTCTTGTTTACGACCGTCGATTTCACGGAAGATAACTTTCGGACGGGAAACCGCCAGTTCGAAACCTTCACGACGCATATTTTCAATCAGCACGGACAGGTGCAGTTCGCCACGACCGGATACACGGAACGCATCCGCATCTTCGGTTTCTTCAACGCGCAGCGCCACGTTATGCACCAGCTCTTTGTTCAGACGGTCAAGAATCTGACGAGAAGTCACAAACTTACCTTCTTTACCGCAGAACGGCGAGGTGTTAACGCAGAAGAACATAGACACGGTCGGCTCATCAACGGACAGCGCCGGCAGCGCTTCAACGTTCTGCGGGTCGCAGATGGTGTCGGAAATGTTCAGCTCGCCCAGACCGGTGATCGCAATGATATCGCCCGCTTCGGCGATATCGCTGTCGATACGCTCCAGACCCAGATGCGTCAGCACTTTACCTACTTTCGCGTTACGGGTTTTCCCTTCACTATCGATGATAGTGACCTGCTGGTTCGGCTTCACTTTGCCGCGTTTGATACGGCCGATGCCGATAACGCCAACGTAGTTGTTGTAGTCCAGCTGGGAGATCTGCATCTGCAACGGACCATCGAGGTCAACGTCCGGCGCCGGAACATGATCAACGATCGCCTGATACAGCGGGGTCATGTCTTCCGCCATATCTTCGTGGTCCAGACCCGCGATACCGTTCAGCGCCGAAGCGTAGATGATCGGGAAGTCCAGCTGTTCGTCGGTCGCGTCGAGGTTAACAAACAGGTCGAATACCTGGTCAACAACCCAGTCAGGGCGCGCGCCAGGACGGTCAACCTTGTTGATAACCACAATAGGTTTCAGGCCATGAGCAAAGGCTTTTTTGGTCACGAAGCGCGTTTGCGGCATCGGGCCGTCAAATGCGTCAACCACCAGCAGCACAGAGTCAACCATGGACATGACGCGCTCTACTTCACCACCGAAGTCAGCGTGCCCGGGAGTATCAACGATGTTGATACGGTAATCATTCCATTTAATAGCGGTGTTTTTAGCGAGGATAGTAATACCACGCTCTTTCTCCAAATCGTTGGAGTCCATCACTCGCTCTTGAGTTTCGGCACGCGCGTCGAACGTACCGGATTGCTGGAGCAGCTTATCAACCAGGGTAGTTTTACCATGGTCAACGTGCGCGATGATGGCGATGTTACGCAAATTTTCGATCACAACTTTGCCTCAGGCATTAGAAATAGCGCGTTATTGTACACGGATTAATCGCACTACAAAACAGGATCACAAACATCCTCCGCAAACAAGTATTGCAGAGTCTCTTTGTGATCGCTTTCACGGAGCGTTAAAAGGGTGGCTTGCGTTCTATTGCACCAATGTGGTGCTTAATGTTCACATTGAAGCACTATTTTGGTGCAACATAGTCACCGTGGTGCAGCCCTTTTGCACGATGGTGCGCATGATAACGCCTTTTGGGGGCAATGTGAAAGTTGGCACAGATTTCGCTTTATATTTTTACGGCGACACGGCCAGCAGAATTGAAGATCTCGTTACCACGACGACCGACCATGACCAATCCGGGAGAGTACAAGTATGTCCGCTGAACACGTTTTGACGATGCTGAACGAGCACGAAGTGAAGTTTGTCGATCTGCGCTTCACCGATACCAAAGGCAAAGAACAGCACGTCACGATTCCTGCTCATCAGGTAAATGCCGAATTCTTTGAAGAAGGCAAAATGTTTGACGGCTCCTCTATCGGCGGCTGGAAAGGCATTAACGAATCCGACATGGTGCTGATGCCAGACGCATCCACCGCAGTGATTGACCCGTTCTTCGCGGACTCTACCCTGATTATCCGTTGCGACATCCTGGAGCCTGGCACTCTGCAAGGTTATGACCGTGACCCACGTTCCATCGCAAAACGTGCGGAAGACTACCTGCGCGCGACCGGTATCGCCGATACCGTCCTGTTTGGGCCGGAACCTGAATTCTTCCTGTTCGACGACATCCGCTTCGGCGCATCTATCTCCGGCTCACATGTGGCGATTGACGATATTGAAGGCGCCTGGAACTCCTCTACCAAATATGAAGGCGGCAACAAAGGCCATCGTCCGGGCGTGAAAGGCGGTTATTTCCCGGTTCCGCCAGTTGACTCCGCGCAGGATATCCGTTCTGAAATGTGTCTGGTCATGGAGCAGATGGGCCTGGTCGTTGAAGCGCACCACCACGAAGTAGCGACCGCAGGTCAGAACGAAGTGGCGACCCGCTTTAACACCATGACCAAAAAAGCCGACGAAATTCAGATTTACAAATATGTCGTGCATAACGTGGCTCACCGCTTCGGTAAGACCGCGACCTTTATGCCAAAACCGATGTTCGGCGATAACGGTTCCGGTATGCACTGCCACATGTCGCTGGCGAAGAACGGCACCAACCTGTTCTCTGGCGACAAATATGCCGGTCTGTCTGAGCAGGCGCTGTACTACATCGGCGGCGTCATCAAACACGCCAAAGCCATCAACGCCCTGGCGAACCCGACCACCAACTCCTACAAGCGTCTGGTCCCGGGTTACGAAGCGCCGGTGATGCTGGCCTACTCCGCCCGTAACCGTTCCGCCTCCATCCGTATTCCGGTGGTGGCGTCTCCGAAAGCGCGCCGTATCGAAGTTCGCTTCCCGGACCCGGCGGCTAACCCGTATCTGTGCTTTGCCGCCCTGCTGATGGCCGGTCTGGACGGGATTAAGAATAAGATTCACCCGGGCGAAGCCATGGACAAAAACCTGTATGACCTGCCGCCGGAAGAAGCGAAAGAGATCCCACAGGTAGCGGGTTCTCTGGAAGAAGCGCTGAACGCGCTGGACCTGGACCGCGAGTTCCTGAAAGCAGGCGGCGTGTTCACTGATGAAGCGATCGATGCGTATATTGCGCTGCGTCGCGAAGAAGATGACCGCGTGCGTATGACCCCGCACCCGGTAGAGTTTGAGCTGTACTACAGCGTTTAATCGTATATTAAAAATCCGACGAATTTCGCGTTGCTGCAAGGCGGCAACTGAGCACATGCCCAGGAGCATAGATAGCGATGTGACTGGGGTAAGCGAAAGCAGCCAACACAACAACAGCGTGAAAGGCGTCAGGAGTTTTTGAGTTGCCGTGGAAACTTTCAGCCCATCCCAGGATGGGCTTTTTTCTCCACCAACAATCTGATCTCACGCGCTTTTTAGTGGTAAAAAGCTATAATGCACTAAAATGGTGCAACCTTTTCCAGGAGACTGCTGAATGGCAAGCGGCATACAGCCCGATGCTGGGCAGATCCTCAATTCGTTAATCAACAGCGTGCTGGTGGTCGACGACGCGCTGGCAATCCATTACGCCAATCCTGCCGCGCAGCAGTTGCTCGCGCAAAGCTCACGCAAACTGTTCGGGACGCCGTTACCTGAACTGTTGAGCTATTTTTCGTTAAACATTGACCTGATGCGCGAAAGTTTAGCGGCAGGACAAGGCTTTACCGATAACGAAGTGACGCTGGTGATTGATAGTCGCTCGCATATTCTCTCTTTGACCGCCCAACGTCTGCCCGACGATTTTATACTGCTCGAAATGGCACCGATGGATAACCAGCGTCGTCTGAGTCAGGAGCAGTTGCAGCACGCGCAGCAAATCGCCGCCCGCGATCTGGTGCGCGGTCTGGCGCACGAAATCAAAAATCCGCTCGGCGGCCTGCGCGGCGCGGCGCAGCTACTCAGCAAGGCGCTGCCCGACCCGGCGCTAACGGAATATACCAAAGTCATCATTGAACAGGCCGACAGGCTACGCAACCTTGTCGATCGTTTGCTGGGGCCGCAGCACCCGGGAATGCACATTACCGAGAGCATACATAAAGTCGCGGAGCGCGTGGTGGCGCTGGTGTCGATGGAACTGCCGGATAATGTCCGGCTTATCCGCGATTACGACCCCAGTCTGCCAGAACTGCCGCATGACCCGGAACAAATTGAGCAAGTACTGCTGAATATTGTCCGCAATGCCTTGCAGGCGCTGGGGCCGGATGGCGGCGAAATTACGCTGCGTACCCGTACCGCCTTCCAGTTAACGCTGCATGGCGAACGCTATCGCCTGGCGGCGCGTATAGACGTTGAAGACAATGGGCCGGGCATTCCTCCCCATTTACAGGATACGCTGTTCTACCCGATGGTCAGCGGTCGCGAAGGCGGCACCGGGCTTGGGTTATCTATCGCCCGCAATCTTATCGATCAACACGCCGGCAAAATTGAATTTACCAGTTGGCCGGGGCATACCGAGTTTTCGGTTTACCTGCCGATTCGGAAATAGAGGTGTTTATGCAACGAGGAATAGTCTGGGTCGTCGATGATGATAGTTCCATCCGTTGGGTACTTGAACGTGCTCTCGCCGGGGCAGGGTTGACCTGTACCACCTTTGAGAATGGTAATGAAGTACTGGCTGCGCTGGCCAGTAAAACGCCGGACGTCTTGCTGTCGGATATCCGAATGCCGGGAATGGACGGGCTGGCGCTATTAAAGCAGATTAAACAGCGTCACCCGATGCTTCCGGTCATCATTATGACCGCGCATTCCGATTTAGATGCCGCCGTGAGCGCCTATCAGCAGGGGGCGTTTGATTATCTGCCTAAACCGTTTGATATTGATGAAGCCGTCGCTCTGGTCGAGCGCGCGATTAGCCACTATCAGGAGCAGCAGCAGCCGCGTAATATCGAGGTTAACGGCCCGACAACAGACATGATAGGCGAAGCGCCCGCCATGCAGGATGTGTTTCGCATTATTGGTCGGCTGTCGCGTTCTTCGATTAGCGTGCTGATTAACGGCGAATCAGGAACCGGTAAAGAACTGGTCGCCCATGCGCTACATCGCCATAGCCCACGCGCCAAAGCGCCGTTTATCGCGCTCAATATGGCGGCCATCCCGAAAGATTTGATTGAATCCGAACTGTTTGGCCATGAGAAAGGCGCTTTTACCGGGGCGAATACCATCCGGCAGGGCCGTTTCGAGCAGGCTGACGGCGGCACGCTGTTTCTGGACGAAATTGGCGATATGCCGCTGGATGTCCAGACTCGTCTGTTACGCGTGCTGGCTGACGGACAGTTCTACCGTGTGGGCGGGTACGCGCCGGTAAAAGTGGATGTGCGCATTATCGCCGCCACCCACCAGAACCTCGAACGACGCGTTCAGGAAGGGAAATTCCGCGAAGACCTGTTCCACCGCCTGAACGTGATTCGTATCCATCTCCCGCCGTTGCGCGAGCGTCGTGAGGATATTCCGCGCCTGGCACGCCATTTTTTGCAGGTCGCCGCCCGTGAATTAGGCGTGGAAGCCAAATTATTACATCCGGAAACCGAAACGGCGTTAACGCGCCTGGCATGGCCTGGTAACGTGCGTCAGTTAGAAAATACCTGCCGCTGGCTCACCGTCATGGCCGCCGGACAGGAGGTATTGATCCAGGATTTACCGGGCGAACTGTTTGAAGCCTCGGCGCCGGATAGCCCGTCCCACCTGCCGCCGGATAGCTGGGCTACATTACTGGCGCAATGGGCGGACCGCGCCTTGCGATCCGGTCATCAAAACCTGCTTTCTGAAGCGCAGCCAGAACTGGAAAGAACGCTACTGACCACGGCGTTACGCCATACGCAGGGTCATAAACAGGAAGCCGCCAGGCTGCTCGGTTGGGGGCGAAACACCCTAACGCGGAAGTTGAAAGAGCTGGGAATGGAGTAAACATTACCCGCGAGTGTAAAGATTAATAATTGAGCGCAAAACGCTGCTATTTTGCGCTTTACTGTTCCGATGAGTTCAGTATGATCATGCCCGGCAAACGGGGGGATTCATTATGTTAGAATCTATTATTAATCTGGTATCGAGTGGAGCGGTCGACAGCCACACGCCACAAACTGCGCTAGCCGCCGTGTTGTGTGCCGCGCTGGTAGGACTGTTCAGCTGACAATGTGCCGGATGGCGCTAATGCTTATCCGGCCTACAGGTTGTCGCAACGTGTAGGCCCGGTAAGCGCAGCGCCACCGGGCAACCCGGCTAAATGACGCGCGAGAACTGCTGCATCCGCGCTTTCTGGCGCAGATACGCGTCAAAGCACATGCAGATATTGCGGATCAGCAAACGACCTTTCGCCGTCACCTGAATTCCCTTCTCGCTAATATCCACCAGCCCATCTTTCGCCAGCGGCGACAGTAACTGCAAATCTTCGGCAAAATACTCAGCGAAATGCAACCCCCACTGCTGTTCGACAGCGTTAAAATCCAGGCGGAAGTTACAAATCAGCGCCTTGATAACATCGCGACGAATGCAATCATCACGGGTCAGCGTAATACCACGCCATAGCGCATTGCCCCGCTCATCCACTTGCTGGTAATAACGCTTCAGCTCTTTCTGGTTCTGCATGTAGCCATCGCCAATCATGCTGATAGCAGAAACCCCTATCCCCAGCAGATCGGTATCGCCCTGGGTCGTATAGCCCTGAAAATTACGGTGCAGCACGCCTTCGCGCTGCGCGACGGCCAGTTCGTCGTCCGGACGGGCAAAATGGTCCATCCCGATAAACTGATAACCGGCCTGAGTAAGCGATACGATCGTCTCCTGCAAAATATCCAGTTTCTGCTGCGCGCTGGGTAAATCGGCATCTTTAATTTTACGCTGGGCGGCAAAAAGCGTTGGCAGATGCGCATAGTTAAAGACGCTCAAACGATCGGGGTTCAGTTCCGTCACACGCTTCAGCGTGAAAGCGAAGCTTTCCGGCGTCTGTTTCGGTAGACCGTAGATCAAATCGATATTGGTCGAGGTAAAGCCGATATCGCGGGCGTGATTAAGCAACGCAAAGATGAATTCTTCATCCTGCTCGCGGTTAACCAGGCGCTGCACCTCTTTATTAAAGTCCTGCACGCCCATACTCAGGCGGTTAAAACCTTCCGCACGTAAATGATCGAGCACATCCAGCTCAATTTCACGGGGATCGACTTCGATCGAGATTTCCGCGTCGGTATTAAAGTGGAAATTTTCACGCAACAGCGTCATTAAGCGGCTGATTTGCGCTTTATTCAGGTAAGTAGGCGTACCGCCGCCCCAGTGAAGCTGGCTGACATGACGGTCTGCAAACAGCGGCGCGCGATGGCGAATTTCCTGCTCAAGCGCGTCAAGATACTGGTCAGCTTTATGCTGTTGGCGGGTGACAATCTTGTTGCAGCCGCAGAAATAACACAACTTGTGACAAAACGGGATATGCACATACAGCGAGAGCGGACGTTCAGGATAACGCGCCACAGCCTGCAAGAATGCGGCGTCCTCGAAGTCTTCAGAAAACTCCAGCGCGGTTGGGTACGAGGTATATCGTGGCCCGGAATAGTTATATTTCTGGATCAGGGCCAGATCCCAGTCTATTTGCTGTTCAGACATGCTCACTCCTTCCGATGGCGTCTCTGGCGGGTACGGCGTACCGGCTTCACGCCATGACGGGCGGCAAGCCGGCTGCGCAGCCATTTCTGTCGCCGCGACAATCGCTGTAGTTTAACGAATAACCACACCAGATAACATATAACCGGAAGGGTTATAAGCAGGACGGGCAAGCCCACGGTGTAAACCCGTTAGTTGCCGCCTCTTAGCAGGCGCATCATATCTTCCTGCTTCTCGTCGTCTTCGTCGTCGTCATCGTAAGACAGACCAAGCTTCTGCATCAGTTCATCAATACGATCCAGTTTGGCATCTACCCAGGCTTGATCTTCCGCACTCAGGGTTTCGCCCGCTTCCAGACGTTCTAACAGCGCATCCAGGCGCTCATCCGTTTCCAGTAAATCCAACTCCGCCTGCGGTGAAAGCATAGGTTTCTCACTTTTCGGTTTATGCTGTTGGGTCACTTTTTCAGTCACGCCCAATGGAACAGGTGTTTTACTGCCAATACGTGGATCTTTTTGTTGATTCTGATTGCCGCCGCCCGAAGCGGAATTGCCGCCCGCCGCGCGACTTCCCGGCGCATGACCGCGATGTTTTTTCAGGCGTTTACGGTCGCGCGCCTCCTGGTTTAACTCTTCACGCGTTTTACGACGCTGTTTGCCAAAGGCTTTACTGCGCGGTGCAGAGGTTGGTTTTTTCATGATGTCAGATCTTTAAGCCGTTTTATTCAGTATAGAATTGAGGCGGAATCTAGCAGAAAGCAAGCAAAGAAAAAAGGCGACAGAGTAATCTGCCGCCTTTTTTCTTGACTCACGACCCTTAACGGGTTCCACCATCCCTGTTGGCTATCAACACGCCCTGTTTTTCCCTTAGCCTGGAACATTCCATGTTGTTTCCATTTCCTTTTACTAACGTCTCCGGACGTTTGTCTTCCTGACAATCCTGTGTCTTCGCCTCCTGGCGCTCCTGACCCTCATCCTGAGTCGTTGATCCTGTTAGCGTCCTCGCTATGTGCATTACTTTACTCTTTTGGGGTAAACTCACAAGATACCGACACGGCAAATCCCTTTTTTTCAGACAATTACCTTTCTATAAATTCATGATTTAACTATATTAACTGGCTTTGAGCCTGACAACGACTCTGTCATGTCGCATAAGTGCAATGGACAATGTCTCACAAAGCGTATGGCTTTTGCTTACAGCACCGACGCGCCGAAAAATCCGTCTTTTGCTGGCGTTCAGGTATAATCGCCACAATGCTTTGACTGACGGAGACGACCGCTTTGACTAACCTGAATTATCAACAGACGCATTTTGTGATGAGTGCGCCTGATATTCGCCATTTACCTTCCGATTGCGGAATTGAAGTGGCTTTTGCTGGCCGTTCCAATGCAGGCAAATCCAGCGCCCTGAACACGTTGACCAACCAAAAAAGCCTGGCGCGCACCTCTAAAACGCCGGGCCGTACCCAATTGATTAACCTGTTTGAAGTCGTAGAGGGCAAACGGTTGGTCGACCTGCCGGGCTATGGCTATGCGGAAGTCCCGGAAGAGATGAAACGCAAGTGGCAACGCGCGCTGGGGGAATATCTGGAGAAACGTCAAAGCCTACAGGGCTTAGTCGTTTTAATGGATATCCGCCATCCGTTGAAAGACCTCGACCAACAGATGATCCAGTGGGCTGTAGAGAGCAATATCCAGGTTCTGGTTCTGCTGACCAAAGCGGACAAACTGGCCAGCGGCGCGCGCAAGGCGCAGTTGAATATGGTACGTGAAGCCGTGCTGGCTTTTAATGGCGATGTGCAGGTAGAAGCGTTTTCCTCGCTGAAAAAGCAGGGCGTGGATAAGTTACGTCAGAAACTGGATAGCTGGTTTAGCGAACTGGCACCGGTCGAAGAGATTCAGGACGGGGAATAATCATCCGCTATGCCGGATGGCGCCGCTGCGCGTCTTATCCGGCCTACGGTGTGAGCGAAACTTTTCTTACGCCCAATAAAAAACGCCCCAGTCATAAACTGACTGGGGCGGCTAAAATATTCAGCCAAATCCGATTACGTGAAGTAAAAGGTCTGAAAGATAGAACATCTTACCTCTGTACCCTACGTGAATAACTTTACTCTTTTTTGAGCAACACAGAAAGACCTTTTCGTAATTTTTTTTCATTCTTTACATAGGGAATTCTAATACCCATCACAAAACCCCCGTGCTTATGTTGCTTAATTACGAAAAAAGCGCGTTCTTCCTTAAATGCTTAGTGCGCTTGATCCCAATTTTCTCCGCTACCGACTTCCACCAGCAACGGCACATCAATACGCGTGCAGTTTTCCATCAACTGATGGATACGTTTTGCTACCGCATCTAAGTCGTCTTTATGCACCTCGAACACTAATTCATCGTGTACCTGCATAATCATCCGCACGCGTGGCTGCTCGGCCTGTAGCCAGGCATCGACGGCAATCATGGCGCGCTTGATGATATCGGCAGCCGTTCCTTGCATGGGAGCATTGATCGCCGCGCGTTCCGCCCCCGCGCGCCGCGCCGCGTTGCTGGATTTAATATCCGGCAGGTAAAGGCGGCGTCCCTCCAGCGTTTCCACATAGCCTTGTTCTTTTGCCTGAGCGCGGGTGCGCTCCATATATTCCAGCACGCCAGGGTAGCGTTCGAAGTAGAGATCCATATACTTCTGCGCCTCTTTACGCGGAATATTAAGCTGGCGAGAAAGACCGAAGGCGCTCATCCCGTAAATCAGGCCAAAGTTAATGGCTTTCGCACTTCGGCGCTGTTCCCCGGTCACGCTATCCAGCGGCAAGCCAAAGACTTCCGCCGCCGTTGCGCGGTGAATATCCTTCCCTTCGGCGAACGCCGTGAGCAGCCCTTTATCACGGGAAAGATGCGCCATAATACGCAGCTCAATCTGTGAATAGTCCGCAGACACGATGAGATAATCCTCAGGCGCAATAAATGCCTGACGAATGCGGCGGCCCTCTTCATTGCGCACCGGAATATTTTGCAGGTTCGGATCGGTGGACGATAAACGTCCCGTCGCCGTTACCGCCTGATGATAGGACGTATGGACGCGCCCGGTTTTCGGGTTAATCATCAGCGGCAGCTTATCGGTATAGGTGGATTTTAGCTTCGCCAGACCACGATACTCCAGAATCACTTTCGGCAGCGGATAGTCCAGCGCCAGCTCTTCCAGCACCTCTTCCGACGTTGACGGCGCGCCGCCAGGCGTTTTCTTCAGCGGCTTAATACCCTGCTTTTCAAACAGGATGGTCTGCAACTGCTTCGTCGAGGACAGGTTGAACGCCTCGCCCGCAATGTCATGCGCTTTCTTTTCCAGTTCCGCCAGACGTAGCGTGATTTCTTCCGAATGTTTGTGCAGGACGGCAGGATCGATTTTTACGCCATTGCGCTCAACGCGTGACAGTACCGGCACCAGCGGCATTTCGATGTTTTCGAAAACATTCAGCGGGCCTTTGTGCTGCTGGAGCTCAGGCCACATTTTGAGATGCAACTGTAACGTGACATCCGCATCTTCTGCCGCATAGCGCCCCGCTTCCTCCAGTGCGATCTGGTTAAAGGTGAGCTGGTTTTTACCTTTACCGGCAATGTCTTCAAAGGTGATAGTTTTGTGCTTCAGCCAACGATCGGACAAGCTGTCCATATCATGGCGTCCGGCGACGCTGTTCAGAATGTAAGACTCAAGCATGGTATCGAAGGCGATACCGCGCAGCTCAATACCGTAATTTTGCAAGACGCCGCGATCGTACTTGAGGTTTTGCCCCACTTTGCGCACTTTTTCATCTTCCAGCAGCGGCTTCAGCAGTTCCAGAGCACGCTGGCGGGAGATTTGATCCGGAGCGTCCAGATAATCATGCGCGACAGGTACATACGCGGCAACGCCAGGTTCGATGGCAAACGAGAGGCCCACCAGGTTGGCGGCGATATTATCCAGGCTGTCGGTCTCCGTGTCGAAAGCAAAAACTGGCGCTTTTTTCAGCTTTTCAATCCAGCTTTCCAGCGTAACGTCGTCCAGAATCGTGACATAATTTTCATAAGAGAGCGCCGCTGCCGGTTCGCTGGGCGATTCATCAATAACGACCGTTTCCTGCGGTTTGGCCGCCGGTTTCGCGCCCTTTGCCTGTAGCCATTTGCCTGACTCAACGTCCGCCGTCCAGCGCTTAAACTCATATTTTTTAAACAGGCCCAGCAGTTCATCCGCAATCGGCTGCTGTACTTCAAGCTGTTCGCAGGTCAGCTCCAGTTCAACATCCGTTTTAATGGTGGCGAGTTTATAAGACAGGTACGCTACGTCTTTATTCTGCGCTAATTTACCGGCCATCGTTTTGGCGCCGCGGAAAGTGAGACCGGCAATTTTTTCCGGCTCGGCGTACAGCGTATCCAGGCCGCCCAATCCCTGAAGCAAGGCTTGCGCCGTCTTCTCACCCACGCCTGGTACGCCCGGAATATTATCCGAGGAGTCCCCCATCAGCGCCAGAAAGTCGATAATCAGCTCAGGCGGCACGCCGTACTTATTAACGACTTCATCCGGGCCGAGGATGGTGTTAGTCATGGTGTTGATCAGCGTAATATTCGGCGTCACCAACTGTGCCATATCTTTATCGCCGGTGCTGATTAATACCGGACGCCCCACCTTCTCCGCTTCTCGCGCCAGTGTACCGATAACGTCATCCGCTTCTACGCCAGAGACTGCCAGCAGAGGTAACCCCATGGCTTTAACCATGGCATGTAACGGCTCTATTTGCGCTCGCAGATCATCCGGCATCGGAGGACGATGCGATTTGTAATGTTCAAAGAGCTCATCACGGAAGGTTTTTCCTTTGGCGTCAAACACCACCGCAGCATGCGTCGGCTGATACTGCATGATCAGGCTGCGCAACATGTTGAGGACACCATACATTGCGCCCGTAGGTTCTCCCGCGCTGTTGGTTAACGGCGGAAACGCATGATAGGCGCGATAGAGATAGGATGAGCCATCTACGAGAATAAGTGGGTTTTCTGGGATCTGAACCATAATGTCCGTGCCTGTTTAACAGATTATGGTTAAAGGATGCCACATACAGGAGGAAAACTTGAGTTTTTCGCCGCATTTGCGGAAAAGTTTTGTCGATCTTCAGGATCGCTCGCAAAACAACCTGTGGATAACTTTGTGTGTAAATTCTTACCATTACTTTAAAATCAGCGCGATAGCCTTCTCATCTTAATAATTACCCATTATTTTCAATGAGTTGTTAACATCACGTTTTTCTGATTATCTGATTCATGCCGTTATCATAATGTGGATAGTTGTTACGAGTGTTTCTATTTCACTCAGCGCCATCATTAGCATCGTTTTCTGATAGAATCAGCCTCTTGCGCCCTTTTCGCGCACCGTTTATGGCTAACTTTTGAATAATTTATTATGACGAGAATACTCGCGGCTATCACGCTCCCATTGAGTATCGTATTGACCATCCTGGTCACTATTGTTTGCTCCGTACCAATCATCATTGCCGGTATGGTAAAGCTTCTTTTGCCTGTTCCCGGTATCTGGCGCAAGGTCTCCATTTTCTGCAATTTCATGATGTATTGCTGGTGTGCTGGTCTTGCAGCGCTGTTACGCCTTAATCCGCACTTGCAATGGGATGTAGAAGGGTTAGAAGGGCTGAGCAAGAAAAATTGGTATTTACTGATTTGTAATCATCGCAGCTGGGCCGATATCGTTGTGCTTTGCGTTCTGTTCCGCAAGCATATCCCAATGAATAAGTACTTTCTTAAACAGCAATTGGCCTGGGTACCGTTCATTGGCCTGGCGTGCTGGGCATTAGATATGCCGTTTATGAAGCGCTACTCCCGTAGCTACCTGCTCCGCCACCCCGATCGACGCGGCAAAGATGTTGAAACAACTCGTCGCTCTTGCGAAAAGTTTCGTCGGTATCCCACCACTATCGTTAACTTTGTTGAAGGCTCGCGATTTACGCATGAGAAACGTCAGCAAACGCATTCACCTTATCAACATCTGTTGCCGCCAAAAGCAGCCGGTATTGCAATGGCGATTAATGTTTTAGGCTCACAGTTCGATAAGCTGCTTAATATTACGTTGTGTTACCCAAACAACGATCGTCACCCCTTCTACGATATGCTAAGCGGTAGGCTGACGCGTATTGTTGTTCGGGTGCAACTGGAACCCATAAATGAAGAACTGCACGGCGATTACGTGAACGACAAAACATTCAAACGCCGTTTTCAACGTTGGCTTAATACGCTGTGGGATAAGAAAGATATACAGATAGAAGAGATTAAAACATCTTATAAAAACGCCGGTCAGTGACCGGCGTTCTTTTTATTTTTTATCAACCAAATATTTAACGGTATCAGCATACTGCTGAACAAAAACATCCATGCTGCTGGTATCCATGCCTTGTGGGTTAATCTGGTATTTGCCATTGACGAACATCGCCGGAACGCCCTGCAGTTGCAGGTCAGCCGCGGCTTTCTCCTGTTGCGCAACCAGTGATTTCACCACGAAGCTGTTCCATGCCGCATCGTAATCTTCGCCTTTGACGCCCGCATCAACGAACACTTTACGGATATCCGCGGCAGATTGTACTGTCTGGGTTTTCTGTACGGCTTCAAACAGCGGGACCGTGACTTTATCTTCTACACCCAACGCCATCGCCACCGCCCATGCCTGGGTGAGCTCCTTGCCCAACGGCCCCAGGAACTCAACGTGGTACTTGGTCATTTTGGTGCCTTCCGGCAGCTTTTTCTTCACATTGTCAGACACATGAAGCACTTCTTCAAACTGATAACAATGTGGGCAGTAGAAGGAGAAAAACTCCAGTACCTGGGGTTCGCCAGCGACCGGTTTATCCAGCGTGATATACTGTTTACCGTCGCTGATCTGTGCTGCCGAGGCGCTAAAAGCTAAAACCATACCAGCCAGCGCCAGCCAAATCTTTTTCATGATCAACTCTCTCCGATTAATACATTGGCGTTAATTGTAAAGGGGGTTCGTGCAAAATTTTAGTCTGCTCAATAAAAGTCGTTGTCTGTCGCTGCCAGTAATCTTCCCCTGTTAACCAGGGAAAGTTTTTTGGAAACGCAGGATCGCCCCAACGACGAATCAACCAGGCAAGATAATAAACTAAACGCATGGCGCGTAAAGGTTCAATGAGACCAATTTCAGCCGTATCGAACCCACTAACTTCTTCATAAGCTTCAATAATGGTTTCAAGCTGCATTCGCTGTTCGGCTTTGTCGCCGTTCAGCAGCATCCATAAATCCTGTATCGCCGGGCCGTTACGGGCATCATCTAAATCGACAAACAGCGGTCCATCACGCCATAGAATGTTGCCGGCATGACAATCGCCGTGCAATCGCAGCGTGGCGAAATCGGTGCGCCAGCATTCGGTAACTGCAGACAGTAGAGTATCAGTGGCTTTCAGGAAAGCCGCTTTTTGCCCGGAGGGAATCAGTGCGGCATCTTCGAATACCTGGCGAGGTTCAAAAAGATACTCTGCAAGCCCAATGTCAGGCCGGAAAGTGAAAGGACGTTTTCGCCCCGTCTGATGCAATCGACCAAGATAACGCCCTACCGCCTCCATCTGATCGATATTATCTGCTTCAAACTGACGACCGCCTACGCTGGGGAAAATGGCATAATGATAGCCCTGATGCGCTAACAGTGTCTGGCCATTAAACGCGAGCGGAGCAGCAACCGGAACCTCATCCTTCACCAGTTCAAGCGCGAATTGGTGTTCTTCCCGAATTTGATCAACAGACCAGCGTTCAGGACGATAAAACTTAACGACAAAACGTCGACGGTCTTCATCCTGAAACTGATAGACGCGGTTTTCATAACTGTTTAGTGGAGTCAGCCCGGAATCCACCCTGATCCCCTGTTCAAACAGCGCATCCATGATGGTTTCCGGGTGTAGCGTCTGGAAAGTAAAAGCGTTGTCGTTCATCCCATCATCCGGAAAATACTACGAATGATTCAGGATATCATTTCGTGACGATTTCGGTGGCGCCGCTTACAAGGTTTTACTCTTTAATAACGCCGCGGGCGCGTAAAAGCGCCGTTTTAAAGTCCTCTTCATAGTCTTTTTGAATCCCTGGAATGGCGGCGTCTTTGGCGGAATCACGCATTTTCAGATGGTAGATCAGGATATCATCAGTTAAATCTTCCAGTTTGCCGTCAAAACCTGACTCTTTCGCCAGTTTCTGCAAAAATTGCGTCAGATTAAGATCAGGCTCTTTCTGCCAGGCTGGCTGGAGGAGTTCAATGACTTCATTCAGGCGTTTACATTTCATAGCTGTGCTCCTTATTCTTGATACAGACACGGTAGCAGGGTCAATCCCACAATAAAAGAGGCGATATCGGTGAATCTGGATGAAGTAATAACCGGCGTGGTGCTGGCAGGCGGTAAAGCCCGGCGGATGGGAGGTGCGGATAAAGGTCTGCTTGAACTGGACGGGAAACCGCTCTGGCGGCACGTTGCCGATGCGCTCGCGCCGCAACTGGCTACGGTCGTCATTAGTGCTAATCGCCATCTGGATATCTACCAGGCCAGCGGCCTGAAAGTCATTCCGGATTCAATCGCTGACTTTCCCGGTCCGCTGGCGGGTATGCTTTCCGTTTTTCAGCAGGTAGCAGGCGACTGGTTTCTGTTTTGTCCCTGTGACAATCCCTGTATCCCCCCCACCCTGGTCGATCGTTTAGCAACGCAGCGTCATGGCGCACCCGTGGTTTGGGTTCATGATGGAGAGCGCGATCATCCAACGATCGCGTTGATTAATCGTGCCGTTGAGCCCCAGTTGACAGCTTATTTGCAAGCAGGCGAGCGGCGGGTAATGATTTTTATGCGCCAGGTAGGCGGACACGCCGTTGATTTCAGCGATTGTAAGGAGGCATTTGTGAACGTCAACACGCCGGAGGAACTCGCGCAATGGCAAAAGAGACCATGATACCGCTACTCGCCATTGCCGCGTGGAGCGGCACGGGAAAAACAACACTGCTGAAAAAACTGATCCCAGCACTTTGTGCGCACGGTATTCGGCCAGGGCTGATTAAGCATACCCATCATGATATGGATGTTGATAAACCGGGTAAAGATAGCTACGAATTACGTAAGGCCGGGGCGGCACAAACGCTGGTTGCCAGTCAGCAGCGCTGGGCGTTAATGACTGAAACGCCGGGGCAAGAAGAGTTGGATCTGGCATGGCTGGTGAGCCGGATGGATGCATCAAAGCTGGATATGGTGCTGGTAGAAGGGTTTAAACACGAGGCAGTTGCGAAGATCTTACTTTTTCGTCAGGGATGTGGGCACAGCGAGGAAGAATTAATTCTTGATGAGCATGTTATTGCGGTTGCCAGTGATATTCCACTTGCCGTAGCGGTACCCGTTTTGGATCTTAATGATGTATCGCAGATTTCTGCCTTCATTTTGCGGTGGTTAGAGAAAGCACGTTCCTTGTAGGCCGGATAAGGCGGAGCCGCCATCCGGCGGTGCAGGTTGCCTGATGGCGCTGCGCTTATCAGGCCTACATTTTTACAGTTACCACACACGCAAAGAAGCCCGTCCAGACGGACGGGCTTCTTCACTTGTCTGATGCCTGGCAGTTTATGGCGGGCGTCCTGCCCGCCACCCTACGGGCCGTTGCTGCGCAACGAGTGCTCACCGACAGACCACAGATAAAACAAAAGGCCCTGTCTTCCGACAGGGCCCTTCGTTTTATTTGATGCCTGGCAGTTCCCTACTCTCGCATGGGGAGACCCCACACTACCATCGGCGCTACGGCGTTTCACTTCTGAGTTCGGCATGGGGTCAGGTGGGACCACCGCGCTACGGCCGCCAGGCAAA
>NZ_JBEUJO010000008.1:237106-237579 GCF_043356435.1 Salmonella sp. SJTUF15591 | reverse complement strand
TAGCCCTTCAGCTGGCCTTCAAAGGCGTGATACTTTTTGCGCACCTCGCGGAAGTATGCGGCGATATTTTCCAGCTTCAGGATATCCAGCCCGGTGTCGTGCTCAGTACCTGCCAACGTCGCCACCAGCGCTTCGGTGGCCGGGTGGCCGTAGGTGGCGCTCATGGAGGAAATTGCCGTGTCCACGCCGTCAACACCCGCCTCGATAGCCTTCAGCAGGGCCATCTCCGCCATCCCGGTGGTGGCGTGACAGTGCAGGTGCAGGCGCACCTCAAAACGTTTTTTGATTTCGCTCACCAGCTCATACGCCGCCATCGGAGTGAGAATGCCGGACATATCCTTGATGGCAATCGAGTCGACGCCGGTTTCCAGCAGTTGCTCCGTTAAATCCAGCCAGGTCTGCAGCGTGTGCGCCGGGCTGGTGGTGTAACTCAGGGTCCCCTGGGCGTGCGCGCCGTGGCTGCGCACCGCCTG
>NZ_JBEUJO010000008.1:0-237096 GCF_043356435.1 Salmonella sp. SJTUF15591 | reverse complement strand
TAATGCGGATTTCATATTGCGCGGGTCGTTCATGGCATCGAAGACGCGGAACACGTCCATGCCGTTTTTCACCGCCCGCTCAACAAAACGCTCCACCACATCATCGGCGTAGTGGCGATAACCGAGCAGGTTCTGGCCGCGCAGCAGCATCTGCAGCGGGGTTTTGGGCATGGCCTTTTTAAGCTCGCGCAGGCGCAGCCACGGGTCTTCGCCGAGAAAGCGGATACAGGCGTCAAAGGTGGCGCCGCCCCAGCACTCCAGCGACCCGTAGCCCACGTCATCGAGCGCGGCGGCAATCGGCAGCATGTCATCAAGGCGCAGGCGGGTGGCGAACAGGGACTGGTGAGCGTCGCGCAGGACGACATCGGTAATGGCAATAGTCATGGATCCCTCCGGGAATTAAGCGTTAAGGCGGTGATGGTGAATGGCGGCGGCAATCACCGGCTTTAAGCGGGTGAAGTCGTCCACGACGGGAACGGCGCGCGGTGCGGGCGCGGCGACGGGTTCCGGGAAGAAGCGAGTAATCACGGCAGACATGCCGCGAATAGCAAAGATGAGCAGGAACAGAAAGCTCAGTACGAACCCCATCCCTAAAAACATCAGGGTGAAACCTTCACCCAGTAGTACAGCTTCATTCATGAATCATTTTCCATAATGAGAGGCACGACGGTGGCCTTGACGACAACCTTCCTGGTGAATCCGGCTAAGGAGTAGAGTGGATTTCCCTTGGCCACCTCTGGCTTTGGCCTCTACTTTTCTCCAGGTCGTTTGCGGCAAAGACACCGCCGTGCGTTTTTTTACACCATCATGCTGAACACGATGCTAGCGATAACCAGCACAATACCGCCGCCCAGACGAGAGGAAATTTGTGCATATGAAATGAGGTTCATACGGTTACAGGCGGAGAGCACTTCCAGATCGCCGGAGCCGCCGCGGTTGGCCATACAAAGACCCGCAGTAATGGATGATTCAATCGGGTAGAAGCCAATCAACCAGCCCCCGATAGCTGCGCCGACGACTGCGCCGACCACAATGATCGCGGCGATAACGACGTTGGCGAACGTCAGGGCATCGATGATCTCTTGCAGATCGGTGTAGCAAACACCCACACCTACCATCAGCACCCACAGTAGCTGTTTGGAGAAGAAGTCAGAAAGACGTTTCGCCCCGGCTTTAATCTCCGGTGAGCAAAGACCTGATGCGTTCAGCGCAGCAACAATCAGGACCATCCAGGCGAAGTAGTGAATAGAGACGCCGCCGATGCTTGGCAGAATTTTCTTGGCAACAACATAGGCCAGCAGGAAGCAGGTGGTGGATAGCACCATGCCAACCGCCGTTTCACGATGGGTAATCTGACCGGCCTTTTCATCATCTTCGGTTTTGAAGGAAGCCTTACGAACCAATTCACCTTCACCGCTAAGCCAGGTGTATTTTTTGCCTATCATATCGAGGAGGGCGGCGAAAATAATGGCGAAGATATTCGCAATGGTCAGAATAGCAATAGCCGTTGAGTAATACTCTTCGCGAGAACGTCCGGTAACCGAGTGATAAATTTCAGACAGAGGCACGGCGCCCGCGCCGTTACCACCGCCCATAATCGGCAGAACGTACAGCATCATGATACGGTCGACCGGGATACCGAAGCACAGACCAATGACGATACCGAAAAGGGACGCGCCGACAATCCCGGCGAGGATGGTTGGGATATAGCCCAGCAGTGATTTTAATAGCAGCTTACGGTTTACCGACAGGATCGCGCCTGTGATCAACACTGCGATAAACAGGTTAAGGAAGTTGCTTTTATCCATTACGTTGCTGATCGCATCAATTTCTTTCTGCGTAAATATGCCAGCATAGACAAAATAAGCTGCAACCAGAAATATCATAACCGGTGCGCCGCCAATATATTTATTGAAGATCGGTAAACGTTTGCCGATTTCACCAAAAATGGCCCCCATAACAAACATAAGAGCAAAACCACCGACTAAGTCAGTCGGTATAGCGTTATAGAAATGAGACAGTAATAAAGTAATTAATGCAAAGGCATAAAGCGGTAGCGGCATACCAAAGATTTTGAATCTGAGTAAATCGCTGGCCCCCTTTTTCTCCGTCGCCGAAGCCTGGGTCATGTTGGTCATAAACATTTTCCTGTGTATTGATGGGTAACAAGACCCGCGCATACTAATAAATTCAATGAACCGTGAGATGTGACTATCTTCACTGAATGGTTGTGTTTTTAATTAATTTAATTATTTTTATTAACTCTGGTTAATTAAGGAAATAAAAACCATAAAGCTTATAAAAGCAAGGGGGAAAGTGTGATGTCTATTCCAGACGAGTAATACAAACGCTGGCGAAATATGCGACGTTATTTGCTGACGGATGCAGAATAGAGTGAATCTAATATTTAAACGCATTTATTTGCAAAAGGATGTATTGCGTCGCGAGTCGGTCGCCATGTTTCTGGAGGGCGTGGGACTCGCCCTGGAAGATGATTGTGAAATCGCAGTATGCGCATATTGGCAGGGTGAGATAGTTGGATGCGGCTCGCTGGCCGGAAACGTACTGAAATGCATCGCCGTTTCCCCGGTTTTACAAGGGGAAGGGCTCAGCCTCAAACTGCTGACTGAGCTGCTTACATTGGCCTACGAGTTAAACCGCAGCGAGCTTTTCCTGTTCACTAAGCCGCAAAATCGGTTGCTGTTTTCTGGCGCGGGGTTTTGGCCCATTGCGCAGGCAGGTGAGCTGGCGGTGTTAATGGAGAACAGCAGTGAACGGTTAGCGCGCTTTTGTCGCCAACTGGCGCTTTATCGTCAACCGGGAAAAACGATCGGCGCCATCGTCATGAACGCCAATCCGTTTACATTGGGCCACCGTTATCTGGTGGAGCAAGCGGCTGCGGCCTGTGACTGGTTGCATCTGTTTGTAGTCAAAGAAGATGCTTCATTTTTTTCCTATACCGACCGTTGGGCGCTGATCGAACAAGGAATCGCGGGCATTGACAACGTCACGTTGCATTCCGGCTCCGCTTATATGATCTCGCGTGCGACGTTTCCCGGCTATTTCCTCAAAGAAAAAGGGGTTGTGGACGACTGCCATTGCCAGATCGATCTGCAACTCTTCCGTGAACATCTGGCTCCAGCGCTGGGGATTACCCATCGTTTTGTCGGCAGTGAGCCGTTTTGTCCGCTGACCTGTGCCTATAACCAGCGAATGCACGACATTTTGCACGATCCGAAGCGTAGCGGCCCGGTTATTGAGGTCGTCGAGTTGGCGCGGGTGGAGAAAAACGGCGTGGCTATTTCCGCCTCTCGCGTCAGAAAACTGTATAGCGAACGTAATTGGCCAGCGATAAGCGCGCTGGTGCCTGCTGGCACCCTGGCATATCTGCAGCGGCATGCCGCCAGACACACTGAAACCATATGACGTAACACCGTTAACAAGGAACATAACTAATGAAAATCATTAAAGATGCCCTGGCAGGCACGCTGGAATCCAGCGATGTGATGATCAGGATTGGTCCATCCAGCGAGCCAGGAATTCGGCTGGAGCTAGAGAGTCTGGTGAAGCAGCAGTTTGGCGCGGCGATTGAGCAGGTGGTTCGGGAAACGCTGGCGAAACTCGGCGTTGAACGCGCGCTGGTTAGCGTCGATGACAAAGGCGCGCTGGAGTGCATTTTACGCGCCCGAGTGCAGGCGGCGGCGCTGCGCGCTGCAGAACAAACGGAAATTCAATGGAGTGCGTTATGAGACCTCGTCGCAGTATGTTGTTTATTCCCGGCGCAAATGCGGCCATGTTGAGCACCTCGTTTGTCTACGGTGCGGACGCGGTGATGTTCGACTTAGAAGACGCCGTAGCGTTACGTGAGAAAGATACCGCCCGTCTTTTGGTTCATCACGCGCTTCAACATCCGTTCTATCAGGATGTTGAAAAAGTGGTGCGCATTAATCCACTGAACACGCCGTTTGGTCTGGCCGATCTTGAGGCTGTCGTGCGTGGTGGCGCGGATATCGTGCGTCTGCCGAAAACCGACAGCAAAAACGATGTGCTGGAGCTGGAAGCGCAGGTTGAACGGATCGAACGTGAATGTGGACGTGAAGTCGGCAGTACCAGGCTGATGGCGGCGATCGAATCAGCGAAAGGCGTGGTCAATGCCGTCGACATCGCCACCTCCAGCCCGCGCATGGTGGCAATTGCGCTGGCGGCATTTGATTACGTGATGGATATGGGCACCAGCCGGGGCGATGGCACCGAGCTGTTCTACGCCCGCTGCGCAGTGCTGCATGCGGCGCGCGTTGCGGGTATTGCCGCCTATGATGTCGTTTGGTCGGATATCAATAATGAAGAAGGCTTCCTGAAGGAAGTGCAGTTGGCGAAAAGGCTTGGTTTTAACGGTAAGTCCTTAGTGAACCCACGTCAGATTGAGCTGTTACATCAGGCTTATTCTCCGACACGTAAAGAAGTTGAGCATGCGTATGAGGTGATTGCCGCCGCTGAAGAGGCTGAGTCTCGCGGTCTGGGCGTCGTTTCACTCAACGGCAAAATGATTGACGGCCCGATTATCGACCACGCGCGCAAAGTGGTGGCGCTGTCGGCTTCCGGTATTCGTGATTAAGGAAGGAACCATGAAAGAGACTGTAACCATGCTCAACCAGCAATATGTCGTACCGGAAGGATTACAGCCCTACCAGGGGGTAACAGCGAACAGCCCGTGGCTTGCCAGTGAAACGGAAAAGCGTCGGCGTAAAATTTGTGACTCGCTTGAAGAGGCTATCCGTCGTTCCGGGCTTAAAAATGGCATGACGATATCCTTCCACCATGCGTTTCGTGGTGGCGACAAAGTTGTCAATATGGTGATGGCGAAACTGGCGGAAATGGGATTCCGCGATCTGACGCTTGCCTCCAGCTCATTAATCGATGCCCACTGGCCGCTTATCGAACACATTAAAAATGGCGTGGTGCGGCAGATTTATACCTCCGGGCTGCGCGGCAAGTTAGGGGAAGAGATCTCCGCTGGCCTGATGGAAAACCCGGTACAGATCCACTCTCACGGCGGCCGCGTAAAACTGATTCAGAGCGGTGAGCTGAATATTGATGTCGCTTTCCTCGGCGTGCCGTGCTGCGACGAATTTGGTAATGCGAACGGCTTTAGCGGCAAGTCACGCTGCGGCTCTTTGGGGTATGCGCAGGTTGATGCGCAGTACGCTAAATGTGTGGTGCTCCTGACTGAAGAGTGGGTCGAATTCCCCAATTATCCGGCCAGTATCGCGCAGGATCAGGTTGATTTGATCGTACAGGTGGACGAAGTAGGGGATCCGGAAAAAATCACTGCGGGCGCGATTCGTCTGTCCAGCAACCCGCGTGAACTGTTGATCGCCCGGCAGGCGGCCAATGTGATCGAACACTCAGGTTATTTTTGTGATGGTTTCTCGCTGCAAACCGGCACCGGTGGCGCTTCTCTGGCGGTCACCCGTTTCCTGGAAGACAAAATGCGTCGCCACAACATTACGGCGAGTTTTGGCTTGGGCGGGATCACCGGCACCATGGTGGATCTGCATGAGAAAGGGTTGATCAAAGCGCTGCTGGATACGCAATCATTCGATGGCGATGCAGCCCGTTCGCTGGCGCAGAATCCACATCATATTGAAATCTCAACCAATCAATACGCGAACCCCGCCTCTAAAGGCGCGGCATGCGAACGCCTGAATGTGGTGATGCTGAGCGCACTGGAAATTGACGTGAATTTCAACGTTAACGTGATGACCGGTTCAAACGGCGTACTGCGTGGCGCATCGGGCGGCCATAGCGATACGGCAGCAGGGGCCGATCTCACCATTATTACCGCACCGCTGGTCCGTGGCCGAATCCCATGCGTGGTGGAAAAAGTGCTGACTACCGTCACGCCTGGGGCAAGTGTTGATGTGCTGGTTACCGACCATGGTATTGCAGTGAACCCTGCGCGTCAGGATCTGCTTGATAACCTGCGTGCTGCGGGCGTGGCGCTGATGACCATCGAACAACTGCAACAGCGCGCTGAGCAACTGACCGGTAAACCGCAGCCGATTGAGTTTACCGATCGGGTGGTGGCTGTGGTGCGTTATCGCGACGGTTCAGTGATTGACGTGATTCGCCAGGTTAAAGGCTGATGAAGGGCACAGACCTGCTGTACCAGGGCCAGGCAGTTACGCTGGAGGAGATGCTACAAGCGCGCGATAAACGTGCCGCCAGGCAGCGTCAGGCGTTGAACTGCTATCGGCTACCGTTGATTTCCCTCACGCTGGTTGCACCGGGCGCCGTTAAAAACTCAGCGGTCTGGCGGCGTGTCGCCGATTACGCAATTGCCGAAATACTGGCGCTTTGCGAACAGAAGGAGTGGGTCAACGTCTGGGAAATGCAGGTAAATGAACGCAGCGGCCCGGAATGGATGGCAGCGGTCTGTGCGCCGGCAATGGCGTTGAAACAGCACATGTCGACACTAGAGATGAGCCATCCGTTAGGGCGGCTTTGGGACATCGACATTATTGATAGCGACGGTAAGTCGCTATCACGCCGTGAACTCGGGCATCCTGCCCGGCCATGTTTGATATGCCAGCAGGATGCTCATCTCTGTGCCCGGGGCAAGCATCACACCCTTGACCTTTTGTTGGATGAAATTGCACGAAGGATTGAATGCTATGAACGTGAGCGTTGTGACTGAACGGCGTACGCCAGCGTACTCATCGCTGGCGGCTGGCGAACTTAATGGGTTGGTTGCAAGAGCGCTGCTGACGGAAGCCAGGCTGACACCAAAACCCGGTCTGGTCGATATTCGTAATTCGGGAGCGCATAGGGATATGGATCTGGCGGCATTTGAACGTAGCACTACCGCCATTGCTCCATGGATGGAAAAGTTTTTTATCATGGGCAACAACACGGCGGCGCTGGCGGCAGAAAATGTCCTGGTGATGCTGCGTCCGCTGGGGATGGCCTGTGAGAACGATATGCTACAGGCGACCAATGGTGTGAATACCCATCGCGGGGCGATTTTCGCTTTTGGCCTGCTGAGCGCAGCGATTGGCCGACTTCTCGCGCGGGGAGAACCGTTGGAGCAAAATCGTATCTGCGACCAGGTTGCCCGCCTGAGTCGGAATATTGTTGCCCACGAGCTCTCAGCAAAAAAAGCGGGAAAACTGACAAAGAGTGAAACCCATTTCCAGTGTTATGGCCTGTCGGGCGCGCGGGGAGAAGCGGAAAGCGGTTTTCGAACCGTCAGAACGCAGGCTTTGCCGGTGTTTAACCGGGTCGTGCAGGAGCATGACGATACCCATCTTGCCCTGCTGCAAACATTGTTGCATCTGATGGCGTGGAATGATGATACCAATCTGGTGTCACGGGGAGGCCTGGAAGGGCTTTACTACGTGCAGCAGCAGGCACAAAAATTGTTGTGGCAAGGGGGCGTATTGGTTGAGGGGGGCATTGAAGCGATGCAGTCCCTCGATGATGAACTCATCCTGCGTAACTTAAGCCCTGGCGGTAGCGCGGATTTACTGGCAGTGACCTGGTTTTTAAGTCATTTTCCTGCCGGTTCCCTCTATCCTGAGTAAGTTTCTCTTCTTTCATTCTCTCCAGCAATGATTCATCCTGCGGGATGAATCATGTCTTTTACTGATATCGCTCCCTGTTTATCATTAATTTCTAATTATCGGCGATTTTAGATGGCGGCCTCCGGGCGCGCTGGTTACTCTGAAAACGGTTTACGCAATTTTTACAAAAGAGAATAGCTATGCATGAAGCACAAATCCGCGTCGCCATTGCCGGCGCCGGTGGCCGCATGGGACGGCAGTTAATCCAGGCCGCCATGGCGATGGAAGGTGTTCAGCTGGGTGCCGCGCTGGAGCGCGAAGGCTCTTCCTTGCTGGGCAGCGATGCTGGCGAACTGGCGGGGGCGGGAAAGTCCGGCGTGATCGTTCAAAGCAGCCTTGAGGCGGTAAAAGATGATTTTGACGTTTTCATCGATTTTACCCGTCCGGAAGGCACGTTGGCGCATCTGGCGTTTTGCCGCCAGCATGGTAAAGGGATGGTGATTGGTACTACCGGCTTTGACGACGCCGATAAACAGGCCATTCGCGAGGCGTCACAAGAGATTGCGATCGTTTTCGCCGCAAACTTTAGCGTCGGCGTTAACGTCATGCTCAAGCTGCTGGAGAAAGCGGCGAAGGTAATGGGCGACTACACCGATATTGAAATTATTGAAGCGCACCACCGCCATAAAGTGGATGCACCGTCGGGTACGGCGCTGGCAATGGGCGAGGCAATCGCCGGGGCGCTGGATAAAGATCTGAAGGACTGCGCGGTCTACTCGCGTGAAGGTTATACCGGCGAGCGCGTACCGGGCACGATTGGCTTTGCGACCGTTCGGGCGGGCGACATCGTCGGCGAACATACCGCGATGTTTGCCGATATTGGCGAGCGCGTAGAGATTACGCATAAAGCTTCCAGTCGCATGACGTTTGCAAATGGCGCGTTGCGATCGGCATTATGGCTAAAAACGAAGAAAAATGGGCTATTTGACATGCGGGATGTGCTGGGGCTGGATGTATTATAGCGACTAAATACCTTCGTGATGTGGTTGTGGTAATCAAGATTAATTGATTACAAAGGGCAATATATTATTGCCCTTTTGTTTTTTGCCCCCGGTTATTCGGTCAGATAAATAACGCCTTTCACCATTCATGTTTCGACAGTTTCTTCGCCCACGACATATTCAGCCGCAGTGGCTTACCGTATGCAAAAGGCACCTCGACCAGACTGATATCCATCGGAGGGGGAGTGCTGTTCCTCGGGGGCGTTTTATCTCTTTTGCTTCAATAGGTTGGCTTTTTTATGCTGTAGTGAGGCTGGTTGTGGTCCAATCGTATGCGCTAGTCTTAAAAAAAAGAAGCTGTATCTTTATATCGCGATTGTAATTCTTATTACATTGTCTTAATTTGCTGTTTTTTATTGATTTTATAATGCATTTGATTTGTTTTTTATCTTTTTAAGATATTGATTTTTAAAATGTTTTTGTCGTTAATTTTCTTAATTTTGAATTTTTATGCATTTGGTGGCATTAATGACTATTAAATGAATTTTTATCGTTGTTTTTTGTTGTTTTAATGTGAAATTTGACCATTTGGTCCACTTTTTATCGTTCCAGTCAGCTTTTTTCGAACTTAAGGAAGCGCAAGCGTTTTCTATCGTCACTTAGTTGATCTTTTTACCTATTAAACAGAATAACTTCCTTATAATGTGCAAAATAACATAAAAAATACCCTCTTTAAGTTGACTTTTATCCGGCTTAACTTCAGAATGCCGCCGTTTGCCAGAAATCCACGGGTAAGCAAATTTGCATTGCTTCATACTGACTGAATGAATTAATATGCAAATAAAGTGAGTGAATATTCTCTGGAGGGTGTTTTGATTAAGTCAGCGCTATTGGTTCTGGAAGACGGAACCCAGTTTCACGGTCGGGCCATTGGGGCAACGGGTTCGGCGGTTGGGGAAGTCGTTTTCAATACTTCAATGACCGGTTATCAAGAAATCCTCACTGATCCTTCCTATTCCCGCCAAATCGTCACTCTTACTTATCCCCATATTGGTAATGTCGGCACCAATGAAGCCGATGAAGAGTCTTCTCAGGTTCATGCGCAAGGTTTAGTGATTCGCGATCTGCCGTTGATTGCCAGCAACTTCCGTAACACCGAAGACCTCTCTTCTTACCTGAAGCGCCATAACATTGTGGCGATTGCTGATATCGATACCCGCAAGCTGACCCGACTGCTGCGTGAGAAAGGCGCACAGAACGGCTGCATCATTGCAGGCGATAGCCCGGATGCGAAGCTGGCGCTGGAAAAAGCGAAAGCATTTCCTGGACTGAACGGTATGGATCTGGCGAAAGAAGTGACCACGGCGGAAACTTACCGCTGGACGCAGGGTAGCTGGACGCTGAAAGACGGTTTACCGGAAGCGAAATCTGAGGATGACCTGCCGTTCCACGTGGTGGCCTACGATTTTGGCGCCAAGCGCAACATTCTACGTATGCTGGTGGATCGCGGCTGCCGCCTGACGGTGGTGCCAGCGCAGACCTCTGCTGAAGAGGTGCTGAAAATGAATCCGGACGGCATCTTCCTGTCAAACGGCCCTGGCGATCCGGCCCCGTGCGACTACGCGATTACTGCTATCCAGAAATTCCTCGAAACCGACATTCCGCTATTTGGCATCTGCCTCGGCCATCAACTGCTGGCGCTGGCGAGCGGTGCGAAGACCGTTAAGATGAAGTTCGGCCATCACGGCGGCAACCATCCGGTAAAAGATATGGACAGAAACGTGGTGATGATCACCGCGCAGAACCACGGCTTTGCGGTGGATGAAGACTCGCTGCCAGCCAACCTGCGCGTGACCCACAAGTCGCTGTTCGACGGCACCCTGCAGGGTATTCATCGTACCGACAAACCGGCGTTCAGCTTCCAGGGACACCCGGAAGCGAGCCCCGGCCCGCACGATGCGGCGCCGCTGTTCGACCACTTTATCGAGCTTATTGAGCAATACCGTCAGTCCGCGAAATAATCAGGAGTAATAAGAGCCATGCCAAAACGTACAGATATAAAAAGCATCCTGATTCTGGGCGCGGGTCCGATTGTTATCGGTCAGGCGTGTGAGTTTGACTACTCCGGCGCTCAGGCGTGTAAAGCCCTGCGCGAAGAGGGCTACCGCGTTATTCTGGTGAACTCCAACCCGGCCACCATCATGACCGACCCGGAAATGGCCGATGCCACCTACATCGAGCCGATTCACTGGGAAGTGGTGCGCAAAATCATTGAAAAAGAGCGTCCGGATGCAGTGCTGCCGACCATGGGCGGCCAGACGGCGCTGAACTGTGCGCTGGAGCTGGAGCGGCAGGGCGTGCTGGAAGAGTTCGGCGTCACCATGATTGGCGCCACCGCCGACGCCATTGATAAAGCCGAAGACCGTCGTCGCTTCGATATCGCGATGAAGAAAATTGGTCTCGACACCGCGCGTTCCGGTATCGCGCACACTATGGAAGAAGCGCTGGCGGTTGCCGCTGACGTGGGCTTCCCGTGCATCATCCGTCCGTCCTTTACCATGGGCGGCACCGGCGGCGGTATCGCTTACAACCGTGAAGAGTTCGAAGAAATCTGCGAACGCGGTCTGGACCTCTCGCCAACCAACGAGCTGCTGATTGATGAATCGCTGATCGGCTGGAAAGAGTACGAGATGGAAGTGGTGCGTGATAAAAACGACAACTGCATCATCGTCTGCTCTATCGAAAACTTCGATGCGATGGGTATCCACACCGGTGACTCCATCACCGTGGCCCCGGCACAGACGCTGACCGACAAAGAATACCAAATCATGCGTAACGCCTCGATGGCGGTGCTGCGTGAAATCGGCGTCGAAACCGGCGGTTCTAACGTCCAGTTCGCAGTAAACCCGAAAAACGGTCGTCTGATCGTTATCGAAATGAACCCGCGCGTCTCCCGCTCCTCGGCGCTGGCGTCGAAAGCCACCGGTTTCCCGATTGCCAAGGTAGCCGCCAAACTGGCGGTGGGCTACACCCTCGACGAACTGATGAACGACATCACCGGTGGACGTACTCCGGCCTCCTTCGAACCGTCCATCGACTACGTTGTGACCAAAATTCCACGCTTCAACTTCGAAAAGTTCGCGGGCGCGAACGACCGTCTGACGACGCAGATGAAGTCCGTTGGTGAAGTGATGGCGATTGGCCGCACGCAGCAGGAATCCCTGCAAAAAGCGCTGCGCGGCCTGGAAGTGGGCGCCACCGGCTTCGACCCGAAAGTCAGCCTCGACGACCCGGAAGCGCTGACCAAAATCCGCCGCGAGCTGAAAGATGCGGGCGCAGATCGTATCTGGTACATCGCCGATGCTTTCCGCGCAGGCTTGTCTGTGGATGGCGTGTTCAACCTGACCAACATCGACCGCTGGTTCCTGGTGCAAATTGAAGAGCTGGTGCGTCTGGAAGAGAAAGTAACTGAAGTCGGGATTACCGGCCTCAACGCCGACTTCCTGCGTCAGCTGAAGCGTAAAGGGTTTGCCGATGCGCGTCTGGCGAAACTGGCGGGCGTGCGCGAGGCGGAAATCCGCAAGCTACGCGACCAGTATGACCTGCACCCGGTCTACAAGCGTGTGGATACCTGCGCGGCGGAATTCGCCACCGATACCGCCTACATGTACTCCACTTATGAAGATGAGTGCGAAGCGAACCCGTCCGTTGACCGCGACAAAATCATGGTCCTCGGCGGCGGCCCGAACCGTATCGGCCAGGGCATTGAGTTTGACTACTGCTGCGTACACGCCTCGCTGGCGCTGCGCGAAGACGGTTACGAGACCATCATGGTCAACTGTAACCCGGAAACCGTCTCCACCGACTACGACACTTCCGACCGTCTGTACTTCGAGCCGGTGACGCTGGAAGACGTGCTGGAAATCGTGCGTATCGAGAAGCCGAAAGGCGTTATCGTGCAGTACGGCGGCCAGACCCCGCTGAAGCTGGCGCGCGCGCTGGAAGCGGCAGGCGTGCCGGTTATCGGCACCAGCCCGGACGCCATCGACCGCGCGGAAGACCGTGAACGCTTCCAGCATGCGGTTGACCGTCTGAAGCTGAAGCAACCGGCCAACGCCACCGTCACCGCCATTGAACAGGCTGTCGAAAAAGCGAAAGAGATCGGCTACCCGCTGGTGGTACGTCCTTCTTACGTGCTGGGCGGTCGGGCGATGGAAATTGTCTATGACGAAGCCGATCTGCGTCGCTACTTCCAGACGGCGGTCAGCGTCTCTAACGATGCGCCGGTGCTGCTGGACCGCTTCCTTGATGACGCGGTTGAAGTGGACGTGGACGCTATCTGCGACGGCGAAATGGTGCTGATTGGCGGCATCATGGAGCACATCGAGCAGGCGGGCGTACACTCCGGCGACTCCGCCTGTTCCCTGCCAGCCTACACGCTGAGCCAGGAAATTCAGGACGTGATGCGCCAGCAGGTGCAGAAGCTGGCCTTCGAGTTGCAGGTGCGCGGCCTGATGAATGTGCAGTTTGCGGTCAAGGACAACGAAGTCTACCTGATTGAAGTCAACCCGCGTGCGGCGCGTACCGTACCGTTCGTCTCCAAAGCCACCGGCGTGCCGCTGGCGAAAGTGGCGGCGCGCGTGATGGCCGGCAAATCGCTGACCGAGCAGGGCGTGACCCAAGAAATTATCCCGCCGTACTACTCGGTGAAAGAAGTGGTGCTGCCGTTCAACAAATTCCCGGGCGTTGACCCGCTGTTAGGGCCAGAAATGCGCTCCACCGGGGAAGTGATGGGCGTGGGCCGTACCTTCGCGGAAGCGTTCGCTAAGGCGCAGCTGGGCAGTAACTCCACGATGAAGAAACAGGGCCGTGCGCTGCTCTCGGTTCGCGAAGGCGACAAAGAGCGCGTGGTGGACCTGGCCGCTAAGCTGCTGAAACAAGGCTTCGAGCTGGATGCCACCCACGGTACCGCGATTGTGCTGGGCGAAGCCGGTATCAACCCGCGTCTGGTGAACAAGGTGCACGAAGGTCGTCCGCACATTCAGGACCGTATCAAGAATGGCGAATATACCTACATCATCAACACCACCGCAGGCCGCCGCGCGATAGAAGACTCCAGGGTGATTCGCCGCAGCGCGCTGCAGTATAAAGTGCATTATGACACCACGCTGAACGGCGGTTTTGCCACGACGATGGCGCTCAATGCTGATGCCACCGAGAAGGTAACCTCGGTGCAGGAAATGCACGCGCAGATCAAAAAGTCGTAAACAAAGGGTCCGGCGGATATTGCTCTAACCGGACCTGTAATATAATGTTGAAAGGGTTTCTGTAAAGAAACCCTTTTTTTATCTTGCGTAAGGTCATTCCTGGAGAAGTCCGTTTCCGTAACCACATTTTCAATGTAATAAGCACGATATTGCTCACACTAATCAATATTTAAGTCGCATACTATCTTGCATATCCACAATTTTAATATGGCTTAGTTTTTATTAGTTTGGACAGGCCGTAGCCAGATTTTTAATTTGTGAAATGGTGTGCTTATGTGTGAAAAATATGTTGAAAGACCGCTTTATTTGTTAATTGCTGACTGGATGATGGCAGAGAACCGATGGATCACTGCCAGGGAGATTTCCCGTCAATTTGATATTGAACATTGCAAAGCAATTAATACGCTCTCCTATATTCTGTCAGAAGTGGGGGAAATTGTTTGTGAAGTGAAGATGATCCCTAACCAAATTGCAGGACGAGGCTGCCAGTGCCAGCGTCTGGTGAAAGTCGTGAGTATCGACTCTCAACTCTATCGCCGATTGAATCATAATTTGCAGGAAAGAAAAGTGAGCGTGGCGAAAGCGCCGCGGCTGTCTGCCGTTCCCCCCACAGAGCTAAACCGTGAGCAGAAATGGCAGATGATGCTCTCCAAGAGTATGCGTCGCTAATTGTCTGTTTAACCTGTTGGCGGGGTAAACGGTAATTGACGCGTAGGCCGGATAAGCGTGAGCGCATCCGGCATCAATTACTGTGCTGATTTTGGCTTCACGTCCGTCGTGCCTTTCAGGCGCGGTCGGTTTTCTTCGACCTGCGTTAACGGCTTCGTTTCAGATAACCCCGTTCGACAACGGATCGCAAGATCCTGATATTCTTTGGTATTGAGGCGTTTCCAGTGCAGCTCCTGGTCCGTAACCTGGCGTAGTACGCGCGCCGGTGATCCCACCAGCAGTTGCCTTGCCTCACCCTGAAATCCGGCTTTGACAAAACTCATAGCGGCGACAATGCTCTCTTCGCCAATCACTGCGCCGTCCATAATGACGCTATTCATGCCGACCAGGGCGTCCCGTCCCACCACGCAGCCATGTAGAATAGCGCCGTGGCCGATATGGCCGTTTTCATGCACGATGGTATCGGTATCGCAGTAGCCATGCATAATGCAGCCATCCTGCAGATTAGAGCCTGCCTCCAGGATCAGGCGACCATAATCCCCACGCAATGACGCGAGTGGGCCAATATAAACACCGGCGCCCACGATGACATCGCCAATCAGCACGGCGCTGGGATGGACAAACGCGTCCGGATGCACCACCGGGATCAGTCCTTCAAAGGCGTAATAGCTCATAGTTGTACCTCGGTTTTTTTGCCGGATGGCGGCGTAAACACCTTATCCGGCCTACGGTTGCGCATGTGCTGTAGGCCGGATAAGCGGAGCGCCATCCGGCATAGTCACATTAACGACCTTTCCACACGGGATCGCGTTTTTCGGCAAATGCCTGCGGTCCTTCGAGCGCATCTTCTGAATGCAGTACCGACGGATAATGCTTCAGTACGCCGCTGCGGATGTAGCGGTAGCCTTCTTCTACCGGCATTTCGCTGGTCGCGCGATAAATCTCTTTCAGCGCCGCGATAGCCAGCGGGGCGCTATTGACCAGTTGTTGCGCCAGTTCGCGCGCGCTATCCATCAGTTCGCTCTGGCTGACAACGCGGTTCACGACTCCCCAACGCAGCGCTTCTTCGGCGCTCATTCGTCTGCCGGTCATTACCATTTCGTTGACGATAGCCGGTGGCAGCAGCTTAGGCAGACGCAATACGCCGCCGCTGTCAGGCACGATGCCGAGCTTGGCTTCCGGCAGCGCGAAGCTGGCGTTTTCGGCGCAGACAATAAAGTCCGCCGCCAGCGCCAGCTCAAAACCGCCGCCAAACGCGTAGCCGTTCACCGCGGCGATAACCGGCTTATCGAGGTCAAATATTTCGGTTAAACCGGCAAAGCCGCCGGGACCAAAATCAGCATCCGGCGCTTCACCTTCCGCTGCCGCTTTTAAGTCCCAGCCAGCAGAAAAGAATTTCTCCCCGCCGCCGGTAATGATTGCTACGCGTAATTCCGGATCGTCACGGAAATTAAGAAAAGCTTCACCCATTGCAAAGCTGGTTTTGGCGTCAATGGCATTCGCTTTAGGTCGGTCGAGGGTAATTTCCAGGATCGGGCCGTTACGGGTCAGATGTAATGACTCACTCATAGTTCATCTCCAGATAAATAGTTTCCCGGCGGGAGGGATTCCTGCCGGAAGGTTTATTTCAGATTTTTTTTGATTATTTTTCCTGAACAGTTGCGCGGCAGGTCGGTTCTGATCTCCATAAAAGAGGGAACCTTGAATTTCGCCATATTGTTTTCGCAAAAGCTGAAAAACTCGGCTTCGCTTAATGTTTCACCTTCATTAAGGACGATAAACGCTTTAATGGCCTCATCACGGATCGCGTCTTTAATACCGACCACCACAATGTCCTGTATTTTCGGATGCGCAGAAATAATATTTTCCAGCTCGACGCAGGAGACATTTTCCCCGCCACGTTTAATCATGTTGCAGCGTCTGTCGACAAAATAGAAATAGCCATCCTCATCCTGGTAACCCGAATCACCGGTATGTAACCAGCCCTCTGGTTCCAACGCCCTGGCGGTTGCCTCCGGCTGCATGTAATACTCTTTGAAGATAGTCTTGCCGGGGATGCCTTTAATACAGATTTCGCCAATTTCTCCGGCGGGCAGCGGGCGATTTTGATCGTCGCGAATTTCAGCTTCATAGCTAAAACCCACGCGACCAATGGAAGGCCAGCGCCGTTTGTCTCCGGGACGGTCGCCAATAATTCCGACAATGGTTTCAGTCATACCATAAGAGGTCAGCAGCCTGACGCCAAAGCGTTCGGTAAAATCGTCTTTTTCCTGCTCGGATAAATTGAGATAGAACATCACTTCGCGCAGGTGATGCTGCCTGTCCGTTGGTGCGGCGGGCTGGACCATCAGCGTGCGGATCATCATCGGGATGCACTCGGTCACCGTCGCCTGATATTTACGTACCTGATCCCAGAAGGCCCGGGCGCTGTACTTTTCCAGGAGCACAAAGGTGCTGCCGGCGGAAAAGGCTGGCATTGCGGCGGTACACTGGCAGTCGATATGAAACGCGGGCATCACCGTCATGTACACGTCATCATCGCGCAGGGCGATTTGCCAGGCAGAGTAGTAGCCTGCAAAACGCAGGTTGTAGTGGGTAATTACCACCCCTTTAGGCCGTGAGGTGGTGCCTGAGGTAAACAGAATTTCCGCCGTATCGTCAGTGGATAACGCGGGCGTATAGCACAGCGTGGCCGATTGACGTGCTTGCAGTTGGGTAAAGTGGCTCACGCCGTCGTCAGCCGGAAGCTGCTCGCCAATCAGACAGATATGATTAAGCGGAGTGCTATTTTCCTGGCGTATTTCACGGTACATAGGATAAAACTGGGCGCTGGTAACCAGCAGACTCACCTGGCTGTTTTGCAGGATCCAGGCGCTTTCTTCGCCCAGTAAGCGGGCATTAATCGGCACCATAATGGCGCCGATTTTTGCCAGTCCAAACCAGCAAAAGATGAATTCCGGACAGTTATCCAGATGCAGCGCGACCCTATCACCCTTGCGGATCCCTAAGGAATAAAAAAGGTTCGCCGTGCGGTTAATCTCTTCATTGAGCGAAGCATAGCTAAACTGCCGAACGATTCCCTCACAGGATTCGAAAATTAACGCCGTTTTATCTCCGTACACCCCGGCCAGGTCGTCCCACATCTGACGTAAGTTTTGTCCGCCAACGATATCCATATTGCTTTATCCACTGAAATCAGGCGTGAGCGCTAACCGGAAAACCGATTAGCGCATCGCGTTTAATCCTCAACTTTGGCCAGGCCTTTGCCGACCAGTTCCTTAATATCTGCTTCGCTATAACCAATGTTTTTCAGAATGGCGGCGGTATCCATGCCGTGTGACGGCATGCCACGCCAGATTTTCCCCGGGTTGTTTTTAAATTTCGGCATGATGTTCGGCCCTTTACAGGTGCGACCGTCCATTGTTTGCCACTGAGTAATCGATTCGCGGGCAACGTACTGCGGGTTACCTTCCAGTTCCGGAATGGTGAGCACCTTCGCACAGGCGATATTCAGCTCAGCAAAACGCGCCTGAACGTCGGCGATGGTATGTGCTGCCAGCCAGGCGTCCAGTTTCTCTTCGACGAGCGGGCCGTAAGGGCATTCCACGCGATGGATGAGCTGCGTGCCTTCCGGAACTTCCGGCGTACCGAGAATATGGGCCAGGCCAATATCTTTAAAACACTCGTTGATTTGCGTGATGCCGACCAACTCCATGACGATGTAACCATCGGCGCATTTATACAGGCCGCAACCGGCGTAGTAGGGGTCTTTCCCTTTCGTCATACGTGGACAGATTTCGCCGCCGTTGAAGTAGTCCATCATGAAATACTGACCCATGCGCAGCATCACTTCGTACATGGCGATATCGATGCTTTCACCTTTACCCGTTTCGCGTACTTTGTGCAGGGCTGCCAGCGCGGCTGTCGTCGCGGTCATCCCGGAGAAGTAATCGGCGGTATACGGGAAGGCTGGCATCGGTTGGTCAACGTCGCCGTTTTGGATCAGATAACCACTGAATGCCTGCGCGATGGTGTTATACGCCGGAAGATTGGTGTACTCCTCGGTACCATACTGGCCGAAGCCGGAAAGGTGGGCAATGACCAGTTTCGGGTTATGTTCCCACAGCACTTCATCAGTAATACCACGGCGGGCAAAGGCCGGGCCTTTACTGGCTTCAATGAAAATATCGGTGGTTTCCATCAGTTTCAGAAACGCTTCCCGACCTTCATCTTTGAAAATATTCAGCGACAGGGCGTGCAGGTTGCGGCGTGAGAGCTGCGGGTAGTTAGGCTGTACGCGAATGGTATCGGCCCATGCGACGTTTTCAATCCAGATAACCTCGGCGCCCCATTCGGCGAACATCTGTCCGGCGAATGGACCGGCGATTTCGATTCCTGAAAAAACAACGCGTACCCCAGCAAGCGGGCCAAAGGTTGGCATTGGTAAATGATTCATCATTTTTCTCCTGGCATTTTTTGCGGTATGTAGGCCGGATAAGCACAGCGCCATCCGGCATGATTGCCTGATGGCGACGCCCCGCGTCTTATCAGGCCTACAAGGGATCGATTAGCGGTATTGCTTAAGTACCGCACGACCCAACGTCAGGATCTGCATTTCGTCAGAACCACCAGAAACACGGTCAACGCGCAGGTCACGCCAGAAACGCGTGATGCGGTGGTTGCCCGCGATACCAACACCTCCCAGTACCTGCATGGCGGTGTCTACCACTTCAAACGCGGCGTTGGCGCAGAAGTATTTGCACATGGCCGCGTCGCCGGAGGTAATCGTGCCGTTATCTGCTTTCCACGCGGCTTCCAACAGCATATTTTTCATGGAGTTCAGTTTGATCGCCATATGCGCAAACTTCTCCTGAATCAGCTGGAAACGGCCAATAGCTTCACCAAACTGCACGCGCTGATTAGCGTAACGCGCAGCGTCTTCAAAAGCGCACATTGCGGTACCGTAGTTGGTCAGCGCGACGAGGAAGCGCTCATGGTCAAACTCTTCTTTCACGCGGTTGAAGCCGTTACCTTCCCGACCGAACATGTCTTTCTCGTCCAGTTCAACGTCGTCAAAGGTGATTTCACAGCAGCTGTCCATGCGCAGACCGAGTTTATCCAGTTTGTTGACCTTGATACCCGCTTTGCTCATGTCCACAAACCACTCGGTGTAAACCGGTTTATCCGGCGATGCACCGTCTCTCGCCATGACCACGATGTACGGGGTATAGGCGCTACTGGTGATAAAGCACTTACTGCCATTGAGATAAACCTTACCATTTTTGCGTGTATAAGTGGTTTTCAGACTACCAACATCCGATCCCGCTCCCGGTTCAGTGATAGCAGAGTTCCACATCTGCTTACCGGTGCCCCGGAACGCCATGATTTTATCAATTTGCTCCTGAGTTCCTTCACGCAGGAAAGTGTTAAAACCTCCCGGCAATTGGTACAACACGTAAGTTGGCGCGCCAAGACGTCCCAGCTCCATCCAGACGGCGGCGACGGTAACAAAACCCGCTTCCAGACCGCCGTGTTCCTCCGGGATCAGCAGGCTATCAATACCCATATCCGCCAGCGCTTTTACAAAACGCTCAGGGTAGACGCTGTCACGATCGCACTCGGCAAAATAAGCTTCCCAGTTCTCACTGGCCATCAGTTCGCGAATACCGGCGACAAACAGCTCCTGTTCGTCATTTAAGTTGAAATCCATCTTTCAGCCTCTTGATCAATTGGGTTAATAAGAATTACTTGTCTTTCCAGTGCACTTTGGCGTCTTTAATAAAGGACAGCGTCACCATAATGTTGACGAAGAACAGCGGGCATCCTCCGGCGATAATCGCGGTCTGAATCGGCTTCAACCCACCCAGCGCCAGCAGAACGATACCGATGATGCCGACCAGCACCGACCAGCCGATACGCACTAACAGAGGCGGCTCTTCACCATCGCGAACTTCACGACAGGTCGACATCGCCAGGGTGTAAGAGCAGGCGTTAATCAGCGTGACGGTGGCAATAAAGCAGAGGATAAAGAAGCCCCACATGGTGGCGGTGCTGAGCGGCAAGGCGGCCCAGGTTTCGATAATGGCGCGCGCCACGCCGTGTTGCTCAATCAACTGCGGAATGTTGAGGATGTTTTTATCCATCAGCAGCAGCGTGTTGCTGCCAAGGACTGTCCACAGGATCCAGGTAGACGCGGTCAGACCCATCACCATCCCGAAGCACAGTTCACGTACGGTACGACCACGGGAAATACGGGCCAGGAAGATACTCATCTGGATGGCGTAAATAACCCACCACGCCCAGTAGAAAACAGTCCAGCCCTGTGGGAAGCCGCCTTTACCGATGGCGTCGGTATAGAACAGCATCCGTGGCAGGTGCATTAACAGCATCCCGACGGAGTCGGTGAAGTAGTTCATGATGAAGCTGGCGCCGCTGACGATAAACACCCAGCCGAGCATCAGGAAGCTCAGGTAGCTACGCACATCGCTGGCGATTCTGACCCCTTTTTGCAGGCCGCAGGCCACGCAAATCGCGTTCAGAATGATCCAGCAGGTAATGATGATGGCATCCAATTGCAGCGTATGCGGAATACCGAACAGCCATTGCATACACTCGGTGACCAGCGGGGTAGCCAGACCGAGGCTGGTGCCCATCGCGAAGATCAGCGCCACCAGGTAGAAGTTATCGACGATGGTACCGAACAACCCTTTCGCATGCTTTTCACCGACGAGCGGTACCAGCGTGGAGCTGGGGCGGATGACATCCATCTTGCGTACAAAGAAGAAGTAGGCGAAGGCCACGGAAAGGAAGCTATAGGTTGCCCACGGTAGCGGCCCCCAGTGGAACAGGCTGTACGCCAGGCCTATCTCTTTCGCGCCCGTGGAATTTGGTTCCAGGCCGAACGGCGGGGTGGAGATATAGTAGTAGATCTCAATAGAGCCCCAGAACAGAACCGCAGCGGATGTACAGGAGGCGAACATCATGAAAATCCAGCTGGCGGTGCTAAACTCCGGTTTTTCGTCACCTAATCTCTTTTTGGCATAGGGGCCAAAAACCAGCCAGAACCAGCCGAAGAGCATGACGACCATATACCATTCAAATGCCCAACCCCAGACGTTGGTGACATAACTGAATACCGCATTAATAACGACGTTAGCGGCATCAAGATCTCTGACTGTTAGCCAGCAAAGTATCCCGACAATTATTAATGGCGGAAAAAAAACCTTCGGTTCAATTCCCGATTTTTTCTTTTCATTTTTCATAAGTGAATTCCAGTGTGAAAACGAAATTTATTTAGCGTGCCAGTCCATGAACGTTTGTTTATTTATTATTAATGATTTGTTGATAAGTTTTTAACCTCTGGGACGCCTCAATGAGTAACTCATGATGGGTATTCACTTCGGGTGATTCTGTTATCTTCGTCACACTTTTTTGCGTTGATTATTTTGTGTCTAAATTTTTATTTTTTCTTTATTTATCAATTTGTTGGTTGTGGTTTTTTAACTTTTTTAAGTATCTGACGTTCAATATTGTTGAGCCAGCAAACAATATTGAAAATTTTCATATTTGGCATATTTCTTTCAATATTGGTGAGGTGCGTAACACTATTGAAAGTTACGAATATCAATGTGTGACATTTTCAATATTGGTGATTAAGGTTTTATTTCCGAATTAAAGAGCGTGATATCTGTATTTAACACCGCCGATATAAATACGTTTCCTTCATGATTTCTGGAGATGCAATGAAGATAATTACTTGCTACAAATGCGTACCTGATGAGCAGGATATTGCGATTAATAATGCTGACGGAACACTCGATTTCAGCAAAGCGGATAGCAAAATCAGCCAATATGATCTGAATGCAATTGAAGCTGCTTGCCAGTTAAAACAGCAGTTGGGAGACGCTCAGGTTGTCGCCATGAGCGTTGGCGGCAAAGCGCTGACTAATGCAAAAGGGCGCAAAGATGTCCTCTCTCGTGGCCCTGATGAACTGATTGTGGTCATTGACGATCAATTTGAGCAGGCGCTGCCGCAACACACCGCTACCGCGCTGGCCGCTGCCGCGCAAAAATCAGGTTTCGATCTACTTATCTGCGGCGACGGTTCTTCCGATCTTTATGCTCAGCAGGTTGGTTTGCTGGTGGGCGAAGCGTTGAACATTCCGGCGATTAACGGCGTGAGTAAAATCCTCTCTCTTACCGACAGCACATTGACAGTAGAACGCGAACTGGAAGATGAAGTTGAAACGCTGAGCATCCCGCTCCCGGCGGTGATCGCGGTTTCCACCGATATTAACACCCCACAAATCCCTTCGATGAAAGCCATTCTTGGCGCGGCGAAAAAACCGGTTCAGGTCTGGTCGCCTGCGGATATCGGGCTGAACAGCGTACCCGCGTATTCCGCACAACAGGTTGCCGCACCGAAGCAGCGCGAGCGTCAGCGCGTGGTGATTGAAGGTGACGGTGAAGAACAAATCGCCGCGTTTGTCGAGAATCTGCGCAAAATCATTTAATTATCAGGGGATGTTATGAACAAATTTTCCAGTGTCTGGGTATTCAGCGATACCCCTTCTCGTCTGCCCGAACTGATGAGTGGCGCGCAGGCTGTAGGTGAAAAAGTTAACGCGTTCGTACTGAACGAAGCAGACAGCGCGACAGCATGTCATTTGGGCGCGGATCATGTCTGGCTGCTCAGCGGCAAACCAGAAGACCGCATGATCGAAGACTACGCTGCTGCGATGGCTGAGACTATTCGTCAGCATAGCGAGGGCGGCGCGGTGCTGCTGCCGAATACGCGTCGGGGCAAGCTGTTGGCGGCAAAGCTGGGCTATCGCTTGTCGGCTGCGGTTTCCAATGACGCCAGCGAAGTCGCCCTGCAGGATGGAAAAGCGGCGGTTAAACATATGGTCTACGGCGGTCTGGCGATAGGGGCAGAAACCATCGCTTCGCCGTTTGCCGTGATCACACTCAGCAGCGGAACGTTTGACGCACAACAACCGGATGCTTCTCGCAGCGGCGAGATGCACACCGTGCAGTGGCAGGCTCCGGCTACTGCCGTGACCCGCACCGCAACCCAGGCGCGTCAGAGCAACAGCGTTGACCTCGACAAAGCACGTCTGGTGGTCAGCGTGGGACGCGGCATCGGCAGCAAAGAGAATATCTCGCTGGCCGAAGCGCTGTGCCAGACGATTGGCGCCGAGCTGGCCTGTTCCCGCCCGGTAGCGGAAAACGAGAAGTGGATGGAGCACGAGCGCTATGTCGGTATCTCCAACCTGATGCTTAAACCTGAACTGTATCTGGCGGTGGGGATCTCCGGGCAGATCCAACACATGGTCGGCGCCAACGGCGCGCAGACGATTTTCGCCATCAACAAAGATAAAAACGCGCCAATCTTCCAGTATGCGGATTTTGGCATCGTTGGCGATGCGCTGAAGATCCTGCCTGCGCTGACGGCTGCCTTAGCGCGATAAACCATTTCGGGCAGGATGCGAAGGTATCCTGCCGCTGACAGGAGTACGTATGTCCGAAGATATCTTTGATGCCATCATCGTGGGTGCAGGTCTGGCCGGTTCGGTTGCGGCGCTGGTGCTTGCTCGCGAAGGTGCACAGGTGCTGGTTATCGAGCGCGGCAATTCTGCTGGCGCGAAGAATGTCACCGGTGGGCGTTTGTATGCACATAGCCTGGAACGCATCATTCCCGGCTTTGCGGATCAGGCCCCCATTGAACGCATGATCACCCACGAAAAACTCGCCTTTATGACCGACAACGGGGCGATGACTATCGACTACTGCAATGGTGAAGATGCTTCAGCGTCGCAGGTTTCCTATTCCGTCTTACGCAGTAAATTTGACGCCTGGCTGATGGAGCAGGCCGAAGAGGCGGGGGCGCAACTGATCACCGGTATTCGCGTCGATAACGTTGTTCAGCGTGATGGCAAAGTCGTGGGCGTGGAAGCCGATGGCGATATTCTGGAAGCCAAAGTCGTGATCCTCGCTGACGGGGTGAATTCTCTGCTGGCTGAAAAGCTGGGCATGGCCAAGCGTGTTGAGGCATCGCATGTTGCTGTCGGCGTGAAGGAACTGATCGAATTGCCGAAGTCGGTCATTGAAGATCGTTTCCAGTTACAGGGCAACGAAGGTGCCGCCTGTCTGTTTGCCGGAGCGCCGACCGATGGTCTGATGGGCGGTGGCTTCCTGTATACGAATGAAACAACCCTTTCCCTGGGGCTGGTCTGTGGACTTCATCATCTGAAAGACGCGAAAAAATCGGTCCCGCAAATGCTGGAAGATTTCAAACAGCATCCGGCCGTTGCGCCGCTGATCGCCGGTGGCAAGCTGGTGGAATATGCCGCGCACGTTGTACCCGAGGCGGGAATGAATATGCAGCCTGAACTGGTGGGCGATGGCGTACTGATTGCCGGGGATGCTGCCGGCATGTGTATGAACCTCGGCTTTACCATCCGGGGTATGGATCTCGCCATATCCGCAGGCGAAGCGGCGGCGAAGACGGTGCTTTCGGCGATGAAGCGCGACGATTTTAGCAAGCAATCGCTGGGGGAATACCGTCAGCATCTGGACGAAGGTCCGATGCGCGATATGCGTATGTATCAGAAACTGCCGGCTTTTCTTGATAATCCCCGCATGTTTACCGCCTATCCCGAAATGGCGGTCAATATCGCGCGCGACCTGTTCACCGTGGATGGCTCCGCTCCGGTGCCGATGCGTAAAAAAATCCTGCGCCATGCGAAGAAAGTGGGCTTCATCAATCTGATGAAAGATGGCCTGAAAGGAGTGACCGTATTATGACATCTCCCGTTAATGTTGACGTCAAACTGGGCGTCAATAAGTTCAATGTGGATGAAGACAGTCCGCACATCATTCTCAAAACCGATCCTGATAAACAGGCGCTGGAGGTGCTGATTAAGGCCTGTCCGGCGGGACTGTATAAAAAGCAGGACGACGGCAGTGTTCGTTTTGATTACGCCGGGTGCCTGGAGTGCGGAACGTGCCGGATCCTCGGCCTTGATACGGCGCTGGAAAAATGGGAATACCCGCGCGGGACGTTTGGCGTGGAGTTCCGCTACGGCTAATAAGTACGAAGTTGTGCCCCCGTAGGCCGGATAAGATGCGGTAGCGTCACCATCCGGCAATCATGTGGCGCCAATGCCGGATGGCGGCGGAAACGCCTTATCCGGCCTACAGATGCGCTTTGCCCGTGTTGACACAGGACATCACCATGCAGCAGCCCAGGAACTTTGATGACCTTAAATTCTCCTCCATTCATCGCAGAATTATGCTGTGGGGAAGCGGCGGCCCGTTCCTTGATGGCTACGTGCTGGTGATCATTGGCGTGGCGCTGGAACAACTGACGCCGCTATTGCACCTTGATGCTGAATGGATTGGCGCGCTCGGCGCGGCTACGCTTGCCGGACTGTTTATCGGCACCTCGTTGTTTGGCTATATTTGCGATAAAGTCGGGCGGCGTAAAATGTTCCTGCTTGATATTATCGCTATCGGCGTTATCTCCGTGGCGACCATGTTTGTTTCCACGCCGCTTGAATTGCTGGTGATGCGCGTTTTAATTGGCATTGTTATCGGCGCGGATTACCCTATCGCCACTTCCATGATTACGGAGTTTTCCAACACCCGCCAGCGCGCGTTCTCCATCGGTTTTATCGCCGCGATGTGGTACGTCGGCGCGACCTGCGCCAACCTCGTGGGCTACTGGCTGTATGACATGGAAGGCGGCTGGCGCTGGATGCTTGGCAGTGCCTTTATCCCGTGCTTAATCATTTTGATTGGCCGCTTTGACCTGCCGGAATCGCCACGCTGGCTATTGCGAAAAGGACGGGTAAAAGAGTGTGAACAAATGATGATCAAACTGTTCGGCGAACCGGTCTGCTTTGACGATGAGCCGCCGCAGGAGACCCGCTTCCTGCAGCTGTTTAACCGCCGTCATTTCCCGTTTGTACTGTTCGTTGCGGCTATCTGGACCTGTCAGGTGATCCCGATGTTCGCTATCTATACCTTTGGGCCGCAGATCGTCGGGTTACTCGGCTGGGAGCAGGGGCGCAACGCGGCGCTCGGCAATGTGGTGATTAGCCTCTTTTTTATGCTGGGCTGTATACCGGCGATGTTTTGGCTAAACAGTATTGGCCGTCGCCCTCTGCTTATTGGCAGCTTCGCCATGATGACTATCGCGCTGGCGCTACTGGGGCTGGTGTCAAATCTGGGCATCATACTGGTCGTGGTGGCGTTTGCGGTATACGCCTTCTTTTCCGGCGGACCGGGCATACTGCAATGGCTTTATCCTAATGAACTCTTCCCGACGGATATTCGCGCTTCGGCCGTGGGGGTCATCATGTCATTAAGCCGCATCGGAACCATTGTCTCCACCTGGGCATTACCGATTTTCATTACTCGTTACGGTATTAATAACGTCATGCTGATTGGCGCGTTGATTTCGTTAGTCGGGCTTGGCGTATCGGTGATGTTTGCCCCGGAAACTCGCGGCTTGACGCTAACACAGACCGGAAACATGACTTTGCGCGGAACGCCATCGGATAACCCTCGTTAAGAGTGTTCTGCATTTCTCCCTGCTTTTCGCCAATAACGCTACAGTTAACAGTCACATGCTAAAACAACTGAAAAGCAGGGAGAACACCATGCAAAAACGTCTTATGACCGCACTGTTTACCGCAGCAACACTATTCACCGTCGCAGGATGCTCTTCTAACCAGGCGGTTGAAACCACGGATGGCAAAACTATTGTCACCGACGGGAAACCCGAGGTCGATAACGATACCGGTATGGTGTCTTACAAAAACGCCGCCACCGGGAAAACCGAACAGATTAACCGCGATCAGCTGAAAAATATGAGCGAGCTGGATAATTAATTCAATTTTTTCTGGTTAGCCGCTCAATAATATTCTCTCTTTATACGCATCCATTTATTCCCATGCGAATAAACGGATGCCTGAACAGGCAGGGACGCCGGAAAACGTCGAAATACGTTCGCCCGTGTTCCCGCTTTCCCCACCGCGCTGTCCGCTTACATGAGGTTACACTCATCGACATTTCTCTGAACAGCGGCTCAACATTTCCCGGAAAAAAACATATCGCAGGGCATTTATCCTTATGATTAGGTATAAATGATGAGGTATAAGGAACAGGAGTCTGTAATGAAACTGAAACTAATACCTTTTTATTTGCTCGCGCTATTTTCTGCCGCCTCCGGGGCTACGGAGATAAACGCCTGCAAAGACCTGATCGGAACATGGAAAACCACGGCAGATAACCCGCCTTATACCATGACAATATTGCCGCCAGTAGAAGGCTGCGGGGAAAAATGTGTGAAACTGAACGTACAGTATGAACTTGACGTGACTCACCGCAACGCGCTTTATTGCCATGAAGGACAAGAGGGGGTAAAAGGGCAGGGACCCATGGTGATAGCATTTGAAGGGGCGTATGGTGGACACGCTATTGGAACCTATAACCGACAGCTGCAATTACTTTGGGCTGGCGTAATACCGAAAAATAAAAAGGGGAAATGGATAACGAAAATGGAAAATTATTGGTTCAGGCAGGTAAAAGCGCACTAAATATTACCTTAAAACAGCCCGCAAAACCGTCTTATTCACGAAGGGCTTACTGCCTGCGCGCGCACATTCCAACGGCTTGCCTGCCCCGGATGAACTGTTGATAAAAAAGAGGGCCAGCATCTGTTTCCAGACGGCCCTGAGTGGATTGTGACGGAACATGGCACCTTGCTGGCGCTCTCTTATTATTTCATGCCTGTGCCCTCGTTATGGCGCAATCAGAGCTTTATTTCGTCGCATCGTTATAAACTTCGGCAACGGCTTCAAAATTCGGACCATGCTCACGTGCAGCGATAATATGATAATATTTTCCGCCTTTCGCATCGGCTAATTCTGACAGTTTTTCGCGTAGATCAGAGGGTGAGGAAATCTGCCCGCCACTCTGGGACACATTTATGGTGCCGACCTTAACCAGTTTGAAGTGGCTGATTTCTTGCTTAGAGACCTGCTCTGCCGCAAGCGTGCTGAATGAAGCAACCGTTGCCAGTAATGCGGCGGCAATAATGCGTTTTTTCATGGTTCTGTTCCTGTTGCATTGATGATAAGGTTTGCGCAATATCAGTAATCCGTAACGAAATTATTTATACCCTTCATACTTCAAGTGGCTTATGGGTTGGCTACGGATTACTCGGCCCATCCATGGGCCTCGCCCTGACGGGCCGTCGCATGCGACGTTCAAATCTGCTCCCGGCAGATTTGTCGCTCACCTCAGTCACATAATTATCTATGCTCCTGGGGACTCACTCCCTTGCCGCCTTTAAGCAACTCGAATTATTTTGGGTATATAACCTCGGTTGATTATCTGAAAATAGACTTATTTGGTGTGACCGTCTTATATCTTGTTATAGTCACCTCTTTATGTTGTTGTCAATGTAAAATAATGCGCTGCCAGTTAAAAAGAAACTTAACCCCCTGTAAATAATAGTTTTTATATTATTTCTTGTAATGACGTAAGTTTTATTGAATCACGCGGTAATACGCTAGTTTTATTCATAAGCAACATAACAGAATTGAGTTATGTTTTAATTTCACAGAGTGATATTACCGGTTGTATGTCTATGGTTGCGCGGCCTGTTACTGATAGTGTTTCTTTCGGGGCGATTTTATTGTAGCGGCATAGGGTAATCACCGTAGCTGAAGGGAAAAGGCACGAACACAGCGCTATAGAGTATGTTTAATAATGTATTTTTTTATGAAGTAATGTCTGCAGTTGTATCTCTAAAATAAAAACAATGAGCTTTTTATCTAAATAATTTTTCAGTGAATTATGCTCATTTATTAATATATTTCTAATTTGAAATACAAATCAATTTATAACACATATTCTTACCCGGAAGGCATTGATACATATCCACGCTTCCTCGTACAGTAATAAATGAATATGTGATAAAGTTACTGACTACAGGTATAATAATATGAGTAATAAAAAAAATCTGTCCGCAGAAGAGACGGATCTTACGCGTAGGAAACTGTTAACCAGCGCCGGTATTCTTGCCGCCGGCGGTATGCTATCCGGCGCGGTAAAGGCTGATGAAAAATGTGCCGTCAAGGCGAAACCGGCGTGGGATAAACCGTTTACTGGCGAAATCCCGGAAAAATTGCCAGAAGGATATAATATTCTGTTAGTCGTGACCGACCAGGAGCGTTTTTTTCCTACGTTTCCTTTCCCGGTACCCGGCAGAGAGCGGCTCATGAAAACGGGGGTGACATTCTGTAATCATCAGAATACCAGTAATGTCTGTACGCCTTCCCGCTCCGTATTGTATACCGGCTTACATATGCCCCAGACAAAGATGTTCGATAATCTGGGCTTACCCTGGATGCCTTATGACCTTGACCCCGCTCTTGGAACCACAGGCCATATGATGCGGGAACTGGGATACTATACGGCCTATAAAGGTAAGTGGCATCTTACAGAAAAACTGGAGAAGCCTTTGCCTGACGAAAAAGATGAGGATATTGATGTCGGGGATATTCCTGAACCAGAATTACATAAAATTATGGAAAAATATGGTTTTGCTGACTATCACGGCATCGGCGATATTATAGGCCATAGTAAAGGCGGCTATTTTTATGATTCAACCACCACGGCTCAGACTATAAATTGGTTAAGATGCAAGGGACAGCCCTTGAATGACCAACACAAGCCCTGGTTCCTGGCCGTTAACCTCGTTAATCCTCATGACGTCATGTTTATTGATACCGATAAAGAGGGAGAAAAGGTACAGTGGCGTGGCGAGTTGGATCAGGATGATAATACCCTGGCGCCCACGCAGCCACCGGAAAACGAACTTTATCAGGCAAGCTGGCCGAACTATCCGCTGCCGGCAAACAGGCATCAATCATTCAATGAGCAGGGAAGACCGCCGGCGCATCTTGAATACCAGACGGCGCGCGCTGCGCTGGAAGGGCAGTTTCCTGATGAAGATCGTCGTTGGCGTAAACTGCTTGACTACTATTTCAACTGTATCCGCGATTGTGATACTCACCTTGACCGGATATTAAATGAACTGGATGCCCTCAAGTTAACTGATAAAACGATTGTTGTATTTACTGCCGATCATGGCGAATTAGGCGGAAGCCATCAGATGCACGGTAAAGGCGCTTCCGTTTATAAAGAACAGATCCATGTACCGATGATTATTTCCCACCCGGCGTACCCCGGTAATAAGAAATGTCAGGCGTTGACCTGTCATCTTGATATCGCGCCGACATTAGTTGGGCTGACCGGTTTGCCGGAAGAAAAACAGCACCAGGCGTTAGGCAACCGCAAAGGCGTTAATTTTAGCGGATTGCTAAAAAACCCGGAGGGCGTTGCGGTTAATGCGGTGAGAAATGCCAGCTTATATTGCTATGGCATGATCTTGTATACCGATGCCCATTATCTCCACCGCGTTATCGCGCTACAAAGAGATAAACAAAAAACGGTGGCGCAAATCAAGCAGGAAATATCCCATCTGCATCCTGATTTTAGCCATCGTTCAGGGACGCGGATGATTAACGATGGCCGTTATAAGTTTGCGCGTTATTTCTCGCTAAGGGAGCATAATACGCCGGAAACCTGGGAGGATCTTATTAAGTACAACGATCTTGAACTTTACGATCTTAAAAATGATCCCGATGAGAACCATAACCTTGCTGCTGATAAACAGAAATATCAGGATCTCATTCTTACGATGAATGAAAAACTGAATAAAATTATCAAAGACGAAATTGGCGTGGATGACGGCAGTTTTATGCCGGATGCGGCCCATGAGCCGTGGGATCTTACTATTGAGCAGTTTAACCGCATGGCGAAAGATTAAGAGCCTGGCCCATTAGGCTATTTTATTCGCCATTTTGGGACCGGGCAGTGCTCAAAATCCTCACGTACTACGTGTACGCTCCGGTTTCTGCGCGCTGGTCGGCCCCAAACTGGCTTCAACAATTACGCCTGGTGGGCCAGGCTCTAAGTGTTTGACCCATTAGGTTAATTTATGCGTCGGCAATCTGGCATCCAGCGTGTCTGGAGGTTCAGATGCTGTTGGCGCTGCGCTTATTGGGCCTGTGTCATCATGTAATCTATTGATATTACTGTCATTACAGGCAAATTTAGCGCAGCGCCGCCCGACAAGAAGGCCTTAAACCGATTGGTCAGCGATTTAAGGCTGCTATCATCACCGACCTTTCCACACCGGATCGCGCTTTTCCGCAAACGCCTGCGGCCCTTCGAGAGCGTCTTCCGGGAGCAGGATGGCGTCAACTCCTTGCTGGCGTTAATTCAATTTTTTCTGATTAGCCGCTCAATAATATTCACTATTAGCCTGGCGAATTTGTCACTACACTTTGTGATAAAAAACAGATCATCACAGGCTAATCATGATCCTCATTATTTATGCGCATCCGTATCCGCATCATTCTCATGCGAATAAGCGGATGCTTGAACAGGCAGGGACGCTGGAAAACGTCGAAATACGTTCGCTTTATCACCTCTATCCCGATTTCAATATTGACGTTGCCGCCGAGCAGGAGGCGCTGTCACGCGCGAGTCTTATCGTCTGGCAGCATCCGATGCAGTGGTACAGCGTCCCTCCTTTACTCAAATTATGGATGGATAAAGTCCTCACCCACGGCTGGGCTTACGGTCATGGCGGTACGGCATTGCATGGTAAACATCTGCTGTGGGCGGTAACGACCGGCGGTGGTGAAAACCACTTTGCTATCGGTTCACATCCGGGATTTGACGTCCTTTCTCAGCCGCTACAGGCGACGGCGCTCTATTGCGGCCTCAAATGGCTGCCGCCGTTTGCCATGCACTGCACGTTCATTTGCGATGACGACACCTTACAGGCGCAGGCGCGTCAGTATAAACAGCGTTTACTGACATGGCAGGAGGTGAATCATGGATAGCCATACTCTACTGCAGGCGCTGATCTATCTTGGTTCGGCGGCGTTGATTGTGCCGATTGCGGTACGTTTGGGCTTAGGAGCGGTGCTGGGGTATCTGATTGCGGGGTGTATTATCGGCCCCTGGGGACTACGGCTGGTGACGGACGCCGAATCTATTCTGCATTTTGCGGAAATCGGCGTCGTGCTGATGTTGTTTGTTATTGGGCTTGAGCTGGACCCGCAACGGTTATGGAAGCTGCGCGCCTCGGTATTTGGCGGCGGCGCGTTACAGATGGTGGTCTGCGGCGGACTGATTGGTCTGTTCTGTATGTTTCTTGGCCTGCGTTGGCAGGTGGCGGAACTGATTGGCATGACGCTGGCGCTTTCGTCCACGGCTATCGCCATGCAGGCAATGAATGAGCGTAACCTGACCGTTTCACAAGTAGGACGTAGCGCATTCGCAGTGCTCTTGTTCCAGGATATCGCGGCGATCCCGCTGGTGGCGATGATCCCGCTGCTGGCCGCCAGCGGCGCATCCACCACGCTTGGCGCGTTTGCGCTATCGGCGTTGAAAGTCGCAGGCGCGTTGGCGCTGGTGGTGGTGCTGGGACGCTACGTCACGCGCCCGGCGCTGCGCTTTGTCGCGCGTTCTGGTTTGCGGGAAGTGTTCAGCGCCGTGGCGCTATTTCTGGTGTTTGGTTTCGGCCTGTTGCTGGAAGAGGTTGGGCTGTCAATGGCGATGGGCGCGTTCCTGGCGGGCGTTCTGCTGGCGAGTTCGGAATATCGTCATGCGCTGGAAAGCGATATTGAACCCTTTAAGGGGTTGCTGCTGGGGCTGTTCTTTATTGGCGTCGGCATGTCGATTGATTTCGGCACGCTGGTGGAGAATCCGCTGCGCATTCTGCTGTTGTTGGCCGGTTTTCTGGCAATCAAAATCGTCATGCTGTGGCTGGTCGCGAGGCCGCTGGGCGTACCGGCAAAACAGCGTCGCTGGTTTGCCGTCTTATTAGGCCAGGGAAGTGAGTTTGCGTTTGTGGTTTTTGGCGCGGCGCAAATGGCGGGTGTACTTGAGCCGGAATGGGCAAAAGCGCTGACGCTGGCGGTCGCGCTGTCGATGGCGGCAACGCCGATTTTTCTGGTGCTGCTGACGCGCATGGAGAAGACCGCGACGGGTGAAGCGCGCGAGGCGGATGAAATCGACGAAGAGCAGCCGCGGGTTATTGTGGCCGGGTTTGGACGATTTGGGCAGATAGCCGGGCGTTTGCTGCTGTCGAGCGGGGTGAAGATGGTGGTGCTCGATCACGATCCCGATCATATCGAAACGCTGCGTAAATTCGGCATGAAGGTTTTTTATGGCGACGCGACGCGTATGGATTTACTGGAATCTGCCGGAGCGGCGAAGGCGGAGGTATTGATTAACGCCATTGACGATCCGCAAACCAATTTGCAACTGAGTGAACTGGTGAAGTCGCATTTCCCGCATCTGCAGATTATCGCCCGCGCCCGTGATGTCGATCATTATATTCGCCTGCGCCAGGCTGGTGTGGCGATGCCCGAACGTGAAACCTTCGAAGGCGCGCTCAAAAGCGGGAGACAGGCGCTGGAAGCGCTGGGGCTGGGGCGTTATGAAGCCCGCGAGCGCGCGGATCTGTTCCGCCATTTTAATACCCGGATGGTGGAAGAGATGGCGAAAGGGGAAAACGATCCGTTATCTCGCGCCGCCGCCTATAAACGTACCAGCGCGATGTTGAGCGAAATTATTACCGAGGACCGGGAGCATCTGTCGTTGATTCAGCGCCACGGCTGGCAGGGAACGGCTGAGGGCAAACATTCCGGGGAGGCCGCTGATGAACCCGAGGTCAAACCGTCAATCTAAAGTAAAAAATGTGATGTTCTGCAAACTTTACTGCTAATTGGCTGTTTTTGAACTACTGTAATGCTGGCGCTCCACATCAAATGAGTGGCGTCGCCAGCAGAACGAAAAATTTTCGTGCTCATCCTCTTTTCGTCAGTCGACGAAAGATTGCGCTTTACGTATAGTGGCGGCAATTTTTTTTGTATCAGGAAATAATTAATGATCAGTCTGATTGCGGCGTTAGCGGTGGATCGCGTCATCGGTATGGAAAACGCCATGCCGTGGAACCTGCCTGCCGATCTCGCCTGGTTTAAACGTAACACGTTAAATAAACCTGTCGTCATGGGACGTCACACCTGGGAGTCCATCGGACGCCCCTTACCGGGACGTAAAAATATTGTTATCAGCAGCCAGCCGGGCACCGACGATCGCGTGCAGTGGGTGAAGTCTGTCGATGAGGCGATTGCCGCTTGCGGCGATGCGCCGGAAATTATGGTCATTGGCGGCGGGCGCGTGTACGAGCAGTTCCTGCCAAAGGCGCAGAAGCTTTATCTGACGCATATTGATGCGGAAGTCGAAGGCGATACCCATTTTCCGGATTATGAACCGGATGACTGGGAATCGGTATTCAGTGAGTTTCACGATGCCGACGCGCAGAATTCTCACAGCTATTGTTTCGAGATTCTGGAACGTCGTTAATACTGTAGTGCCGGATGGCGGCGAAACGCCTTATCCGGCCTACTCTTGAGCCAGATGTAGCCGGATGTAGGCCTGATAAGCGTAGCGCCATCAGGCATAAACCTATCAGGCGTTGACCGCTTCGCCTTCGCCCATATCCATCTGGCGGTTTGACGGCTGCACAAAATACTGTTTATCTTCCCAGCGTAAACAGGTCAACTCCCCGCCCCAGCAGCAGCCGGTATCCAGCGCGTAAATACCTTCTGGCGTCCCTTTCCCTTCCAGCGACGCCCAGTGCCCGAAAGCAATACTGTAAGCCTCGCTCACCGGCCCCGGAATGGCGAACCACGGCTTCAGCGGCGCCGGGGCATTTTCCGGCGACGCTTTACTGTACATATCCAGTTGACCGTTAGGAAAGCAGTAACGCATACGGGTAAAAGCATTAGTAATAAAGCGTAGCCGCGCCAGACCGCTTAACTCCGGCGACCAGTTATTCGGCATATCGCCATACATCGCGTCGAGGAAAAACGGGTACGAGTCGCTCGACAGCACCGCTTCAACATCGCGGGCGCACTCTTTTGCCGTCTGCAAATCCCACTGCGGAGTAATACCCGCATGCGCCATGACCAGCTTTTTCTCTTCATCTACCTGCAACAGCGGCTGACGGCGTAACCAATTCAACAGCTCATCGGCGTCCGGCGCTTCAAGAAGCGGGGTCAGCCGGTCTTTAGGTTTGTTGCGACTAATCCCGGCGAATACGGCCAACAGGTGTAAATCGTGATTCCCCAGCACCAAACGCACGCTATTGCCAAGTGATTTGACGTAGCGTAACACGTCCAGCGAACCGGGACCGCGGGCGACCAAATCGCCTGTCAGCCATAGAGTGTCTGTATCTGGCGTAAATTCCACTTGCTGTAATAAGGCGATCAGTTCGTCGTAGCAACCGTGAACGTCGCCGATGAGATAAGTTGCCATTGTTATAATTTTAGTGAATGAGTGTAGGGACGGCGAGTCGAAACACGGGAATGTCGATGGTAAAGGCGTCGCCATTTTCATCGATCATTTCGTAATGACCCTGCATGGTGCCCAGCGGCGTTTCAATTACCGCACCGCTGGTGTACTGATACTCTTCGCCAGGCGCAATGCGCGGCTGGACGCCAACCACACCTTCGCCCTGGACTTCAGTTTCACGGCCATGACCATTGGTAATCAGCCAGTAGCGGCCCAATAGCTGCACTGGCGCCCGGCCCAGATTGCGGATGGTTACGGTATAGGCAAAAACGTAACGTTCATCGTCAGGTGAGGATTGCGCCTCAATGTAGACGCTTTGCACCTGAATACACACTCTGGGCGAATTGATCATGTTTAACTCTCCTTCAAAGGCGCGTTTTCCGACAGATAGTTGGCCATCTGGCAGTACTGCGCGACAGAGATATTTTCCGCGCGCATTGCCGGGTCAATACCCATTTCCGTCAACGTCTCAACGCTAAAAAGATTGCCGAGACTGTTACGGATCGTTTTACGGCGCTGGTTAAAGGCCTCGGTGGTAATACGGCTCAACACGCGAATATCTTTAACCGGGTAAGGCATTGTTGCGTGTGGAACCAGACGCACCACGGCGGAGTCCACTTTGGGCGGCGGCGTGAAGGCGGATGGCGGCACTTCAAGCACCGGGATCACCTGACAGTAATATTGCGCCATCACGCTTAAACGACCATACGCTTTGCTGTTCGGCCCTGCAACCAGACGATTTACCACTTCTTTTTGCAGCATAAAGTGCATGTCGGCAATGGCATCAGTATAGCTAAAGAGATGGAACATCAGCGGGGTGGAGATATTATAGGGCAGATTGCCGAACACACGCAGCGGTTGGCCCAACTGCGCAGACAGTTCGCCAAAGTTCATGGTCATGGCGTCCTGCTGATAAATAGTCAGCTTCGGCCCTAAAAACGGATGGGTTTGCAAACGCGCCGCCAGATCGCGGTCAAGTTCAATGACCGTGAGCTTATCCAGTCGTTCGCCGACCGGCTCCGTCAGCGCCGCCAGGCCGGGGCCGATTTCAACCATCGCCTGGCCTTTTTGCGGATTAATAGCAGAAACAATACTGTCGATCACAAACCGATCGTTGAGAAAGTTTTGCCCGAAGCGTTTACGGGCTAAATGGCCCTGATGGACTCGATTATTCATTGGGTATTAACAATCATTTTGATGGCGAGATTAAGCGCCGTAATAAAACTGCCGACATCCGCTTTTCCACGACCTGCCAGTTCAAGCGCGGTGCCGTGGTCAACGGAGGTTCGAATAAAAGGTAGGCCGAGCGTAATATTCACTCCCCGACCGAATCCCTGGTATTTTAGCACGGGCAGGCCCTGATCGTGGTACATCGCCAGCACCGCGTCGGCATTATCGAGATATTTGGGCTGAAACAGCGTATCAGCAGGTAGCGGCCCGTTGAGTGTCATCCCCTGCGCCCGCAGCTCGTCGAGCACCGGAATGATGGTGTCTATCTCTTCCGTGCCCATATGACCGCCTTCGCCCGCGTGCGGATTCAGGCCACAGACAAGAATGCGCGGTTCGGCAATACCAAATTTGGTCCGCAAATCGTGATGCAAAATAGCAATCACTTCGTGCAAAAGCGCAGGGGTGATGGCGTCTGCAATCGCCCGTAGCGGCAGATGCGTAGTCGCCAGCGCCACGCGAAGTTCTTCGGTTGCCAGCATCATCACGACTTTTTTCGCCTGCGAACGCTCTTCGAAAAACTCGGTATGACCGGTAAACGGAATGCCTGCGTCGTTAATAACGCCTTTGTGCACGGGGCCTGTGATCAGCGCGGCAAATTCACCGTTCAGACAGCCATCACACGCTCGCGCCAGCGTCTCTACCACGTAGGGGCCATTTTCTACCGTCAACTGACCGGGGATGGCAGGCGCGCGCAGCGAGACCGGCAATAGGGTCAGCGTTCCCGCGGGCTGCGGCGCAGCGGGGACATCAGGCGAGTAAGGGAGAAGCGAGAGGGGCAGGCCGAGCATGGCGGCCCGCTCCGTCAGGAGCGCGCCGTCCGCACAGACGACCAGTTCAATCGGCCACGCGCGTTGCGCCAGTTGGACGACAAGATCGGGGCCAATCCCGGCGGGTTCGCCGGGAGTGATAACAACGCGTTGCGCACTGCTCATTAGTTACTCAAAATCTTAACGTAAGCGCTGGCGCGCTGTTCTTGCATCCAGGTCGCCGCTTCTTCTGAGAATTTACGGTTCATCAGCATACGATAAGCGCGATCTTTCTGCGCCGCATCGGTTTTGTCTACCTTACGCGTATCCAGCAATTCGATCAGATGCCAGCCGAAAGAGGAGTGTACCGGCGCGCTTATTTGGCCTTTATGCAGCTTCGTCAGCGCGTCGCGGAACGCCGGGTCGAAAATATCTGGCGTAGCCCAACCCAAATCACCGCCCTGGTTAGCGGAGCCCGGGTCCTGAGAGTACTCTTTCGCCGCAGCGGCAAAGGTGGTTTTACCACTCTTAATGTCAGCCGCGATTTCTTCCAGCTTCAGGCGCGCCTGCTGATCGTTCATGATAGGCGACGGCTTAAGCAGAATGTGACGAGCGTGAACTTCGGTCACGGAGATACTCTGGCTCTGACCGCGCAGGTCGTTTACTTTCAGAATGTGGAAACCGACGCCGGAGCGAATCGGGCCGACAATGTCGCCTTTCTTCGCGGTGCTCAGCGCCTGGGCGAAAATCCCCGGCAGCTCCTGGATACGGCCCCAGCCCATCTGACCACCTTTTAGCGCCTGCTGGTCGGCAGAGTAGGTAATCGCCAGTTTGCCGAAATCTGCGCCGTTACGCGCTTCTTCAACAATGCTTTCCGCCTGGCGCTGCGCGTCGTTAACCTGCTCGGAGGTTGGGTTTTCCGGCAGAGCAATCAGGATATGGCTCAGGTTCAGCTCGGTGCTGGCGTCGTTTTGGGTGCCAATCTGTTTTGCCAGCGCGTCAACTTCTTGCGGCAAAACGGTGATACGGCGACGAACCTCGTTGTTGCGCACTTCAGAGATAATCATCTCTTTACGAATCTGGTTACGGTAGGTTGAATAGTTCAGCCCATCGTAAGCCAGACGGCTGCGCATCTGATCCATCGTCATATTGTTTTGTTTGGCGATGTTGGCGATGGCCTGATCCAACTGCTCATCCGTGATCTTCACCCCCATCTTCTGACCCATCTGCAGGATAATTTGATCCATAATCAAACGTTCCAGGATCTGGTGACGCAGCGTGGCGTCGTCCGGAAGCTGCTGACCTGCCTGACCCGCGTTGAGTTTGACTGATTGCATTAAGCCATCAACGTCGCTTTCCAGCACGACGCCATTATTGACGACGGCTGCGACTTTATCGACTACCTGGGGGGCAGCGAAACTGGTATTCGCGATCATGGCGATACCGAGAAGCAGCGTTTTCCAGTTCTTCATACTTTTTCCATTTCAATTAACCGCAATGCGGATTACGTTGTAAATCAATCAGATTACATAGAGCTTTGGTACGGCAGAATGTTCGAACGCAACATTTCTTGCGTGCCGAGGCCGTAGTTAGAGCTCAAACCGCGCAGCTCAATGTTGAAGCCAATCGCGTTATCATAAATCGCGTGTTGTTTATCGTTATCCCAACCGTTCAGCTTACGTTCGTATCCGACGCGGATCGCATAGCAGCAAGAGTTGTACTGCAAGCCGAGCATCTGGTCTGCAGGTTTGCTCGAATTGGTATCGAAGTAGTACGCGCCGACAATCGACCAGCGATCGGCAATCGGCCAACTTGCCACCGCGCCCACCTGGTTGATGCCGTTTTTATACTGCTCTGCCGTGGAATAATACGAAGGCAACGTAGCCTGAATATATTCCGGGCTGGCATAGCGGTAGTTCAACTGTACCAGACGATCCTGATCCCGACGGTATTCGAGGCTGCTGCTGCTGGTAGCGACGCTATCCAGACGGGTATCGTACTGCACTCCGCTACGCAGCCCCCAGCGTTCTGAAATACGCCAGTAAGTGTCGCCTGCCCAAACCAGCGAACCGGTTTTGTCGTCATTCTCCCATTTAATGTTGTCATCGCCGGTGCGAGACTCCGTGAAATAGTAGATTTGACCAACAGAAACGTTAAAACGTTCAACGGCGGCATCATCATAAATGCGTGTTGTGACGCCTGTCGTGACCTGGTTGGCGGAAGCAATACGGTCGAGACCGCCATAAGTGCGGTCGCGGAACAGGCCGTTATAGTCGGATTGCAGCAAAGAAGAATCGTAGTTATAGATGCCGCTCTGGTCGCGGTACGGCACATACAGGTACTGCACGCGTGGTTCCAGCGTCTGGGTATATCCCGGCGCCAGCATCGCCATATCGCGTTCGAAGATGAGCTTACCGTCGACTTTAAACTGCGGCATGACGCGGTTAACCGAATCTTCCAGCTTATTTTTATTGTTTGGATCGCTGTTATAGCTGTCCAGATTCGTTTGCTGATAGTGCGTCGCCATCAGCTTCGCTTCGGTGTTCAGGCTGCCCCAGCGGTTGGAGAGCGGCAAATTAATGGTTGGCTCCAGGTGGACGCGGGTCGCTTCCGGCATATTGTCTTTGGTGTTAACAAAGTGCACCGCCTGGCCGTAAATCCGGGTATCAAACGGCCCGAGATCGTTATGGTAGTAGTTAACGTCTAACTGCGGCTCCGCAGAGTAGCTGCTGGTGTTTTGATCGTTAAAGACCTGGAATTGTTTGGTCGACACCGTAGCGTCAAAGTTTTGTACGGCGTAGCCGATGCTGAATTTCTGCGTTGCGTAGCCGTCGGTACTGGAACCGTACTTACTGTCGAAATCATTAAAGTAGCTGGAGTCGCTGACTTTGGTGTAATCGACGTTAAAACGCCACACCTGATCCATCACGCCTGAGTGCTGCCAGTAGAATAACCAGCGGTGCTTATCGCCCTCTTTGGGATGTTCGTCCTCGTAGACTTTATCAGAAGGCAGATAATCTAATTCCATCAACCCGGCGCCTGCCTGCGTGAGATAACGGAATTCGTTCTCCCACATAATATTGCCGCGGCGGTGCATATAGTGCGGGGTGATGGTGGCGTCCATATTGGGCGCGATGTTCCAGTAATACGGTAAGTAGAACTCGAAATAGTTCTTGGTCGTGTATTTCGCGTTCGGGATCAGGAAACCTGAGCGACGTTTGTCACCGACGGGGAGCTGTAAATAGGGGCTATAAAAGATCGGAACCGGACCTACTTTAAACCGGGCGTTCCAGATCTCCGCAACCTGTTCTTCACGGTCATGGATGACTTCACTCCCCACCACGCTCCAGGTATCGGAGCCAGGCAGACAGGAGGTAAAGCTGCCGTTTTCCAGAATGGTATAGCGGTTTTCGCCGCGCTGCTTCATGAGATCGGCTTTACCGCGCCCCTGACGGCCCACCATCTGGTAATCGCCTTCCCAGACGTTCGTGTCTTTGGTGTTCAGGTTCGCCCAGCCCTTCGGCCCTTTAAGGATGACCTGATTATCATCATAATGCACATTACCCAGCGCATCGACGGTGCGTACAGGTTCCGGCTGACCTTCCGCCTGCTTCTGATGAAGCTGCACTTCATCCGCTTGCAGGCGGCTATTCCCCTGCATAATGTCCACGTTGCCGGTAAAAACGGCATCGTCCGGGTAGTTACCTTTAGCGTTATCGGCATTGATAGTAACCGGCAGATCGTTGGTATCGCCTTTTACCAGAGGACGATCGTAGCTCGGCACGCCCAACATACACTGTGAGGCGAGATCGGCTGCCAGCCCCTGATGACTATAAAGGGCGCTGGCGATCATGGTGGCCAGAAGAGTGGGAATACGTTTTTTCATACGTTGTATTTATTGTTCCATCATCGGTAGCGTTGCGCGTGACAAACGGTCACAGCCTAACTTACTCATCTTCGCTGCGCCAGTGTTAATCCTGCCGTTTAGCGTCTGTGGTGTTAGGCACGGCATTGAATGACAGGTATGATAATGCAAATTATAGGCGATGTCCCACAATTGACCGTAGCCTTCATTCGCAGAAAAGCACCTTATTTTGTGGGAGATAGCCTCACCGATAGCGTAACGTTTTGGGGAGTCTATGCAGTACTGGGGAAAGATAATTGGCGTCGCCGTAGCCCTGATGATGGGCGGCGGCTTTTGGGGCGTGGTCCTGGGTCTGCTGGTGGGCCATATGTTCGACAAAGCCCGCAGCCGAAAAATGGCGTGGTTTGCCAACCAGCGGGAACGGCAGGCGCTGTTTTTTGCCACCACCTTTGAGGTGATGGGCCACTTAACCAAATCAAAAGGACGGGTGACGGAAGCGGATATTCATATCGCCAGTCAGTTGATGGATCGTATGAATTTACACGGCGATTCACGTACTGCCGCGCAGAACGCCTTTCGGGTCGGAAAAGCGGATAATTACCCATTACGTGAAAAGATGCGGCAGTTTCGTAGCGTCTGCTTCGGGCGTTTTGATCTGATCCGGATGTTTCTGGAAATTCAGATCCAGGCGGCGTTTGCCGATGGCTCGCTACACCCTAATGAGCGGGAAGTGCTGTATGTGATTGCGGAAGAGCTAGGTATTTCCCGCGTACAGTTCGATCAGTTTCTGCGCATGATGCAGGGCGGCGCGCAGTTTGGCGGCGGTTATCATCAACAGTCCGGCGGCGGCTGGCAGCAGGCGCAGCGCGGCCCGACGCTGGAAGATGCCTGTAATGTGCTGGGGGTTAAAACCACCGACGATGCAACCACCATTAAACGCGCTTATCGCAAACTGATGAGCGAGCATCATCCCGATAAGCTGGTGGCCAAAGGTTTGCCGCCGGAGATGATGGAGATGGCGAAGCAAAAAGCGCAGGAAATTCAGAAAGCGTATGAGCTAATCAAAGAACAGAAAGGCTTCAAGTGATTGAATTGCCGGATGCGGCTAGCGCCTTATCCGGCCTACGTTAATGAATGTAGGCCGGGCAAGCGAAGCGCCCCGGCATAAATTGGCTCAGAATTTAAAAATCTGCCGGGACTTTAAACGTCATGCTGTTACCGTAAGCGGGATGGGTAATGGTCAGCATTTCGGCGTGTAACTGCAAACGCGGCGCTAGCGACAACGCTTCCGGCGAGGCGTAAAACCGATCGCCTAAAATCGGGTGGCCTAACGCCAGCATATGCACACGAAGCTGATGCGAACGCCCGGTGATCGGTTTGAGCACCACGCGGGCGGTATTATCCGCCGCAAATTCCACCACGTTATATTCCGTTTGCGCCGGTTTGCCGGTTTCATAACACACTTTCTGCTTTGGCCGGTTCGGCCAGTCGCAGATGAGCGGTAAGTCGACCAGTCCTTCCGCCGGGGAGGGATGCCCCCATACGCGCGCCACATACTGCTTTTTCGGCTCACGTTCGCGGAACTGGCGTTTTAGCTCCCGCTCCGCGGCTTTGGTCAGCGCCACTACAATCACGCCGCTGGTGGCCATATCCAGACGATGCACCGACTCTGCCTGCGGGTAGTCGCGCTGGATACGCGTCATAATGCTGTCTTTGTGCGCTTCCAGACGCCCCGGCACGGACAACAGGCCGCTGGGCTTATTGACCACCATAATGTGCTCATCCTGATACAGGATAACCAGCCAGGGTTCCTGCGGCGGATTGTAGTTTTCCATCCCCATGTACGGCTCCGTTATTGGTGCGTGACGACGATAAGACGCAGCGCGTCCAGACGCCAGCCTGCCTGATTCAGGCTTTCCAGTACCTGCTGACGGTTGCTGTCGATAGCGGCAAGTTCGTCGTCGCGAATGTTCGGGTTGACGGCGCGCAGCGCTTCCAGACGCGACAGTTCCCCGGACAGTTTTTCATCCGCCTCGCGACGCGCGTTATCAATCAGCGCTCTGGCGGACTTTTCAATCTGCGTCTCGCCCAGTTGCAAAATGGCGTGGACGTCCTGTTGCACGGCGTTCACCAGTTTGCTGCCGGTGTGGCGATTCACGGCGCTGAGCTGGCGGTTGAAGGTTTCAAACTCGACCTGGGCGGCCAGATTGTTGCCGTTTTTATCTAACAGCATACGTACCGGCGTCGGCGGCAGGAAGCGGTTCAGTTGTAGCTGTTTCGGCGCCTGCGCTTCCACGACGTAAACCAGTTCGACCAGCAGCGTGCCGACGGGCAGCGCTTTATTTTTCAACAGCGAAATGGTGCTGCTGCCGGTGTCGCCGGAGAGGATCAGATCCAGTCCGTTACGGATGAGCGGATGTTCCCAGGTAATAAACTGCGCATCTTCGCGAGACAGGGCTACGTCACGTTCAAACGTGATAGTACAGCCGTCTTCCGGCAGGCCGGGGAAATCCGGCACCAACATGTGGTCGGACGGCGTCAGCACGATCAGGTTGTCGCCGCGATCGTCCTGGTTAATGCCGACGATATCGAACAGGTTCATGGCGAACGCGATCAGGTTGGTGTCGTCGTCCTGTTCTTCAATGCTTTGTGCGAGCTGTTGGGCTTTTTCTCCGCCGTTGGAGTGGATCTCCAGCAGGCGGTCGCGGCCCTGTTCTAACTGGGCTTTTAGCGCTTCATGTTGCTCGCGGCAGGATTTGATCAGATCGTCAAACCCGTCGGTTTCTTCAGGCGCGGCCAGATAGTTAATCAGACTGGCGTAGGCTGAATCATAAATCGCGCGACCAGTTGGACAGGTGTGCTCAAAGGCGTCCAGCCCTTCGTGATACCAGCGAACCAGCACCGACTGGGCGGTTTTTTCCAGGTACGGGACGTGGATCTGGATATCATGCGCCTGGCCGATACGATCCAGACGACCAATACGCTGTTCCAGCAGATCCGGGTTAAACGGCAAGTCGAACATCACCAGATTGCTGGCAAACTGGAAGTTACGTCCTTCGGAGCCGATTTCGGAACATAACAGCACCTGCGCGCCGGTATCTTCTTCGGCGAACCAGGCGGCGGCGCGGTCGCGTTCAATAATCGACATGCCCTCATGGAACACGGCGGCGCGGATGCCTTCGCGTTCGCGCAGCACCTGTTCCAGCTGTAACGCGGTGGTCGCTTTGGCGCAGATCACCAGCACTTTTTGCGAACGATGGCTGGTCAGATAGCCCATCAGCCACTCAACGCGTGGGTCGAAGTTCCACCAGGTGCCGGTATCGCCTTCGAACTCCTGATAAATTTGTTCCGGATAGAGCATATCGCGGGCGCGATCTTCCGCGCTTTTACGCGCGCCCATAATGCCGGAGACCTTAATGGCGGTCTGATACTGGGTCGGCAGCGGCAGTTTTACCGTATGCAGTTCACGTTTCGGGAACCCCTTGACGCCGTTACGGGTGTTGCGGAACAGAACGCGGCTGGTGCCGTGGCGATCCATCAGCATCGACACCAGCTCATCACGGGCGGCCTGCGCGTCGTCGCGATCGCTATTAGCGGCCTGCAACAGCGGTTCAATATCCTGTTCGCCGATCAGATCGCCCAGCCTGTTCAGTTCGTCGTTGCTGAGTTTATTGCCCGCCAGCAGCATGGCCACCGCATCAGCGACAGGGCGGTAGTTTTTCTGTTCTTCGACAAACTGTTCGAAATCGTGGAAACGGTTCGGATCGAGCAGGCGCAGACGGGCGAAATGGCTTTCCATCCCCAGCTGTTCTGGCGTGGCGGTCAGCAGCAGCACGCCCGGTACGCGTTCAGCTAATTGTTCGATGGCCATATATTCACGGCTCGGCGCATCGGTGCTCCACACCAGATGATGCGCTTCGTCGACCACCAGCAAATCCCACTCGGCGTCGCACAAATGTTCCAGACGCTGCTTATTACGGCGGGCGAAATCCAGCGAGCAGATCACCAGTTGTTCGGTTTCAAACGGGTTATACGCGTCGTGCTGCGCTTCGGTATAGCGTTCGTCATCGAACAGCGCGAAGCGCAGGTTGAAACGGCGCAGCATTTCTACCAGCCACTGGTGTTGCAGGGTTTCCGGAACAATGATCAATACGCGTTCCGCCGCGCCGGATAATAACTGTTGATGCAGAATCATCCCGGCTTCAATGGTTTTACCTAAGCCCACTTCATCCGCCAGCAGTACGCGCGGCGCGTGGCGACGACCCACATCATGAGCGATATTAAGCTGATGCGGGATCAGATTGGTCCGCTGACCGCGCAGGCCGCTGTATGGCATCCGGTACTGCTCGCTCTGAAATTTACGGGCGCGATAGCGCAGCGCGAACCGATCCATTCGATCGATTTGACCGGCGAACAGACGATCCTGGGGCTTACTGAAAACCAACTTGCTGTCGAGCAGAACCTCGCGCAACGTCACATTGGTCTCTTCGGTATCCAGGCGGGTGCCGACATAAACAAGCAGGCCATTTTCTTCTTTTACTTCATCGATATGTAGCTGCCAGCCTTCATGGCTTGTAATCGTATCGCCAGGGTTGAACATGACGCGGGTCACGGGAGAATCACTGCGCGCATACAGGCGGTTTTCCCCCGTGGACGGGAAAAGTAAGGTGACGGTTCGCGCATCCATCGCAACAACGGTTCCAAGTCCCAGCTCGCTTTCTGTATCGCTGATCCAGCGTTGACCAAGTGTAAAAGGCATATGTGTTCGGCTCTATATCTTTAATTGCAGGCATTACTCGCCATTCCCAGGCGACAGCACTGGATAATTGCGAGTATACGACCCCGCTACCAGGCTAATGTGGTAGTGGCGTTAATTAGGTCCAGGAATGGAAAGGGCGCTATGGTACTGGAAGGCGGCGCTTTCGTCACGCGTCAAAATAGCCCCAGTTGCCCGGTCAGTAGTGTAGCAAAATTATCTTCAACGAAGGGAAGAATTCCTTCCGCCACGGGTTGTAGCTGGCGGGTAAGATAGTGTTCGTAATCCAGCGGCGACTGCTGGTAATCCACGGGCTCGGGGCCGTTAACAGTCCAGACATATTTTATGGCGCCGCGATTCTGATACTGCGCCGGACGACCCTGCTTCAGGTTTTGTTCATCCGCCAGCCGGGCGGCGCGAACGTGCGGCGGAACGTTACGTTGGTACTCATGTAAAGGGCGACGCAGACGCTTACGATAAACCAGCTGCGCGTCCAGCTCGCCCGCCATCAGTTTATCAATAGTCTCGCGCACATAGTCTTGATAAGGTTCATTGCGAAAAACGCGCAGATACAGCTCCTGTTGAAAGCGCTGCGCCAGCGGCGTCCAGTCGGTCCGCACCGTTTCCAGACCTTTAAATACCATGCGCTGGCTGTCGCCTTCCTGAATCAGACCCGCGTAGCGTTTTTTACTGCCAGTATCCGCGCCGCGGATGGTCGGCATCAGAAAACGGCAAAAGTGGGTTTCAAACTCCAGCTCCAGCGCGCTGGTCAAATTTTGCTGTTGTAACGTCTGCGCCCACCATTCGTTCACGTGACGCACCAGCCTGTGCCCGATTTCCGCCGCGTCGGCTTCTGAATGCGCGCGCCGGAGCCAGACGAAAGTGGAATCGGTATCGCCATAAATTACGTTATAACCCTGCGCCTCAATCAGCGCTTTGGTCTGGCGCATAATCGCATGGCCGCGCATGGTGATTGACGACGCCAGACGGGGATCGAAAAAGCGACAGGCCGTGGTGCCGAGTACGCCATAAAAGGCGTTCATAATGATTTTAAGCGCCTGCGAGAGCGGTTTATTACCCTGACGTTTGGCTTCATCGCGCCCGTGCCAGATTTGGCTAACAATTTCCGGCAGGCAGTGCTTTTCTCGTGAAAACCAGGCGTCAAGGAAACCTTCGGTACTGTGTTCCGGATCCGGCTGCGCCATGCCTTCGACCAGCCCGACGGGATCAATCAAAAACGTGCGGATAATCGACGGGTACAGGCTTTTATAATCCAGCACCAGTACTGAATCGTATAATCCGGGTTGTGAATCCATTACGTAGCCGCCGGGACTTGCCAGCGGCGGCACTTCGCCGAGATTGGGCGCGACATAGCCGGCGCGGTGCATTCGCGGAAAGTAAAGATGCCCGAATGCGGCGACCGAACCGCCGTGGCGATCGACCGGCAGGCCGTTGATCGTCGCGCGTTCCAGCAAAAACGGCATGATCTCGGTTTTATGGAAAATGCGCGTGACCAGCTCGCAGTCTTTCAGGTTGTAGGTGGCGAGGGCGGGTTTATCCTGGGCAAAGCGGCGATCGATCTCATCCATACGATCCCAGGGATTCTCAATGGATTTTCCTTCGCCGAGCAGTTCCTGCGAGACGGCTTCCAGCGAAAAAGACGAAAAATTCCAGAACGCGGATTTAAGCGCGTCGATACCATCGATAATGACTCGCCCTCTGGCCTGGGCGAAAAAAACGCCGTTTTTGAAGCCATGTTCGCGCCACTCCAGTTCGCTATTGTCTCGCCCCAGCCGTAAAGGGATACGGTAGCGTTCGGCATGTTTTTGCAGCATACGCAGGTCGAACTGCACCACGTTCCAGCCGATGATGACGTCAGGATCATGTTCGGCAAACCAGGCGTTGAGTTTTTCCAGCAACTGCGGGCGGCTGGCGACATACACAAGCTCGAAGTCCAGTTGGCGGTCATCGCCATTCGCCGGACCCAGCATATAAACGGTACGCTGGCCGCAGCCTTCCAGACCAATGCAATACAGTTCGCCGTGTCGCGTGGTTTCGATATCCAGCGAGACCCATTTTAGCGGCGGTCGATAGTCGGGGTGGGGTTTAAGACGCGCATTGCGGATAACGCCGTTGCGCATCTCGCCGTCTACCCAAACGGGCGACGTAATAAAACGCTCCATCAGGTAACGTTCCGGCGGGCGTACATCCGCTTCATAAACGGTGACGCCGTTTTCGCGCAGCAGTTTCTCCATCCGCATAAGCTGGCGGTGAGTACGGCAATACAGACCGGAGACCGGCTGACGATGAAAGTCTCGCAGCTGGAGCGGCGTCAGGCGATAGTCTTTTTCCGCCTGTAGCAGCGAGGCGGCGCGGGAGGTCTGGCTGGTCGGAATAAACGCCACGGACTCTTGCGGCGCCAGCGTTGCCTGCACAGGGCCGTTGTCTGTCGCCAGCCAGAAAGAGACCTCCGTCCCTTGCGGCGTATCCCGCCAGTGCCGGGTTAAAATGAAACCTGCCTGCGCCACGATGATTACCTGTCTAAAAAATTCACGCTAATTATAACCTGTTTTAGGGGGTAATACTGTTATTTTGTACAGGCATATAACGTAAAAACCGATATCCGCTGTAATAAAAAGTTTCTCGCAGTAAGAAGCGGGTTTTCGCCCACCAGGATTTATAGCGGGTGGATCGCGTGGGTGATGAGCGGCTATCGATACCATTATCCTGAGCGATAGTTTTCAGACGCAGCATATGCAGCGGATCGCTGACCAGTAACGCTGTGCGCCATTGTTGTTGTCGCAGTATCTGTTTTGCGTAACGAATATTTTCGCGCGTCACGGTAGAGCGCTCTTCAATAAAAATCGCCTTAGCCGGAATCCCTTTTTCCAGAACGTATTGACGGGCTATCGCCGCGTCGGAAACCGTTGCGCCAGCGCCGTAGCCGCCGGTTAATACCAACGCGCGGACAATGTGTTGTTGGTAAAGCCAGATGGCATGATCCAGTCTGGCCTGAAAAACGGGAGAAGGCGTTTTTCCGCTAACGCCTGCTCCTGCGACAATCGCGCAGTCAGCTACGCGCGTCTGGTTTTGCTGACTGAACTGATAAATAGCGATGGCATTATGGATAAACACCGTAGCCATAATGAGAATTATGCCTGCCGCGATTCTGATGATGTAGCGATATTTCATGAATGAGTTCGTTCCCCGTGACGGGTGTAATGGATATTTTAACGATAAAATGGCTTTTAGCGTCAGATATTTTTGCTGACGTATATTTATCAATATAATGATGCCAGTATATACAGCAGATATAATTATCCTATAACTGCTAATTTTGAATCATGTTTATTTACCATTTTTACCCATGTATTAGCCGTTTTGTGTCAAGTCTGTTTTCATACATTCAGTATTTTTCAGAAAGGCGCTTGTTCGAATCTGTTACTTATTTCTCGGATTAACAAAAAAGCGATATTTTTTGTTTGTTTTACTTAATGAAAAGTGTAACAATTTCATTTGGAACATCCGCACCGTCAGGTAGAAATATAATATTCCAATTGGCCGCTATGGTTAAATAAAAATGGATTACAGTGCGAATTCGTCGGGAACTCTCTGCATAATTTAATTTTTATTTTAGAATATAATTTTAATTTGACTTTCGGGTGCGGGTGTTTTTATCAAAATTTGTGGTATTCGGGAATGATCTTTTATGAATGTGAGTATGCAGGCGCGTCTGGTAGGGAGCGACCGTTATCTTTTCGTCAATACTCAACGCGCTAACCCTTCCATAAAAACCGTGAGTCGATTTTTTGAGTATAAAACATGGACAGAACAAATTTGGCGTACCGAGATTATTGAAAACGGCAATGCTTTTTTTCACTGGCAAGGACACGACAGAAAAAACGGACATCGGGATACCATTATTAACTATCTGTTAAATGGGCAACGCTGGCAGTCAACAATCGAAGATTATATTTTCTTCCATGCGCTGGAAGGAAAAGCGTGGCAGGGACATTATGATAATATTATTGAATATGTGAGTTCTGATCATTACGTCTATCAAAGCGCATTTGCTGAATATATCACCGACCAGATTCATCAACGCGCCCCCCATGGGACGCGTTTTTAGAGGCATTACTGCCCGTAATAGGCTTTTGCGCCGTGTTTGCGTAGATAGTGTTTATCCAGCAGGGATTGCTGCATGTCGGGCAACTGCGGCGCAAGATGGCGGCAGAAGATCCCCATATAGGCCACTTCTTCCAGCACGATGGCGTTATGCACGGCATCCTCGGCATTTTTACCCCAGGCAAACGGGCCGTGCGAATGGACAAGCACGCCGGGCATTTGAGCGGCGTCAATGCCTTGTTTTTCAAAGGCTTCAACAATGACATTGCCCGTTTCCCATTCATACTCGCCATTAATTTCCGCCTCGGTCATTTTGCGAGTGCAGGGAATCGTACCGTAGAAATAGTCGGCGTGGGTGGTGCCCGTCGCCGGAATCGGCTGACCCGCCTGCGCCCAGATAGTCGCGTGGCGCGAATGGGTGTGTACGATGCCGCCGATAGTCGGAAATGCCTGATATAACAAACGGTGGGTTGGCGTATCGGACGACGGTTTCTTATGGCCTTCAACGACTTCACCAGTCTCCAGGCTGACCACCACCATATCGTCAGCGGTCATGACGCTATAATCGACGCCGGACGGCTTAATCACCAGTACGCCGCGTTCGCGATCGACGGCGCTGACGTTACCCCAGGTAAGGGTGACCAGGTTGTGTTTTGGCAGCGCCAGATTGGCTTCCAGTACCTGGCGTTTGAGATCTTCTAACATTGTTTTCTCCCTGCCGGATGGCGCTTCGCTTATCCGGCCTACGAGCGACGGTGTGCCGGATGGCGACACAAATGCCTTATTCGGCCTACAGGACCGTAGGCCCGGTAAATGCAGTGCCGCCGGGCATTCAGACTCCACTTTTAGCGTTTTAAACCGTAATACACCTCGTTCCAGCGCAGCGCGTCCTTAAAGGCCGGCAGACGGGTATCATTATCAATTACCGCGATTTCGATATCGTGTATTTCTGCGAACTGGCGCATATCGTTCAGATCCAGCGCGTGGCTGAAGACGGTATGGTGCGCGCCGCCAGCCAGAATCCACGCTTCGGAGGCGGTCGGCAGATCCGGCTGCGCCTTCCACAGCGCGTTAGCCACCGGCAGTTTCGGCAGGGAGTGCGGCGTTTTTACGGTGTCAATGCAGTTGACCAGCAGGCGATAACGATCGCCGAGGTCGATCAGGCTGGCGACGATCGCCGGGCCTGTTTGGGTATTGAAAATCAAACGCGCCGGATCTTCCTTGCCGCCAATGCCGAGGTGCTGGACGTCGAGGATCGGTTTCTCTTCCACTGCGATGGACGGACACACTTCCAGCATGTGCGAGCCGAGCACCAGATCGTTGCCTTTCTCGAAGTGGTAGGTGTAATCCTCCATAAATGAGGTGCCGCCCTGCAGACCGGTTGACATCACTTTCATAATGCGAAGCAGAGCGGCGGTTTTCCAGTCGCCTTCGCCCGCAAAGCCGTAGCCCTGTTGCATAAGACGCTGTACGGCCAGACCCGGGAGTTGTTTCAGGCCGTGCAAATCTTCAAATGTCGTCGTAAAGGCGTGAAAGCCGCCCTGTTCCAGGAAACGCTTCATACCGAGTTCAATACGCGCCGCCTCCCGCACGTTCTGGCGTTTATTGCCGTGGATTTGGGTGGCGGGCGTCAGGGTATAGCTGCTTTCATACTCGTCAATCAGAGCGTTGATATCGCCGTCGCCGATAGAATTCACCACCTGCACCAGATCGCCGACCGCCCAGGTATTGACCGAAAAGCCAAATTTGATTTGCGCGGCCACTTTATCACCGTCAGTCACTGCGACTTCACGCATATTGTCGCCGAAGCGGCAGACTTTTAGCTGGCGGGTATCCTGTTTAGAGACCGCCTGGCGCATCCAGGCGCCGATACGCGTATGGGCCTCTTTATCCTGCCAGTGGCCAGTGACGACCGCGTGCTGCTGGCGCATCCGCGCGCCGATAAAACCGAACTCGCGGCCGCCGTGCGCAGTCTGGTTCAGGTTCATAAAGTCCATATCGATGCTGTCCCACGGCAGGGCGGCGTTAAATTGGGTATGGAATTGCAGTAGTGGTTTGCTAAGAATACTCAGCCCGTTGATCCACATTTTGGCCGGGGAGAAGGTGTGCAGCCAGACCACCAGCCCTGCGCAGCGATCGTCATAATTGGCGTCACGACAAATGGCGGTAATCTCATCCGGCGAGGTGCCCAGCGGTTTTAATACCAGTTTACATGGCAGTTTGGCTTCGGTATTCAGCGCGTTGACCACATGCTCGGCATGTTGGGTGACCTGACGCAGGGTTTCTGCGCCATACAAATGCTGGCTGCCAATCACAAACCATACTTCATAATTATCAAAAATCGTCATTGTCGTGTCCTTAATGAGTCAGGATTGCCTGATTGGCCGGGGTCGTTGGCGCCGGCGCGGCAGTCGGAAGATAATGTTGTTCTGCGCTTAGCGCCCACTGCTGGTAGCGGCGGTAAAGCTGTTCGAAGCGTTGCGCCTGTTCAGGGCGGGGACGCAGAGTGCGTTCTACCGCGCTTGCCATGCTTTGCTGGGCGGCAGGAATATCGGCATGGACTTTCGCAGCGACGGCGGCAAAGATAGCGGCGCCTAATGCGCAACACTGGTCGGAAGCGACGATCTGCAACGGACGATTCAGTACGTCGCAGCAGACCTGCATAATGACCTGATTTTTACGGGCGATGCCGCCAAGCGCCATCACGTTATTGACCGCGATACCCTGATCGGTAAAACACTCCTGAATGGCGCGCGCGCCGAAGGCGGTCGAAGCGACCAGACCGCCAAACAGCGCTGGCGCGTCGGTGGCGAGATTGAGATCGGTAATGACGCCTTTCAGACGCTGATTAGCGTTTGGCGTGCGGCGACCGTTAAACCAGTCGAGCACCACCGGCAGGTGATCCAGGGACGGATTTTTCGCCCAGGCGTCGGTGAGCGTTGGCAGTAGCTGCTTCTGGCTTGCGTTAATCTGGGTTTTCAGTTCCGGGTGCTGCGCGGCAAGTTGCTCCAGCGGCCAGCTCAATACGCGGCTAAACCAGGCGTAGATATCGCCGAAAGCGGACTGGCCCGCTTCCAGACCGATAAAGTTCGGCACCACGCTGCCGTCAACCTGACCGCAAATGCCTTTCACGGCGCGATCCCCGACGCTCTGTTTATCCGCAATCAGAATGTCGCAGGTAGACGTGCCGATGACTTTTACCAGCGTATTGGGCTGTGCGCCCGCGCCGACCGCGCCCATGTGACAGTCGAACGCGCCGCCGGAAATCACCACGCTTTCCGGTAAGCCGAGGCGCTGCGCCCATTCGGCGCACAGGGTGCCCACGGGCAGATCGGCGGTGAAGGTTTCGCTAAATAACGGGTAGCGCAGATGACGGTTAATGCACGGATCGAGTTCATCAAAAAAGCTCGCGGGCGGCAGACCGCCCCAGCTTTCATGCCACAGCGTTTTGTGCCCGGCGCTGCAGCGGCCACGGCGGATATCTTGCGGGCGAGTGGTGCCGGAAAGCAGCGCCGGCACCCAGTCACACAGTTCAATCCACGAGACGGCGGCCTGCGCGACGGCGCTATCCTGGCGGGTGACGTGCAGAATCTTCGCCCAGAACCATTCGCTGGAGTAAATGCCGCCAATATAGCGGGAGTAGTCGACCTTGCCTGGCTTATGGCACAGACGAGTGATTTCGTCGGCCTCTTCCACGGCGGTGTGATCTTTCCACAGCACAAACATCGCATTCGGGTTCTCGGCGAACTCCGGACGCAGCGCCAGGACGTTACCGTCGGCGTCAATCGGCGCTGGCGTAGAACCGGTGCTGTCAACGCCAATGCCAACGATATTTGCGCGTTGCGCGGCGCTTAATTGTGCCAGAACGGCTTTCAGCGCGGCCTCCATTGACTCCATGTAGTCGCGCGGATGATGACGGAACTGGTTGTTCGGGCCGTCGCAATAACGGCCTTCTTGCCAGCGCGGATACCACTCTACGCTGGTGGCGATCTCGTCGCCGGTGGCGCAGTCCACTGCCAGAGCGCGCACTGAATCACTGCCAAAATCGAGGCCAATTGCAATTGCCATCGTCTTACTCCATCCAGAAAAACAGGTATGGAGAAACAGTAGAGAGTCGCGGCAAAAACCGTCAGGCAGGATCCGCTAATCTTATGGACAAAAATGCTAATGCTTTGCAAAGTGTGACGCTGTGCAAATATTCAATGTGGACATTCCAGCCATAGTTATAGACACTTCTGTTACTTAATTTTATCGCCTGAACTGTACGCTTTTGTTACAAAGCGCTTTTCACAAGCGGGGTTGATACGTGCTTTCATTAAGCGCAAGGTCTTGCGGAGACGTAAGCTCTGTCGTCCTGGTCAATATGGACAATTTGTTTCTTCTCTGAACATCGGGGGGTAGAGAAATCATGGCTGAAACGCAAAATGATCCGCTATTGCCGGGATATTCATTTAATGCCCATCTGGTCGCCGGACTGACGCCAATTGAAGCGAATGGATATCTGGATTTTTTTATCGATCGTCCGTTGGGCATGAAGGGATATATTCTTAACCTGACCATCCGCGGAGAGGGCGTCATTAATAATAATGGCGAGCAGTTTGTCTGTCGGCCTGGCGATATATTATTGTTTCCGCCGGGCGAGATTCATCACTATGGACGGCATCCGGACGCCAGCGAGTGGTATCACCAGTGGGTTTATTTCCGGCCTCGCGCCTACTGGCAGGAGTGGCTGACCTGGCCGACAATCTTTGCCCAGACAGGATTTTTCCGCCCGGACGAGGCGCGCCAGCCGCATTTCAGCGAACTGTTCGGGCAGATCATCAGCGCCGGGCAAGGGGAAGGCCGCTATTCTGAGCTACTGGCGATCAATCTGCTGGAGCAGCTGTTGCTCAGACGTATGGCGGTAATTAATGAGTCGTTGCATCCGCCGATGGATAGCCGTGTGCGCGATGCCTGCCAGTATATCAGCGACCATCTGGCGGACAGTCATTTTGATATCGCCAGCGTCGCCCAGCATGTCTGCCTGTCGCCCTCCCGGTTATCGCATCTGTTCCGCCAGCAGTTAGGCATTAGCGTATTGAGCTGGCGCGAAGATCAGCGTATCAGCCAGGCGAAACTCCTGCTTAGCACTACGCGAATGCCGATAGCGACCGTTGGGCGCAATGTTGGATTTGACGATCAGCTCTATTTTTCGCGGGTATTTAAAAAATGCACCGGGGCAAGTCCTAGCGAGTTCAGGGCCGGATGTGAATAAAAAGTGAATGATGTGTCCACAAAGATGTCATAAGCCGTAACTATTCGGATAATTGACGGCTTGACGAAGGGGGACGGGGTAAGCAGAATCCCTGCTTCATCACGCTGACGGACACACTATGCAAGCACTGCTGGAACACTTTATCACCCAATCCACTCTGTATTCGCTTATCGCCGTGTTGCTGGTCGCCTTCCTGGAATCGCTGGCGCTGGTGGGGTTGATTTTACCCGGCACGGTACTGATGGCGGGGCTGGGCGCGCTTATCGGCAGCGGCGAGCTCAATTTTTGGCATGCCTGGCTGGTGGGTATTATCGGCTGTCTGATGGGCGACTGGATTTCGTTCTGGCTGGGGTGGCGCTTTAAAAAGCCGCTACACCGCTGGTCTTTTATGAAAAAGAACAAGTCGCTGCTGGATAAAACCGAACACGCGCTGCATCAGCACAGTATGTTCACGATCCTGGTCGGACGTTTTGTCGGTCCGACGAGGCCGCTGGTGCCGATGGTGGCAGGGATGCTGGATCTTCCCGTGGCGAAATTTATTGGGCCGAACTTGATTGGCTGTTTGCTGTGGCCGCCGTTTTATTTCCTGCCGGGCATTCTGGCGGGAGCGGCAATCGATATTCCTTCCGATATGCAGAGCGGAGATTTCAAATGGCTGCTGCTGGCGACGGCGTTGCTGCTGTGGGTCGGAGGCTGGCTATGCTGGCGGCTGTGGCGCAGCGGCAAAGCGGCAGTCGATCGTTTAACCGCGTATTTCCCCCGCAGCCGTTTGCTGTATCTGGCGCCGTTGACGCTCGGGATCGGCGTGGTCGCGCTGGTGGTGCTGGTTCGCCACCCGCTGATGCCGGTATATATCGATATTCTGCGCAAAGTTGTGGGTTACTAACGATTCCTTTGCCGGATGGCAGCTTCGCCTTATCCGGCCTACAAAATATGGGATTTGATGCCCAATAGCGCTGAGGCGCTGGCCTGACCGCTTAGTAGCTCGTCTGTTTTGCCTTGCCACGCAATGCGTCCGTCGGCGACGACGATTGACCGGGGCGCAATTCGCGCCGCATCTTCCACGCTGTGCGAGACCATCAACAGCGTGAGCTGTCGCTCGCGGCAGATATCGCTGACCAACGTCAGCATCTCCTGGCGCAGCGCGGGATCGAGCGCGGAGAACGGTTCATCCAGCAGCAGTACCGGCTGTTCACGTACCAGGCAGCGCGCCAGCGCTACCCGCTGACGCTGGCCGCCGGACAGTTCGCCCGGTAAACGCGTCATCAGACTCTCAATGCCCATCTGATGTGCGATAGCGTCCCGTTTTTCCCGCTGGCTGGCGTTGAGCGTTAACCCAGGGTTTAGCCCCAGACCGATATTTTGCTGCACATTCAGGTGGCTGAATAAATTATTCTCCTGAAACAGCATTGAGACCGGACGGCGTGAGGGCGGCGTAAGCGTATGATCGTCGCCGGCAATCAGTAGCGTACCGCTGGCAGGCGCAAGAAAACCGGCAATTAAATTCAACAACGTGCTTTTCCCCGCGCCGCTGGGGCCAAGAATCGCCACCTGCTCGCCGCGTTCTACCGCCAGCGTAAAACGCATCGGCAAATGATGGTAAAGCCAGGTGATATCAATCAGTTTTAGCATGTCGGCCCGGTAGTTTCTCTATGAGGGTAAATAACGTAAAGCAGAGCAGCAGCAGTATCAGCGCGGTCACCGCGCCGTCCTGGCTGCGGTAGGAGCCGATCTGCTGATACAGATAAAACGGCAGCGTGCGGAAATTGTCATTGCCGAAAAGCGCGACGACGCCAAAATCACCGATAGAAAGTACGCAGGCAAACGCCAGCGCCTGCGCCAGCGGACGTTTCAGCGCCCGCAGTTCCACGACCTTTAACCGCGACCAGCCTTCAATTCCTAATGACTGGCACAGCATTCCATAACGGGCGGTAATATCGCGCATTGGGTTTTCCAGGACTTTTAGCGCGTAGGGGATTGCCATCAGCGCATTGGTGAAAATCACGATGCCGTCGGCGGATTCCGGTAAGCCAATGCTGTTATTGAGCAGTAAAAAGAAGCCTGTCGCCAGTACGATCCCCGGCATCGCGAGGATCAACATCCCGCTGAGTTCCAGCGTTTGTCCGGCGAATAGTTGCTGGCGTTGGCGTAGCTCGCGGCTACTCCACAGCAGCATCATGGTCAGCACCACACACAGAACGCCCGCCGCCAGCGCAATGCGTAGCGATGTCCAGACAGCCTGCCACAGAATGGGTTGCGCCAGCACCTCCGGCAGGCTGCGGTTGACGCCATCGACCACCACGGCGACCAGCGGCGGAAGCAGCAGCAGCAGCGCCAGCACGATTAATAAGGCGTCCGTCAGACGGCTGTGGAGACGATCGTCAGGATCGCGCCAGCCCTGCGTCAGCGTCATCCCCGGCGCAATCGCTTTGCTCAACCGTTGGCTTAGCAGTACCAGCGCCAGGCAGCAGACCATCTGGATTAATGCCAGCATCGCCGCGCGGGCGGGATCGTAGTCATAACTGAGCGCCTGAAAGATAGCCAGCTCGATAGTGGTGGCCTGCGGGCCGCCGCCGAGCGACAGAACCGTTGCGAAACTGGCGAAGCAGAGCATAAAAATCAGCGCCGCGACGGGCGGAATTTGGCGGCGCAGCCACGGCCATTCGACAAAACGGAAAAAATGCCAGCCGCGCATACCGAGCTGGGCGGCGAGCTGGCGCTGCTCGCCGGGAATGCTTTCCAAAGATTGCAGCAACAAACGGCTCGCCATTGGCAGGTTAAAAAAGACGTGCGCCAGTAAAATGCCCTGCAAGCCGTAGGGGGAGAATGTCCACTGAAGCCCCAGCATCTGCCACAGCGAGGCCAGCCAGCCCTGACGGCCATACACGCTAAGAATGCCGAACACGGCAACCAGTACCGGCAGAATCAGCGTCATGGCGCACAGACGCAGCAGCGCCAGACGTCCAGGAAAACGGCGTCGATAAAGCGCGCGGGCGAGAAAAACCGCCGGGACCACAGACAGCACTGCGGACAGAAACGCCTGCCAGAATGAGAAGCGCACCACATGCCACAGGTAGCTATCCCGCCAGATTGTCGACCACGCGCCCGACGGCGCGTTCAGCCAAAGCGCCAGAAAGGCCGCCAGCGAGACGGTTATCATCAGCGCGGCGGCGCACAGCCCCGGAATCAGCCAGCCGGGAATTAACGGCTGACGGCGCGTTGCCATTCGCTAATCCATGCCTGGCGTTGTGCTGCCACCTGTTGCGGCGTGAATTCCAGCGTTGTGGCGGGTTTGGCCAATGATTCAAACCCTGCTGGTAGGGAGACGTCCGCTACCGGGTACATCCAGTTGCCGGTGGGTATGGCGTTCTGAAACGCCGGAGAAACCATAAATTTGAGGAATTTCTCCGCCAGTTCCGGCTGCTTACTGGCGACGGTACGCGCCGCGACTTCTACCTGTAAGTAATGGCCTTCGCTGAAGTTCGCGGCGGCGTAATTGTCCTTCTTCTCTTCAATAATGTGATACGCCGGAGAGGTGGTGTAACTGAGCACCAAATCGCTTTCACCTTTCAGAAATAAACCGTAGGCCTCGCTCCAGCCTTTCGTCACCGTCACCGTTTTGGCCGCCAGTTTTTGCCAGGCCTGCGGCGCGTTATCGCCATAGACTTTGCGCATCCACAGTAACAGCCCCAGCCCTGGCGTACTGGTACGCGGGTCCTGATAAATTACCCGCCATTTTTGATCGCTCTCGACCAGTTCTTTCAGGCTTTTCGGCGGATTTTTCAGCTTGCTTTTATCGTAGACAAAGGCGAAATAGCCGTAATCGAACGGCACAAATGTGTCGTTTTTCCAGCCGCCGGGCACCTTGACCGCTTCATTCGCCACGCCGCTTTTGGCAAAAAGTTTAGTTTGCGTGGCCGCTTCCAGCAGATTATTGTCCAGCCCCAACACCACATCGGCTTTGCTGTTCTTCCCCTCCATCCGCAGGCGGTTGAGCAGTGAAACGCCATCCTCCAGCGCCACCAGTTTCAGCTCGCAGTTGCAATCGGCTTCAAACGCTTTTTTCACCACCGGGCCTGGCCCCCAGTCGGCGGCGAACGAGTCGTAGGTATAGACGGTGAGAACGGGTTTGGCGAAAGCAGGCGCCGCGCACAGGAGTAAAAGCGGAAGATATTTTTTTAACACTTTGCACCTCAGTTAAAGAGTGGCAAAGGACTTGAGAGGTAACCTCAAATCCCTTCGCCGGCATTATCCGGATCAGGTTCGACGGGTATTTTCTCAGCGCGCGCATGAGCGCGGCACCCCGTTGAGTTCGGCGTTAGTGTAGTGATTTTGTTGCCGGGCAGCAATCAAGAGCTGGCGTTAAGGATCTGGCGGCGCAAACCACGCCGATTTAAAATCAAACCAGCCGAGGGTATTCATGCGCAGCCCGCGCATACTGCGCTGTCCCTGGATAATCAGCCAGTGGTGGATCAGCGGCACAATCGCTTTGTTGGCCAGCAGTTGCTGGCACCAGTTCGCCAGGTTCATCTCGCCAGCGCGCCACTGCGCGGCGTCGTCCTGCCAGTCGCGCGGAATGCAGTTCTGCAAGAGCGGTACTTCGCACAGGTGCGCGAACAGCGAGAAATCCAGCGGCAGCGTAAAGTTAGCGCTATTGAGCCAGATATCGCTTTCGATCTCGCCGGCGTGCCATTGATCGTAGTCGATCTCCTGAATATGCAGATGCACCTGATGTTCAGCCAGAAGCGCGCTCATGATACGGGCGATAACCAGGTGCTCAATGTGTTCGCGATAGAAGGTCAGCGTGAGGGTTTCCAGCCCGGCGGGTTTTTCCCCCGGGCCTGGACGGGCGTGATGCCAGCGCGGTAAAAGCCCATAGGCCGGGAACCAGAGCTGCTGTAGCGGTTCATCGGCATGATAGAGTAAATTGGTGGGGGAGAGGACGTGGCTTACCCATTCTCTGACCTGCGGATGTGCGCCGCGCGGCGTTCTGGCGTCGAATAGTAGGTAATAGCACCCCTCTTCCAGTCGGCTTTCTATCGCTTTTTCACCGCCTTGTATCGGCCCTTCCAGCATCAAGCCGCAGGCCGGTTCTTCACTGATATCCGGCAGTACCCAGACGTTCACTTCGTCTATCAACGCCCGATAGCCGAAGTAATCATCAAAGGCGAGTATCTTGAGCTGGTTTGGCGTATTACGCCGCACGGCATAAGGCCCGGTGCCGATAGGGTGGCTGGCGAAATTAGCCAGCGTTTCCCACTCCCGCGGCAAAATCATCGCCGGGACCTGGCCCAGCAGCCACGGCAACCAGCGATCCGGCTGGGAAAGATGAATATCCAGCGTCCACGCGGTAGGGGAATCTATTTTTGTGATGTGCGAGTAAAGCGGAAGCGTATTGATACGCGTCAGCGAGGCGATGACATCTTCCATCTCCAGCTCGCGGCCATGATGAAAATGAATGCCGGGGCGCAGGTAGAAGCGCCACAGTAAAGGGGAAATTTGCTGCCAGTGGTGCGCAATGTCCGCTTCCAGTTCCCCGTTTTCCTCATTTACCCGCGTGAGCGAACTGAAAATTTGCCGGGCAATATGGGTTTCCGAGCGACGTAATGCGGTTCCCGGCAGGAGATTGTGCATCGGACGATAGTAAAGAACCCGCAGAATATGCCGCCCCTGGCGGAAGCTGCGTCCCAGATGGGAAATCAGCATTTGCCTGACAGCGCTTTTATCGCCGACCAGTTGTACCAGTTGATCGATTCGATCTTGTTCCAGCAGGTCTTCCGCCCGCTGCTGTTGCAGCGCCAGTCCGGTATACAGGAACGTCAGACGCGAACGCTTTCCGCGTCCAACCTCGGCCTCCCATGTTAGCCAACCGCGCGCCTGCATCGTATTTAGCAGCGTACGCATATGGCGACGCGAACAGTTCAGCAGATCCGCCAGCTCATTAAGCGTGGTGTCTTGCGTTTTACCGTCACAACATTGCCAGAGACGGATAAATTGTTGTTGCAGGCGACCTGAGGGCATAAAAGGGGAACTCCGATGAAAAACTCAGCAATTTTATTATCCCTATATTAGGCCAATAATATCTTTCGATGAAGCAAGAGGAAGAGGTCACTATGCGCCAGTTCTGGTTGAGATATTTTGCCGCGACGGAAAAAACGTCCTGGCTGGCTTGCCTGAGCGCGCCGCAGCGCTTAAAAATGCTCGCGGAACTGATGCAGTGGGAGGCGACCGATTGAAGCCAATTGCAGACATCATGTGTGACTGAGTATTGGTGTAGGCGATAGCCTAAAATCACCCGCCAGCAGATAATATCTGCTGGCTTTTTTTATTTCGGCTGTTTCTGGATGACGATGATGGGACGGCGTCTCAACGGGATTTATACGGCGGTTTCTGTGGTCACGCGGGGGTGAGCGGGCGAGTAAAAGACGTATAAAAAATGCCGGAGTATCCCCGGCATGAGCGACTGATGAGTAACCCGGAGCTTGATGGCGCTACGCTTATCAGGCCTACAGGATATAGTGGCAACCTGGTGATATTGCATAACCTGTAGGCCCGGTAAGGCGTGAAAGGTTACCGCATAAATGCCGGTTGTTTATTTTCGTAGGCGGCAATCGCGTCTTCGTGCTGTAGCGTCAGCCCGATGCTGTCCAGACCGTTCAACATGCAGTGGCGGCGGAAGTCGTCGATTTTAAAGCTGTAGGTCTTATCGCCTGCTTTCACCACCTGTGCTTCCAGATCCACTTCAAAATGAATCCCCGGATTGGCTTTCACCAGAGCAAACAGCTCATCGACCTGTGCGTCGCTCAGGGTTACCGGCAGCAGTTGGTTGTTAAAGCTGTTGCCGTAGAAAATGTCGGCGAAGCTTGGCGCGATCACCACTTTAAAGCCGTAATCGGTCAGCGCCCACGGCGCGTGTTCGCGCGACGAGCCGCAGCCAAAGTTTTCCCGCGCCAACAGTATCGACGCGCCTTGATATTCCGGAAAGTTCAACACGAATTCCGGATTTGGCTGTTGGCCCTTTTCGTCCAGGAAGCGCCAGTCGTTAAACAGATGGGCGCCAAAACCGGTGCGCGTAACCTTCTGCAAAAACTGTTTAGGGATAATTGCATCGGTATCGACGTTGGCGGCATCCAGTGGGACAACCAGGCCGGTATGCTGGGTAAATTTCTCTGCCATGGTAGTTTCCTTATTTGATGCTGCGAATGTCGGCGAAGTGGCCGGTAACGGCGGCAGCGGCGGCCATCGCCGGGCTGACTAAATGCGTGCGACCCCCGCGGCCCTGACGGCCTTCAAAGTTACGGTTGCTGGTGGAGGCGCAGCGCTCGCCCGGGTTCAGGCGGTCATTATTCATGGCCAGGCACATGGAACAGCCCGGTAAGCGCCATTCAAATCCTGCTTCGATAAAGATCTTGTCCAGACCTTCCGCTTCCGCCTGCGCTTTCACCGGACCTGAACCCGGCACCACCAGCGCCTGTACGCCCGGCGCGACTTTGCGCCCTTTGGCGACTTCCGCCGCCGCGCGCAAATCTTCAATGCGCGAATTGGTACAAGAGCCGATAAAGACTTTATCGATAGCAACGTCCGTTAACGGTACGCCCGGCTGTAAGCCCATATAAGCCAGCGCTTTTTCGGCGCTGGCGCGTTCAACCGGATCGCTAAAGGAGGCGGGATCGGGGATGATGTCGGTGACGGAAATCACCTGGCCCGGATTCGTGCCCCAGGTCACCTGCGGCGCGATCTCTTCTGCTCGCAGGGTGACGACAGTATCAAAGGTCGCGCCGTCATCGGTTTTCAGCGTTTTCCAGTACTCGACGGCTTCGTCAAAATCGCGGCCCTTCGGCGCGTGCAAACGCCCTTTTACGTAGTTAAAAGTGGTTTCATCCGGGGCGACCAGACCGGCTTTGGCGCCCATCTCAATCGCCATATTGCACAGCGTCATGCGGCCTTCCATACTCAGCGCGCGGATAGCGTCGCCGCAAAATTCAACCACGTGCCCGGTGCCGCCGGCGCTGCCGGTTTTACCGATGATCGCCAGCACGATGTCTTTGGCGGTAATGCCCGGTGCGGCGTTGCCCGTGACTTCAATCTTCATGGTTTTAGCGCGCCCCTGTTTCAGAGTTTGCGTCGCCAGTACATGTTCTACCTCAGAAGTGCCGATGCCGAAGGCCAGCGCGCCAAACGCGCCGTGGGTGGCGGTGTGGGAGTCGCCGCAGACGATGGTCATGCCCGGCAGGGTGACGCCCTGTTCCGGCCCCATCACATGGACGATGCCCTGATATGGGTGATTCAGGTCATACAGCTCGACGCCGAACTCGTTACAGTTCTTAATCAGCTCCTGCATCTGGATACGCGCCATTTCACCGGAGGCATTAATGTCTTTAGTCTGCGTCGAGACGTTGTGATCCATCGTGGCGAAGGTTTTCCCTGGCTGACGTACCGGACGATGGTGCGCGCGCAGACCGTCAAACGCCTGCGGAGAGGTGACTTCATGCACCAGGTGGCGGTCGATGTACAGCAGCGGCGTTTCGTTTGGCGCCTCAAAGACCACGTGGGCATCAAATAATTTTTCGTATAACGTTTTGGCCATGATTACACCCCTTCTGCGACATAGCGGGCGATAATATCGCCCATCTCATCGGTACTGACTGCGGCAGCGCCCCTGGCTAAATCGCCGGTGCGAACGCCCTCTTCTAATGCGCGATTGATCGCCTGTTCAATGGCTGTTGCCGCATCGTTGGCATCCAGGCTGTAGCGCAGCAGCAGCGCCAGCGACAGGATCTGCGCAATTGGGTTGGCGATATTTTTCCCGGCGATATCCGGCGCGGAGCCGCCAGCCGGTTCATACAGGCCAAACCCTTGCTCGTTCAGGCTGGCGGAGGGCAACATCCCCATTGAACCGGTGATCATGGCGCATTCGTCGGACAGAATGTCGCCGAACAGGTTAGAGCACAGCAGTACGTCAAACTGCGACGGGTCTTTAATCAACTGCATGGTGGCGTTATCGATATACATGTGCGCGAGTTCCACATCGGGATACGTTTTCGCGACATCATTGACGATTTCACGCCACAGGATAGAGCTTTGCAGTACGTTGGCTTTATCAATAGAGGTGACTCTACGGCGGCGTTTACGCGCCGATTCAAAGGCGATACGGGCAATGCGCTCGATCTCAAAGCGGTGATAAACTTCGGTATCAAAGGCTTTTTCGTACTGACCGCTGCCTTCGCGGCCTTTTGGCTGTCCGAAATAGATCCCGCCGGTCAGCTCGCGCACGCACAGGATATCGAAACCGTTAGCGGCGATATCGGCGCGCAACGGGCAAAATGCTTCCAGTCCCTGATACAGTTTCGCCGGACGCAGGTTACTGAATAACTTGAAATGTTTGCGCAGCGGCAGCAGGGCGCCGCGCTCCGGCTGGCTTTCCGGGGGCAAATTTTCCCATTTCGGGCCGCCGACGGAGCCAAACAGAATGGCATCCGCCTGCTCGCACCCTTCAACGGTGGCTTTCGGCAGTGGCTGACCATGATTGTCGATAGCAATACCGCCGACGTCATAGCGGCTGGTGGTGATACGCATATCAAAACGACTGCGTACCGCATCCATAACTTTCAGGGCTTGCGCCATGACTTCCGGGCCGATACCGTCGCCCGGCAGTACGGCAATATGATAGTTCTTCGACATTACACGGTTTCCTTGTTGTTCTCTTTATTTTGAGCTTTGCGTTGCAATTCTTTTTCAACTTCGGCGGCGCGCCAGATATTGTTCAGTACGTGCACCATCGCTTTGGCGGAGGATTCGACGATATCCGTCGCCAGCCCGACGCCGTGGAAGCGGCGACCATGATGGTTCACGACGATATCGACCTGACCCAGCGCGTCTTTGCCCTGGCCTTTGGCGTTCAGGTCGTATTTAACCAACTCAACGTCGTAACCGGTGATGCGGTTAATCGCCTGATAGATGGCGTCGACCGGGCCGTTGCCGTTCGCCGCTTCGGCCTTGATCTCTTCACCACAGGCCAGCTTCACGGAAGCGGTGGCGATATCGCTGGAGCCGGACTGCACGCTGAAGTAATCCAGACGGAAATGCTCTGGTTCTTCTTGCTGTTTATTAATAAACGCCAGCGCTTCCAGGTCATAGTCGAACACCTGGCCTTTTTTGTCCGCCAGCTTCAGGAACGCGTCGTACAGGTGGTCCATGTTGTAGTCTGTGTCCTTGTAACCCATCTCTTCCATGCGATGCTTCACGGCGGCACGGCCAGAGCGGGAGGTCAGGTTCAGCTGTATCTGATTCAGACCGATGGACTCTGGCGTCATGATTTCATAGTTTTCGCGGTTCTTGAGGACGCCATCCTGGTGGATGCCGGAAGAGTGGGCGAAAGCGCCGCTGCCGACAATCGCTTTGTTGGCCGGGATCGGCATGTTACAGATCTGGCTGACGGTCTGGCTGGTGCGCCAGATTTCGTGGTGATTGATGTTGGTGTGTACGTTCATGATGTCTTTGCGCACTTTAATCGCCATGATCACTTCTTCCAGTGCGCAGTTACCGGCACGTTCTCCGATACCGTTCATCGCGCCTTCAACCTGACGCGCGCCCGCATGTACTGCCGCCAGCGAGTTGCCTACTGCTATCCCTAAATCGTCGTGGGTATGAACGGAGATGATAGCTTTGTCGATATTGGGGACACGTTCATACAGGCCGGAAATGATTCCCGCAAACTCAAACGGCATGGTATAACCCACGGTATCGGGAATATTAATGGTTCTCGCGCCGGCGTTTATAGCGGCTTCCACCACGCGCGCCAGATCGTCAACAGGCGTCCGGCCAGCATCTTCGCAGGAGAACTCTACGTCATCAGTGTAATTACGCGCCCGCTTAACCATGTATACCGCGCGTTCGATGACCTCATCCAGCGTGCTGCGCAGCTTGGTGGCGATGTGCATTGGCGAGGTGGCGATAAAAGTATGGATGCGAAACGCGTCGGCGACCTTCAGCGCCTGTGCCGCGACGTCGATGTCTTTTTCTACACAACGCGCCAGGGCGCAAACGCGGCTGTTTTTAATGGTGCGGGCGATGGTTTGGACGGATTCAAAATCACCCGGAGAAGAGACCGGGAAGCCCACTTCCATGACATCAACACCCATGCGCTCAAGGGCCAGGGCAATCTGCAGCTTCTCTTTCGCGCTCAGGCTGGCCTGTAACGCTTGTTCGCCGTCGCGTAAGGTCGTATCAAAAATAATGACTTGCTGGCTCATGATGTGGTCCTTGTCTCCAGGGGCGCCTTGCGTCAGGCATAAAAAAACCCGCGCAACGGCGCGGGTTTTGTTTGACTTCGAGCTGACTTAATGTTGAATGCCGCCCACCGGTCTACCGCGCACAATAAATGCGTTGAGTAGTAGTAGCCCAGTGAAACGAACGATATGTGACATTAATTCAGCTCCAGCGAATGCGTTATGCTTTTAGTGGTACTGGATATGCCGTTTAATGTCAACTCTATTTTCTGTCGCCATTGCATTTTGTTGACGATATCCGGATACGTACTTTAGCTAATTGTGCTGGGCTGCGCGTCCAATAAAGGATAAAAGAACGAGTGGACATTCATACTTTTCATTGTTTGAAATATTTAGGCATTTTTGTTTGCAAATTGGTTAGGGGAATGGACTGTTAAAGGTATGCTAAAGGTTTGGTTTATCTTTTTGATTTGTTTTATATTTTAACAAATAACCTTGTTTACTTAATGGATAAGGATAAAGTTATTGATAAATTAATGTTAACTTTTTAGCTATTAATAATATAAACATTTAATTGAAACTTAAATGATCATTCACTTGGTGTATGATTGTGTATTCGCCATAGTTATGGTTATATTGCTTGCGTAATTTAAACATTATGAATCGCAATGGTGTGACTCAGGACACATTACGCTTGCGCTGGCATTCTATTTGTCTCTGTCAGCGTCTTTATGTTTTCCGAATTTTAACGCTTTCCCTTTTTCTTATTTTATATGCATGGTAAATCATATTTTCAGGAATTATTTCTGCCTTCAGCCAGAAAAAGGGAGTTAAGCGTGACAGTGGAGTTAAATATGCCAGAGGTCAAAACCGAAAAGCCGCATCTTTTAGATATGGGCAAACCACAGCTTCGCATGGTTGATTTGAACCTATTGACCGTGTTCGATGCGGTAATGCAAGAGCAGAATATTACGCGCGCCGCCCACACGCTGGGAATGTCGCAGCCTGCGGTCAGTAACGCCGTAGCGCGTCTGAAGGTTATGTTTAATGACGAACTTTTTGTTCGATATGGACGAGGAATTCAGCCGACTGCCCGTGCATTTCAGTTATTTGGTTCAGTCCGTCAGGCGTTACAATTGGTGCAAAATGAATTGCCGGGATCGGGGTTTGAGCCGACCAGCAGCGAACGTGTATTCAATCTTTGCGTGTGCAGTCCGCTGGATAATATCCTGACGTCACAGATTTATAATCGTGTAGAAAAAATTGCGCCAAATATTCATGTCGTTTTTAAAGCGTCGTTGAATCAGAATACTGAGCATCAGTTACGCTATCAGGAAACCGAGTTCGTTATTAGTTATGAAGAATTCCGTCGTCCTGAGTTTACCAGCGTACCGCTATTTAAAGATGAAATGGTTTTAGTCGCCAGCCGAAAACACCCGCGTATTAGCGGCCCGCTACTGGAAGGCGATGTTTATAATGAACAACATGCGGTTGTTTCTCTCGATCGTTATGCGTCATTTAGTCAGCCGTGGTATGACACGCCGGATAAACAGTCGAGCGTGGCTTATCAGGGCATGGCGCTTATCAGCGTTCTGAACGTGGTTTCGCAGACGCATTTGGTCGCTATTGCCCCGCGCTGGCTGGCGGAAGAGTTTGCGGAGTCGCTGGATCTGCAAATATTGCCGTTGCCTTTAAAACTGAATAGCCGGACATGCTACCTTTCCTGGCATGAAGCGGCTGGGCGTGATAAAGGGCACCAATGGATGGAAGATTTATTAGTTTCTGTTTGTAAGCGATAAAACCGGGCAGAATAAATCAGAAACAAATTCTGGTTTATTCTGCTTTTTAGCGTATATCAAAAATTTTATGCTGAATTAACGGTGAGCGATTCTTTTCGTCGTTGTGAAAAATAGATGAATTGCTGTAAGTCTGCATTTATAAGCGATTATTTATTACCTGGTGTGATTCAGACGGAGTATTTCTCCATTTCTTCTCTTCTTGCCTCCTGATTATTCTAACCTTTCCCATCTTTACGTCATTCCACCCAATTGCCAGGCGTGATAGCGAGCGGTTAAGGTGTCCGTCAAACCGTGATGACAGGTATAAAGTGGAGGCAAGCCGTGGAGATGTTGTCTGGAGCCGAGATGGTCGTCCGATCGCTTATCGATCAAGGCGTAAAGCAGGTGTTCGGCTATCCTGGAGGCGCAGTGCTTGATATTTATGATGCGCTACATACCGTTGGAGGGATCGATCATGTGCTGGTGCGTCATGAGCAGGCCGCGGTGCATATGGCGGATGGCCTGGCGCGAGCCACTGGCGACGTTGGCGTGGTGCTGGTGACTTCCGGACCGGGAGCGACCAATGCGATTACCGGGATTGCTACGGCCTATATGGATTCCATTCCGCTGGTGATTCTTTCCGGCCAGGTCGCCACCTCATTGATTGGCTATGATGCCTTTCAGGAGTGCGACATGGTGGGGATTTCCCGACCAGTGGTCAAACATAGCTTCCTGGTCAAACAGACGGAAGATATTCCCCAGGTGCTTAAAAAGGCCTTCTGGCTGGCGGCAAGCGGACGTCCTGGGCCGGTGGTCGTGGATCTGCCGAAAGATATTTTGAATCCGGCGAAAAAAATGCCGTATGTCTGGCCGGAAACGGTCAGTATGCGCTCTTACAATCCCACAACATCAGGACATAAAGGACAAATTAAGCGTGCCTTGCAAACGCTGGCGTCGGCAAAAAAACCGGTGGTCTATGTTGGGGGAGGGGCGATAAGCGCGGCCTGCTATGCGCCGCTGCGCCACATCATTGAAACCTTTAACCTGCCGGTGGTCTCTTCATTAATGGGACTGGGCGCGTTTCCTGCTACTCATCGCCAGTCGTTAGGAATGCTGGGAATGCATGGCACTTATGAAGCCAATATGACCATGCATAACGCCGACGTGATTTTCGCTGTTGGCGTACGATTTGACGACCGCACGACGAATAATCTCGCTAAATATTGTCCGAACGCGACGGTATTACACATCGACATTGACCCGACGTCCATATCCAAAACGGTTAACGCTGATATCCCGGTGGTAGGCGATGCCCGCCTGGTACTGGAACAAATGCTGGAGCTACTGGCGCAGGATGCGCCGTCTCAGCCGCAGGATGATATTCGCGACTGGTGGCAGCAGATAGAGAGCTGGCGCGCCCGTCAGTGCCTGAAATATGACGCGGAAAGCGAAAGCATTAAACCCCAGGCGGTGATTGAAACCCTCTGGCGTCTGACGAAGGGCGACGCGTACGTGACGTCCGATGTAGGACAACATCAGATGTTTGCCGCTCTCTATTACCCGTTCGATAAACCACGTCGCTGGATTAATTCCGGCGGGCTCGGCACGATGGGTTTTGGCCTACCGGCTGCGCTGGGCGTTAAAATGGCCCTGCCGAAAGAAATGGTGGTCTGCGTGACCGGCGATGGCAGTATACAGATGAACATTCAGGAGCTGTCGACAGCCTTACAGTATGAACTGCCGGTACTGGTTCTGAACCTGAACAACCGTTATCTGGGGATGGTGAAACAGTGGCAGGATATGATCTATTCCGGTCGCCATTCTCAGTCTTATATGCAGTCGTTACCGGATTTTGTGCGCCTGGCGGAAGCATATGGCCATGTCGGGCTGCAGATTAACCGTCCGGATGAGCTGGAAAGTAAACTCAGCGAAGCCCTTGAGCATGTGCGTAATAACCGACTGGTGTTCGTCGATGTCACCGTTGATGGCAGCGAGCATGTCTATCCGATGCAGATTCGCGGGGGCGGGATGGACGAAATGTGGTTAAGCAAAACGGAGAGGACCTGATGATGCGCCGGATTTTATCGGTATTACTGGAAAACGAATCTGGGGCGTTATCGCGGGTTATCGGCCTCTTTTCGCAACGCGGATATAATATTGAAAGCCTGACCGTCGCGCCGACAGACGATCCGACGTTGTCGCGCATGACTATCCAGACGGTAGGCGATGAAAAAGTGCTTGAGCAAATTGAAAAGCAACTGCACAAGCTGGTTGATGTGCTGCGCGTCAGCGAGCTGGGACAGGGAGCGCACGTTGAGCGGGAAATCATGCTGGTGAAAATCCAGGCCAGCGGCTACGGACGGGAAGAGGTGAAGCGTAATACGGAAATTTTCCGTGGTCAGATTATTGACGTTACGCCAACGCTGTATACCGTTCAACTGGCGGGCACCAGCGATAAACTGGATGCTTTTCTGGCCTCGCTGCGCGACGTGGCGAAAATTGTTGAAGTGGCGCGTTCAGGCGTCGTCGGGCTTTCGCGCGGCGATAAGATTATGCGCTGAGCAGGTTTGCCGGATGACGACGCGGTTGCGTTTTATCCGGCCTGCAGGCTGATATCTGGCCCAGGTCCGATAAGCGTAGCGCCATCAGGCAGGTTTGCCGGATATCAGCCAACAGGAATTATCGCCCAACCCAATATCACCGGTTGGGCTTTTTTTTGCGAAATCCGTGGTAACCCGGAATAAAAGCGGTTGCCGGAGTGATCAAACTGCGCTTAGATGTTAACGATTTTAACCCATGCCGACATAAAGGTTATGGTTTGTACAATTTACACAAGGGGCAATTGTGAAACTGGATGAAATCGCTCGGCTGGCCGGTGTCTCGCGCACAACTGCAAGCTACGTTATAAACGGTAAAGCAAAGCAATACCGCGTGAGCGACAAAACCGTAGAAAAAGTCATGGCGGTAGTGCGTGAGCACAATTACCATCCTAACGCTGTGGCTGCCGGGCTGCGTGCTGGACGCACACGTTCCATTGGTCTGGTGATCCCGGACCTTGAAAACACGAGCTACACCCGTATCGCAAACTATCTTGAGCGCCAGGCACGCCAGCGTGGCTACCAACTGCTGATCGCCTGTTCTGAAGATCAGCCGGATAACGAAATGCGCTGCATTGAGCACCTTTTGCAACGCCAGGTGGATGCAATCATTGTTTCAACTTCGTTACCGCCGGAGCATCCCTTCTATCAGCGCTGGGCCAACGATCCGTTCCCCATCGTCGCGCTCGACCGCGCGCTGGATCGCGAACATTTCACCAGCGTGGTCGGCGCCGATCAGGATGATGCCGAGATGTTGGCGGAAGAGCTGCGTAAATTCCCGGCGGAAACGGTGCTTTATTTGGGCGCGCTGCCGGAGTTGTCCGTCAGTTTCCTGCGCGAGCAGGGGTTCCGCACCGCATGGAAAGACGATCCGCGGGAGGTGAATTTCTTATATGCCAACAGCTATGAGCGCGAAGCCGCCGCGCAGCTGTTTGAGAAATGGCTGGAAACGCATCCTATGCCGCAGGCGCTCTTTACGACATCATTCGCGCTATTACAGGGCGTGATGGACGTTACGCTGCGGCGCGATGGAAAACTGCCTTCGGATTTGGCGATTGCGACCTTCGGCGATCATGAGCTGCTGGATTTTCTGCAATGCCCGGTACTGGCGGTGGCGCAGCGTCATCGTGATGTCGCGGAACGCGTGCTGGAGATTGTGCTGGCAAGTCTTGATGAACCGCGTAAACCGAAACCTGGCTTAACGCGTATTCGGCGAAACCTGTATCGTCGCGGCATTCTGAGCCGTAGCTAAAGGACCGGCGGTAAAAGACTCTCTCTTCTGCCGCCGTCAAACAAATGCGTATCAGTAAAAATATCCCTTAAATAATTAAGATTATTCCTTAAAATTATCCGAAAATTCTTTTTTATTACCTTTCTTTTGTCCGAAATCGTCCATATTCCACTAATTAAGACGTAACGAGTCTTTTCCTTTGTCTTGTTTTGTTACAAGCAGGCAAGAAATCGTCGAATTAACAGCCACTTTTTGTCTTTGGCGCGACAGTCGCTCGTAGGCGCTGGTATAGCAGGCGCTGCACACGTTAAACAGGCACTGTTAACACGGTGCAATATGTCCTAAAATGCCGCTCGCGTCGCAAACTGACACTTTATATTTTTCTCGGATTATATTGAGTCCGTTTTAAACGGCGGTGGGTCTTTGGTTTTTTTCTTACAAATATTCATAACGTTAATTTGGCTTGCGCGCTGGACGGAAATTAATCAACGCAGATATTCGCCGTAAACATTGGCTTTTTTACTTCGGTAAGCGTTGTGACTTGCTTGACAAGCTTTTCCTCCGCTCCGTAAACTCCTTCGAGTGGGAATTTGTGGGATAAAGTGGTAAGAAGGGGTGAGACTGGCATGTTCCGGGGGGCAACGTTAGTCAATCTCGACAGTAAAGGGCGCCTGACCGTGCCGACCCGTTATCGGGAGCAACTGATCGAGAGCGCTACCGGTCAAATGGTATGTACCATTGACATCCATCACCCATGCCTGCTGCTTTACCCCCTGCCTGAATGGGAAATTATTGAGCAAAAGTTATCTCGTCTGTCGAGCATGAACCCGGTAGAACGTCGCGTACAGCGTTTACTGTTGGGCCATGCCAGCGAATGTCAGATGGATGGTGCAGGTCGATTACTGATCGCGCCAGTTCTGCGGCAACATGCCGGACTGACGAAAGAAGTGATGCTGGTTGGACAGTTCAACAAATTTGAGCTGTGGGATGAAACGACCTGGTATCAACAGGTCAAGGAAGATATCGACGCTGAACAGTCAGCTACCGAAACGTTATCGGAGCGGCTGCAGGACTTGTCTCTATAAGATGATGGAAAATTTTAAACACACTACGGTACTGTTGGATGAAGCCGTTAATGGGCTGAATATTCGTCCGGATGGTATCTATATTGATGGCACATTTGGTCGCGGCGGCCACTCGCGCCTGATCCTCTCGCAACTGGGCGAAGAGGGGCGCTTGCTGGCGATCGATCGCGATCCGCAGGCGATCGCCGTTGCGCAGGCCATCAATGATCCTCGCTTCTCCATCATTCATGGACCTTTTTCCGCGCTGGCTGATTATGTAGCCGAGCGCGAGCTTACCGGCAAGATTGACGGGATCCTTCTCGATCTTGGCGTCTCTTCTCCGCAGCTTGACGATGCGGAGCGCGGTTTTTCATTCATGCGCGACGGTCCGTTGGATATGCGAATGGACCCGACGCGCGGCCAGTCTGCCGCCGAGTGGTTACAAACGGCGGAGGAGGCGGATATCGCCTGGGTGCTGAAAACATTCGGCGAGGAGCGTTTTGCCAAACGTATTGCTCGCGCCATTGTTGAGCGCAATCGCGAACAGCCGATGACCCGCACCAAAGAGCTGGCGGAAGTGGTTGCGGCGGCGACCCCGGTAAAAGACAAATTCAAACATCCCGCGACCCGTACCTTCCAGGCGGTGCGCATCTGGGTAAACAGTGAACTGGAGGAGATAGAGCAGGCGCTAAAAAGCTCGCTCAGCGTACTGGCCCCAGGCGGGCGGCTTTCAATCATCAGTTTCCACTCGCTGGAAGACCGTATTGTGAAACGCTTTATGCGTGAGCAAAGCCGCGGTCCGCAGGTACCGGCTGGATTACCGATGACGGAAGCGCAGCTCAAAAAACTGGGCGGTCGTGAGTTACGAGCGTTAGGCAAGTTGATGCCGGGTGAAAAAGAGGTAGCTGAAAATCCTCGGGCCCGTAGTTCAGTTCTGCGTATCGCAGAGAGGACGAACGCATGATCAGCAGAGTGACAGAAGCCCTAAGCAAAGTTAAGGGATCGATAGGAAGCAACGAGCGCCATGCCTTGCCTGGCGTGATCGGTGACGATCTTTTGCGGTTCGGGAAGCTGCCACTCTGCTTGTTCATTTGCATCATTTTAACGGCGGTGACGGTGGTCACGACGGCGCACCATACTCGTTTACTCACCGCGCAGCGTGAACAACTGGTTCTGGAGCGCGATGCATTGGACATTGAATGGCGCAACCTGATCCTTGAAGAAAATGCGCTCGGCGATCACAGCCGGGTAGAGCGGATCGCAACGGAAAAGCTGCAAATGCAGCATGTTGATCCGTCCCAAGAAAATATCGTAGTGCAAAAATAAGGATAAACGCGACGCATGAAAGCAGCGGCAAAAACGCAAAAATCGAAACGCCAGGAAGAACAGACCAACTTCATCAGTTGGCGTTTTGCGTTGCTGTGCGGCTGTATTTTACTGGCGCTGGTTTTTTTACTTGGACGCGCGGCGTGGCTACAGATTATCGCCCCGGATATGCTGGTGCGTCAGGGTGATATGCGTTCGCTGCGTGTTCAGGAAGTCTCCACCTCACGCGGTATGATTACCGACCGTTCCGGGCGTCCACTGGCGGTCAGCGTACCGGTTAAGGCGATCTGGGCCGACCCGAAAGAAGTTCATGACGCCGGCGGCATCAGCGTTGGCGATCGCTGGAAAGCGCTTTCTACTGCGCTCAATATTCCGCTCGATCAGCTCTCCGCCCGTATCAACGCCAACCCGAAAGGGCGTTTTATTTATCTGGCGCGCCAGGTAAATCCTGACATGGCAGACTACATCAAAAAACTCAAACTGCCGGGGATTCATTTGCGTGAAGAGTCCCGCCGCTACTACCCGTCAGGAGAAGTAACCGCTCACCTCATCGGTTTTACCAACGTCGACAGTCAGGGGATTGAAGGCGTTGAAAAGAGCTTTGATAAGTGGCTTACCGGTCAGCCTGGCGAGCGAATCGTGCGTAAAGACCGCTATGGTCGCGTGATTGAGGATATCTCCTCCACTGACAGTCAGGCAGCGCACAACCTGGCGTTAAGCATTGATGAACGCTTACAGGCGCTGGTTTACCGCGAACTGAACAACGCGGTGGCGTTTAACAAGGCGGAATCCGGTAGCGCGGTGCTGGTCGATGTCAATACCGGTGAAGTACTGGCGATGGCGAATAGCCCTTCCTATAACCCCAACAACCTTGCCGGTACGCCGAAAGACGCGATGCGTAACCGTACCATCACCGACGTGTTTGAACCGGGTTCTACGGTTAAGCCGATGGTGGTGATGACCGCGCTTCAGCGCGGTATCGTCAACGAAAATACGGTGTTGAATACCGTTCCATACCGAATTAACGGCCACGAAATTAAAGACGTGGCGCGCTACAGCGAATTAACCCTGACCGGGGTTCTACAGAAGTCGAGTAACGTCGGTGTATCCAAACTGGCGTTAGCGATGCCGTCCTCAGCGTTAGTAGATACTTACTCACGTTTTGGGCTAGGAAAGGCGACCAATTTGGGGTTGGTCGGAGAACGCAGTGGCTTATATCCTCAAAAACAACGGTGGTCCGACATAGAGAGGGCCACCTTCTCTTTCGGCTACGGGCTAATGGTAACGCCGTTACAATTAGCGCGAGTCTATGCAACGATCGGCAGCTATGGCATTTATCGCCCGCTGTCGATTACCAAAGTTGATCCGCCTGTACCCGGCGAACGCATCTTCCCTGAATCCACCGTACGCACCGTGGTGCATATGATGGAAAGCGTGGCGCTGCCGGGCGGCGGCGGCGTGAAGGCGGCAATTAAAGGCTACCGTATCGCGATTAAAACCGGTACGGCGAAAAAAGTGGGGCCGGACGGTCGCTACATCAACAAATACATTGCTTACACCGCAGGCGTCGCGCCTGCGAGTCAGCCGCGCTTCGCGCTGGTGGTTGTCATCAACGATCCGCAGGCGGGTAAATACTACGGCGGCGCCGTTTCCGCGCCGGTATTTGGTGCCATCATGGGCGGCGTTCTGCGCACCATGAACATCGAACCGGACGCGCTGGCAACGGGCGAAAAAAATGAATTCGTAATTAATCAAGGCGAGGGAACAGGTGGCAGATCGTAATTTGCGCGACCTTCTTGCTCCGTGGGTGGCTGGACTACCCGCGCGAGAACTGCGAGAGATGACGCTCGACAGCCGTGTGGCTGCGGCGGGCGATCTCTTTGTGGCAGTGGTGGGTCATCAGGCGGACGGGCGTCGATATATCCCGCAGGCGATAGCGCAAGGCGTAGCTGCCATTATTGCAGAGGCGAAAGACGAGGCGACCGACGGTGAGATTCGCGAAATGCACGGCGTACCGGTCGTCTATCTCAGCCAGCTCAATGAGCGTTTATCTGCGCTGGCGGGCCGCTTTTACCATGAGCCATCTGAAAACATGCGTCTGGTGGCGGTGACCGGCACCAATGGCAAGACCACCACCACCCAACTACTGGCGCAGTGGAGCCAGTTGCTCGGCGAAACCAGCGCAGTGATGGGAACGGTAGGCAACGGACTGTTGGGTAAAGTGATCCCGACGGAGAACACAACCGGTTCCGCTGTGGATGTTCAGCATGTGCTGGCCAGTCTGGTTGCGCAGGGCGCGACCTTCGGCGCGATGGAAGTCTCTTCTCACGGCCTGGTGCAGCATCGCGTGGCGGCGCTGAAATTTGCCGCCTCCGTGTTTACTAATTTGAGCCGCGACCATCTCGACTATCATGGCGATATGGCGCATTACGAGGCGGCAAAATGGATGCTTTATTCCACCCACCATCACGGTCAGGCAATCGTCAACGCCGATGATGAAGTTGGACGCCGCTGGCTGGCGTCGCTACCCGATGCGGTCGCGGTATCAATGGAAGGGCATATCAACCCTAACTGTCACGGCCGTTGGCTGAAAGCGGAGGCGGTGGAGTACCACGACCGCGGAGCGACGATTCGTTTTGCTTCAAGCTGGGGTGAAGGCGAAATCGAAAGCCGCCTGATGGGCGCGTTTAACGTCAGCAACTTACTGCTGGCATTGGCGACGCTACTGGCGCTGGGCTATCCGTTAACGGATTTGCTGAAAACCGCCGCGCGTTTGCAGCCGGTTTGCGGACGTATGGAAGTGTTCACTGCGCCAGGCAAACCGACGGTGGTGGTGGATTACGCGCACACGCCGGATGCGCTGGAAAAAGCGTTGCAGGCGGCGCGTCTGCACTGCGCCGGAAAATTGTGGTGCGTCTTTGGCTGTGGCGGGGATCGTGACAAAGGTAAGCGCCCACTCATGGGGGCCATTGCCGAAGAATTCGCTGATATCGTCGTGGTGACTGACGATAACCCGCGTACCGAGGAGCCGCGCGCCATTATCAACGATATTCTGGCCGGAATGCTGGACGCCGGGCAGGTCAGGGTAATGGAAGGCCGCGCTGAGGCGGTAACCAATGCCATTATGCAGGCAAAAGACAATGACGTTGTGCTGATTGCAGGTAAAGGGCACGAGGATTACCAGATTGTCGGCACGCAGCGTCTTGATTATTCAGACCGCGTGACCGCAGCGCGTTTGCTGGGGGTGATCGCATGATTAGCGTAACGCTCAGCAAAATTGCCGATGTCCTTGGCGCCGAACACCGCGGGGCGGATCTCACGCTCGATACGGTCATTACCGACACACGGAAAGTGACGCCGGGATGCCTGTTCGTGGCGCTGAAAGGGGAACGCTTTGATGCGCATGATTTTGCTGATAAAGCAAAAGCGAACGGCGCTGGCGCCCTGCTGGTCAGTCGTCCTCTGGATATCGATCTTCCGCAGGTGATTGTAAAAGACACGCGTCAGGCATTTGGCCAACTGGCCGCCTGGGTACGTATGCAGGTACCGGCGCGGGTGGTGGCGTTAACCGGTTCGTCCGGCAAAACCTCGGTCAAAGAGATGACCGCCGCGATTCTTAGCCAGTGCGGAAATACTTTGTATACCGCAGGCAATTTTAACAACGACATCGGCGTGCCGATAACGCTGCTGCGCTTAAACCATGATTATGACTATGCGGTGATCGAGTTAGGCGCTAATCACCAGGGAGAAATCGCCTGGACCGTTAGCCTGACGCGCCCGGAAGCGGCGCTGGTCAATAACCTGGCGGCGGCGCATCTGGAAGGTTTCGGCTCGCTGGCCGGCGTGGCGAAAGCGAAAGGCGAAATCTATACCGGTTTGCCTGAGAACGGTATCGCGATTATGAATGCCGATAATAATGACTGGCTGAACTGGCAAAGCATTATTGGCGATCGTCAGGTGTGGCGCTTTTCGCCGAATGCGGCAAACAGCGACTTTACCGCTGCGAATATCCACGTGACGTCACACGGTACCGAATTTACCCTGCAAACGCCGATGGGCAGCATTGATGTGCTGCTGCCGTTGCCGGGGCGGCACAATATTGCCAACGCGCTGGCGGCCGCTGCTTTATCAATGGCGGTGGGGGCGACGCTGGCGGCGATTAAAGCAGGGCTGGCGGCGTTAAAAGCCGTACCCGGGCGTCTGTTCCCGATTCAGCTAAGTGAAAACCAACTGGTACTGGATGACGCTTATAACGCCAACGTTGGTTCGATGACCGCCGCAGTGCAGGTCCTTTCTGAAATGCCCGGATACCGCGTGCTGGTGGTAGGCGATATGGCCGAGCTGGGCGCAGAAAGCGAAGCGTGCCACATCCAGGTTGGCGAGGCCGCAAAAGCGGCGGGTATTGATCGCGTGTTAAGCACCGGAAAACTCAGTCAGGCTATCAGCCACGCCAGCGGCGTCGGCGAACATTTTGCCGATAAAGCCGCGCTCATTACGCGTTTACACGCTCTGCTTCAGGAGCAACCGATGATGACTATTTTAGTGAAAGGATCACGCAGCGCCGCGATGGAAGATGTGGTTCATGCGTTACAGGAGAAAGGTTCATGTTAGTTTGGCTGGCCGAGCATTTGGTCAAATATTATTCCGGCTTTAACGTCTTTTCTTATCTGACGTTTCGCGCCATCGTCAGCCTGTTGACCGCGCTGTTCATCTCTTTATGGATGGGCCCGCGTATGATCGCTCGTCTGCAAAAACTCTCTTTTGGCCAGGTGGTACGTAACGATGGCCCGGAATCGCACTTCAGTAAACGCGGTACGCCGACGATGGGTGGCATCATGATCCTGACGGCGATTGTGATTTCCGTTCTGTTATGGGCTTACCCGTCTAACCCGTACGTCTGGTGCGTGCTGGTGGTATTGATTGGCTACGGCATTATCGGTTTTGTCGATGATTACCGCAAAGTGGTGCGGAAAGATACCAAAGGGCTGATTGCGCGCTGGAAATATTTCTGGATGTCGGTTATCGCGCTCGGCGTGGCCTTTGCGCTTTATCTCGTCGGGAAAGACACGCCCGCGACCCAACTGGTGGTGCCGTTCTTTAAAGATGTTATGCCGCAATTGGGGCTGTTTTACATTCTGCTGTCCTACTTTGTCATCGTCGGTACGGGTAATGCCGTAAACCTGACCGACGGGCTTGATGGTTTGGCGATTATGCCGACTGTTTTCGTTGCCGCCGGCTTTGCGCTGGTGGCCTGGGCGACCGGGAACATGAACTTCGCCAATTACCTGCATATTCCGTATTTACGCCATGCGGGCGAGCTGGTGATTGTCTGTACGGCGATTGTCGGCGCGGGATTAGGATTCTTGTGGTTTAACACCTATCCGGCGCAGGTTTTTATGGGCGACGTCGGATCGCTGGCGTTGGGCGGCGCGTTGGGCATTATCGCCGTGCTGCTGCGTCAGGAGTTCCTGCTAGTGATCATGGGCGGCGTCTTTGTGGTGGAAACTCTGTCGGTCATCCTGCAGGTGGGTTCCTTTAAACTACGCGGACAGCGTATTTTCCGTATGGCGCCTATCCATCACCACTATGAACTGAAAGGCTGGCCGGAACCGCGCGTGATTGTGCGCTTCTGGATTATTTCGCTGATGCTGGTGCTGATTGGCCTGGCAACGCTGAAGGTACGTTAATCATGGCTGATTACCAGGACAAAAACGTCGTCATTATTGGTCTGGGCTTAACCGGACTCTCTTGCGTGGACTTTTTTCTCGCCCGCGGCGTGACGCCGCGGGTGATGGATACTCGCGTGACGCCGCCGGGTCTGGATAAGCTGCCGCAAGAGGTTGAGCGTCACGTTGGCGGCCTGAACGACGAGTGGCTCTTAGCGGCGGATTTAATCGTCGCCAGCCCTGGTATTGCTCTGGCGCACCCTTCGCTGAGCGCTGCCGCCAGCGCTGGAGTAGAAATTGTCGGCGATATCGAACTGTTTTGCCGCGAAGCGCAAGCGCCGATTGTAGCCATCACCGGCTCGAACGGCAAAAGCACCGTGACCACCTTAGTGGGCGAGATGGCGAAAGCGGCGGGCGTCAATGTCGGCGTTGGCGGCAATATCGGTCTTCCGGCGCTGATGCTGCTGGATGCCGATCGCGAATTGTACGTGCTGGAATTATCCAGTTTCCAACTGGAAACTACCTCAAGTTTGCAAGCGGCGGCGGCAACGGTGCTCAACGTCACTGAAGATCATATGGACCGGTATCCGTTTGGTTTGCAACAGTACCGGGCGGCGAAACTGCGCGTCTACGAGAAGGCGAAAGTGTGCGTAGTGAATGCCGATGATGCGTTGACGATGCCGGTTCGTGGGGCCGATGAGCGCTGCGTCAGCTTTGGCGTCAATATGGGTGATTATCACCTTAATCGTCAGCAGGGCGAAACCTGGCTGCGAGTCAAAGGCGAGAAGGTGCTGAACGTGAAAGAGATGAAGCTTTCCGGGCAGCATAACTATACCAATGCGTTAGCGGCGCTGGCGCTGGCGGATGCCGTAGGTCTGCCGCGCGCCAGCAGTTTGAAGGCGTTGACGACATTTACCGGTCTGGCGCATCGCTTCCAGCTGGCGTTGGAGCATAACGGCGTACGTTGGATCAACGACTCGAAAGCGACCAACGTCGGCAGTACCGAAGCGGCGCTAAACGGTTTGCATGTGGACGGTACGCTGCATCTGCTGCTGGGCGGCGACGGTAAGTCGGCAGACTTTTCTCCGCTGGCGCGCTATCTGACTGGCGACCGTATCCGCCTGTATTGCTTTGGGCGCGATGGCGCGCAGCTTGCCGCACTGCGTCCGGAAATCGCCCAACAGACTGAGACGATGGAAGAGGCGATGCGTTTGCTGGCGCCGCGCGTTCAGCCGGGTGATATGGTGCTGTTGTCGCCCGCCTGCGCCAGCCTCGATCAGTTTAAAAATTTTGAGCAACGGGGCGATGTCTTTACCCGTCTGGCGAAGGAGTTAGGTTGATGCGTTTATCTCTCCCCCGTCTGAGAATGCCGCGCGTACCAGGCTTTGGCCTCCTGGCCTGGCTGTTTGCGGCGCTTAAAGGCTGGGTGATGGCTTCGCGCGATAAAGACGCCGACAGTCTGATCATGTATGACCGCACGCTGCTATGGCTGACCTTCGGGCTGGCGGCGATTGGTTTTGTCATGGTGACGTCGGCCTCCATGCCAGTCGGGCAGCGCCTGGCGAACGATCCGTTTTTGTTTGCCAAACGTGATGCGCTCTATATCTTCCTGGCATTTTGTCTGGCGATGGTCACGCTGCGTTTGCCCATGACCTTCTGGCAAAAATACAGCACGACGATGCTGATTGCGTCGATCATTATGCTGCTTATCGTGCTGGTCGTCGGGAGCTCGGTCAACGGGGCGTCGCGCTGGATTGCGCTGGGGCCGCTGCGTATTCAGCCTGCGGAGTTTACCAAGCTGTCGCTGTTCTGCTACCTCGCGAACTATCTGGTGCGTAAGGTTGATGAGGTGCGAAATAACCTGCGCGGCTTTTTAAAACCAATGGGCGTGATTCTGGTGCTGGCGGTGTTACTGCTGGCGCAGCCTGACCTCGGGACGGTGGTCGTACTGTTTGTCACCACGCTGGCGATGCTGTTTCTCGCCGGGGCGAAATTATGGCAGTTCATCGCCATTATCGGGATGGGCATCTCGGCGGTGATTCTGTTAATCCTCGCCGAACCGTATCGTATTCGCCGCGTTACCTCGTTCTGGAACCCCTGGGAAGATCCGTTCGGCAGCGGTTATCAGCTGACGCAGTCGCTGATGGCTTTTGGTCGCGGTGAGATATGGGGGCAAGGGCTGGGGAATTCGGTGCAGAAACTGGAGTATTTGCCGGAGGCGCACACCGATTTCATCTTCGCCATTATTGGGGAAGAACTGGGTTATATCGGTGTGGTATTGGCGCTTTTAATGGTATTCTTCGTCGCTTTTCGCGCGATGTCGATTGGCCGTAAGGCATTGGAGATTGACCACCGTTTTTCCGGATTTTTAGCGTGTTCTATCGGTATCTGGTTTAGTTTCCAGGCGCTGGTAAACGTTGGCGCGGCTGCGGGGATGCTGCCGACCAAAGGTCTTACGCTGCCGCTGATCAGTTATGGCGGGTCGAGTCTGTTGATTATGTCGACGGCCATTATGTTTTTATTACGTATTGATTATGAAACGCGTCTGGAAAAAGCGCAGGCGTTTACACGAGGTTCTCGATGAGTGGTCAACCGAAGCGGTTAATGGTGATGGCGGGCGGTACCGGCGGGCACGTGTTCCCGGGACTGGCCGTTGCGCATCATTTAATGGCCCAGGGCTGGCAGGTTCGCTGGCTGGGTACCGCCGATCGTATGGAAGCGGATTTAGTGCCGAAGCATGGCATCGACATTGACTTTATTCGGATCTCCGGTCTGCGCGGTAAGGGCGTAAAAGCGCTTCTGGCGGCGCCGCTGCGGATTTTTAACGCCTGGCGGCAGGCGCGGGCGATCATGAAGCGATTTAAGCCGGATGTCGTGCTGGGAATGGGCGGTTATGTTTCCGGCCCCGGCGGTCTTGCCGCCTGGTCATTGGGTATTCCGGTCGTCTTGCATGAGCAAAACGGTATCGCCGGGCTAACCAATCAGTGGCTGGCCAAAATCGCGACCACGGTGATGCAGGCGTTTCCCGGTGCGTTCCCGAACGCGGAAGTGGTGGGTAACCCGGTGCGTACCGACGTACTGGCGTTGCCGTTGCCGCAGGAGCGTCTGGCCGGTCGTGACGGCCCGATTCGCGTGTTGGTGGTCGGCGGTTCTCAGGGGGCGCGAGTCCTGAACCAGACGATGCCGCAGGTTGCCGCCAGACTGGGCGATACGGTTACAATCTGGCATCAAAGCGGAAAAGGCGCGCAGCTCACGGTAGAGCAGGCATATGCCGGGGCGGGACAACCGCAACATAAGGTAACGGAATTTATCGATGACATGGCCGCCGCCTATGCGTGGGCGGATGTGGTGGTATGTCGTTCCGGCGCTTTAACGGTGAGCGAGATCGCCGCCGCCGGATTACCGGCGATATTCGTGCCGTTTCAGCATAAAGACAGGCAGCAGTACTGGAATGCGCTGCCGTTAGAAAACGCCGGCGCAGCTAAGATTTTTGAGCAGCCGCAGTTTACTGTAGAGGCTGTCGCCGACACCCTGGCGGGGTGGTCGCGCGAGGCGTTGTTAACCATGGCGGAGCGTGCCCGCGCGGTATCCATTCCGGATGCTACCGAACGCGTCGCCAGTGAAGTCAGCCGGGTTGCCCGGACATAATTTGTGGCGGTGCCTTTTGCATCGCAGGGTTTTTCTACCCTCAATAATTTGGGTTGCAGGCAAGCCAACGCATCTGCAATTTGAAGTATGGCGGGTATTGGAGTTAATGGCGTAAAGAATGAATACACAACAACTGGCAAAACTGCGTTCCATCGTGCCCGAAATGCGTCGCGTTCGGCACATTCACTTTGTCGGCATCGGTGGTGCTGGTATGGGCGGTATTGCCGAAGTTCTGGCCAATGAAGGGTATCAGATCAGTGGTTCCGATTTAGCGCCGAATCCGGTGACCCAGCAGTTGACGAGCCTGGGGGCGACGATTTTCTTTAACCATCGTCCGGAAAATGTGCGTGATGCCAGCGTGGTCGTCGTTTCCAGCGCAATTTCCGCGGATAACCCGGAAATTGTCGCGGCGCATGAAGCACGTATTCCGGTTATTCGCCGTGCGGAAATGCTGGCGGAACTGATGCGTTTTCGCCACGGCATCGCGATTGCCGGGACGCACGGAAAAACTACAACGACCGCGATGGTGTCCAGTATTTATGCCGAAGCGGGGCTGGACCCGACTTTCGTGAATGGCGGACTGGTGAAAGCCGCAGGCGTTCATGCGCGTCTGGGCCATAGTCGTTATCTGATTGCCGAGGCCGATGAGAGCGACGCGTCCTTCCTGCATTTGCAGCCGATGGTCGCGATCGTCACCAACATCGAAGCCGACCATATGGATACCTATCATGGCGACTTTGAAAATTTAAAGCAGACGTTTATTAACTTCCTGCATAACCTGCCGTTCTACGGTCGCGCGGTAATGTGCGTCGACGATCCGGTCATCCGCGAGCTGCTGCCGCGGGTGGGGCGTCAGACCACGACGTATGGCTTTAGCGAGGATGCTGACGTCCGCGTAGAAGATTATCAGCAGATAGGGCCGCAGGGGCACTTTACGCTGTTGCGCCAGGGAATGCCGGATCTGCATGTCACGTTGAATGCGCCGGGTCGCCACAATGCCCTGAATGCCGCCGCGGCAGTGGCGGTAGCGACCGAAGAAGGCATCGACGATGACGCTATCCTGCGCGCGCTGGAAAGCTTCCAGGGGACCGGGCGTCGTTTTGACTTCCTCGGCGAGTTCCCGCTTGAGCCGGTGAATGGTAAAGCCGGGACGGCGATGCTGGTGGATGACTATGGCCATCATCCGACTGAAGTAGACGCCACCATTAAAGCTGCGCGAGCAGGGTGGCCGGATAAAAACCTGGTGATGCTGTTTCAGCCGCACCGTTACACGCGCACGCGCGATCTGTATGACGATTTCGCCAATGTGCTGACCCAGGTCGATGCGCTGCTGATGCTGGACGTTTACCCGGCGGGCGAAGCGCCGATTCCGGGCGCGGATAGCCGTTCTTTATGTCGTACGATTCGTAATCGGGGAAAAATTGACCCGATTCTGGTTTCCGATCCGGCTCAGGTTGCGACAATGTTAGCGCCGGTGCTGACGGGTAACGACTTGATATTAGTGCAAGGCGCAGGAAATGTTGGCAAAATTGCGCGTTACTTATCTGAAATCAAGCTGAAGCCGCAAATCCAGGAGGAAGAGCAACATGGCTGATAAAATCGCGGTCCTGTTGGGCGGAACCTCTGCGGAGCGGGACGTTTCGTTAAATTCCGGCGCGGCAGTGTTGGCCGGGTTACGTGAAGGCGGCATTGATGCGCATCCCGTCGATCCGCAAGAGGTCGATGTCGCGCAGCTTAAAGCAATGGGCTTTCAGAAGGCCTTTATTGCGTTGCATGGCCGCGGCGGTGAAGATGGCACCTTACAGGGAATGCTTGAACTGCTCGGCCTGCCTTATACCGGCAGCGGTGTGATGGCCTCGGCGCTTTCCATGGATAAACTGCGCAGTAAATTGCTGTGGCAGGGCGCAGGCTTACCGGTTGCGCCGTGGGTCGCATTGACGCGCGCTGAGTTTGAAAAAGGCCTTAGCGAAGAACAAAAAGCGCGAATTTCGGCGCTGGGTTTACCGCTAATTGTCAAACCCAGCCGTGAAGGCTCCAGCGTCGGTATGACGAAAGTAGTAGAAGAAAATGCTTTACAGGGTGCGTTATCATTGGCTTTTCAGCATGATGACGAAATACTGATTGAGAAATGGCTGTGCGGTCCGGAATTTACGGTGGCGATAGTTGGCGAAGAAATTTTACCGTCAATTCGTATCCAACCGGCAGGAACCTTCTATGATTATGAGGCGAAGTATCTCTCTGATGAGACTCAGTATTTCTGCCCTGCCGGTTTAGAAGCGTCCCAGGAAGCCGCGCTACAGTCTCTCGTCCTGCAGGCATGGAAAGCTTTAGGCTGCACGGGATGGGGGCGTATTGACGTCATGCTGGACAGCGATGGTCAGTTTTATCTGCTGGAAGCCAATACTTCTCCGGGGATGACCAGCCATAGTCTGGTGCCGATGGCGGCGCGTCAGGCGGGAATGAGCTTCTCGCAGTTAGTGGTACGAATTCTGGAGTTGGCGGACTGATATGTCGCAGGCTGCGCTGAACACGCGAAACAGTGATGAAGAGACGCCTTCTTCACGCCGCAATAATGGAACGCGTCTTGCAGGTATTTTATTTCTGCTGACGGTACTGTGCACCGTGTTTGTTAGCGGGTGGGTCGTGTTAGGGTGGATGGAAGATGCGCAGCGTTTACCGTTATCAAAGCTGGTATTAACCGGCGAGCGTCACTACACGCGTAACGATGATATCCGTCAGGCGATACTGGCTCTGGGCGCGCCGGGAACCTTCATGACGCAGGATGTGAACATTATCCAGAGCCAGATTGAGCGTTTGCCGTGGATTAAACAGGCCAGCGTCAGAAAACAGTGGCCTGATGAATTGAAGATTCATCTGGTTGAATATGTGCCGATTGCGCGTTGGAATGATCAACATATGGTCGATGCTGAAGGGAACACCTTCAGCGTGCCGTCAGACCGCATCGGCAAACAGGTTTTACCCATGTTGTATGGCCCGGAAGGCAGCGCGAGTGAAGTGTTGCAGGGATACCGCGAGATGGGGCAGGTGCTGGCTAAGGATAAATTCACTCTGAAGGAAGCGGCGATGACCGCACGTCGCTCCTGGCAATTGACGCTTAATAACGGCATTAAGCTCAATCTCGGCAGGGGCGATACGATGAAAAGGTTGGCTCGCTTTGTAGAACTCTATCCGGTTTTACAGCAGCAGGCGCAAACCGATGGCAAACGGATTAGCTACGTTGATTTGCGTTATGACTCAGGTGCGGCAGTTGGCTGGGCGCCGCTCCCCCCTGAGGAATCTAATCAGCAACAGAATCAGGCACAGGCAGAACAACAATGATCAAGGCGACGGACAGAAAACTGGTAGTAGGACTGGAGATTGGCACCGCGAAGGTTGCCGCTTTAGTAGGGGAAGTTCTGCCCGACGGTATGGTCAATATCATTGGCGTGGGCAGTTGCCCATCGCGGGGTATGGATAAAGGCGGGGTGAATGACCTTGAGTCAGTGGTGAAATGCGTTCAGCGCGCCATTGACCAGGCGGAATTGATGGCCGATTGCCAGATCTCCTCGGTATATCTGGCGCTTTCCGGCAAACATATTAGCTGTCAGAATGAAATTGGTATGGTGCCCATTTCCGAAGAGGAAGTGACGCAGGAAGATGTGGAAAACGTCGTGCATACTGCGAAGTCAGTGCGCGTGCGCGATGAACATCGCGTGCTGCATGTGATTCCTCAGGAGTACGCCATTGACTACCAGGAAGGCATTAAAAATCCGGTCGGTCTTTCCGGCGTGCGTATGCAGGCGAAAGTACATTTGATTACCTGCCACAACGATATGGCAAAAAACATTGTCAAAGCTGTTGAACGTTGTGGTCTGAAAGTTGACCAACTGATATTTGCCGGACTGGCGGCCAGTTATTCCGTGTTAACGGAAGATGAACGTGAACTGGGCGTCTGTGTCGTGGATATCGGCGGTGGTACAATGGATATCGCCGTTTATACTGGCGGCGCGCTGCGTCATACCAAAGTGATCCCTTACGCGGGGAACGTGGTGACCAGCGATATCGCTTATGCCTTTGGTACGCCGCCGAGCGATGCTGAGGCCATTAAAGTCCGCCACGGTTGCGCGCTGGGTTCCATCGTCGGTAAAGACGAGAGCGTTGAAGTACCGAGCGTAGGCGGGCGTCCGCCGCGCAGCCTGCAACGTCAGACGCTGGCGGAAGTGATTGAGCCGCGTTACACCGAGCTGCTCAATCTGGTCAACGAAGAGATATTGCAATTACAGGAACAGCTTCGCCAACAAGGGGTAAAACATCACCTGGCGGCGGGGATTGTGTTAACCGGCGGCGCGGCGCAAATCGAAGGGCTTGCTGCTTGCGCTCAGCGCGTGTTTCATACGCAGGTGCGTATCGGCGCGCCGCTGAATATCACCGGTCTGACGGATTATGCCCAGGAGCCGTATTACTCAACGGCGGTGGGCTTGCTTCACTACGGGAAAGAGTCCCACTTAAACGGTGAAGCAGAAGTGGAAAAACGTGTTACGGCATCAGTTGGCTCGTGGATCAAGCGACTTAATAGCTGGCTGCGAAAAGAGTTTTAATTTTTATGAGGCCGCCAGATATTACGGCCTCAGGCGACAGGCACATGACGGAGAGAGATTATGTTTGAACCTATGGAACTAACCAACGACGCGGTGATTAAAGTCATCGGCGTCGGTGGTGGCGGCGGTAACGCTGTTGAACACATGGTGCGCGAGCGCATCGAAGGTGTTGAATTCTTCGCGGTGAATACCGACGCTCAGGCGTTGCGTAAAACGGCGGTTGGCCAGACCATTCAAATTGGTAGCGGCATTACCAAAGGTCTGGGCGCTGGCGCTAACCCGGAAGTCGGTCGTAACGCGGCGGACGAAGACCGTGAAGCGCTGCGTGCGGCGCTTGAAGGCGCAGACATGGTATTTATCGCGGCAGGCATGGGCGGCGGTACCGGAACCGGCGCGGCGCCAGTGGTTGCTGAAGTGGCAAAAGATTTAGGTATTCTGACCGTTGCCGTGGTGACTAAGCCTTTCAATTTTGAAGGCAAAAAGCGCATGGCATTTGCGGAGCAGGGTATCACCGAGCTGTCCAAGCATGTGGACTCGTTGATCACCATCCCGAACGACAAGCTGCTGAAAGTGCTGGGCCGTGGTATCTCCCTGCTCGACGCGTTCGGCGCGGCTAACGACGTGCTGAAAGGCGCGGTTCAGGGCATCGCAGAGCTGATCACCCGCCCGGGCCTGATGAACGTCGACTTTGCTGACGTGCGTACCGTGATGTCTGAAATGGGCTACGCAATGATGGGTTCCGGCGTGGCGAGCGGTGAAGACCGTGCGGAAGAAGCGGCTGAAATGGCTATTTCTTCTCCGCTGCTGGAAGATATCGACCTGTCCGGCGCGCGCGGCGTGTTGGTCAACATTACGGCGGGCTTCGACCTGCGTCTGGACGAGTTTGAAACCGTCGGTAACACCATCCGTGCCTTTGCATCGGATAACGCCACCGTGGTTATCGGTACCTCTCTGGACCCGGATATGAACGACGAGCTGCGCGTGACCGTTGTTGCCACTGGAATTGGTATGGACAAGCGTCCTGAAATCACTCTGGTCACCAATAAACAGGTGCAGCAGCCGGTGTTGGATCGTTATCAGCAGCACGGTATGGCGCCGCTGACGCAGGAGCAAAAAACGGTCGCGAAAGTGGTTAACGACAATACACCACAGGCGGCGAAAGAGCCGGATTATCTGGATATCCCCGCATTCCTGCGTAAGCAAGCTGATTAAGAATTAGCTGGAATTTGGGATTCTGGGCTCTTTGTGCTAAACTGGCCCGCCGAATGTATAGTACACTTCGGTTGGATAGGTAATTTGGCGAGATTATACGATGATCAAACAAAGGACACTTAAACGTATCGTTCAGGCGACTGGCGTCGGTTTACACACCGGCAAAAAAGTCACCCTGACATTACGCCCTGCGCCGGCCAATACCGGGGTCATCTATCGTCGCACCGACTTGAATCCACCGGTAGATTTCCCGGCCGATGCCAAATCTGTGCGTGATACCATGCTCTGTACGTGTCTGGTGAATGAGCATGATGTACGGATTTCAACCGTTGAGCACCTGAACGCTGCTCTGGCGGGCTTAGGTATCGATAACATCGTTATTGAGGTTAATGCCCCGGAAATCCCGATCATGGATGGCAGTGCCGCTCCGTTTGTCTACCTGCTGCTTGACGCCGGTATTGATGAACTGAACTGCGCCAAAAAATTCGTACGCATCAAAGAGACTGTTCGGGTTGAAGATGGCGATAAATGGGCTGAATTCAGACCGTACAATGGTTTTACGTTGGATTTCACCATCGACTTTAACCATCCGGCGATCGATTCCAGCAGCCAGCGCTACGCGATGAACTTCTCTGCGGATGCGTTCATGCGCCAGATCAGCCGTGCGCGTACCTTCGGTTTTATGCGTGATATCGAATATCTGCAGTCCCGCGGCCTGTGCCTGGGCGGCAGCTTCGATTGTGCCATCGTTGTTGACGATTATCGCGTATTGAACGAAGACGGCCTGCGTTTTGAAGATGAATTCGTTCGTCACAAAATGCTCGACGCGATCGGTGACTTGTTCATGTGTGGTCACAATATTATTGGTGCGTTTACCGCGTATAAATCCGGTCACGCATTGAATAACAAATTGTTACAGGCAGTCCTGGCAAAACAGGAAGCCTGGGAATTTGTGACCTTCCAGGACGACGCAGAACTGCCGTTGGCTTTCAAAGCGCCTTCGACGGTACTGGCATAACGACATACGCTGTCGTATAAAATTCGACTGGTTAACCTGGCACTCTCTCCGGCCAGGCGAGCCAGTCGTTTTTTTTACTATCCTTTATCTGCGCTTTCCTTAATACAGCCATTTTGACAGGGTTAAATGGAAACACGGCGCGTTCGCTGTTTTCTTAGCCGATTTTCACCTTAGCTTCTCGTCATTACTGCTGTAGCGCGTACGCTTTAATGATAAGATTTGTGCGCAAATTGTTTTGATTCCGTAAGCCCATGAGGGGCATATCAGGTGGCAATGACGTGAGTGGAATACTGACGCGCTGGCGACAGTTAGGCAGACGATACTTCTGGCCGCATCTCTTATTAGGGATGGTCGCGGCGAGTTTTGGTTTGCCCGCGCTCAGTAACGCCGCTGAAACCAATACGCCTGCAAGGACGACCGCCAGCACCGCGTCTAAAGTTAACTTTAGCCATCTTGCGCTGTTAGAAGCCTCTAACCGTCGTCCCAATTTCACCGTAGATTACTGGCATCAGCACGCTATTCGCACGGTGATTCGCCACCTTTCTTTTGCAATGGCGCCGCAAACGCTGCCCGTTGCCGACGCGCCGTCGCCATTACAGGCGCATCATATCGCCTTACTGAATACGCTCAGCGCGATGCTCACGCAGGAGGGCACGCCGCCGGCGATTGTTCGCCGCCTCTCCCTGGCGTATTTTGCGCCACAAACCGCATTTAGCATCCCGGCCTGGATAAGTCAGGCGCAGGGTATCCGCGCCGGTCCGCAACGTCTCAGCTAACGAAAAAAGACCCTTTTACTTTATTTGTAGCTCCGCGGCGCGGGGCATTTGAGACTTTATTATGCTAATCAAATTATTAACCAAAGTATTCGGTAGCCGTAACGATCGTACGCTGCGTCGTATGCGTAAGGCCGTCAGCCTTATTAATGCGATGGAACCGGAGATGGAAAAACTCTCCGATGACGAACTGAAAGCGAAAACCAACGAATTTCGCGCCCGTATTGAAAAAGGCGAAAGCGTAGAGAGCCTGATTCCGGAAGCGTTCGCGGTGGTGCGTGAAGCCAGTAAACGCGTCTTTGGGATGCGTCACTTCGACGTTCAGCTATTGGGTGGTATGGTGCTCAACGATCGCTGTATCGCCGAAATGCGTACTGGTGAAGGTAAAACGCTGACCGCAACGCTGCCAGCCTACCTGAACGCGCTGTCCGGCAAAGGCGTTCATGTGGTAACCGTGAACGACTATCTGGCGCAGCGTGACGCCGAAAACAACCGTCCGCTATTCGAATTCCTCGGTATGTCCGTTGGTATCAACCTGCCAGGTATGCCTGCGCCAGCCAAACGTGAAGCTTACGCTGCCGACATCACTTACGGCACTAACAACGAATACGGTTTTGACTACCTGCGCGATAACATGGCGTTCAGCCCGGAAGAGCGCGTGCAGCGTAAACTGCATTATGCGCTGGTGGATGAGGTCGACTCCATCCTGATCGATGAAGCGCGTACGCCGCTGATTATTTCCGGCCCGGCGGAAGATAGCTCGGAAATGTACAAAAAAGTGAACAAAATCATTCCGCACCTGATTCGTCAGGAGAAAGAAGATTCTGACACTTTCCAGGGCGAAGGGCACTTCTCCGTTGATGAGAAAGCGCGCCAGGTTAACCTGACCGAACGCGGTCTGGTGCTGATCGAAGAGCTATTGGTGCAAGAAGGCATTATGGATGAAGGCGAGTCGCTCTACTCGCCTGGCAATATTATGCTGATGCATCACGTCACCGCCGCGCTGCGCGCGCACGCGCTGTTTACCCGTGACGTGGATTACATTGTGAAAGACGGCGAAGTCATCATTGTTGATGAACATACCGGTCGTACCATGCAGGGGCGTCGCTGGTCTGACGGTCTGCACCAGGCGGTAGAAGCGAAAGAAGGCGTTGAAATTCAGAATGAAAACCAGACGCTGGCGTCTATTACCTTCCAGAACTACTTCCGTCTGTATGAAAAGCTGGCCGGTATGACCGGTACGGCGGATACTGAAGCCTTCGAATTTAGTTCTATCTATAAGTTGGACACCGTCGTTGTTCCGACCAACCGTCCGATGATCCGTAAAGATTTGCCGGATCTGGTCTACATGACCGAAGCGGAAAAAATCCAGGCCATTATCGAAGATATTAAAGAACGTACCGCGAACGGTCAGCCAGTGCTGGTCGGGACGATTTCTATCGAGAAATCTGAAGTGGTCTCCAGAGAGCTGACCAAAGCGGGCATCAAACATAACGTACTGAACGCAAAATTCCACGCCAACGAAGCAGGCATCGTTGCGCAGGCTGGTTATCCAGCGGCGGTCACTATCGCTACTAACATGGCGGGTCGTGGTACCGATATTATGCTGGGCGGTAGCTGGCAGGCGGAAGTCGCCGCGCTGGAAGCGCCGACGGAAGAACAGATTGCGCAGATTAAAGCGGACTGGCAGGTACGCCATGACGCGGTTCTGGCTGCCGGTGGTCTGCATATCATTGGCACCGAGCGCCATGAATCCCGCCGTATCGACAACCAGCTGCGTGGCCGTTCCGGTCGCCAGGGCGATCCGGGTTCTTCCCGTTTCTATCTGTCGATGGAAGATGCGCTGATGCGTATTTTCGCCTCCGATCGTGTCTCCGGTATGATGCGTAAACTGGGGATGAAGCCGGGCGAAGCGATTGAGCACCCGTGGGTGACGAAAGCTATCGCTAACGCGCAGCGTAAAGTAGAAAGCCGTAACTTCGATATCCGTAAGCAACTGCTGGAATATGATGATGTGGCGAACGATCAGCGCCGTGCAATTTATACCCAGCGTAACGAACTGCTGGATGTGTCTGACGTGAGCGACACCATTAACAGCATTCGCGAAGATGTCTTTAAGGCGACTATCGACGCCTACATTCCGCCGCAGTCGCTGGAAGAGATGTGGGACATCCCGGGTTTGCAGGAACGCCTGAAAAACGACTTCGACCTGGAGATGCCGATTGCCGAATGGCTGGATAAAGAGCCGGAGCTGCATGAGGAGACGCTGCGTGAGCGCATCCTGGCGCAGTCCATCGAGGTGTATCAGCGTAAAGAAGAGGTGGTTGGCGCTGAAATGATGCGTCATTTCGAAAAAGGCGTGATGCTGCAAACGCTCGATTCCCTGTGGAAAGAGCACCTGGCGGCGATGGATTACCTGCGTCAGGGTATTCATCTGCGCGGCTATGCGCAAAAGGATCCAAAGCAGGAATACAAGCGCGAATCCTTCGCTATGTTCGCCGCGATGCTGGAATCGCTGAAATATGAAGTGATCAGTACCCTGAGCAAAGTCCAGGTACGTATGCCGGAAGAGGTCGAAGCGATGGAAATGCAGCGTCGCGAAGAGGCGGAGCGCCTGGCGCAGATGCAGCAGCTAAGCCATCAGGATGACGATGCCGCCGTGGCTGCCGATCTGGCCGCCCAAACAGGCGAACGTAAGATTGGACGTAACGATCCTTGCCCTTGTGGTTCCGGTAAGAAATACAAACAGTGTCACGGTCGCCTGAGCTAATGCGATAAACTTACCGGCCTGATAAGACATAATGTGTTGCCATCAGGTCGGTGCTGGCATTATTGCCGAAGGGCGCTACGCTTATTCGGCCTGGCATTGAACACAGATAAAAAGGCGCAGGCGACTGCGCCTTTTTTATGGATGCACCAAGATGAAAAAACTGCAAATCGCGGTTGGGATTATCCGCAACCCGAACGACGAAATTTTTATTACCCGACGCGCCGCTGATGCGCATATGGCGAACAAGCTGGAATTTCCCGGCGGAAAAATTGAAGCCGACGAAACACCAGAGCAGGCGTTGATCCGGGAGCTACAGGAAGAGGTGGGGATTACGCCAACACAGGTGACATTATTCGACACTCTGGAATATCAATTCCCGGATAGACACATTACGCTGTGGTTTTGGCTGGTTGAACGCTGGGAGGGCGAACCGTGGGGGAAAGAAGGACAGCCGGGACGGTGGATCGCGCAGAACGCGTTGAATACGGAAGATTTTCCGCCAGCCAATGAACCGATTATTCGTAAATTACGCCAATTTGCGTCTTAGTGGGGGATCGCAACACGATCCCCATCGATCTTATTAGCGATTTAATGTCGACATAATTTCCGGCCAGTAGCGGGGGCCGGCGGCGGCGTCGTGAGGAAAAACCGCCTCAATTGCCGCCAGCTCCTGCGGGCTGAGGGGCAGTGATAACGCGCCGAGGTTTTCATCCACCCTGGCGCAGTGGCGGGTGCCGGGAATGGGAACGATGTGCCTGTTGCGGGCCAGCAGCCAGGCCAGCGCTAATTGTGCGGGGGTACACTCTTTTTCGCGTGCCATTTGTTTTATTGCTTCAGCCAGACGTAAATTGCGCGAGAAGTTCTCACCCATGAACCTGGGATTTGTGCGACGGAAGTCATTCGCAGCAAAATCTTCTGGCGTTTTAATCGTACCGGTCAGAAATCCGCGTCCCAGCGGGCTGTAAGCGACGAATCCTATACCCAACCGTTCACAGGTGGAAAGTGCTGAAATTTCCGCTTCGCGGGACCAAAGCGAATACTCACTTTGCAGCGCGGTAATAGGGTGAACGTGATGGGCGCGTTCCAGCGTTTGCGTTGATGCTTCGGATAGCCCGAGATAACGCACTTTTCCCTCGCGCACCAGGTCCGCCATTGCACCGACAGTCTCTTCTATGGGGACTGATGGATCAACGCGATGTTGGTAGTACAGATCGATATGATCGACCCCCAGGCGTTGCAGACTTTGCTCACAACTACGGCGAACGTACTCCGGTCTGCCATTGACGCCACGCGCCATAGGGTTAGCAGGGTCGAGAACGATACCAAATTTCGTCGCTAAAAATACCCGATCGCGACGATCGGCGATGGCTCTTCCGACTAACCTTTCATTGGTATAAGGGCCATACATATCTGCGGTATCGAGCAGTGTTACCCCCTGATCTAACGCATAATGTAGCGTCTTAATTGAGGTGCTGTCGTCATGAGCGCCGTAAAATGCGCTCATGCCCATACATCCCAGTCCGATGGCTGACACTCGCGGTCCGTTTGCGCCTAATGTACGATATTGCATACTGCCTCCATGAGGATATTTTGTGCATGGCAGGCAGTCTATACCTGGCGTATAAGATGAAAAATAGGGGGAATAAGCATGGTTTATGAAGGCTGGCTTAATAATGCGTCATGATGTGATGTCCGTATTGCATGCTTTTTGCATGATTGCTGAAAACCATAGCTTCACGCGGGCAGCGGCGCAGTTACATATTTCCACGTCGGCGTTAAGTCAGAATATGCGCCAACTGGAGGATGAACTTGGCGTGAAATTGTTGAACCGAACCTCCCGGCGTGTCGGTTTGACAGAAGCAGGACATGCCTTTCTTGCCAGTATCAGGCCCGCATTGAACCATATTGATGAGGCGATGGAACATGCCCGCCAGAGCCGCGATATACCCGGAGGGACATTACGCCTGACCGTACCGCGCACGGCGGCTACGCTTTTGTTACAACCTAATCTCGCCGGTTTCATGCGCGATTATCCCGATATTCGGCTGGATATCGATGTGAATGACGGTTTTGTGGATTTAATTAACGAACGCTTTGATGCCGGTATTCGCTTTGGCGATGCGGTACAACTTGATATGAATGTCGTTCCGCTCGGTGATGTTTTACGCCCGGCGATCGTAGCATCCCCTGCATACCTTGCGCGTTTTGGTACGCCGCTGCACCCTCAGGAACTCATCAATCACCGCTGCCTTTGCCATCGTTTTACGCGTGAGAGCGGGCTATATCGGTGGGAGTTTGTTCATGGAGCGCAACGGCTGGAAATTACGCCGGAAGCCGCGTTAATGGTGAATGATAAAGCGTTGCGTCTCTCCGCCGCGCGTGATGGGGCAGGGCTAACCTATGTTTTTGAACAGGATGTCCATGAAGACTTACAGGATGGGCAGTTGTGTTCCGTACTTGAGGAGTGGCTGCCTGCGGCGGACCGGTTTTATTTGTATTATCCCGGCCGCGCGCATATGGCGCCAAAACTACGCGTATTTATTGATTATTTTTGTCATAAGGCGATATTGCCGTCTCAACAGAGCTATCACCGTTAGCGCTCTTCGCTCCAGTTGTCGCTATCAGACTGGTCGCCGCTGCTGGCGATTCGTTTCTCTTCGGCGGCCCATTCGCCCAAATCAATTAACTGGCAGCGTTTAGAACAAAATGGGCGGAAGGGGCTAATTTCCCCCCAGACGACCGGTTTACCGCAGGTCGGACAGTTTACGACGGTCACGTCAGACATTTTTACTCCTTAGCAACAGGCCAGTTCAAAATCAAGACGCTCCGGCACCAGACCATTTTCACTATCCAGCGGCATAAAGCGAATGGCAAAACGGCTCTTATGGCCGGAAATTTGCGGATAAAGTTGTGAATCGAGCGTCAGCATAAGACGCAGCAAATCGGCGTCGTCCCCGTTATCCTGATAAAAACCGTTCAGACTGGTTTGCTTACGGAAAGGCGCTGAATTACGGATCAGATCAAGCACCAGCGTCAGCGCCTGGGTGAGGGGATTCAGGCTGGCAAGCCAGCTTTCAATCTGGGCGTCGCGCTGCGCCTGTTGTAGGTGCAACCAGATATGCAGAGTGGGTAAATCGAAACTGCAACAGCCGCCAGGAATACTTAAGCGTTGACGCACAAGGGCAATCAAGCGATCTTCGCGTAGCTGCTGGCCAATCCTCGGGGCGGAGATCAGCACGCTGCCCGCGGATTTTAACTGCTGGCGCAGGGCTTCAATACGGTCTTGATCGACGCCGGGAACCTCAACCCAGGCCTGTAATTTACGCTGCTGGCGCTCCAGTTCTTTCAGCAGTTCGGTACGGACTTCGCCCCGTTCGAACACATCCAGTAGATCGCTGATGTTACGGAAAAAATGCAGTGCGCCAGCATGGTTTGCAATTGGCAGGTTGATGGAGAGCTGTTGGATCAAAAACTCTATGCGCAGCCACGTACGCATCTTCTCATTGAGAGGGTGTTCAAATAGGACCTGGGTGTGCATTACGGTTTTTCCTGTGAGACAAACTGCGACGCGAGCTTAAGATAACTGGCGTGCAGGCGGGCCACATCTGATGCGATAGCATCCGGTGCGCCGTTATTATCAATAACATCGTCCGCCACGGCAAGGCGCGCTTCACGCGTCGCCTGCGCAGCGAGAATGTGTTCAACATGCTCGCGCGTAACATCATCACGCTGCATTGTGCGTATGAGTTGCGTTTCGGGCGTAACGTCAACCACCAGTACGCGGTTGGCTTTTTGATACAGCCTGTTTTCAACCAGCAGAGGCACAACCCATAACACATAGGGCGACGTAGCCTGTTGAAACTGTCGTTGGGTTTCCTGCTGAATTAAGGGATGAAGCAGAGCGTTAAGCCAGGCTTTTTCTTCCGGATGCGAAAAAATACGCTCACGCAGCGCCCGGCGACGTAACGTGCCGTCGGCGGCGATAAGTTCAGAACCAAAATGTTCCGCTATTGCGTTCAGGGCGGGCTGCCCTGGCTCAACCATCTGGCGCGCGATAATATCCGCGTCGATGACGGTTATTCCGAGGTCAGCGAAGGCATCAGCGACGGTACTTTTACCGCTGCCAATACCGCCGGTTAAGGCTACGGTATACCTCATATCTCCAGCTTCCGGAATTTTAGTTTGACAATCAAAAGGTTAAATTTTAAACATACAAAGACGATGCGCTCTGAGCATTAACCTACTATTCGCCAGGTAAATTTATGGGATTGTAACGTAAAAAAAGAGAATTTCGCAGTCTTGTACGGCCATGATTAGTGCGTATGATAGCGTCACTGGAGTTGTGAGTTTCGATTTTTCGCCATTAACCCCAGGAATCCGCACATGCGTATTGAAGAAGATCTGAAGTTAGGTTTCAAAGACGTTCTTATCCGTCCTAAACGTTCTACCCTCAAAAGCCGTTCCGATGTCGAACTGGAACGTCAATTCACCTTTAAACACTCAGGTCAGACCTGGTCTGGCGTACCGATTATTGCGGCCAATATGGATACCGTCGGGACGTTTGAAATGGCGCAAGCATTGGCCGGGTTTGATATTCTGACTGCTGTACATAAACATTATACCGTTGAAGAGTGGGCAGCTTTTATCAACACGGCTTCGGCTGATGTTCTGAAGCATGTGATGGTTTCCACCGGCACCTCTGATGCTGATTTCGAAAAAACCGTGCAGATTCTGGCGCTGAATCCTGCGCTGAACTTTGTCTGTATTGATGTGGCCAATGGCTATTCAGAACATTTTGTGCAGTTCGTCGCGAAAGCACGTGAAGCATGGCCGACAAAAACAATCTGCGCAGGCAATGTGGTAACGGGCGAGATGTGCGAAGAGCTTATCCTCTCCGGCGCCGATATCGTGAAAGTGGGAATTGGTCCTGGCTCCGTATGCACGACGCGTGTAAAAACCGGCGTTGGTTATCCGCAACTGTCGGCGGTTATCGAATGTGCTGACGCGGCGCATGGCCTGGGCGGTATGATCGTCAGCGATGGCGGCTGCACCATGCCAGGCGACGTAGCAAAAGCCTTCGGCGGCGGCGCGGATTTCGTTATGTTGGGCGGCATGCTGGCGGGTCACGAAGAGAGCGGCGGCAGCGTGGTAGAAGAGAACGGCGAGAAATTTATGCTGTTCTACGGCATGAGTTCGGAATCTGCGATGAACCGTCATGTCGGCGGCGTTGCGAAATACCGTGCGGCAGAAGGTAAAACGGTTAAATTGCCGCTGCGTGGGCCGGTGGGCAATACTGCCCGCGATATCCTGGGCGGTCTACGCTCAGCCTGCACTTATGTCGGCGCGTCTCGCCTGAAAGAGTTGACCAAACGCACCACCTTTATTCGGGTGCAGGAACAAGAAAACCGCATTTTCAATAGCCTCTAATATTCTGGCTGGCGTAAATGTGCGCCAGCCTTATCCCATCCCGCTCATCGCGTCTCCCAAATGAAAAATCGGCAAATACATCGCCACCACCAGCGTACCGATAATTAAACCGGTGATGATCAATAACGCCGGTTCCAACAGCGACGCCAGATTATCGGCCAGCGCCAGCGTAGTTTCACTGTGGTGACGGGCAAGGTTATGCAGCATGATATCGAGTGAACCGGACGCTTCGCCCGTTCTGACCAGTTGCAGGCATAGCGGACTAAATTCCTGGGTATTTTTTAGCGCCAACCAGACCGGATTGCCCGCGGCGATCTCCTGATGTACCTGCGTTAAACGCTGTGACCAGTAAGGGCAGCCGAGACTCTCTATAGCGCTTTCCAGTCCCTGAAGAAAAGGAATGCCTGCGCTTTGGGTTAATGCCAGTACGGTGAATATTTGCGCTAGTTTCTGGCCTCTTATCAGGCGACCCATAACGGGAAGCCGTAGCAGAAGACGCTGCCGCTGCGTTTGCCAGGACGGCTTTTGTTTTACCCTGCGGTGAGCGATAGCAACGAGCATCGTCAGGAACAAGATGAGCCAACCCCATGCCGACCCCCATTGCGCTATCGCGATAATACCGCGCGTCAGAAGAGGGAGCGGGGTATTGAAGCTACGGTAAATGGCGGCAAATTCCGGCAGGACAAAGTGCAGCATGGCGAAAACGACCAGGGCGGCCATTGTTAGAATAATGGCGGGATAGCGCAGCGCCTTTTTCACGCTAACCGTAATCTGCCGTTGCGCTTTTTGCTGACGGGCCAGTTCAAAGCAGCATTCGGCCAGTTTGCCGGTCAGTTCTCCGGTGCGGATCATCGTCTGGTAGAGCGGCGGAAATACCTGCGGCCAGGAGACTAATGCGCTGGAAAAAGGGACGCCCTGTTCAAGCTCGTGAGCCAGCGTGCGCAACAGCGCTTGCCATTGTCGGTGTGGATGCTGTTGCGCAAGGAGTTCCAGCCCTTCAGAAAGCGTCAGCCCGGCATGAATGAGCGTGGCCAACTGATGAATAATTTCAGCGCTTTGCTCTTCTTTCCACAGTGCGGCGTTAACGCCCATGCGCTTGATGCGAAGCGGCATAATGCGCTGATGTTGCAGGGTGATGATCAGCGCCAGACGATTGTCCGCCCATACAACGTCTTGTTCCAGTTGACCTTTATCGTTAACGCCTTGCCAGCGCCAGAGCTGTTTAACGCTCATGGGGCATTCCCAGAACGCGCAGTATCTCTTCAAAGGACGTCATGCCTTGTTCAACGGCGCGACAGCCATTTTCAAAAAGCGTCCCTGTACCGGTCTGTTGGAGGTGGGCTTCCAGTGCTTGCGCCGATGCGCCGCTTGCAATTAACTGACGTAATGCCGGGGTAACGGTTAACACTTCGAATAACGCGGTTCGGCCATAAAAGCCGTGGTAGCAATGCTGACAGCCGCTTGCCTGCCAGCGCGGTATCGCGCTGGGCCAAAGATTGGGCGATAGCACTACGGGATCGTTCAGACGCTGTTTGCAGTGCGGGCAAAGCTTCCTTACCAGGCGTTGCGCTACCACCAGCGTAAGCGCCGATGAGATCATCCAGCGTGCTACGCCCATTTGCTGCAAACGTATCAGGGTTTCGCTGGTGGAGTTCGTATGGAGCGTTGAAAGTACCAGATGGCCCGTTTGTGCCGCCTTAATGGCGATTTCTGCGGTGTCGCCGTCACGAATTTCACCTACCATGATGATGTCAGGGTCCTGGCGTAAAAGCGCGCGCAGCACATTTTGAAAGGTGAGCCCGGCGCGGGGATGGATCTGCGTCTGGTTAATCCCATCCAGTGGAATTTCTATCGGATCCTCAACGCTACAGAGGTTGATACCCGGCGTATTCCGGGTTTGTAGCGCGCTGTATAGCGTGACCGTTTTTCCGCTACCGGTGGGGCCAGTCACCAGTACCAGCCCCTGAGGTTGCTGTAGAGCTTGTCTAAAAGCGGTAAGTTGTGCCCCGTACATGCCCAGCGTGTCCAGATCCAGCGTTTGTTCAACCTGATGCAACAACCGTAAGACGACTTTTTCGCCTTCTTTACAGGGAAGCGTGGCGATACGAAAAGAGATGCTGTCTCCCGACAGGTCAACGGTAAATTGCCCGTCCTGCGGCAGCCGATGTTCAGCGATGTCCAAATTTCCCAGGACTTTCAATCTGGCCGTCAGCGCAAGCCCCGTCTCTTTGGCGATGTCCTGCAGAATATGAAGAACGCCGTCGATGCGGAGTCTTATTCGGTAGCGGCTGGCGCCTGGTTCGAGATGGATATCAGAAGCGCGTTTCGCCATCGCCGAGCGTAATGTCTGATTGAGAAGCTGGGCTGCGGTTTCTCCGCCTTTCGCGGCGTTTGCCGAGGGAGCCTGATCCGGCTTATGCCGATGATTTTCCATTTGCTGGCGAGTCCAGCACACAATATCAATCTGTTTTTGCGTGGCGAAATGCAGAGCGTCCAGTAACGCATGAGAGGGCGCGTCGACCACCGCAACAGTGATACTGTTGCTGGCGCTATTGATCAGTACAGCCTGATGACGTTGACACAAGGTGTTGAGCTGAGCGTCTTTCATCTTGTCTCCTTAGTTGGCGTCAAAACGGAAGACATCTTCACAAGCCTGTTGTAACGCGCTGTCGCTTTGAATATTGCAGTTACGCGTCCAGCCGGTAATGCCGTTAGCATTGTCCCAGGCGGGCGTCATGATGACGTTAAGCCCGCTCAGACTCTCCTGGCCGGTAAGCGTGATGACGCCTTTTTCCACGCTCATGCCCGAAACATAACGGGTGATGACGGGCGAGGGGATACCGTTGACGCCCGCATCGCATGTGCTCGTCCCACCATGTTCCAGAGCGCAGAGTTCGACGGCAGTACGGTAGGGGACAAACGTTTGCAACATATCCGTCAGCGCCGCTTTACGCAGATAGTTCTGGTAAGCCGGAATGCCAATGGCGCTTAAAATGGCGATGATGCCAATAACGACCATCAGTTCGATAAGCGTGAAACCGCGTTGTTTTTCCATTGTTCGCTCCTTGAGTTAGCTGGCGCTACTGTGGCAAACGCGGGAAGAGCGGGCGAGCGGCAAAAGGTAAAACGGGAAGACGGATTCTGAAGATTTTTGCTGCGTTACATGACACGGCAACGTTATTGCGAGGCGCTACGAATATTTTACCGAATCACGACGCGGATCTCCGGACAGGTGATTTATAGACCCGACGGCGCAGCACCATCGGGTGGAGAGGATCAGCGAAAACGCATGGAGAGATCGAGCGCGCGCACGTGCTTGGTCAGCGCGCCAACGGAGATGAAATCCACCCCGGTTTCAGCAAATTCGCGTAAGGTTTCCGCGGTGACGTTGCCGGATACTTCCAGCCGCGCCTGGCCGTTGACGCGTTTCACCGCCTCGCGCATCTGGTCGGTGTTGAAATTATCCAGCATGATAATATCCGCGCCTGCTTTCAGCGCATCGTCCAGTTCATCCAGATTTTCGACCTCGACTTCTACCGGCACGTCCGGATGTAGCCAGAACGCTTTTTCCACCGCCTGACGAACCGAACCGGAGGCGATGATATGGTTTTCTTTAATCAGGAACGCGTCAGTGAGGCCCAGACGATGATTGGCGCCGCCGCCGCATAAAACCGCATATTTGAGCGCGGTGCGCAGACCCGGCAGCGTTTTACGCGTGTCGAGCAACTGGGTTTGGGTGCCAGCCAGCAGTCCAACGTAGCGGCGTACTTCACTGGCGACGCCGGAAAGGGTCTGGACAAAGTTTAGCGCCGTGCGCTCGCCGGTCAGCAATACGCGAGCCGGGCCGTTCAGTTCAAACACTGTTTGGTTGGCGTGAATGGCGTCGCCGTCATCGACATGCCAGGTGAGGCGCACATCATCGCCCGCCAGTTGGATGAAGACCTCTTCAACCCAGCGCTTGCCGCAGAAAACGCCGTCTTCACGAGTGATCACCGTGGCATGGGCTTGCGTATCTGCCGGCAAAAGTTGCGCGGTGATATCGTTGCCAGCATCGACTTCTCCACCTAAATCTTCACGCAGCGCCTGAGCAACGGCGGCAGGGATATCGAGATTAATGCGTTCCAGTAGCGCGTCACGTCGGTCGTCTGGGTTATAACGGCGAGGCGGCATGATAAAACTCCAAATTGCTAACGAATCATAAGGTAGAAACATGCTACTCTGAAGCAGCTATAAGCACCACTCAAAAGGAGACTCCGCATGTTGCCAGATAAGGGTTGGTTGGTAGAGGCGCGACGCGTCCCTTCTCCGCATTATGATTGCCGTCCGGATGACGAAAAACCGTCCTTGCTGGTGGTGCATAATATTAGCCTGCCCCCCGGCGAGTTTGGCGGTCCGTGGATCGATGCATTATTCACCGGAACGATAGATCCAGACGCCCATCCTTTTTTTGCAGAAATCGCTCATCTTCGTGTTTCGGCCCATTGTCTGATTCGTCGCGACGGTGAAATCGTCCAGTATGTGCCTTTTGATAAGCGTGCGTGGCATGCGGGCGTGTCAAACTATCAGGGGCGGGAACGTTGTAATGATTTCTCCATTGGTATTGAGCTGGAGGGGACGGATACGCTGGCTTATACCGATGCGCAGTATCAGCAGCTAGCCGCCGTGACGCGCACGCTTATCGCTTGCTATCCGGCGATCGCCGACAATATGACCGGACACTGTAACATTGCGCCTGACCGCAAAACGGACCCTGGCCCTGCCTTTGACTGGCCGCGCTTTCGCGCTTTGGTAGCCCTTTCGTCGCACAAGGAGATGACATGACGCTGTTTACGACATTACTGGTGCTGATTGTCGAGCGCCTGTTTAAGCTGGGCGAGCACTGGCAGCTCGATCATCGGCTGGAGGCGCTATTCCGTCGGATTACGCATTTTTCGATGTTGCGCACGATGGGAATGACGGCGATCGCGATGGTGGTGACTTTTCTACTGCTCCAGGCGTTAAAAGGGCTGCTATTTAACGTGCCGACGCTGGTGATGTGGATTCTCCTGGGCGTGCTGTGTATCGGCGCGGGCAAAGTGCGAGTACATTATCACGCCTGGCTGAAAGCGGCGTCCCGTAACGATCCGCATCCTTGCGAGGCGATGGCCAGCGAGCTTACGCTGATTCACGGCGTGCCGCCGGATTGTAATGAGCGTGAATTTTTGCGTGAGCTGCAAAATGCGTTGTTATGGATAAATTTCCGTTTTTACCTCGCACCGCTATTTTGGTTTATCGTTGGCGGTCCATGGGGGCCGGTAACGCTGGTGGGCTATGCGTTTTTACGGGCCTGGCAGACCTGGCTGGCGCGCTATCAGACGCCGCACCAACGTTTGCAATCCGGCATTGACGCTATTCTTCATGTGCTGGACTGGATTCCGGTACGTCTGGCGGGCGTAGTGTATGCATTACTGGGGCATGGCGAGAAAGCGTTGCCGGCCTGGTTTGCCTCGCTGACGGATCTGCATACTTCGCAGTATCAGGTGCTCACACGTCTGGCGCAGTTCTCACTGGCGCGCGAACCGCATACTGACAAAGTAGAAACCCCCAAAGCGGCGGTGTCGATGGCGAAGAAGGCCTCGTTTGTGGTGGTGGTGATTATTGCGTTGCTCACCATTTATGGGGCATTAGTGTAGCGTTGTGCCGATGGCGCTAACGCTTATGCTGCCTACAATGGAAAAATCTGTAGGCCCGGTAAGCGTTAGCGCCACCGGGCAGTGCAACGGCTTAGATCGTATCGGCTGGCGGCACGCCAAAATCAGGCATCCCGTTTTCGTCCCAGCGCACCCGTTTCAGACGCGTATGGCGGTTGGGATCGTACAACGGATCGCCTTCAATTTCGGTGTAATTTCTCGCGTGGTACACCAGTACATCTTCACCTTCCGGCGTTTGCGTAAAGCTGTTGTGTCCCGGCCCATACTGGCGATTTTCATGGCTGGTGGTAAAGACCGGGCGCGGTGATTTATGCCAGTTGGCCGGATCGCGCGGATCGTCGTTTACGTTAATCCACAGTAATCCCATACAGTAGTTTTCATCGGTGGCGCTGGCCGAATAGCTGATAAACAGCTTGTCGCCATGCACCACGACGGCCGGACCTTCGTTAACCCAAAAACCCCGACACTCCCAGTCGTACTCTGGCTTACTGAGTCTTACCGGCTCGCCTTTAATCGTCCACGGATTTTCCAGTTCAGCCAGATAAATATTTGAGTTACCGGCAATATCCGGCGCTTTTTGCGCCCACAGATACCACTGTTTTCCCTGATGATAAAAAGTGGTGGCATCGAGGGCGAAGGTATCAAACGGTGTTTTAATTTGACCTTTCTCCGTCCACTTGCCGGTGAGTGGGTCGGCATCGGCGCACTCCAGGGCAAACATGCGGTGCTGGAACATTCCCAGCTTATCAAGCGCTTGAGTATGGGTAGCGGCAAAATAGATGTACCACTTACCGTTGATGCGGTGCATTTCCGGTGCCCAGATGAGCTGGCTCATCGGGCCTGTTTTCGGTTTGCGCCAGACGACAACGGGGTCGGCGGTGCGCAACCCTTCCAGCGAATCAGCCCGGCGGATTTCCAGCCTGTCATATTCCGGTACGGAGGCAATAAAGTAGTAATCACTGCCGTCGCGTAAAATAAATGGATCGGCACGTTGTTCAATAAACGGGTTTGGCCAGTTTGCCATCAGGCTTTCCTTACGCTTTCAGCGGCTTTGAGCTCCTGCAACTCACTCAATTCGCGGTAATTAGTGCGACGTTTTTCCAAATCGTCCTGGATTTTTTTCATCAGTTCACGGTCAACTTTCAGCAGACGTACCACGCCTGCGGTAATCAGATAGCCAACGCCGGGGATAACGGTAAACAACAGCATAATACCGTTCATCGCCGAGGCGCTTTGCGCTTTGGCGCTGGCGTCATAACCGTACCAGGAGAGCAAAAAGCCGACCATCGCCCCGGCAATCGCCAGGCCCAGTTTCAGGAAGAACAGATTACCGGAGAAGCTAATACCGGTAATGCGTTTGCCGGTTTTCCATTCGCCGTAATCATCGACGTCCGCCATCAGCGACCAGTGCAACGGGGAAGGGATCTGATGCAGAATATTGAGCAGAAAGTAGAGCGCCACTATCATCACGGTAGCTTTCGGATCAAAGAAATAGAACGCGCAGGAGAAAATCGCCAGCGCGATATTGGTCCAGAAAAATACCTTCAATTTACACCAGCGATCGGTTAAGACTTTTGCCAGCATACTGCCGATCATCATACCGACCACGCCAAGGCTAATAAAAAGCGTAGCGAAATGGGTGCTTTGTCCCATCACCCAGGTGACGTAATACATGGTCGCCGCCATACGGATAAACCCCGGGCAGACGTTACATAAGGTCAATAGCAGAATGCGTACCCATTGATCGTTTTTCCACACGTCTTTGAAATCATTCTTCATATCATCGTGCGTCGGAACGGCAGGGCGAACGCGTTCGCGGACGCTGGCAAAGCAGAACAGAAACATACCCATGCCGATAATCGCCAGCACGGTCATCGCCAACTGATAGCCTTTGGCTTTGTCGCCGCCGCCAAACCAGTCCACCATCGGCAATAGCGTTAACGATAGCAACAGCGTCGCGATGCCGACTAACACGAAGCGATAAGCCTGACAGGCCACGCGCTCTTTTGGATCATTGGTGATCACGCCGCCCAGTGAGCAATAGGGAATATTGATGGCGGTGTAGGTCACAGAAAGCAGAAAATAGGTGACGAAAGCATAGACAACTTTGCTGTTATAGCCCCAGTCCGGCGTCGTGAACATCAGCACGCTGAACAGCGCGTAGGGAAATGCAATCCACAGTAGCCAGGGGCGGAAACGACCATATTTACTTTGGGTACGATCGGCAAGCGCGCCCATCACCGGATCGGTAACGGCATCGATAACGCGTACTGAAAGGAGTAAAACACCGACTAACGCCGGGGCAAGACCAAAAATATCCGTATAAAAATAATTAACAAACAGCATGATAGCGCCAAAAATAATGTTACATCCGGCGTCGCCCATGCCATACCCGATTTTCTCTCTTACCGAAAGTCTGCCCTTATCCATTGAGACTTCTCCCCATCAGATGATGGCGGTAATTATTCGCCTGCGAGCTTTTATTTGCGTAGCAGGATCACGCCGCTGATATGGATAAAATGGTTATACGTGGGAAACTGTGAGGCAGATAACACCCTCCCCGGACGGGGAGGGCAGAAAAGTAACGCCACGATCAGTGGGCTTTCACCGTTTTTGCCGTTTTTTCTTTACACAGGTAGCCGACGCCCAGGATGAGCAACCATACCGGAATCAGCCACACGGAGATCGCCATACCTGGCGTCATCAGCATAATGATCAATACCGCCGCCATAAACAGCAGGCAGAGAACGTTGCCGAACGGATAAAACAGGGCCGGGAAGCGGGTTTTCACGCCCTGCTGCTGTTTCGCGCGACGGAACATCATATGGGCAAGGCTAATCATCGCCCAGTTAATGACCAGCGCGGAGACCACCAGCGCCATCAGCAGTCCGAATGCGGACTCTGGGGCCAGGTAGTTGAGCAGCACGCACAACGCCGTCACGACGGCGGAAACCAAAATGGAGCTCACCGGCACGCCGCGTTTGTCGACGTTCAGCAGCGCTTTCGGCGCATTTCCCTGCTGGGCCAGACCGAACAGCATACGGCTGTTGCAGTAAACGCAGCTGTTATAAACCGATAGCGCGGCGGTGAGAACCACGATATTCAGCGCATTGGCGACAAACGTATCGCCCAGCTCATGGAAGATAAGAACAAACGGGCTGGTATCGGCGGTGACGCGCGTCCATGGCAGCAGCGAAAGCAGAACCGCCAGCGAGCCGATATAAAAAATCAGGATGCGATAGATAACCTGATTGGTAGCTTTGGGAATGCTCTGTTCCGGGTTATCGGCTTCAGCGGCGGTGATCCCTACCAGCTCCAGTCCGCCGAAAGAAAACATAATAATGGCCATCATCATCACCAGCCCGGTCCAGCCATGCGGCAGAAAGCCGCCCTGTTCCCACAGGTTGCGCACGGTGGCCTGCGGACCAGCGGTATCGCTGAAGAGTAACCACGCGCCGAACAGAATCATAGCGATGACGGCGATCACTTTAATAATGGCGAACCAAAACTCCATCTCACCGAACACTTTAACGTTGGTCAGGTTGATGGCGTTGATAATCACAAAGAAGGCTGCCGCAGAAGCCCAGGTGGGGATCTCCGGATACCAGAACTGGATATATTTACCCACTGCGGTCAGTTCCGCCATGGCAACTAATACGTACAGCACCCAGTAGTTCCAGCCGGAAGCGAATCCGGCAAAGCCGCCCCAGTATTTATAGGCGAAGTGGCTAAAAGAGCCGGCGACCGGTTCTTCAACCACCATCTCCCCCAGCTGGCGCATAATCAGAAAGGCAATAAAGCCTGCAATCGCATAGCCCAGGATAATTCCTGGCCCCGCCGACTGAATAACGGAGGCGCTTCCCAGGAACAAGCCTGTCCCTATCGCGCCGCCCAATGCGATAAGCTGAATATGGCGGTTTTTCAGGCCGCGCTTGAGCTGCTCGCCGTGCTGCTGACTGTCCATTATAAAACCTCGTGTATCGGGCGCGGTTTATTCATAACGCGCTTATTTTGAACGATGCAGTAGTGCGTGTGTAAGTTTGCAATTCCGCTTTTTGTATTGATTTATTTACAAGCTCGTTTTTTAAAATGTCACTTCAACTCTTTCGTCTTGATCAGAATAATGGTATGTGGCCGCGAATGCACCTGCTTTGTGCAGGGGTGATGACGAGTTGCGTAAAAAGAAAGCACTTGTAAATACCTCCTTTTATTTTCCCTTACAGATGTTAATTTGTTTTTATTCATTATTTATGCATAAAAACGCATTTAATCTGCTGTTGAATCGGTTCAGATGAGATTTTTTATCGTTTCAAATACGTTAAATCTACCTCCTGGTGGGTAAATTTAACATTTGTGCACAGTTACAGTTTTGAAACATGATTTCTGTAAAATTGTTAAAATGTGCCTCCTTTACTGATTTCAATCAAAACCTGTATGGACAGAAGGTGAATACTTTGTTACTTTAGCGTCACAGACATGAAATTGGTAAGACCAATTGACTCCGGGCAAATGGCTTAAGACAGGAAATCATGGCCTACAGCAAAATCCGCCAACCAAAACTCTCCGATGTGATCGAGCAGCAGCTGGAGTTTTTAATCCTTGAGGGAACATTGCGTCCCGGAGAAAAACTCCCACCGGAACGTGAACTGGCAAAACAGTTCGACGTCTCCCGTCCCTCCTTGCGCGAGGCGATTCAACGTCTCGAAGCGAAGGGATTGTTGCTTCGTCGCCAGGGCGGCGGAACCTTCGTGCAGAGCAGCCTGTGGCAGAGCTTTAGCGACCCGCTGGTGGAATTGCTCTCCGATCACCCTGAATCCCAGTTTGACCTGCTCGAAACGCGCCATGCGCTGGAAGGCATTGCGGCTTATTACGCGGCGCTGCGCAGCACCGACGAAGATAAAGACCGTATTCGCGAGCTGCACCATGCCATTGAGCTGGCGCAAGAGTCCGGCGATCTGGATGCCGAGTCCGAAGCCGTGCTCCAGTATCAAATCGCCGTCACCGAAGCGGCACACAACGTGGTATTGCTTCATCTGCTAAGGTGTATGGAGCCGATGCTGGCGCAAAACGTGCGGCAGAACTTCGAATTGCTGTATGCGCGTCGGGAGATGCTGCCGCTGGTGAGTACGCATCGCACCCGTATATTTGAAGCCATTATGGCCGGAAAACCAGAAGAAGCGCGTGAAGCGTCACACCGCCATCTGGCGTTTATCGAAGAGATTATGTTGGACAGAAGCCGTGAGGAGAGCCGTCGTGAACGCGCTTTACGCCGCCTGGAACAGCGCAAGAATTAGTTTTTTCTGGCAGAACGTTAACCAGAAGATGTTGTGAATAAAGCGCAAAAATGTGCGCGGCAACTAAATGCCAGGCCCATAAGGCTATTTTATTTGCCATTTTGGTCCTGGGCAGTGCTCACAATCCTCACGTACTACGTGTACGTTCCGGTTGTTCCGCGCTGTCCGTGACCAAACTGGCTGCAACAATTACACCTTATGGGCCAGGCAATAAACGCAGAACCTGTCTTATTAAGCTTTCTGACGAAAGTTTAATGGGACAGGTTCCAGATAACTCAACGTATTAGATAGATAAGGAATACCCCCATGTCAGAACGTTTCCCAAATGACGTGGATCCGATCGAAACTCGCGACTGGCTACAGGCGATCGAATCGGTCATCCGTGAAGAAGGTGTTGAGCGCGCTCAGTATCTGATTGACCAACTGCTTTCTGAAGCTCGTAAAGGCGGCGTGAAAGTCGCGGCAGGCGCAGGGGCCAGTAATTACATCAACACTATTGCCGTTGAAGACGAACCGGAATACCCGGGCAATCTGGAGCTGGAACGTCGCATTCGTTCTGCTATCCGCTGGAACGCCATCATGACCGTGCTGCGCGCGTCTAAAAAAGACCTTGAGTTGGGCGGCCACATGGCGTCCTTCCAGTCTTCCGCCACGATCTATGATGTCTGTTTCAACCATTTCTTCCGTGCGCGCAACGAACAGGATGGCGGCGACCTGGTGTACTTCCAGGGCCACATCTCTCCGGGCATCTACGCTCGCGCGTTCCTGGAAGGTCGTCTGACCCAGGAACAGATGGATAACTTCCGTCAGGAAGTTCACGGCAATGGCCTCTCTTCCTATCCGCACCCGAAACTGATGCCGGAATTCTGGCAGTTCCCGACCGTCTCTATGGGGCTGGGCCCAATCGGTGCTATCTACCAGGCGAAATTCCTGAAATATCTGGAACACCGTGGCCTGAAAGATACCTCTAAACAGACCGTTTACGCCTTCCTCGGCGACGGCGAGATGGATGAGCCGGAATCCAAAGGCGCGATCACCATCGCCACCCGTGAAAAACTGGACAACCTGGTCTTTGTTATCAACTGTAACCTGCAGCGTCTTGACGGCCCGGTCACCGGTAACGGCAAGATTGTTAACGAACTGGAAGGCATCTTTGCAGGTGCTGGCTGGAACGTTATTAAAGTCATGTGGGGCGGTCGTTGGGATGAACTGCTGCGTAAAGACACCAGCGGTAAACTGATCCAGCTGATGAACGAAACCGTTGACGGCGACTACCAGACCTTCAAATCCAAAGACGGCGCTTACGTGCGTGAGCACTTCTTCGGTAAATATCCGGAAACCGCCGCGCTGGTGGCCGACTGGACCGATGAGCAGATTTGGGCGCTGAACCGTGGTGGTCACGATCCGAAGAAAGTCTACGCGGCACTGAAAAAAGCGCAGGAAACCAAAGGCAAAGCGACCGTAATCCTGGCCCATACCATTAAAGGTTACGGCATGGGCGACACCGCGGAAGGCAAAAACATCGCTCACCAGGTGAAGAAAATGAACATGGACGGCGTGCGTTACGTCCGCGATCGTTTCAACGTGCCGGTTGCCGATGCTGATCTCGAAAAACTGCCGTACATTACCTTCCCGGAAGGTTCTGAAGAACACAAATACCTGCATGAACGCCGTCAGGCGCTGCATGGCTACCTGCCAAGCCGTCAGCCGAACTTCACCGAGAAGTTAGAGCTGCCTCAACTTTCAGATTTCGGCGCGCTGCTGGAAGAGCAAAGTAAAGAGATTTCCACTACGATCGCTTTCGTGCGTGCCCTGAACGTGATGCTGAAGAACAAGTCGATCAAAGATCGTCTGGTTCCGATCATCGCCGACGAAGCGCGTACTTTCGGTATGGAAGGTCTGTTCCGTCAGATTGGTATCTACAGCCCGAACGGCCAGCAGTACACCCCGCAGGACCGTGAGCAGGTTGCTTACTACAAAGAAGACGAGAAAGGCCAGATTCTGCAGGAAGGGATCAACGAGCTGGGCGCAGGCGCATCCTGGCTGGCTGCGGCGACCTCTTACAGCACCAACGATCTGCCGATGATCCCGTTCTACATCTACTACTCCATGTTCGGGTTCCAGCGTATCGGCGACCTGTGCTGGCAGGCTGGCGACCAGCAGGCTCGCGGCTTCCTGATCGGCGGGACTTCCGGTCGTACTACGCTGAACGGCGAAGGTCTGCAGCACGAAGATGGTCACAGCCATATTCAGTCGCTGACTATCCCGAACTGTATCTCTTACGACCCGGCTTACGCTTACGAAGTGGCTGTCATCATGCATGATGGTCTGGAGCGTATGTACGGTGAGAAACAAGAGAACGTTTACTACTACATCACCACGCTGAACGAAAACTACCATATGCCGGCAATGCCTGCAGGTGCTGAGGAAGGTATCCGTAAAGGTATCTACAAACTCGAAACCGTTGAGGGTAGCAAAGGTAAAGTTCAGCTGCTGGGCTCCGGCTCTATCCTGCGTCACGTCCGTGAAGCAGCGCAGATTCTGGCGAACGACTACGGCGTAGGTTCTGACGTGTATAGCGTCACCTCTTTCACCGAACTGGCGCGCGATGGCCAGGATTGCGAGCGCTGGAACATGCTGCACCCGCTGGAAACCCCGCGCGTACCGTACATCGCTCAGGTGATGAACGACGCTCCGGCTGTAGCATCTACTGACTATATGAAACTGTTCGCCGAGCAGGTTCGTACTTACGTACCGGCTGACGACTATCGCGTACTGGGTACGGATGGCTTCGGTCGTTCCGACAGCCGTGAGAACCTGCGTCACCACTTCGAAGTTGATGCTTCTTATGTGGTTGTCGCAGCGCTGGGCGAACTGGCTAAACGTGGCGAAATCGACAAGAAAGTGGTAGCGGATGCGATTACCAAATTCAACATCGATGCAGATAAAGTTAACCCGCGTCTGGCGTAAGAGGTAAAAGAATAATGGCTATCGAAATCAAAGTACCGGACATCGGGACAGATGAAGTTGAAATCACCGAGATTCTGGTCAAAGTGGGCGACAAAGTGGAAGCTGAACAGTCGCTGATCACCGTAGAAGGCGACAAAGCCTCTATGGAAGTCCCGTCTCCGCAGGCTGGCGTCGTGAAAGAGATCAAAGTCTCTGTCGGCGACAAAACCGAGACCGGTGCACTTATCATGATTTTCGATTCCGCCGACGGTGCAGCCGACGCTGCACCTGCTAAGGCAGAAGAGAAGAAAGAAGCGGCGCCGGCAGCAGCACCTGCTGCGGCAGCGGCGAAAGACGTTCACGTTCCGGATATCGGCAGTGACGAAGTTGAAGTGACTGAAGTGATGGTGAAAGTGGGCGACACCGTTGAAGCTGAACAGTCGCTGATCACCGTCGAAGGCGACAAGGCCTCTATGGAAGTGCCGGCGCCGTTCGCGGGCACCGTGAAAGAGATCAAAGTGAACACCGGTGATAAAGTGTCTACCGGCTCACTGATTATGGTCTTCGAAGTGGCGGGCGCAGCGCCTGCCGCAGCACCAGCGAAAGCGGAAGCCGCTCCGGCTGCGGCTGCTCCAGCAGCAGCGACGGGCGTGAAAGACGTTAACGTACCGGATATCGGCGGCGACGAAGTTGAAGTCACCGAAGTGATGGTCAAAGTCGGCGATAAAGTTGCCGCTGAACAGTCGCTGATCACCGTGGAAGGCGACAAAGCCTCCATGGAAGTGCCTGCGCCGTTCGCGGGCACCGTGAAAGAAATCAAAATCAGCACCGGCGATAAAGTGAAAACCGGTTCTCTGATTATGGTCTTTGAAGTAGAAGGCGCAGCGCCTGCGGCCGCTCCGGCTAAACAGGAAACGGCGGCACCGGCTCCGGCGGCGAAAGCTGAGAAGCCTGCTGCCCCTGCAGCCAAAGCGGAAGGCAAATCTGAGTTCGCTGAAAACGACGCTTACGTTCACGCTACCCCACTGATTCGCCGTCTGGCGCGCGAGTTTGGCGTCAACCTGGCGAAAGTGAAAGGCACCGGTCGTAAAGGCCGTATTCTGCGCGAAGACGTTCAGGCGTACGTGAAAGACGCAATCAAACGCGCGGAAGCTGCGCCGGCTGCTGCGGGCGGCGGTATCCCGGGTATGCTGCCGTGGCCGAAAGTGGACTTCAGCAAGTTTGGTGAAGTTGAAGAAGTGGAACTGGGCCGTATCCAGAAAATCTCTGGCGCGAACCTGAGCCGTAACTGGGTGATGATCCCGCACGTTACGCACTTCGACAAAACCGATATCACCGATCTGGAAGCGTTCCGTAAACAGCAGAACGCCGAAGCTGAGAAGCGTAAACTGGATGTGAAATACACGCCAGTGGTCTTCATCATGAAAGCGGTTGCCGCTGCTCTGGAACAGATGCCGCGCTTCAACAGCTCGCTGTCCGAAGACGGTCAGCGTCTGACCCTGAAGAAATACATCAACATCGGCGTGGCGGTTGATACCCCGAATGGCCTGGTGGTTCCGGTCTTTAAAGACGTGAATAAGAAGAGCGTGACCGAGCTGTCTCGTGAACTGACCACCATCTCCAAAAAAGCGCGTGATGGTAAGCTGACCGCTGGCGAAATGCAGGGTGGTTGCTTCACTATCTCCAGCATCGGCGGCCTGGGAACTACCCACTTCGCGCCGATTGTTAACGCGCCGGAAGTGGCTATCCTCGGCGTTTCTAAGTCGGCGATGGAACCGGTGTGGAATGGGAAAGAGTTTGTGCCGCGTCTGATGATGCCTATCTCTCTTTCCTTCGACCACCGTGTGATCGATGGTGCTGATGGTGCGCGTTTCATTACCATTATCAACAATATGTTGTCTGACATTCGCCGTCTGGTGATGTAATGAAAAAGCCGGCCCGACGGCCGGCTTTTTTTTGATAATCTCATGTATTTTGTGAGGTTATTAGCGAAAGCGATAATTCGTGATCCGTTTGTTGTTTCAAAATTGTTAACAATTTTGTAAGATACGGGCGGATAGAACGACCCGGTGGATGATGGGCGATCAAGTACCCCGGACCGCCGGATACAAATAAAGAGGTCATGATGAGTACTGAAATCAAAACTCAGGTCGTGGTACTTGGGGCGGGCCCGGCAGGCTATTCTGCCGCTTTCCGTTGCGCTGATTTAGGTCTGGAAACCGTAATTGTAGAACGCTACAGCACCCTTGGCGGTGTTTGTCTGAACGTCGGCTGTATCCCTTCTAAAGCGCTGCTGCACGTAGCAAAAGTTATCGAAGAAGCCAAAGCGCTGGCTGAACACGGTATCGTCTTCGGTGAGCCGAAAACCGATATCGACAAGATTCGTACCTGGAAAGAGAAAGTGATCACGCAGCTGACCGGCGGTCTGGCGGGTATGGCCAAAGGCCGTAAAGTGAAAGTGGTCAACGGTCTGGGTAAATTCACCGGGGCGAACACCCTGGAAGTTGAAGGCGAAAACGGCAAAACCGTGATCAACTTCGACAACGCGATCATCGCGGCAGGTTCTCGTCCGATCCAATTACCGTTTATTCCGCATGAAGACCCGCGCGTATGGGATTCTACCGACGCTCTGGAACTGAAAGAAGTACCGAAGCGTATGCTGGTCATGGGCGGCGGTATCATCGGTCTGGAAATGGGTACCGTATACCACGCGCTGGGTTCAGAGATCGACGTGGTTGAAATGTTCGACCAGGTTATCCCGGCGGCTGATAAAGACATCGTTAAAGTCTTCACCAAGCGCATCAGCAAGAAATTCAACCTGATGCTGGAAACCAAAGTGACTGCCGTTGAAGCGAAAGAAGACGGTATCTACGTTTCGATGGAAGGCAAAAAAGCCCCGGCTGAAGCGCAGCGTTATGACGCCGTGCTGGTGGCGATTGGTCGTGTGCCGAACGGTAAAAACCTCGACGCGGGCAAAGCAGGCGTGGAAGTTGACGACCGTGGCTTTATCCGCGTGGACAAACAGCTGCGCACCAACGTGCCGCACATCTTCGCTATCGGCGATATCGTCGGTCAGCCGATGCTGGCGCATAAAGGCGTTCACGAAGGCCACGTTGCCGCTGAAGTTATCGCCGGGAAGAAACACTACTTCGATCCGAAAGTTATCCCGTCTATCGCGTACACCGAGCCAGAAGTGGCATGGGTTGGCCTGACCGAGAAAGAAGCGAAAGAAAAAGGCATCAGCTATGAAACCGCCACCTTCCCGTGGGCAGCTTCTGGCCGTGCTATCGCTTCTGACTGCGCAGACGGTATGACCAAACTGATTTTCGACAAAGAATCTCACCGCGTGATCGGCGGGGCGATTGTCGGTACCAACGGCGGCGAGCTACTGGGTGAAATCGGTCTGGCGATCGAAATGGGCTGTGACGCTGAAGACATCGCGCTGACCATTCATGCTCACCCGACTCTGCACGAGTCCGTCGGTCTGGCTGCTGAAGTGTTCGAAGGTAGTATTACCGACCTGCCGAACCCGAAAGCGAAGAAGAAATAATCTTCTGTAGGTGGCAATGCGCCACTCGATACAAAAAAGCGGCTTTACAGCCGCTTTTTTTATGCATGGCAAATCAGATGTGTCAAATGATGGCGAAGGATAACGAAACCGCAAAATTTATCTTTTCCGCAGCAGTACGTTTTTCAAAGCTTATGCCGTCGGTAGTGCCTTTGTTTGTCATTTTCGACCAACTAATTGTTTCATAAGAAATACCTCTCCTTACTTTGTCATCACCCTGAAATTAGTAACTCTATAAAATAATAGCGAACTAATTATGAGGTTTGATATATGAAACTTTTTCTGACAACAGCAGCGCTAACTGCGACGTTGATTTCCGGCATGGCATTTGCCAGCGATCCCGTCATCCCCTGGGCGACTAACAGCGGCGGTACGGAAAGTACGCATATTGCGGCAATGGGCGAGGATTTGAATGCGCAGCATCAGCAGATCACCCACACGCATGAAGGCGTATGGGCGGCTAATTCCGGCAGCATTCAGGCTGATGAAGCCGCGCTGACCAGCAACAAGCCGCCGGTACAAGGCCACCCGGAATTAATGCCGCATCAGGGCTAATGATCATGGCCTGGCGATAACGCCAGGCGCTTACGGGTTATTCGGCGACCTGCCACTGCGCGTCTGGCGCAAAACGCGTGATAGCCTGAACTTTACTCTCCGTCTCCTTGCCTAAATCCGCCTGATAAATACGATCGTCCTGGTTGACCATAAAACTCATCACCCCGGTTTCGCCGTAATGCATCGGCCAGGCCAGAAGCGCCGCGCCGTGACCGTCGTTATCGCTGATAATACGGAAATGGTAGCCGTGGTAACCCTCGTCTGGCGCTGCGGGACTAAAGTTTGGGCCTAACGGACTGGGGACGTCGCCTGCTTTGGTTGGCCAGTACAGGCCATCTTTTTGGCCTTCGCTACTGATTATCCTGTGCGCCCAGCGATGGTTTTGTAAGTAATAATCCTGCTGCGCATCAACGTAAGCATGCATGGCCTGTAAGGTAGAAAGTTCATTTCGCCCAATAGTACGGGTGAGGATCTCATTCCCGGCTGCCGCCATATCAAAGCGCCAGCCGCCAGTCTCTTTCACCATGGGCACCGGGAGCTGCCAGTCTTCTCGTCCGACATTCAGGTGCGCCGTATTGTCTTTTTGTACAATGCGATGGCCTTCGCGCCAGTCACGATTGAAGCGGGCCACGGCCTCGGGATCGGCACCTTCCGGCGGCAGAAATTGCCGCCAGTCATCGCCCAGTAGCGCGGTAAGCTGCGTTTCGTTTTTTCCGGCTACCGCCGCGGCGAAGGCGCTGGCGGCCGCTTCCGGGGAGGGGAACCGTTCCTGCGCGTAGCCCAGCAAGGGTAACGACAGTAACAGAGCGCTTAACATAACCTTTTTCATTATCTGCTCCGGTTAACGGCGATGAAATTCATGATGTTCAGAAAAATGTTCCCGCGCGGCGGCGCGTTGCTCGGTGTTTAAGTGACTGCCGCGACGGCTTTCCAGGCCGCGTAGCTGTTGCGATTGCCATGACGGCGATCGACTGTCGTTCCCGCTAAACACATTGGCGTGCATATTCTGGCGAAATGCCTGACGCTGTTGCGGCGTAGAGGATTCAATACGCTGGCGGGCGGTGTCTCTCTGCTGTTGTGAAACAGGGTGCTGCTGGGCTTTAGCCTTCAGCTCGGAACGATGCTGCTGCGTGGTGGATTTATTCAGTGTCTGCTGCGCCGCCTCGCGACGACTGCTGTTTTGTGTTCCGTCATAGCCACGGTAATTATTACGCTGGGCAATTTGATTTAACTGCTGCGATGCCGCTTTGCGCTGTCTATCGCGGGATGTCTCGCCTGACAGGTTAGCGGGTGATGTATGGCTGCGCTGTTGGAATTGCGTCATGGCCGCCTGGCGCTGACTGTCGCGAGACACTGGCGCTTGCTGCGTTGCGCTTAACCCGCCGCTAACATTGGTGGGATGGAATCGTTGCGCAACGGTATTATTCGGATAGGGGACGCCATTGCGCCAGGCGGGATTATGCTGCCAGCCCATCGTTTGGCCCGGCAGGTTTTGCCCGGATATCCGGTTGAAATTATTGACATTGATGTTGATATTATCGCCATTATGTTGATAACCGTTACCACCATGATGGTAATCATCATCATGATGGTCGTCGTCATGGTGGTGATGATCGTCGTCATCCCAGTCTATGCTGCTGAACAACGCATAGGTGGTGGCGACGCCCAGACTATAACCAAAACCTTTAACAAAACTGTCGGCAAACTGCTGCCCCGGAGGGGGCGGTAAATACACCGGCGGATAAGCGGTATTGGGCCAGGCGCCATACACCGTCGCGGGGTTATAGTTCGGCACGTACACCACCTGCGGATTCGCGGGTTCAATTTTGATGACGGTCGACGGTGTCGCTGGCGTACTGGCGGATGTGGTGGTGGTTGTTGTCGTGACGGCGGTAGAAGCGCTGGGCTTCGGCACGCTGGTGACGGTTTGCTGCGGCGTTGATTTTAGCGAACCGGTTTGTTGAGCGAGCAGACGCAGCCTTTGCACCGCATCCATCACATCCTGTGGCTGGGCTAAGAACGCATCGCCCAGGTTTTGCACCCATTGCGGATTCTCGCCCATAAGCGCCATCAACTGGGGAAAGGCGACCAGCGATTTGACGCTGGGATCCCACGGTTGGCTGGCCACCGCCTGAATAGCGGCATCGCCCTGCAGCGTGGGGTTATCTCGCGACCACTGGACGGCCTGAACCACGTTCGCCGGGTAGGTGGAGGCCATGAGCACCTGCGAAAGCAGGGCATCGGGATAAAGCGCGACAGGCGCGACCCATTGATCGATTTGCGCAGTGGTAAAGGTCGTTTTCGCGACAGGCGCGGGCACAGCGGTCTGCGTTTGCTCAGGGGCGGGAGCTGCCGCCTGCGCGGGCGCTTCGGGAGCGCGGCTTTTAACATACAGTACGCCCGAAGCGGCAAATAACCCGGCACTGCACACAAGGGCAATGAGATGGGGTTTAAAGGGCAACGTCATTTTATCTCTCCCGATTCCAGAGAATCGCTATGGTCATTATGCCTGCCGCCGACGGGGTGCAGTTTCGCGTGAGTATAAAGGGACGATAGTTTAATTTTTAGCTAATGTTGGGATCGATAACGTTACGTGACGATCAAAGCACGAAATGAGGTAAGCATTTATGGCTGCAGCTCCCGTCTCAGTAGAGCATTAGACCATCCTTAACGATTCAGCCACTTTTTTATGTTGCTTTTTTGTAAACAGATTAACACTTAAAGAAAATCCTGTTATTGTGCCTTATGCGGTACCGGGCATTTACCCTACTAACTACTGTCTCACAGGAGCGTGAAGAGAATCGCCCATCAACAAAAGCGCCGCATTATGACAATGAGAGCGAGGAGATATCGTCGTGCTAGAAGAATACCGTAAGCACGTAGCTGAGCGTGCTGCCCAGGGGATTGTGCCAAAACCTTTAGACGCAAACCAAATGGCTGCGCTTGTCGAGCTGCTGAAGACCCCGCCTGTGGGCGAAGAAGAATTCCTGTTAGACCTGTTGATCAACCGCGTTCCTCCTGGCGTAGATGAAGCCGCTTATGTTAAAGCCGGTTTTCTCGCTGCTGTCGCGAAAGGCGACACCACCTCTCCGCTGGTCTCCCCAGAAAAAGCCATTGAACTGCTGGGCACCATGCAGGGTGGTTACAACATTCATCCGCTGATTGATGCGCTGGACGATGCGAAACTGGCGCCGATTGCGGCCAAAGCACTGTCCCACACCCTGCTGATGTTCGATAACTTCTACGACGTAGAAGAGAAAGCCAAAGCGGGCAATGAATACGCCAAACAGGTGATGCAATCCTGGGCCGACGCCGAATGGTTCCTGAGCCGTCCGCCGCTGGCGGAAAAAATCACCGTCACCGTTTTCAAAGTGACCGGCGAAACGAATACCGACGATCTCTCTCCGGCGCCGGATGCGTGGTCGAGACCGGATATCCCGTTACATGCGCAGGCGATGCTGAAAAACGCCCGTGAAGGCATTGAGCCGGATCAGCCAGGCGTTGTCGGCCCCATCAAACAAATCGAAGCATTGCAGAAAAAAGGCTACCCGCTGGCCTACGTGGGCGACGTGGTGGGCACCGGTTCTTCCCGTAAATCCGCGACCAACTCCGTGCTGTGGTTCATGGGCGATGACATCCCGAACGTGCCGAACAAGCGCGGCGGCGGCCTGTGCCTCGGTGGCAAAATTGCGCCTATCTTCTTTAACACTATGGAAGATGCGGGCGCACTGCCAATCGAAGTTGACGTTTCTAACCTGAATATGGGCGATGTGATTGACGTCTACCCGTACAAAGGCGAAGTGCGCAATCATGAAACCGGCGAGCTACTGGCAACCTTCGAACTGAAAACCGACGTGCTGATCGACGAAGTGCGTGCCGGTGGTCGTATTCCGCTGATTATCGGCCGTGGCCTGACCACCAAAGCGCGTGAAGCGCTGGGGCTGCCGCACTCAGACGTTTTCCGTCAGGCAAAAGACGTGGCGGAAAGCAGCCGTGGCTTCTCGCTGGCGCAGAAAATGGTCGGTCGCGCCTGCGGCGTGAAAGGTATCCGTCCGGGCGCGTACTGCGAACCGAAAATGACCTCCGTCGGTTCTCAGGATACTACTGGCCCGATGACCCGCGATGAGCTGAAAGACCTGGCCTGTCTGGGATTCTCCGCCGATCTGGTCATGCAGTCGTTCTGTCACACCGCAGCCTATCCGAAGCCGGTTGACGTCACCACGCACCACACGCTGCCAGACTTCATTATGAACCGTGGCGGTGTCTCCCTGCGTCCGGGCGACGGCGTGATCCACTCCTGGCTGAACCGTATGCTGCTGCCGGATACCGTCGGTACCGGCGGTGACTCCCATACCCGTTTCCCGATTGGTATCTCTTTCCCGGCGGGTTCTGGTCTGGTGGCGTTTGCCGCCGCGACCGGCGTGATGCCGCTGGATATGCCGGAATCCGTGCTGGTGCGTTTCAAAGGCAAAATGCAGCCGGGCATCACCCTGCGCGATCTGGTCCACGCCATTCCGCTGTACGCCATCAAACAGGGCCTGCTGACCGTTGAGAAGAAAGGCAAGAAAAACATCTTCTCTGGCCGCATCCTGGAAATTGAAGGTCTGCCGGATCTGAAAGTGGAGCAGGCGTTTGAGCTGACCGATGCTTCTGCCGAGCGTTCCGCTGCCGGTTGTACCATCAAGCTGAACAAAGAGCCGATTGTTGAATACCTGACCTCCAACATCGTCCTGCTGAAGTGGATGATCGCCGAAGGCTACGGCGACCGCCGTACGCTGGAACGTCGTATCCAGGGCATGGAAAAATGGCTGGCGGACCCGCAGCTGCTGGAAGCCGATGCTGACGCAGAGTACGCGGCGGTGATCGACATCGATCTGGCGGATATCAAAGAGCCAATCCTGTGTGCGCCGAACGATCCGGACGACGCGCGTCTGCTGTCTGATGTGCAGGGCGAGAAGATCGACGAAGTGTTCATCGGCTCCTGCATGACCAACATCGGCCACTTCCGCGCCGCTGGTAAGCTGCTGGATGCGCACAAAGGCCAGCTGCCGACCCGCCTGTGGGTGGCGCCGCCAACCCGTATGGACGCCGCGCAGCTGACCGAAGAAGGTTACTACAGCGTGTTCGGTAAGAGCGGCGCGCGTATCGAAATCCCGGGTTGTTCCCTGTGCATGGGTAACCAGGCGCGTGTGGCTGACGGTGCGACGGTCGTCTCGACTTCAACCCGTAACTTCCCGAACCGTTTAGGTACCGGTGCGAACGTTTTCCTGGCCTCTGCGGAGCTGGCGGCCGTTGCGGCGCTGATCGGCAAACTGCCAACGCCGGAAGAGTACCAGACCTACGTGGCGCAGGTGGATAAAACAGCGGTAGATACCTACCGTTATCTGAACTTCGACCAGCTTTCTCAGTACACCGAGAAAGCAGATGGCGTGATTTTCCAGACTGCGGTGTAAAAGTGACTGGCCCGGATTTCCGGGCCAGTTTTTACAGCGAAGAATCGTAATAAAAATGGATATCCAGGTTTTCATCGGGCTTGAAGTTTTTTTGTTTAAACTCCAGGGTTAACGGATCAATTTGTTTTAGCGGGTAATTAAAGCAGGGGACAACCACTTCAGTCTCATCCTTCTTATGAATGCGCAAGGTAAAGTCGCCAATGACACCCTCTTTCCAGTTAGCGCCAGTTTTCAGAATATAGCCCAGATAGCCCCAGCCGATATTCGCGCTACCGTCTTCGTTTTTATATTTTATTCCTGCATCCAGCTGTTTTAACGCCTTGCGAGTGGCGGCGGTCAGGCATTGATCGCCGAGCTCATCACCAAGAAGACTGTCAAGGCTGTCAGGCACGCCGGTGGATTTACTGGGCGTGTATGAGTGGTGAATAACGATCTCCTTGCCCGCCGGAAAACGTTGTTGCCAGATAAAATATTGTTGAACGGCAATATTCAGATAGCCGTCATCAAACCACTCTGACGGTAATTGCTGTTTTCCCTCTTTATATCCTTCTTCAATAGAGGCTTTGCCCTCGCGATTGAGGACATGGCGTAGCTGTGGGATCGTCCAGCCGGTTTGCAGTAGTTTCGCCGTAATGTCTTCTTCACCTTTACCGCCTAAGTCATGGATGACTCGCCAGCGGGACTCGCTTTTAACCGGTTTACCGTCCACGCTGATCTTAAAGTTGGCAATACCTTCTGTGCGATCTCCCATATATCGTTGGGAAATAGCCGGCATCGGAAAGGCTACCAGAACGGTAATATCCTGCGCCGAATGATTAATAAATACATAATCGACATTGATACGATCGCTGGCAATCAACAATCGCTCTTTCGCCATGCTGATCTCATTTTGTTGTAGAAATTCAATGGAACCATTGGTTTCCCCGACCGCCGAGTCGTTTGCATAAGCATGGTAACTGGTAATAAAACACAGGAGTACGCTCAGCCATTTAAAATATGTCATACCGGTGCATTCCATGTCCGAAACATAATCATTATCATAATCCGGCGAGTGCCGTTTTTCGAGGGAAGAAAAATGCGGTATTATTTATTTTTATTATTAATAATTTGCCAAAATACATTTGCCGAAGAAATAAGGCCATTGCCACAAGGTGATACCTGGCGCAAATATATTGCCCTGTCGCTGCGCGATGAAGAAGGGCTTGAGGATGGGCTGTTTAACCTGCGGCGGATTGAAGCAAACAGTAGCATTGCTTACGTTTGTGGCTTAATAAAAGACAAAAACGATAATTTTCTGACGGATGGGCAAAATCAATATCATCTTTATGACCGCGTGATGGCGATAGGTTATCGCTGGAGTTGGGGCAGCGTTGTGCGCTTTGATAAAACCATTGCTTCGCCGCAGGATGTTCACTGCCATTATGGTAAAAACGTACCGTTAACGTCTGCACTCTTACGTGAGCAGGTCGCCGCGCAAGGGCGCAAAAATATTTGCCAGCCGGTAAAAGCCAGCGACCCGCTGCGAAGCGATATTCTGAACGGCCTGCGCGCCAGTTATATTGGCGACAGCAATAGCTTAACCCTTAACGGCCCGCTGCCGACGGTAAAATTTATCGTCGAAGACCTTTGCGCCACGGAAGATTATGCTTACTTTTTGGGTAAGGCGACGGGAGATAAAACGAGTTTTTTTATCCATGATGACGCCAATAATCGGCTTCGCGTCGTGTTGAAAAAATCCCCGGATGGCGTGTGGCGCCCGCAGCCGGAAAACAACCTGCTGACACAACAATCTAAAGTGAGCTGCGGGTACTATAGCGATGGCACGCTGCGAGAAACCGATTTAGCGCAACTGGCGCAGGCGTGCAGGGTGGAGGGAGACACCGTTAACCTCACCGGTACGCTTCGCCAGCAGGGGGACGGCGAGTCCGCTTACTGGACCCTGACCCCGGATAACCCCCTTGCCTGCGTGCGCGATGCCAATAAGCAGCAGCCTGGCTGGAACCAGACGATGCAACTGGTGCTAACCCCACAAGAGCGGGAATCGCTCAACAATTTGGTCGGTAAAAAAGTCAGCGTCGGCGGCGATATTTTTCTGGCGCTGAGCACCTCGCATCATACGCCGCTGTTACTGGATAATATTTTTCGCTTAACGGAAATAAAGTGAATGAGAAAGTTATGGGTTATAGGAATGCTATTGATGCTATGCGGCAACGCTGATGCGGCGGCTAAATTACAGTATTTACACGTTACTAACGGTGGGATGATGGCATTTTACGATGACGGTAACGCAAAAATGTGCGCGCGCTGCGAACCGATGGTGCAGAATCTCAAATCAATGAATAACAAGGCGCCTTATGCCCGTTGGAAACAGATGGGGGATGTCATAAAACTGAAGTCGCCAAATAGCGAGAGTGATTATAAATTTTACCAGCAGGGTGAAATTCTTTCTACCTGGTGGATTTTTAATTATAAGACGCTTCATGCGCTCGTGGATTTAAGTGAGTAAAGCGTTTTATGCCATCATTCGTACATGGACGATAAAGAATAAAACGACACTGCCAGATTTTCCGCAGGCCGGAAATTTTTCTGCTTAAATTCCAGCGTAGTGGCGTTAACCCGCGTCAGCGGCGGCTGAAAGCAGGTGGTTATCGCATCGCCGTGAAGGCGCAGCGTAAACTCGCCGATGTCTCCCTCTTTCCACGCGGGATCACCGGTTAGCACCACATCCATCCGGTTTTGCCCCAAAGCGCCTGCCGGGCCTTGCGTCGTCATTAACTGATCCAGCGCCTGCTGTATTTGCTGGCGGTTTTCCGCCGTCGGGCAGGTGTTGTCATTGTCCAGTTCATCCGTTGACATTAGCGCGCTGAGTGACACGCTCGGGGTATAAACCTGGTGGATAGTCACCGCTTTCCCCGCCGGAAAGGTCTGCTGCCAGATGAAGTTGCGCTGGATAGTAAACTGCGGCTGATTATCCTTAAACCATTCCGGCGGCAGCGCCGGGAGATCCGGCGGAGGCGAAAATTCACCGTCGCTTAGCGCGGCGATCAGTTGCTCCACCGTCCAGCCAGCCTGCTGAAGTTTATCGGTGATCTCTTCCTGCGGAGCATTCAGTACTACGGTCCAGCGTGGTTGCGGGGTCACGATCTGACCATCGACGCGGATTTTAATGTTGCGGATGCCGGGGATGTAATCTTCGCCAACTTCGTTAACGTCGCTAAATGACAGCGGCGGCATGGGGAAAACGACAGGAACGATAATATCCTGCGCGGTCGGATTCACAAACAAATAATCGGCATTAATCCGATCGCGTTCAATTAACAGACGCTCTTTCGCCAGTTGAATATCGCTCTGTGCCAGTAAATGCAATGAACTATTCGCCACGGCCTCATTGGCTTGCGCCGGATGAGGCAATACTGCCAGCAATAACGGGAAACCGAACGCGATCTTTTTCATGAGCAAATGATTACTGATAATAACGCAAAGCGCTATTATGGCACCCTCAATGCAATTTTTCGACGGTCACGTTCATGCGTTATTTTTTATTGGTGTTGATGATGATTTGTTGCAATTTATATGCATCAGATATGTTCCCGCTGAAGCCTGATGAAAATCCACGCGGCGCTATTGCATTAACGCTACGCGAGGAGGTTGGGCTATTAAACGCCCGCTTCGATATCAAGCGGATTGAAATCAACGAGACGCGCGAACTGGCCTATTTTTGCGGCCTGCTAAAAGATACTGACGGTCAGTATATTAAAGATGAAGATGATAAATATTATCTCTTCGATCGTATTCTGCTGGACAGCGGTACCGAAGGGTGGGTGAGTACGGTTTACCTGGATGAAGAGTTTAGCGCGCCGGAGCAAGCAAAGTGCCACTTTGCCGGGAATGTTGACCTGAAGTCACAGGAATTACGCGCGCTGGTGAAACAGTACGGGCGCATCGCAGCTTGCCTGCCGGTAGAAAAAGGCGATCCGTTGCGCACGCAACTGCTTGACGCGGTACGTGAAAACTACGTTGGCGATCTTAATCGTAAAACAACGCTGAATAATACGCCTGTGCCATCCTTCGTGGTGACGCAGCTATGCGCGGCGCAAAAATATGCCTATTTTTGTGGCGAACCTGCCAATGCCGATGCTGACTGGTATAGTCAGGATAGTAAAAAGCTGGATGTGGTATTGCAGAAAGACGCTAATAATACATGGTGGTTGCCCGTTCCTCAATTTCAGGGCATTAGTCGCCAAAGCTCACTGGCCTGGTGTAACCACAGCACCGACATTTTGCCAGTCAAAACGGTTGAAGAAATGGCGAAAAAACGGCAACAGCGTTGCGTGCGGGAAGGCGATACCGTGTCATTGCGCGGAATACTGGCAGAGCAAAAAAGCGGCGCGCAGCGTTATTGGGTGGTTAAACTCGAAGAACCGTTAACCTGCGTCCAGGATGCCGACATGCAGACAGCCGACTGGAATGGGCAAGTGCAACTCTTGTTGAGCGATGAGATCATAGAAAGAGTTAAAGTACAGTACGGCGACGATTTGTTAAACCAAGAAATTGTTGTCACAGGTGATGTTTTACTGGCATTAAGTTCAGATCACCACACGCCACTGGTACTGGAGAATATTGTGAAACTCATGCCCGTGATGGAGGGGCCGGGCTGGTGATGTGAGACTCCCCATTTTTAATGACTGCGTTATTCCGGCGCATAATAAAAGGTCATCGACAGATCGTTTTCCGGCTTCTGCGGAGCTGGCGGCGGTGGATACCTACCGTTACCTGAACTTCGACCAGCTCTCTCAGTACACTGAAAAAGCGGACGGCGTGATTTTCCAGACTGCGGTGTAACAGAGACGGGCCCGGATTTCCGGGCCCGAATGGCGCTTCTTATTTATTATTACGCTTCACTTCCCGTAGCCCCGGCAAATACGTAATTACCCCGCCCATTATTGCCCCGGCTACAATCGCTGGAATAAGCATAATCAATACTTCACCATATATTAATGGCAGTATGCTTATGTCAAAATCATATCGCGCAAAATTAAACAGCGTCGTGATCAGACCACCTGCAATGGCGCAAAGGATCATCCTGTTAATTATTTTTTGATATAATTTCAGGGGTATCAGCGCGCAGGCGACACCGGTTAACCATGCGGGGAGGAGACTGTATATCCAGCCGGTAATAATCACTAATTCTGGTATTGTTCTGCAGAAATAGAACAAAAATGAGTCTGGTCCGCCAATAATGGCGGGTAAAAAGTTTATGATACCTATCGCGGTGGCTGCGCCTATTAACGGCCCAAGCAGAATAAACCAACCGCTATGATAAATTATTCGTCGAAATACAGACATAATGTATCCTTCCTGAATTTTCCTTCAACCGTCTGACAAAAAATACAACTCACTACGGCTTCTCTGCTGATATCGCCCATTGCTGGAGCTCAGTTGAAAAGCGCTTATCAAGTAGCCAACAATTTCATGACAACGACCCGGATGATAAGGAAGCGTCTGAAAGACTAGCAGGCGTCGGCGTGGGCAGGGTATTGATGATTTCTGAAAAAACGCCAGAGGGACACCGGGCTGGTAATGCTATAACTGGATGAGGGGCAGCCATTTTTAATGACTGCGCTCTTCCGGCACATAATAAAAGTTCATCTAAACGGCGCGCTGCCTGATGTGAAATTTGTCGTCGAGTTTTCGCTTAACGGAGATTAAGTGAATGTAATCGTGATGGATGATGGACATTTCCTTGCGGCAATGCCTATATCCCCAACACTTCCGGCACCAGCTCTTCCAGTTGCCTGACCAGCTCAGGGTCCATATAGCGATAATCGTCGGGGATATCGAGTACGTGCAGGGGCTTATTTTCAATAATACGACGATATTCAGCCATCAACCGGTCTTTATGTTTCTGCTCCATAACGCAGATAACGTCAGCCCACTGAAGTAACCCGCACGACACGCTTTTTTTGGCGTTGCGGCTGGTGCCGGCGGAACGGACGCTAAGGCCGGGATAGCGGCGGAACACCTGCTCCGCCGTGGGGCTGCGCCATTGATTACGGCTGCATATGAAAAGCACATTCATTAAATAAATACTCTTCCAGATCGCGCTTCGCTAACGGCGAGTTTGTGAGCCGTGGAGACTCAATACCCCACGGTGCGGCACGTAGCACTTTGTCGGAGCGCGTGTAGATATATTGAAGCGCTAGAGTGACTTTCTGTATGAATAATAAACCGTTTTGGCATTTTTATTTTATCTTTTGTGCGCCCCGCTGTTTTTCTTTCACCGTGCTGCGATAATTACCTTAAGGCGCAATGCGGTATTGGCGCATTGCCAGGGCAGAGGAAAACAATTATGGATTACGAATTTCTGCGCGACGTTACCGGAGGGGTAAAAGTACGAATGTCGATGGGCCACGAGGTGGTCGGTCACTGGTTTAATGAAGAGGTTAAAGACAACCTCTCGCTACTGGATGAAGTAGAACAAGCCGCGCGTACGGTCAAAGGCAGCGAACGCTCCTGGCAACGAGCAGGGCATGAATACACGATCTGGATGGACGGCGAAGAAGTGATGATTCGCGCCAATCAGCTGGATTTTTCCGGCGATGAGATGGAAGAGGGGATGAGTTATTACGATGAAGAGAGTTTATCCCTGTGCGGCATGGAGGATTTTCTACGGGTCGTCGCCGCGTATCGGGAATTCGTCAGTAAAGCCTGACCCTCTCTTCGTTATTGTCCCGCAACGCCAGTCGACGGACAGTTGGGGGCGGTAGTGGAAACGAAATCACTACACATTCCAGCCGGGAGTATCCCGGCTTTTTTATAGCAGAATGATTTTTTGATTTTTATTAATCATTTTAAAACTGTGATCTGACGCGTTTGTGATCTTAATTTGATTGAATATAATCGTTATGATTTTATTCAATCACAACAAGCAACAGGCGGTAAGACCATGAACATCAAAAAAGCAATAGAGCGCGTACCCGGCGGCATGATGGTCGTACCGCTCGTTATTGGCGCAGTCATTAACACCTTCGCTCCACAGGCGCTTGAGATCGGCGGTTTTACCACCGCCTTATTTAAAAACGGCGCGGCGCCGCTGATTGGCGCTTTTCTGCTGTGTATGGGAGCCGGTATCAGTGTGAAAGCCGCGCCCCAGGCGTTATTGCAGGGCGGGACGATTACGCTCACTAAGTTGCTTGTCGCCATCGGCATTGGCCTGGGCGTGGAGCATCTTTTCGGCGCGGAGGGTATTTTTGGCCTGAGCGGCGTGGCGATTATCGCGGCGATGAGCAATTCGAATGGCGGACTTTATGCTGCGCTGGTAGGCGAATTCGGCAATGAGCGCGACGTCGGCGCTATCTCTATTTTGTCTCTTAATGATGGCCCTTTCTTTACGATGATTGCGCTGGGCGCGGCAGGGATGGCGAACATTCCCATTATGGCGCTGGTGGCGGTGCTGGTTCCGCTGGTTGTCGGCATGATCCTCGGCAATCTTGATCCTCATATGCGCGATTTTTTGACCAAAGGCGGCCCGCTGCTCATTCCTTTCTTTGCTTTTGCGCTGGGGGCGGGCATCAACCTGGAAATGTTACTGCAAGGCGGACTTGCCGGAATTCTGCTCGGCGTGCTGACAACGTTCGTTGGCGGTTTCTTTAATATTCGCGCAGATCGTCTGGTTGGCGGAACTGGCATTGCCGGGGCGGCGGCCTCCAGCACCGCGGGTAATGCCGTTGCGACGCCGCTGGCTATTGCGCAGGCCGACCCTTCGCTCGCCGAGGTGGCCGCTGCTGCCGCTCCGCTGATTGCCGCCTCGGTGATCACCACGGCAATCCTGACGCCAGTGTTGACCTCCTGGGTTGCGAAAAAACAGGCGCGTCAGGCTTCTTTGGAGAAAAACGCATGAAAATGATGGTTATCGCCGACGATTTTACCGGATCGAATGATACCGGCGTCCAGTTGGCGAAGAAGGGGGCGAGAACGGAAGTCATGTTGAGCGCGTCGCAAAAACCGTCCCGCCGCGCCGATGTGTTAGTCATTAACACCGAAAGCCGGGCGATGCCCGCAGATCAGGCGGCATCTGCCGTTTATGCCGCGCTTTCCCCGTGGTGTGAGACATCGCCAGCGCCGCTGGTGTACAAAAAAATCGACTCTACATTTCGCGGCAATATCGGCGCCGAAGTGACGGCGGCCATGCGCGCCAGTCAGCGAAAACTGGCCGTTATCGCCGCCGCGATCCCTGCGGCCGGACGCACGACGCTTGAAGGAAAATGTCTGGTTAATGGCGTCCCGCTACTGGAAACAGAATTTGCCAGCGATCCGAAAACGCCCATTGTCTCTTCCCGCATTGCCGAGATAGTGGCGTTGCAAAGTGAGATCCCTGTGTATGAAGTCTTTTTGCAGGATGTCCGACGCGGTGGGTTAAGCGCCTTACTTACGGCTTATGCGGCTGAGGGCGAAGGGATTATCGTCGTGGATGCGGTGGAAGAGCGGGATCTGACGTTGATTGCGCAAGCGGCGTGCGAACAACCGTCGATGCCGCTGCTCGTTGGCGCAGCTGGTCTGGCGAATGCGTTGCCGGTTGAACTTTTTATGCAAGACCGGCAGCGGCTGCCGGTGCTGGTGGTGGCCGGTTCGATGAGCGAAGCCACGCGACGTCAGGTGGATAATGCGCTGTGCCGGGGACGTGCGGAGGTCGTGGATATTGATGCCGCGCGCATGGTGTCGGATAGCGCGGAACAGGAAATCGCGTCTGTCGTAGAGCAGGCCTGCGCGCTGTTAAGTCAGCATCGACATACGATTTTACGCACCAGCCGTCGCGCAGAAGATCGACAGTTAATCGACGCGCTGTGCGAAAAATTCGCGATGAGCCGTCAGCAATTGGGCGAGCGACTGAGCCAGCGGCTTGGCGTCGTCACGTTAAACATTATCGAGCAGGCGCGGATTGGCGGGCTGTTTCTGACCGGCGGCGATATCGCTACCGCCGTCGCCGGCGCGCTTGGCGCTGAAGGTTATCGCATTCAAAGTGAGGTGGCGCCCTGTATTCCCTGTGGAACGTTTGTAAACAGCGAAATTGACGATCTGCCGGTCATTACCAAAGCGGGCGGATTCGGTTCAGACAGTACGTTGTGTGACGCGCTTTATTATATTGAGGAGATGTATTGTGGAGACTAAAACCGTTGCCATTACTATGGGCGATCCAGCGGGCATTGGGCCGGAAATTATTGTTAAAGCGCTAAGCGAAGACGGTCTCAACGGCGCGCCGCTGGTGGTTATTGGATGCCTCGCAACGTTGAAACGTTTACAGGTGAAGGGCATCACGCCGAACGTTGAGCTACGGGCCATTGAACGGGTCGCCGAAGCGCGTTTTGCGCCCGGCATCATTCATGTGATTGATGAGCCGCTGGCGCAGCCGGAGGCGCTGGAGGCCGGGAAAGTTCAGGCGCAGGCGGGGGATTTAGCGTATCGCTGCGTGAAGCGCGCCACCGAGTTAGCGCTACGGGGCGACGTACAGGCTATCGCTACCGCGCCGCTGAATAAAGAGGCGCTGCACCTGGCGGGGCACAACTATCCGGGCCATACCGAGCTGCTCGCGACCCTGACCCATAGCCGCGATTACGCGATGGTACTTTACACCGATAAACTAAAAGTGATTCACGTTTCAACGCATATCGCGCTGCGTAAATTCCTTGATACGTTAAGTACCACGCGTGTCGAAACGGTGATTGGTATTGCTGATACTTTCCTCAAGCGTGTGGGTTACGTTAAACCGCGTATCGCCGTGGCAGGCGTGAATCCTCATGCGGGCGAGAATGGCCTGTTTGGCGATGAAGAGACGCGTATCCTGACGCCAGCCATTACCGATGCCCGCGCAAAAGGTATGGACGTTTATGGGCCGTGTCCGCCGGATACTGTATTTCTCCAGGCTTATGAGGGGCAGTATGATATGGTGGTGGCGATGTATCATGACCAGGGACATATCCCGTTGAAATTGCTTGGCTTTTATGATGGCGTGAATATCACCGCGGGGCTGCCGTTTATCCGGACCTCTGCCGATCATGGCACTGCATTTGATATCGCCTGGACGGGAAAAGCAAAATCTGAGAGCATGGCCGTATCGATCAAACTGGCAATGCAACTGGCATAATTCCCTGTTATGAAAGGACAACACCGTCTGGATCTCATTGTGGCGTATCTGAAAAACCATACGCTGGTTACGGTAGAACAGCTGGTTGAGGCGGTTGACGCATCGCCAGCCACTATCCGTCGCGATTTGATCAAGCTGGATGAGCAGGGCGTGATCAGCCGTAGTCATGGCGGCGTGGCGCTGCGGCGTTTTGAACCCGCCCAGCCCACCACCAATGAAAAACAACTGCGATCGCCCGCTGAAAAACGGGCGATCGCACGCGTTGCCGCATCGCTGGTGAATGCTGGCGATGCCGTCGTGCTGGATGCCGGTACGACAATGATGGAACTGGCGAAATGCTTAACCCATCTTCCGCTGCGGGTCATCACCGTCGATCTGCATATTGCGCTGTTTTTAGCTGAGTTCCGGCAAATTGAAGTGACGATTGTCGGCGGTCGTATCGATGACAGCAGTCAGTCCTGTATCGGTGAGCATGGGCGTAAGCTGTTGCGCAGCGTGTATCCGAACATCGCGTTTATGAGCTGTAATTCATGGGGGGTAAAAACGGGCGTGACGACCCCAACGGAAGATAAGGCCGGGCTTAAACAGGAGATTATTGCTAATGCGCAGCGCAAAGTGTTGCTGGCGGACAGCAGTAAGTATGGCGCGCATTCGCTCTTTAATGTGGTGCCGCTTGAGCGCTTTAATGACGTGATTACCGACGTCAATCTGCCGCCGTCAGCACAGGTTGAACTGAAAGGGCGCGCTTTTGCGCTAACGCTGGTGCAGCCGGAGTGACAGCGCCGTCAGGCGCTGTCAGTGGTGAATCAGACCGCCGAAATATTGCGGCCGTAGTAAATCTCGCGCATCTCTTTCCACAGCGCGGCGGTGATCTCCTGGCGTTCGGTTTCAGTGAGATCTTCCGGTTTGGTGTGAAACATGTAGTGCTTAAGATCGAACTCTTTAAGCAGCATCTTGGTATGGAAAATATTTTCCTGATACACATTTACATCCACCATGTCATACAGCGACTTCATATCTTCCGACATAAAATTCTGAATAGAATTAATCTCATGATCGATAAAGTGCTTCATACCGTTGACGTCGCGCGTAAAGCCGCGCACGCGGTAATCGATGGTGACAATATCGGACTCTAGCTGGTGGATCAGGTAATTGAGCGCTTTTAGCGGTGAAATCACCCCGCAGGTTGACACTTCGATGTCGGCGCGAAAGGTGCATAGCCCGCCTTCCGGATGGCTTTCCGGATAGGTATGCACGCAGATATGGCTCTTATCGAGGTGCGCCACCACGGTTTCCGGCAGTGGGCCGGGATGTTCGGTTTGATCGATAAGTTTCGGGTCGATCGGCTCTTCGCTCACCAGAATCGTGACGCTGGCGCCCTGGGGTTCATAATCCTGACGGGCGATGTTCAGGATGTTCGCGCCGATAATGGAGCAGGTCTCCGACAGGATCTCGGTCAGTCGGTTGGCGTTATAGAGTTCATCGATATAGGCGATATAGCCATCGCGCTCTTCTGCGGTTTTGGCGTAGCAGATATCGTAAATACAAAAACTCAGGCTTTTCGTCAGATTGTTAAAGCCATGCAGTTTCAGCTTTTTCAATTTTTATCACCTCCTTAACGTCACTGTGCGGACAGTGCGTCATGTAGATATTGCGGTAGCGCAAATGCAGCGGCATGAATAGCCGGGTTGTAATAGCGACATTTGAGGCCGGCGGCATGAAAACGCGCCTGAATAATTTCACTCGACAGGTGACGAAGAGCGTCGTTGTCCGTCGCCCAGGCGAAGGTCATGATGCCGCCGTAATAGGTCGGAATCGCCGCCTGGTAGAAGCCGACATCGCTGAAGTAATGACTCAGCTTGCGGTGGCTGTCGAGCGCTTCATCCTGTTGCAGGAAGCACACGCCGTTCTGGGCGACAAAAATGCCGCCCGGATTCAGGCAACGCTTACAGCCTTCATAAAAGGCGGAGGTAAACAGGCTTTCGCCGGGGCCTATCGGATCGGTACAGTCGGAAATGATCACATCAAAGGTCTGATGGGTCTGATTGACGAAATTCACGCCGTCGTCGATCACCAGCGTAAAGCGCGGATCGTCGTAGCTGCCGGCATTGTGGTTGGGTAAATACTGGCGGCAAAACGAGACTACGCCAGCGTCTATCTCTACCATGGTGATGGTTTCGACATTTTTATGCCGGGTAACTTCACGTAGCATTGCGCCGTCGCCGCCGCCGATAATCAGAACGTGTTTCGCATGACCGTGCGCCAGCAGCGGGACGTGGGTCATCATTTCATGATAAATAAACTCGTCGCGTTCGGTGGTCTGTACCACGCCGTCCAGCGCCATCACGCGGCCAAAAGCGGCGTTTTCAAAGATGATTAAATCCTGGTGATCGGTTTTTTCATGATACAGAACGTTGTCTACGGCAAAGTACTGACCAAACTGGTCGTGTAGCGTTTCATGCCACATCGTATTTTCGGCCATTGGCTGATACCTCCATTGTTAACACCCGTAAAAAAAGGGCGCAACATCATAGCTAACAATGACCGTGGATGCACGGTCATTATTTCAGCAATAGGATCGCGGAGGATTATTTAACGTAGGCTAACAGGCTCAGAGAATCGCGGGCCAGAGCTTTGCATTTTTTAGCGACCGGAATACCGATGCCGCTAAGATCGCGGTAGCTGTCTTCGCCCAACGATTTCATATCGAAGGTGTCGTAGTTACTCAGGTCCCACTGATTTTGCTGGGCAAAAAAGACCAGCGCACGGCGAATCTGACTGTTGGGTAAATTTTGGTAACCACAGTCATTTTTCAGAAAAACGAAAACCGCCGTTAAATCGGCCATATCTTCAGCTTCGGATTCAGTAAGCGCATAGCTATTTGCGCATAAGGCCATCAGGCTGCCAAACAACACGGGTCTGAAAAACGTCTTCATTGCTTCTACCACGGCATCAGGGAAAGTCAACGTTAGCATACTGAGAACGTAGCGACGACTTTTATTATTAGAATTGGCCGCGGCGTTTTCATTCTTATTGTATTGCTGTCAGGAATGGTAAAGACGTGTTGCTGGCTTGACCTTCCCGTTAGGGCAGGGTCTAAGCTTAGACACCCGCCTGTTCATTATAAGGAAATGATTATGTTACGCCGTGATTTCTTAAAATATTCAGTGGCGCTGGGGGTTGCATCAGCGCTGCCGCTGTGGAGCCGCGCCGCTTTTGCCGCCGAACGTCCCGCGTTGCCTATTCCTGACCTGTTAACGGCAGATGCGAGCAACCGTATGCAGTTAATTGTTAAAGCCGGACAGTCGACATTCGCCGGTAAGAACGCGACAACCTGGGGCTACAACGGTAATTTGCTGGGGCCAGCGGTACAGCTTCACAAAGGAAAAAGCGTGACCGTTGATATCCATAACCAACTGGCCGAAGACACGACGCTTCACTGGCATGGTCTGGAGATTCCGGGCATCGTCGACGGCGGCCCGCAGGGGATTATTCCCGCAGGCGGAACCCGCACGGTGACGTTTACGCCGGAGCAACGCGCCGCGACCTGCTGGATTCATCCGCACAAACACGGCAAAACCGGGCGCCAGGTGGCGATGGGCCTTGCCGGGCTGGTGCTGATTGAAGATGACGAGATTCGCAAATTGCGCCTGCCGAAACAGTGGGGCATCGACGATGTGCCGGTGATCATTCAGGACAAACGCTTCTCCGCCGATGGCCAGATTGATTATCAACTGGATATTATGACCGCCGCCGTCGGCTGGTTTGGCGATACGCTGCTGACCAATGGCGCTATCTATCCGCAGCATTCCGCGCCGAAAGGCTGGCTACGTCTGCGCTTGCTAAATGGCTGTAATGCGCGTTCGCTGAATATCGCCGCCAGCGATAATCGCCCGCTTTATGTGATCGCCAGCGACGGCGGCCTGCTGGCGGAGCCGGTGAAAGTCACCGAACTGCCGTTATTAATGGGCGAGCGTTTTGAAGTGCTGGTGGATATCAGCGACGGGAAAGCCTTTGATCTGGTGACCCTGCCGGTCAGCCAGATGGGAATGGCGATCGCTCCGTTTGATAAACCGCATCCGGTGATGCGTATCCAGCCGCTGCGGATTACCGCCTCCGGTACGCTGCCGGATACGTTGACGACGATGCCGGCGCTGCCGTCGCTGGAAGGGCTGACGGTGCGCAACCTGAAACTGTCGATGGACCCGCGCCTTGATATGATGGGGATGCAAATGCTGATGAAGAAATATGGCGCTCAGGCGATGAGCGGCATGGATCATGACAGCATGAACGCGCATATGCAGGGCGGCAATATGGGGCATGGCGAGATGGATCATGGCAACATGGATCACAGCGGGATGAATCATGGCGCGATGGGCAATATGAATCACGGCGGAAAATTCGACTTCCATAACGCTAACTTTATCAACGGCCAGGTCTTCGATATGAACAAACCGATGTTCGCGGCGCAAAAAGGCCGACATGAACGTTGGGTCATTTCCGGCGTGGGCGACATGATGCTGCATCCTTTCCATATTCACGGCACGCAGTTCCGTATTCTGTCAGAGAACGGCAAAGCGCCAGCGGCGCATAGAACGGGCTGGAAGGATACGGTACGCGTTGAGGGCGGTATCAGCGAAGTGCTGGTCAAGTTCGATCACGACGCGCCGAAGGAACATGCCTATATGGCGCACTGTCATCTGTTAGAACATGAAGATACGGGAATGATGTTAGGATTTACGGTCTAATCGATGTCTGTGACGCAGGCCGGGTAAGGCGAAGCCGCCACCCGGCACAATGCCCGGCATACGCCGGGCATTAATGGTTATTTCGCGTCGTCAGGCAAAGCATAGGCCACGATATAGTCGCCCATCTTCGTACCAAACGAACCGTGGCCTCCGGCAGAAACGACCACGTACTGCTTACCGTTTACCTCATAGGTCATCGGCGTTGCCTGGCCTCCGGCGGGTAAACGTCCCTGCCACAGTTTTTCCCCGTTGCTCATGTTATAAGCGCGCAGGTAGTTGTCGGCGGTCGCGGCAATGAACAGCACGTTACCGGCGGTTGAGATTGGCCCGCCGAGCATGGGCATCCCCATGTTGAACGGCACCGGAACCGGCATCGGGAACGGCATACTGTCGCGCGGCGTCCCTATACGTTTCTTCCATACGATTTCATTGGTCTTCAGATCCAACGCGGAAATATAGCCCCAGGCCGGTTGTTTACACGGCAGGCCAAACGGCGAAAGGAACGGATTCAGCGTGACGCCGAACGGTACGCCGTACTGTGGCTGAATACCCGCTTCTGTTCCGGTACCTTTCGCGTCTTTCGGCGGCTCCATCGGATTACCCGGGCCGCGTGGGATCAGCTTCGATACAAACGGCAGCGCCATCGGGTTAGCGATAGCGACCTGACGGTCTGGATCGACGGAAATACCGCCCCATTCAAACATCCCCAGGTTGCCAGGGAATACCAATGTCCCCTGCTCGGACGGCGGGGTGAAGATACCTTCATAGCGCAACTGGTGGAACATAACGCGGCACACCAGTTGGTCGAACATGGTCGCGCCCCACATATCCGCGCCGGAGAGATCTTTTTTCGGGCGGAAGGTTAAATCAGAGAACGGCTGAGTTTTGGCGACGTAATCGCCTTTTGCCGCGCCTTGTGGGACCGGTTTTTCCGGAGCGGGCACGACCAGCTCGCCATTACGTCTGTCGAGCACAAAGATATTACCGGTTTTCGCTGGCGCATAGATAACCGGAACGGTGGTACCGTCAACGGTAATATCCGCCAGCGTCGGCTGTGCCGGCAGGTCCATATCCCACAGATCGTGATGGACGGTCTGATAACTCCAGGCCAGTTTCCCGGTGGTGGCATTCAGCGCCAGAATGGAGCTGGCATAACGTTCCTGCTCCGGCGTGCGGTTACCGCCCCAGATATCCGGCGTGGTCACGCCCATCGGCAGATAGACCAGATCCAGTTTCGCATCATAGGCGGCAGGCGCCCAGGAGTTCGGCGAGTTAAAGGTAAAAGCGTGCTCATCGGCTGGAATCGCGTTCGGATCTTTCGCCCCCGGATCGAAGGCCCACAGTAGTTTACCGGTATTAACATCAAAACCACGGATAACGCCGGACGTTTCGCGGGTAGAGAAGTTATCCGTGACCGAACCGGCAATGACAATCGTTTTATCGGTGATAATCGGCGGCGACGTCGGTTCATACAGTCCCGGCGTGGTGTCCGGCATATTGGTTTGCAGATTCAGGACGCCTTTGTTGGCGAAGGTTTCACACAGCTTGCCGGTTTCGGCATTCACCGCGAAAAGGCGACCGTCATTGACCGGGAGGATAATGCGGCGCGGACAGTCGGCGATGACCTCCGGCGAGGCGGTATCCGCTTTGGCCTCATGATAAGAGACGCCGCGGCAGGTCACATGCTGGAAAGACGAATCGGTCTTCAACTGAGGATCAAAATGCCACTTCTCTTTACCGCTGGCGGCGTCCAGCGCGAACAGACGCTGGTGAGCTGTACACAGATAAAGCGTATCGCCGACTTTAATCGGGGTCACTTCGTTGGTGATTTCGCCCGGATCATTGGGTTGTTTCAGATCGCCGGTGCGGAAGACCCACGCTTCTTTCAGTTGGTGAACGTTATCCGCAGTGATCTGTTTCAGCGGCGAATAGCGTTGGCCTTCCTGATTACGTCCATAGGCCGGCCAGTCTTCGTCGGCGATCGACGAGCTTGTTGCGACGGGCGTGGCGTCGGCGCGAAGCGTACCGTTGATCTCCTGCGGGTCGTTGAAGCCAGCCCAGGTCAGAATGCCGCCGCTAATCAGCAGCGCCACGACCAGCGCCGCCACTGCGCCGCTGGAAGGAACCACCAGCCGATGCCAGACAAACGGCAATATTAGCCAGATGCCGAAAAACACCAGAATATCGCTACGCGGCGTGAGCGCCCAGAAGTCGAACCCGACTTCCCACACGCCCCAAATCATTGTCGTCAGCAGCAGGGCGGCATACAGCCACAGCGCGGCACGTTTACTGCGCCATAGCAATCCGGCCACAACCAGCATCACGAGGCCCGCGATGGGGTAGTACCAGGAACCGCCAATAGCAACCAGCCAGACACCTCCGATAAGAAGATACAGCCCGCAAAGTGCTGCAAAGAGGGCCGTCAGCGTCACGAGTAATCGTGGCGATCGTGCGTTATTTTCTGCCATAAAAAGACACCATCCCAAATTGTTAATTTTTTAGTAGCAATTAAGTATAGGAATTAACATGTGTGATCGTCATCACAAAATGAGCTTTCTTATCAAATGCCGCGAATGAATACGTTTGCTGTTATACTGCGTGCCTTGCGCGTCAATGCGGCGTTATTAGTCACCGGCATTGAGTGATTTGTTTTTAAATCATATGGTTATAAATATGAAACATACTGTTGAAGTCATGATCCCCGAAGCGGAGATCAAAGCACGTATTGCCGAGCTGGGTCGTCAGATTACCGAACGTTATAAAGACAGCGGCAGTGAAATGGTGCTGGTAGGTCTGTTGCGTGGCTCATTTATGTTTATGGCGGACCTGTGCCGTGAAGTCCAGGTTCCTCATGAAGTCGATTTTATGACCGCCTCCAGTTATGGTAGCGGCATGTCCACCACCCGCGACGTGAAAATCCTCAAAGATCTGGATGAGGATATTCGCGGTAAAGACGTGCTGATTGTCGAAGACATTATTGATTCCGGTAATACGCTGTCGAAGGTCCGTGAAATCCTGGGCCTGCGCGAGCCGAAATCGCTGGCGATTTGTACGCTGCTGGATAAACCGTCTCGCCGCGAAGTGGACGTGCCGGTTGAGTTTGTTGGCTTTTCGATTCCGGACGAATTTGTAGTCGGTTACGGTATCGACTACGCCCAGCGTTATCGCCATCTACCGTATGTCGGTAAAGTGGTGCTGCTGGACGAGTAAGAGCAGAAATGCCGGATGGCGTCGCTAAAGCGACTTATCCGGCCTATAGCTAATGGCTTATTGGTGGGGAATGTATTTCAGACTTAGGGCGGAGATACCCTTATGATAGCCGTTCTCCAGCGTTTCTCTGTTGGTGGCGGTGACGTCAAGATCGCGCAGCAGGCCATCATTGATACTGTACGCCCAGCCGTGAATGGTCACATTCTGCCCGCGTTTCCACGCTGACTGCATAATGGTGGAATGCCCCAGGTTATAGACCTGCTCCATGACGTTCAATTCATAGAGCGCGTCCAGACGTTGCTCTTCGGGCATTTTTCCCAACAGCGAGCTATGTTTAAGCCAGATGTCTCGGATATGCAGCAGCCAGTTATTAATCAAGCCCAGCTCAGGGTTTTCTACCGCAGCCTTGATACCGCCGCAACCGGAGTGGCCGCAAATGATAATATGCTCAACTTCCAGAACATCTACCGCATACTGAACCACGGAGAGACAGTTCAGATCGGTGTGAATAACCAGGTTAGCCACATTACGGTGAACAAACAATTCGCCCGGTTCAAGCCCGGTTAAACGCTCTGCGGGAACGCGGCTGTCGGAACATCCAATCCATAGAAAGCGCGGTTTTTGCGCTTGCGCCAGTTTCTCAAAAAATCCGGGGTCCTCTTCCACCAGCATTTTTGACCATAGTGCATTGTTGCTGATGAGTGTATCTATGTCTTTCATGGAAGTTAACGACCTGTAACCAAATAAGTGCGTTGGGCTAATATAGGGCAACTCCGTAATTATTTAAACCATATATAAAGTGTAAGAACGTAAAGTAAGTGAGAATTTATGACCATTGCGCTGGAACTTCAACAACTTAAAAAAACCTATCCCGGCGGCGTTCAGGCGCTGCGCGGCATAGATTTGCAGGTCGAAGCGGGGGATTTTTACGCGCTTCTGGGGCCAAATGGAGCAGGGAAATCGACCACCATCGGTATTATCAGCTCATTGGTGAATAAAACGTCCGGGCGCGTTAACGTTTTTGGTTATGACCTGGAAAAAGACGTGGTTAACGCCAAGCGACAGCTTGGACTGGTACCACAGGAATTTAACTTTAACCCGTTTGAAACGGTGCAACAGATCGTAGTGAATCAGGCCGGTTATTACGGCGTGGAGCATAAAGAGGCGGTTTTACGTAGCGAAAAGTATTTAAAACAGCTCGATCTGTGGGAAAAACGTCATGAACGCGCGCGGATGCTCTCCGGTGGGATGAAACGCCGCCTGATGATCGCCCGCGCATTGATGCATGAGCCTAAGCTATTGATTCTCGACGAGCCGACGGCGGGCGTCGATATCGAATTGCGTCGCTCGATGTGGGGATTCCTGAAAGACTTAAACGCCAAAGGCACCACCATTATTCTCACCACCCACTATCTGGAAGAGGCGGAAATGTTGTGCCGCAATATCGGTATTATTCAGCACGGCGAGCTGGTGGAAAATACCTCCATGAAAAATCTGCTTTCAAAGCTGAAATCGGAGACGTTTATTCTGGATTTAGCGCCAAAAAGCCCGCTACCTAAGCTTACGGGTTATCAATATCGTCTGGTGGATACCTCGACTCTGGAGGTGGAAGTGTTACGCGAGCAGGGGGTTAACAGCGTCTTTAGTCAACTGAGCGAGCAGGGGGTTCAGGTATTAAGTATGCGTAATAAAGCTAACCGTCTGGAAGAACTGTTTGTGTCGCTGGTGCATGAAAAACAAGGGGATCGCGCATGATGCAGCTCTACTGGGTTGCCCTTAAAAGCATCTGGGCGAAAGAGATCCACCGCTTTATGCGGATCTGGGTGCAAACGCTGGTGCCGCCCGTCATCACCATGACGCTCTATTTTATTATCTTCGGTAACCTGATCGGTTCGCGCATTGGCGAAATGCATGGTTTTAGCTATATGCAATTTATTGTGCCGGGTCTGATTATGATGGCGGTTATTACTAACTCCTACGCGAATGTCGCGTCGTCATTTTTTAGCGCCAAGTTTCAGCGCAATATTGAGGAACTGCTGGTCGCGCCGGTACCAACGCACGTGATCATCGCCGGATTTGTCGGCGGCGGCGTAGCGCGCGGGCTGTGCGTGGGGATTCTGGTGACGGCGATTTCGCTCTTTTTCGTGCCTTTCCAGGTGCATTCCTGGGTATTTGTCGCGCTAACGCTGATTCTGACCGCGATTCTGTTCTCGCTGGCCGGGCTGCTGAACGCCGTGTTTGCGAAAACTTTTGACGATATCAGCCTGATTCCCACCTTCGTGCTGACGCCGCTGACCTACCTCGGCGGGGTATTTTACTCGCTGACGCTGTTGCCGCCGTTCTGGCAAGGGCTGTCGCACCTGAACCCGATCGTCTACATGATCAGCGGCTTCCGCTACGGCTTCCTGGGTATCCATGATGTGCCGCTGGTGACGACGTTTGGCGTACTGGTGATCTTTATCGCCGCTTTCTACCTGCTGTGCTGGTCGCTGATCCAGCGTGGGCGCGGGTTGCGCAGTTAAGCGTTGACAGGGGCGTTGGGTTGCACTTTGCTTCACCCCATCTACGGGCCCGTAATATCAATGGGTTACGGGACTGTAGGTGGGGGGGGCTTGCTGAAACCCAACGCTTCTCTCAGCGAATCTGAATCTCCAGCGTGGCGGTAGCCTGGTATTCTCCGGTGTGGGGAACATGTCCGGTGGTATTGACCGGCGCGGCGGTGAACTCGGTGCTGCCTTTACCGTCTGTGTAATCTTCAATCGGCAATTCGGCGCTACCGCCGGGAACGATGGTCTTATCGTATTTATCGGAAATCCGTATCCCTAAATTCTCATTGTCGGTTTTCAGGTATTCCGGGTTGTGCGGATCGGTTTCTCCGTTCAATGACATTGACAGGTTGGTGCCGTCCGCCACGTTGCTACAGGTAAAGTTTACTTGCGTGGTGACGTGCGAGTTCTGCGGACTGTCGCCGAGATTACGAATATCTTTGCCCTCAATATCCGGCAGCCTGACCTCGATAACCTGCCCGGCGTTGATGGAACAGGACTGCGGCACGGTAATAGTTCCGGACATGGTGACGTGCGCGACAGGGGGAACGGCGGGGGGAATATTATCTCCGCTGCTGCCCGGCGTTTTTGATAAATAGAGATTCATGATCGTTGTTTGCGGGATCGAGATTTCACCGACCAAAGGATGAGTAATATAAATCCTTACCGTGCCTTTATTGCCCGCCGTCATTGATTTCATTTCTGCATCGCCACAGCCGCCTGCGGAACTATCTTCATTGCTGATTGAGGAAAACGGGACAGGAATATTCTGGTTCAACTTCCCGGCTACATACGCTTCGGTGCCAATTTCCAGTTTGCCTGCCACGAGGACATAGTAATCCATATGTCCGTAGTATCGCGTCTCGCTGTGCGTGCCTTTCTGCGTCAGATCGCCGGTGGTCGCGGTGAAATAGTTGTACCCGCGATAATCACTGTTATCGCAGTCGCATTTAGCCGAATATTCTCCGCCAGCTGACCAGTGCTCTTCAACGATGGTTCCCGTGTGGTTCCCATCCGTATCGGTAATGGTTTGATTAAAACTAAAAGGAAAATTATGCGTGCCGCTGGTGGGTTGACACCAACCGCTTCCGTTGCCCATCGTTCCGTCTGCCAGCGCATGGCCTGAAAATAGCGCCAGCGCCAGCAGCATCCATAAATTCTTCATGTTGTTCCTCACTGGCAGACGGCGTTCGCCATCACGATGCCGTTCATATTTTTGCTGATATCCAGGCGGTAATCCGCGCGGCAAGAGGCGCTTCCCCAGTTCACCAGTAGCAGGCCCTCTTCCGGCAGGCCGCTGAGGAAGACCTGGCCTTTATCGCCGACGATACTGGCCAGGTTCGCATCCTGCCCATCGACGCTTGCCGTCGCGCCAAAGGGCACGGGCTCGCCATTGCTGCGCGTCAGCGTTAACAACACGCGATAGCCCTTATGCGTGTCATACGCCGCGCGCACCACCGCATTACGCGTCGGGTAGACGGTCTGGTTGTTGAGCGGAATATCCACGTTGTCGGCAAACGTGCTGCTGTCGAGCGAGATATCGTAGCGATAATACGGCGTGACGTTGGGGATCACCGTATAACCCCGGAAGTCGGTGGCGACGCCAGTCTGGTTTTCAACCGAAACGCCGCTGGCGCCGGGCGCTTTAATTAAAATCGCCGCGCCGGTAATCGGCTGGCTCAGGGTAATACCGTTTTCGTGCGCCAGAATGCCGCCGCTGATGCCGTAGCTGACCTGTTGGCTATCTGGCGACTGATTGTAACCGGCGTTGAGGTTGGCATAAGTACCTTTGTAGCTGGCGTTTACCCCGCCGGAATCACCGTCTTGTGTGCTGTGGCTCTGCTGTAACGACCAGTTCAGGTTTCTGTCACGCAGCGCGGTGCCGCTAAGGGTGGTGCTGTTCACCGTGGCATCGTGCTTACGCGTGTTCAGCATATAGCTGGCGTATAGCCTGGAATCGAACACCGTAAACGGAACGTGCAGCGACAGCGTGAACAGCCGATCGTTCTGGTTATAACGATCGTCGTCGTTATCATCATCGTCATTGTCCGAACGGTACTGGTAGGTGTTTTTGTTATAGCTGTAGCTCAGCGTATAGCTCACCGGACCCCAGCTATTGTTGTAGCTGGCGCTCAGAGATTCCATCTGCTGCGCGCTGTGCCAGTAATCTTCTTTGACCCAACTTAGCGTTAAGGAACCGAGCGTATTGCTAATTTGCTGGTTGACCGAGGCTTCGAAACGATTATGGCGCTTGCCGTAGTTATCATAAAAATCGTCGTCCGGGTTGATCACCTCGCTCAGCGAATTGTAGTTTTCGCTGGCGTAACGATAGCCGGCCAGCGAAAACGTGGTGCCCGTGCTGACGACGCCCTTGCTGTAGCGGACGCGCCAGGATTGCCCGATTTCTTTGCGGCCATCGTCAAATTTGGCGTGCGACCAGATGCCGTCCAGGGAAATGGCCCCCAGCATCTGCATATTTTGCCCGACGCCGAAGGCGACGGACTGGTATTTATCGCCGGCAATCTGGCTGCCGCCGTACAGGGTGATGCCCCACGGCAGGCCGTACAGCAGGGTCGCCTGGCCGAAGTCGTCCAGCGTGTGGTTGTTATAATCGCGATATTTACCCACGGTCACGCTGTATTTTGCCCGTCCGGTGCGCTGCAGAATCGGCAGCGAAGAGTAGGGCACGATAAAATGCTGTTCGCTGCCGTCGGCTTCTTTTACCGTTACGTCATAGTCGCCGTTGCTGCCGGTAGGAAACATATCGTTGATTTCAAATTCGCCCGGCGAAACGGCGGTTTGATAGGCGATATAGCCGTTTTGCCGCACGATAACCTGCGCGTTTGAGCGGGCGATGCCGCGAATCGTCGGGGCGTAACCACGCTGGCTGTTGGGCTGCATTTGATCGTCAGAGGTAAGCTGGAGGCCGCGAAAAGGTACGCTGTCGAACACGTCGGATGGCGTATTGCTGTCTCCGGCGGTGAACTGGCTTTTCAGCGCGATAATGTCGCGCTGTAAATAGTTATAAACGCTGTTCCAGCTACCGCTCTCGCCGTTATTTGAACTCCAGTTACTGTAGTTGCGAAAACGCCACGGCCCGAGGTTAAAACCCGGCTGGAGAGCGATATACTTCGATTCCGCATCGTCGGAATCCTCGCTGGAACCGTACTCTTTATAGCCGCTGAAGCTGTAGTTCAGCATCAGCGCGGTAATCCCCTCCTGCCACTTTTCCGGCGGCACGTAGCCGCGCGCGTTGTTGGCGATGTAGAGTTGCGGGATGCTTACTGATAATGTCTGTTGCTGAAAATCAAACCGCTGGCTGGCGCCGGGGATAACGCTGAGATCGACGCAGCCTTTTTCACTCTCCAGGGTTGGAAAAAGGTCGGTTTTGACGCTGTTATCTTTTAGTTCCTGAAGCCGTAAACAGCCCTGTAATGCCTGTTGACCGTCACTGAGCGTCGTGAGTTGAAAATCAACGTTTCGCGCGCCGATTTCTGTTTTATTGATATTGATAGTGACGTAATAGGTGCCAGGCAGCTGGCTTTTGTCGTTATCAAATGTCGACAGATCGACGCTTGTGCGACTCGCCTGCCCATGGTTTTCAATAAATGCCGGATTGAAATAGTCGCGCGCCCATGCAACGTGTGTGAACGTGCTGCCCAGCGCGATACACACAGCGCAGCGCGATAAATAAAATACCCGGTGTTGCCTTTTGCACATCGGCACTCTCATCCCTGTCACTCTTCTCAAGGCGTTTGTTTATGTTCGGGGCCAGTACCGCCAAAATCGTTGATGATAGACCAGACAATCGGGCCGCTGGCGGCGGCAGGCAGCGTGTACTGCGCGTTGCCGAAAGGCGCCACATAGCGCGGGGCTTTCACTTTTTGACTGCCAACGGAAAGGGTGGCGAAGTTCATATAATAGGGCGTGGGGTTCTTCACGGTGAGCGTGCGACCCTGACGCGACCACGTTAACCGATCGGCAACCTCTTCTGGTTTTTGGGTTAACGCTTTTGGCCGGTAAATCAGCTTAAATTCCGCTTTAACGGCCAGCATGAGCGTGTTGTGTTTATTGTCCGGATTACTGCTGGGAATCGATTTAATATCCAGCCAGTACAGCGACTCGCGATCTTCCGGCAAATTGCCGCCGGTACGGATAATTCGCAGTACGTTCTTTTGCCCGCCATTAAGGCGAAAAAGCGGCGGGGTGACCATAAACGGCGCATCGCCGCTCGCCCCTGTTTCGCTGATCGATTGCGCCCAGGACTGAATTAAATAGGGAACGTTGTCGCTATTGCTTATCGATATGGACGCATCTTTGGCATCGCCGTGAAAAATAACCCGCGTTGTGCCGATGTTTATCCCTGCGGCATGCGCCAGCGAACCGCACAACAGGCAACAAAGCAACCCTGCTTTAGCCAATGAATTCATTGATGACCTCAATAAACAAAGGGGCCAGCCGACGCTGGCCGCCAGGATCAGTTATATTGCAGATAGAATGTTGCGGTTGCATCGACCGTTCCCGACTTAACGGGAACTGCGGTGGAGATATAGCGGGCGGTGAAAGGCATTGAGAGTTCCGTCACCCCCTCTGTGAGCGCGACTGCGGCAGACCATGCCTGAAGATCGTTAAAGGTCATAGGGGTGCTAGATTTATCAAGAATTTGCACGCCAATATTCTCAGCATCATCCTCATTTTTCAGGATGGTCGCATCGGTTCCGTCGAGTGTGCCTTCAAAGCGCGCCTGTACACTGCTGTAGACGTTTGCGTCGCAGTTTTCGAGTTCGATGGTGAAGTCTTTATCCCCTGCCGTCTGCCCTGCGGCAGTAAAAAGAGAGGCAAATTCGTCCTGTAATGTCACCTCTACTGAATCCGTTTTTACCGTACAGGCGTTTTGCTTAATGAGGCCGGTGATATGTACGGTGCCGTCTTTGGCGGTGTCTGCCAGCGCGGCGGGGGAGAGGGTGATGGCAGCCAGTGCCACAGTGAGTGTTTTTAAGGTGAGTTTCATTATCTTTGATCCTTTAAGATATTATAAATATTGACATAGTAACAATATCTATAGTGTGGGAAGTTATTGTTCTTTTTATTGCCGAATGAGTAAATATAATGTCCGATGATTTTTGCGGAGCGAAGAAAAATTCAGAATACATAAATATGAAATATTTATAATATATATTTAATCAATTATTTTGGTGAGTGTTTGTTTAATTGAATCGCCGTGATTACCCTTTAATGGGCCAGATTCTATGAAGGCTGTTAACAATTTTAAAAATAATGCAAATTTTTTTGAATAAAAAATGATCGTGGTCATAGTGTATTGTCGGCCAAAAAAACATGCTGACATCATGCAGGATTGGAGCTCAATGGAGGAGAAGTTATGCTGGGATGGGTCATTTCCTGTCATGACGATCGGGCGCAGGAAATGCTCGAAGGTCTTGAAAAGAAGTATGGGCCGTTGGCGCAGTGTCGGGCGGTCAATTTCTGGCGTGGGTTAAGCGTAAATATGCTCAGCCGCATGATGTGTGACGCCCTCCATGCCACCGACTCCGGTGAAGGCGTGATATTTTTAACCGACATTTCCGGCGCGGCGCCTTATCGTGTCGCGTCGCTGATGAGCCATAAACATTCTCAATGTGAAGTTATTTCCGGTGTCAGCTATTCATTGATGGAGGAAATGATTCCATGGCGAGAGTCAATGAGCAGTTCAGCATTTCGCGACCAGATTGTCGCGCTTGGCGCGCCGGATGTCACCAGTCTCTGGCATCAGCAGCAGAAAAATCCGCCTTTTGTATTGCTGCATGATTCGTATGAGTTTTGATCAATACCATTGACGACGCTTTTGCTACAATGACGGCGTTTTTTCGCCTCGGTTATGATATATGGTTATGCGCGTTGTTCTTATCTTGCTGTTCTTTTTCGCCGGTAATGTGTTGGCTGCCTTGCCCGCTCGTTATATGCAAACGACGAAAGATGCCGCCATCTGGTCGCAGATTGGCGACAAAATGGTGACCGTAGGGAATATCCGCGCCGGACAAATTCTTTCCGTAACGCCTGTTGCGGCTGATTATTATGCCTTTAAATTCGGCTTCGGTGTGGGCTTTATCGATAAAGGCCATCTGGAATCCGTGCAGGGAAAACAAAAAGTGGAAGATGGCCTGGGCGATCTTAACAAGCCGCTCAGCAATCAGAATCTGGTGACCTGGAAGGACACGCCGGTGTATAACGCGCCGGACATCAGTAGCGCCCCGTTTGGCGTATTGGTGGATAATTTGCGTTACCCCATTATTAGCAAGCTGCAAGGCCGGCTACACCAAACCTGGTATCAGATCCGTATTGGCGACAGGCTGGCTTATGTCAGCGCCATGGATGCGCAGGAAGACAACGGCATTCCGATTTTGACCTATCATCACATCTTACGTGATGAAGAGAATACTCGTTTTCGCCATACGTCCACCACGACTTCGGTTCGGGCATTCAGCAACCAAATGACCTGGCTTCGCGATCGCGGCTATGCCACGTTGACGATGTACCAACTGGAGGATTACATCCATAACCGCGCGAATTTCCCGGCGCGCGCGGTGGTTATCACCTTTGACGATGGCCTTAAATCGGTGAGTCGCTATGCGTATCCGGTATTAAAGCAGTACGGTATGAAAGCGACGGCATTTATTATCTCATCGCGTATTAAGCGCCATCCGCAAACATGGAATCCCAGATCGCTGCAATTTATGAGCGTGTCCGAATTGCGCAAGATAAGCGACGTTTTTGATTTTCAGTCGCATACCCACTTTTTACACCGGGTAGACGGGCATCGTCGCCCGATTTTATATAGCCGCAGCTACCATAATATTCTGTTTGATTTTGAACGCTCGCGGCGGGCGCTCGCACAGTTTACTCCGCACGTATTTTATCTTTCTTATCCCTTTGGCGGCTATAACGCGACCGCTATCAAAGCAGCAAAAGACGCCGGTTTCCATCTGGCGGTCACCACGGTGAGAGGGAAGGTGAAGCCGGGGGATAATCCGATGTTGCTCAAAAGGCTGTATATTCTGCGCACGGATTCGCTGGAAACCATGTCGCGGCTGATCAGCAACCAGCCGCAAGGGTAGTTTACTCGTAGGTTACCTGGAAGGTGACAGACGATCCAAAAATACCGGGTGTCACGGCCTCCGTCCCTGTTTTGACCAGCTTTGCCTTAAAGTTGGCGTTTACTGAGGTCACCGGCCTCCCGATTATCTCGCCCACGGCAATGACTTCTGGCGTACTGTCGGTATGAATTTGCGGATAGGCCGGTGAGCTTATTTTTACGCCGACGCCGCCAGCCGCGGTAACGCTTGAGTTGCTGGTAATCGAGTTGGTGAACAGGTTCTTATCCGCATTGGTATATGAGGATTTCGCCACGAACGAGACTTCAATCGTCCCGGTACAGGTTCCGGTAATCTGAAAAGGCACCTCGGTGGTCTGATCTTTCTCCAGGTCGCTTCGGTACCAATCACCTAAATTCACGGTGGTGGGCGCGGTAAGAATACAGGTCGGTTCGGAGAATGGAATGTTAAACATCATATCAGAAATGGTGATTAGCGGGCGAGGATGGTCAGACTCAGAACCTACGGGGTCTCCGAGAACAATGCGCCCCAATGGGCCGCCGATTGAGCTAATAAAACCGACTCCTGAAGGCACGCCATTAAAGCCGGGCATCTGGTAGATTTCCATCACGGCGTACCATTTTTTTTCATTCTTGAAATAGCCTTCGTTGTCGTCAGCATAAGCGGTCATATAATATTGACCGGAATTGACGGGAAACCATCCGGTAATGCCTTTCCCTGCGGGGTATAACCCAATGGCATACGTAATGCCGGGTATATTAGTGCGAAACAACGCCTTACCGTCGACATACCCTTCAAGTAAGGTGTTGTCCGTCATCTGGTAAATGTTCTCTCCATCATCCCCCACTGCACAGTGGCTGTGCATTTCCGGCGTTAATTCCATCGTAATACCGCTAGCCAGCAGCGTGGCGGTTTGCACCGAGGGGTGAAAGGTAATGATTGGCTGAACGCCTGGCGACATTATCTGTCGTGTATCGCCATTGTAAAATTTACATTCCATAGCACCATAGGCTGCGCCGGATGCGCTCAACAATAACAGTGCGGCCAGATAAGGGGATAGCTTCATCATAAATCCTTTTATTCGTAGCTGACGTCAACCAACACGTTGCTGGTGACAACGCCGCTGACAACTGCGCCCGTATTCTGATAGCGCGCGTAAAACTGATAATCCGTTAAATACAGCGAACTGCTTTTTCCGCTGACGTCGTAAACCACGTTAGAACTGCCATCGCTGTTTAAGACGTTAGTTTTATAGTCTGCCGAGAAAATGACGATACCAACGTTTTGCGCCGCGCCTGTTGTGGCATCATTTTTGAAAACCTGGTTTTGGTTGCTCCAAAAACCGGATTGCGGCGTAAAACTGAACATCAACTGCTTGATGCTACTGTTATCTGCACAGTTTTCGAGACGCACGTTAAAAGGCGTGCCGCCCGCTTCGTCGGTAGGCGCATATTTACTGCTGCCGTCGTTATTGTAAAACCATGCCCGCGTGACGTTGGGAAGGTAGACTTCCCCCCCATTTTCCAGACTGAGTTTGCAGGTGCTGTTAACAATACTGGCGGTCAGATTGATATCCAAATTGGAACCCGCCTGGCTGATGCCAGACCAAAAACCGCCCGTCAGACCCATAAGCAACACAAGACCGGGCTGGCGTAAAAGAAACAGTAATTGTTGCATGAACAAAGCACCTGAAAATTAAGGGTATGTCACAACAAAGGTGACCGGAGCCGTGACATCGCCGGCGGTGACGTCGCTCAGGCTTTTACCGTTTGCCACCACAATGCGTGACGTCATTGGGTAGGTACCCGCACCGTTGGTAATGGTCACCTTCTGTGCGGCTGGTGGCGTTTTACAAGACAGTTTCACCCCCGTGTCTGCATCGCCGCCCCAAATTTCGAAGGCGGTATTCAGGCCCGCCGCGTAAGAATCGCCGTCTAAATTATCACCGGAGCAGGTTCCGCCGGTGCCCGCTTTTGCTTCTACTTCTGCGATGGTTACGCCGGAACAATTGCTCAAGACAATGCTCAGCGGCATCGCTTTCTTGTTAAGATCCGATTTATATGTCTCACCATAGCCAATGGTGCTGACATTTTTTCCGTCACCATTAACGACGATAGCTTTACAGGTACCGGTTGTCACTGTGGTCTTAAAGGTCATTTGTACACTGTCGGTACCGGTAATAGCGGCTCTGACCACTCCAGAGAATAAGACGGCAGAAACGGATAATGTGATTAAAGCTGATGTAAATTTCATAGTGATGCTCCGTAGATCTGCGTTAATTACTCGTAGCTAAATACGAAAGTCGCAACGGCTGAGAAAGCCCCGGTGGTAGCCGAATTTGCCTTGGTCTCTTTCATGATGGCGATCAGCGGAACCTCTTTATTGTTAATTTCTACCTCACTCCAGACCAGACGTTCTGAATCGGCGGTGGAGTTAATAACAAAAGGTTCATCTGGTTTGGATGCGCGCGCTACTGACACCCCCATATAGTCGGCTGAGCCTTTTGTTCCATTCGTTAATATTTTTGTTGAATACCCGGATGGCGTTCCGTTGATTGATGTCTTTAATGATTGAAGCGATGCCGGGCATTCAACAATCACTAATTTAAAATCTGCCGTTGCTGTTCCCGCTCTTACATCATCAATACGAACTTCACCACTACTATTACCAATGATTAATTCCTGTACCGTGTCGGAGCCTGTACCACCGACCAGTTTCATGTTACACGTCGTCTCTAAAATTGTGGCCGTGAAATTAACATCCAGGTTAGTGGAGTTAGCGGCAAGCGCGCTTCCAGAAGCTGCCATTACGGCAAGTGCCGCGATGGGAAGACTGAGGCGGTTTCTTTTCATATAAACTCTCATTAGTTTTTCCCTAAACAGGTCATTACATGTGACAAAGTTGATTGCTCAGTACGGGGGTGAGTCCCGCTTTTGCCGTGGTTTCAGCTAATTGGTAACGCACCGTACAGGTACTTTCTTTACCACTGCCCCACACCACGCGAAGTTCGCCTTGCGGTTCTACGCCGCGCACGTACGCCTGTCCGGCCTGGCCTACGGTACCGACAGTTTCATTTTTCTCGTTAAGGACATCTGCGCCTAAAGGAATAAAGCCTTTATCGCTACGCAGTAATTCCAGAATCAGTGAGCGACCTTCATCGGTTTCAAAATTCACCAGCACGACGGCGCCGCTACGCGGTACGGTAACCGTGCTGGTGCTTTTGATTTCAACATCGTTCTCCAGTGTGCTGATATCCAGCGACACCCGGTTTTCGCGGTAGGCTGACATATACGGTAAAATGCCATAGCCCGAACTGCCGATTTCGCTGCTGCTGTAGCCCAGTCCTGCGCCTTGTGCGCCGCTGGCTTTCACCAGGGCGACGGCGTCGGTTTCGCCAATGCTGCCCGGCGCGAACGCCACGCCGCCAGAATGCAGCACCATGCCACCGCTGTAACTGGCGGAATATTGCTGGCTATTGTCGTCACCAAACGAGGCGGAAATCCCTAATGGGCCATAGCTGCTGTTAAGGGAGCCAAAGCCACTTACCTGATTCAGGTTGCCGTAATTACCGCTGCTGGAGGTGGCGCTCACGGAGTAGCTGATGTCGCTATCTTTGGTATTACCGCTGGCGGTGGAGTTGACGTTAGTACCGCCCTTCATGTCAGAACGCAGGCCCATGTTGATATTGGAGAAACCGCCAGATCGTTCCCCGTTGTGGGAGAACATACTCAACGGAATACTGAAACTTAAATAGACGCTGTCGTCTTTACTGCCGTTCTGGTCATAGGCGCGTTGTAATGACACGCTATAGCTGCCGTAGGCAAAACTGTTGTTGTAACCCACGCTATAGTTGGCCGTGGAGCCCGCATCATTCCAGTAGTCCTGCCATGTTCCGCTGACATACACAGAACCCCAGGTTGTTTCTCCCTGGTTTAAGGGCTGGTTGATGCTGATTTGCACCTGATTTTTGGTACGCTGGTAATCGTCATATAACTCATCACCTGAGCGATAACTTTGCTGCGCATATTGCTGATGTTTAACGCTGTCTTGCAAAGACGCGGCGTCATTCAGGCTGAGGTAGTCTTCAGTAGAAAAACGATAAGCGGCGACGTTAAATGAGGTATTGGTCGCCTCGATCATTTTGCTGTAGGTCAGCCGGTAGCTTTGCCCGCTGAGCGTGCCTAAATCATCAATACTGGCGTGAGATTGCGTTACATCAAAGGCGAATGCGCCAATACCGGTGTTCATTGCCAGACCTAATAACCCAGCATAGAAATTCATATCGGTATATTGCGCGCCGATATAGCCGGTAAAGGTGTTGTTCAGGCCATAGTAAAACTGCGCGTAACCCACCTGCGGTTTATCATGCAAAGAATCATCGTTCAGCTCGCCGACGCCGATATCCCAGCGTGTCGCGCCGGGGCGTAACATTTGGGTGACTGACGAAAAGGGAACGGTAAAGCTGCGTTTGCTGCCGTCCGCTTCTTCTACGGTGACCAGCAGATCGTTACCATAACCTGTGGTGCTAAGGTCGTTAATCTCGAACGCCCCCGGCGGTACGGTGGTTTCGTAGATTTTATTGCCGCTTTGCATCACCGTGACTTTGGCATTGCTGTTGGCGACGCCGCGGATAACAGGCGCGTAGTTGCTGGAGCCCATCGGTAACATGCGGTCATCGTTATACATTCGTATCCCGCTCAGGCTGAAGGAGTCAAACGCATCGCCGCGAGTGTAGGAGTCGCCTATCACCATTTGCGCTTTCAGCGCGGTGATATCTCGCTGTAAATAAACGTCCTGATTGTTGTATTCGCTACCGGTATCTTTGTTCCAGTTAAGGCTACCTCGGGAACGCAAACGCCACGGTCCCATATTTAAACCGTAACGTAGCCCCACGTAAGCGGTATCGGACGTTGTGCCGTTGCCTTCACTGTGCCAGGCGTTCATATCATAAGAGACGATGGCCGCCGGAACGCCATCTTCCCACAGTGAGGGGTCAACATACCCGGCAGGACGCTTCAGGATATAAATCTGCGGGAAGTTGAGATCCATGGCCTGTTTGCCGGAATCGTAATTCGCCGTCGCACCGGGGTAGTATTTTTTTATATCCAGACACGTGGTGTTGTCGTCGACCTCGACGTCATCGCGCATTGCGGCGGGATCAACGCCTGCCTGGGTGAGTAAAAGCGGCGTCAGACATGCACTGGCGCGTGGCGTACCGTTTTCATTAAAGGTAATTTCAGAGGTAGATTTCAACGCATTGTTAAGATTCACTTTCACACGATAGGTTCCGGCAAGCACCGGGTTGCCATATGCATAGCGACTAATATCGATATTAGCGCTGCTATTAAGTAAAAATTGTTCGTTAAATTCTACGGCTTCGTCCGACTCAGCAACGGTTTTTTCTGCTGCTGAATTTGCAGCAGAAACGGAAAAAGGGAGTGCAGCGCCAATAGTAAGACATAATAATGAGCGTTGAAATAGCATTGTTTTTCCGAATAATTAACGTGGGTCAGAATGGCCCACTACATTGGTACGTAATTGTTATAATTGATTAGTTTATTTTGGCTTCTCGTTTATTTGTGCCGCCATTATCATTAATGGTGTTATAGATAACGGTACCGTTAATATTATTCGAAAGGCCTTTTACGGGCATGCTGACCCCGCTAAAGGGTAAAACGGATTTGCTGTCGACGGTATATTCTTTACCGCCCACTTTAAATTTTACGTTGGAAATAGAAACGTTGTACGCGCTGTCATTTTGGGCAAATAGTGAAAGCGTATTGCCTTCTTTTTTCTGCGACCATTTCAGGTTTGCCGCCGCATCGCCAGGCGTGCCTTTCAGGCCATCCGGGCGGAAAAATAATTTGATCCGCGTGCGAAAGGCGAGTTGAAGTTGATTTAAACTCTCGCCTTCTTTAGCTTTTGATTTTGGCGGAATTTCCAGCACGTTAAACCAAAACAGCGATTCCCGATCCTGAGGTAATGCGCTACCCATATACGTAATACGCAAGGATTGCCCTTTTTGTGGATCGATACGAGATACCGGAGGCGTAATGACAAACGGCAGTTTTAGCTCCTGCGGATCAACACCGTCACGCCCGTCATCCAGCCAGGTTTGCACCAGTAGAGGTTTATTGCCCCGGTTATCCAGGTTCACAATCACGTCTTTTGATGACGCTGGGTACACAATACGTGTTCCGGAAATGACGATATCTGCGTTTGCCTGGAATGTGGCAAATGCCGTGAAGGCCGCGGCAGCGAAGCAGGTGGTTTTAAATCCCTTTGTAATAACCGTATTGACCATTTTACCCTCCCTGTAGGTATACTTTAAAATTAAAATCCCCCAGCACAGCCGCTGAGGGATTGGCTAATCTTTTTAAATACAAAGGATTAGTTATAAATAACAGTGAAGGCAACTTGTGCCTGTACGGTTCCTGCCGTTACCGGGCTGGTGTCTGCATTCCACTTCTGGCCCTGGGTGTAGGCTACGCGGTAGAACAGGTCACCAGTGCCATCAGCGGAAATAGTGGCTTTCTGCGTGTTGTTAGTCTGGTCAATTTTGATCAGATCGGTAGCGCCGTTACCGTTGTTAGCCAGCACCAGGTTAACGTTTTCTGCTGCTCCTTGCAGATTAGCCGGTGGTACTAACAGACCACCTGACGTTGAACTGGAACCGCCCCAGGAATTAAACTGAGCGGAGGCATCTTTTACCGTTGCGTTATCACATTCGCTCAGATTCAGAGTGAACTGTTTTTCGCCCAGAGTACTGTTAGCACCCAGTGCGGTAGCGAAGTTTTTAACAAAAACGGTATCCAGAGTAATGTCAAAATCATTACCGTCTTGATCTATTTTATTATCAAGAGAGATTTTACAGGTATTGTTAGAAACCAGACCGTGGAAAGTAATAGTACCCGTATCTGGATCTGCTGCCATTGCAGACCCGGCACCCAAAGTCATTGCAATAAAAGCGGCTACGCCATATTTTCTGAAAAACATTTAGAATATCCATATTTTAGTGATAAATATAAATAAAATATATTTATATATCTTATTTGTTGAAATATTATATTTCGAGGCGGATTTTATAGAGAGTTGCGATGAAAAGGAATAAAGTTATCCATTAGAAATACTTTATGTTCTTTTAAGTAAAACTAATGCTTTATTATTTAAGCAATAAGATAAATAATAAATAATATTATTTATTGGTGATTTAAAAAAAAGACAACCCGTCCCAAAATATGTTTTTCTGGAAGGGTTGTCCTATTATTGAAAATCAGGCAACCTGTACCGGAATAGCTTTCGCGGTGCGCTTCATTTCGTTGTCGCCTTCAAAATAGGCCACTTTCGGACGCCATGTACGCGCTTCTTCATCAGACATGGTGACGAAGCTGGCGATAATCACAATGTCGCCAACTTCAGCGCAGTGCGCCGCCGCACCGTTCACCGAGATGATTCTGGAGCCGCGTTCAGCCGCAATCGCATAGGTTGAGAAACGTTTCCCATTGGTCACGTTCCAGATATCAATCGCTTCGTTTTCCAGAATACCGGAGGCATCAAGGAAATCCTGGTCAATGGCACAGGAACCTTCGTAGTGCAGGTCCGCCTGCGTGACTTTTACGCGGTGGAGCTTGCCTTGCAGCATGGTGCGAATCATAACTTCTTTACCCTGTCGTTTACCTTGGCTAAGCAGGCGCTTGTGGCCTGCTTTGGAAATTCTCAGGCAGTATTGCCCGATTTTTAACCCCTGTCTACTGGGCTAATGTAACGCTTTGATTATCGATCAGACGCGCCTGACCCAGCCAGGCGGCGGCCAGAATCACTGCGCGTTTGCTGGTTTCCGTCAGCTCCTGCAGCGTGTCGGCATCACGAATTTGAATGTCGTCGGCACGGAAGCCTTTTTCATTCAGTTCCTGTTCGGCAATGGCGATAATCTCTTGCAGCTCACGATTACCCGCAATCAGTTTTTCAGCGATGCTATTCATCACGTTGTGTAGACCCGGCGCAATTTTGCGCTGCTCTGCGGTCAGATAACTGTTACGTGAGCTGAGCGCCAGACCGTCTTTGGCGCGAATAATCGGCACGCCGACGATCTCAATGTCATAACTCATATCCGCCACCATTTTGCGGATCAGCGCCAGTTGCTGAAAATCCTTCTCGCCAAAGCAGGCGATATCCGGCTGGATCAGGTTGAACAGCTTGCTGACGATAGTCGAGACGCCGCGGAAATGACCCGGACGGCTGGCGCCTTCCAGCATGGTAGAGAGGCCGGGAACATCAACGTACGTCTGGCCTTCCAGCCCCTGTGGGTAGATTTCCTCAACGGCTGGCGCAAAGACATAATCGACTTTGCGTTTGTTCAGCTTTTCACAATCTTCCTGCAGCGTGCGCGGATAACGCGCCAGATCGTCCGGCCGGTCAAACTGCATCGGGTTGACGAAAATGCTGACGATCACCACATCAGCCCGGGCTTTTGCCTCATCGACCAGCTTCATATGGCCGTCGTGCAGGTTGCCCATGGTGGGAACCAGTGCGACGCGTTGACCTTCCTGACGCAGACGACGAATATGCTGGCGCAGCAGCGGCAGGGTTTCAATGATTAGCACAACAAAACTCCTTGAGTTGCTTGATGATCCTGCCCGATGGCGCTGCGCTTATCAGGCCTACATCCGTTGAGGATCGGTAGGCCGGATAAGACGCGTCGCGTCGCCATCCGGCACGGTCAGAAAAATTAGTGAAAGCTGTGTTCTTCGCCCGGATAAACGCCGGACTCCACTTCAGCCATATACTGCCGTACGGCGGCGCGCATGTCGCCCGCCTCGGCAAGGAAATTTTTCGCGAATTTGGGAATATGGCCGCCGGTGATGCCAAACGCATCGTGCATCACCAGGATCTGACCGTCGGTGACGTTGCCCGCGCCGATGCCGATCACCGGAATCGACAGCGCTTCCGTGACGCGCTTCGCCAGCTCAACCGGCACGCACTCCAGCACCAGCAGTTGAGCGCCAGCGGCTTCTAAAGCCAAAGCGTCATCCAGCAGCACTTGTCCGGCATCGCCGCGGCCCTGAATTTTATAGCCGCCGAAGATATTCACCGACTGTGGCGTTAGCCCCAGATGACCACAAACCGGCACGGCGCGTTCGGTGAGCATTTTCACCGTATCAACCAGCCAGGCGCCGCCTTCAATTTTGACCATATTGGCCCCCGCACGCATCACGATAGCCGCGTTTTCAAACGCCTGTTTCGGGGTGGCGTAAGCCATAAACGGCAGGTCGGAGAGCAATAGACAGTTGGGCGCGCCACGTCGCACGGCACGAGTGTGGTAAGCGATATCTTCCACGGTGACCGGCAGAGTGGAGTCATGCCCCTGAATCGTCATGCCCAGCGAGTCGCCAACCAGCATCACATTGATACCTTCGTCGGCAAATAACTTAGCGAAGCTGTAGTCGTAGGCGGTAATTGTCGCGAAGCGTTTTTTCTCTTGCTTGCATTTCTGCAGCAGTGAAATGGTGGTGGGTTTCATAACGTTTCCTGATGGTAAAAGTTATATTTCCCGGCATTCTAACAGTCATATTCAGGGGGGCAATTGATTTAAGCAATCGTTTGGCGCTAAAGCAGTAAACGCTAAAGGGGAGGCGATGTTTTACCAGTGGGCGGGTTTTGCAGCACCAAGATGGGTGAGATGCTGATGCAGGCTGATACCATCCGGAAAGATCAGATCAGGAGCGATTTCGAATAACGGCCACAGCATAAAACCGCGGTTTTTCATGTCGTAGTGCGGTACGGTCAGACGGTCGGTGTTAATGACTTCATCGCCAAACAGCATAATGTCGAGGTCCAGCGTGCGCGGCCCCCAGCGTTCGGCTTTGCGCACCCGGCCCTGTTGCAGCTCAATGCGCTGGGTATGGTTAAGCAATTCTTCGGGGGCGAGGGCGGTATCCAGCGCCACCGCGGCGTTCAGGTAGTCCGGCTGATCCTGTGGACCAAGCGGCGGCGTGCGGTAAAACGAAGACACCGTGACGATACGGCTATCGGGAATGTCGGCGATAGCCTTCAGGGCGGCATTGACCTGCTCCAGCGGAGAGGCCAGATTACTGCCAAGCGCGATATACGCGATCGTCATACGGTGCCCTCGCGGCGCGGCGCGCGTTTGCGCGGACGTGAACGGCGGCGGCGTGGAGCAGGATCGTCGTCCAGCTCGTTGAGCATCCCTTTTTGTTCCGGCGGCGCGGAAGCCTGAAACTCGGCCCACCACTGCGCCAGACGTTGCAGTTCAGTATTATTTTCCACCTGAGCGCGCAGCTCCAGTAAATCAAACGCGGCGCGGAATTTGGGATGTTCCATCAGTTTCCAGGCGCGTTTGCCCTGGCGTCGCGACATCCGTAACTGAAGCTGCCAAATATCACGGGTAAGCGTGGTCAGGCGTTTCGGGATCGCCAGTGAACGGCAGGCTTCATCCAGCACGTCATTCATGGCCAGCGCGAAAGCATCGTAATAGGCCAGACCGCTCTCCTGAGCGATTTTTTGCGCCATCTCCAGCAGCGGATACCAGAACATGGCGGCAAACAAAAATGCCGGGTTAACGCGCATCTCGTTACGGATGCGGTTATCCGTATTCTTCAACACCTGCGCAATGATGCGTTCCATTGCGCTGTCGCCGTTTTCGGTGAAATAACGCGTAATGGTAGGAAACAACGGCTGGAAGAGGTGGTATTCCCGCAGTTGTTGATAGGTTTCGTAACCGTTCCCCGCCTGCAACAGCTTCAGCGACTCTTCGAACAGGCGCGCGGGAGGAATGTCGTTTAGCAAGGTAGCCAGACGCGGGATTGGCTCAGCCGTTTCAGGGCTGATACGCATATTGAGCTTCGCAGCGAAACGCACGGCGCGCAGCATTCGAACCGGATCTTCGCGGTAGCGCGTTTCCGGATTGCCGATCAGGCGAATCACGCCTTCTTGCAGATCCTGCATTCCGCCGACGTAATCGCGCACGGTAAAATCCGCTACGCTGTAGTAAAGGCTGTTGATGGTGAAATCGCGGCGCTGGGCATCTTCTTCGATAGAGCCGAAGATATTATCGCGCAGCAGCATACCGTTTTGCCCACGCTGGGAGGTTGTACGGTCGCTTTCACTGCCTTCATGATGACCACGAAACGTTGCCACTTCGATAATTTCCGGGCCAAACATCACGTGAGCCAGGCGGAAACGACGCCCCACCAGACGGCAATTGCGGAATAATTTCCGTACCTGATCCGGTGTTGCGTTGGTGGTCACGTCGAAATCCTTCGGCTTTTTGCCGAGCAGGAGATCGCGGACGCCGCCGCCGACCAGGTAGGCTTCATAGCCCGCTTTGTTCAGCCTGTACAGTACCTTGAGGGCATTTTCACTGATATCTTTGCGGGAGATAGCGTGCTGTTCACGCGGGATAATCGTCATATGTGGACGGGCGACGGCTTGTTCTGCCTCGCTCTCCTCGCGGCTTAACACCTTACGGCAAAAATTAGCGACTCGGGTAAAAATAGCGCACCTCGGTAGTGTCATACATTAATAAGATCAACTTACTCTATGTCTTTCGCATTACGGCAGACGGGCGTAAGAGAGCAACGCGACCTGGGCTGTAAGCATCATTAACGCCGCAGCAATGCGAAAGACGATGAGCAAAAATAGCGGCTAATCATAGCTCAGCGAGACGCATTTGAGAATGCCGGATTTACATTAGCCGATGTGGGTACGGCTGTAAGCCTCCAGTGCGTCACCGCAAAGCGCAGCAACTCCTCAACAGACATCTCCTGCCACGCTACGACGTCGCGTTGGCCTAAAAAGCGCAATGCCTGGACCAGTACCGGGCGCGGATCGCCTGTCGCAAGCGCAGGGGCATGATTTTGCTTGGAAAGTTTAGCGCCTTGTTCGTTGAGCGCCAGCGGAAGGTGCACGTAACCAGGCGCACGCCAGCCAAACTGTTTATACAGCGAAAGTTGTCGGACAGTGGGGTCGATTAAATCTGCGCCGCGGACGATCTCCGTCACCCCCTGAAAATGATCGTCGACCACCACGGCCAGATTATAAGCAAACAGTCCGTCGCGGCGGTGGATAATAAAATCTTCGCTCGCCAGCTGTGGGTCAGCCTGGATGTCGCCGCGCAAGGCATCATGGAAACGCATCACCGGATGCCGCTGTTTAATTCTGACGGCGGCATTCTCCGGCCCGTGGCATAACGTCCGGCAATGGCCGTCGTAAATACCGCCCAGACGTTGAATGCGCGAGCGGGGGCAAGTGCAGTAGTAGCTCAGTCCCTGCTCGTGAAGCCAGGCCAGCGCCTCGCGATAAGCCTCATGACGCTGTGATTGCCATAAGACCTCGCCATCCCAGTGCAGGCCGTAATGTTCCAGCTGGCGCAGAATGGTCGCTGCGGCACCGGGAACTTCACGTGGGGGGTCGATATCCTCTATGCGAACGCGCCAAATTCCGCGTTGCGCACGGGCTTGTAGATAGCTGCCGAGGGCGGCGATTAACGAGCCGAAATGCAGTTCGCCGGATGGCGACGGCGCGAAACGGCCAATATAGTGTGAGTCAGTCATGCTGCGGGCAATAAAGAATAAGGCGGGAAAACTCCCGCCTGTCATAAATAGGGTAGAAACGAACGGGATTAACCCGCCATCTGTTTTTCGCGAATTTCAGCCAGCGTTTTGCAGTCGATGCACAGATCGGCTGTTGGACGCGCTTCCAGGCGGCGGATACCAATCTCCACCCCGCAGGACTCGCAATAACCGAAGTCTTCATCTTCCACTTTCTTCAGCGTCTTCTCGATCTTTTTGATCAGTTTGCGCTCACGGTCACGATTACGTAACTCCAGGCTAAACTCCTCTTCCTGCGCGGCGCGATCGACCGGATCGGGGAAGTTGGCGGCTTCGTCCTGCATGTGCGTCACAGTGCGATCGACTTCATCCCGGAGTTGATTACGCCATGCTTCAAGAATACGCTTGAAGTGCGATAGCTGGGCTTCGTTCATATACTCTTCGCCCGGTTTCTCCTGGTACGGCTCCACCCCAGCGATGGCGAGAATACTCAGGGACGATGTTTTACGGTTTTGCCCTTCTTGCATGTTGCTTCTCCTTAACACGCACTATCGATCCCCATGTTCGGGGGAAAATCAGGTCGCTATAAATAGCAGATGCTTTTCCGGATAGCAATTATCTAAACGTAACACTTGACAACCCTGTGAGGAAAAGCGTATTTACGCACGCGGCCAGAATACTTAATAATCAGGCTGTTATTCCACTACAACGTTATGGGTACTGGTTCGTTCAGTTCCATTTTTTGGGCTGAAAGTTCTGCTTTATAAGCTAAAACTTCCACGCCTTTATTCTGAGCCTCGCTCAATAGCTGCGCGTATTTTATATCGATATGACGTGCGGGTGAAAAACGTGTAATGGCGGAGTGCAGCACCGCGAACACCACCACCGCGCGATGACCTGCCGCCGCAACGCCCATCAACTCCCGAAGATGTTTTTGCCCTCGTTCGGTGATGGCGTCGGGAAAATAACCGTTTTCTTTTTCCGCTAACGTGACCGATTTCACTTCAATATAGCAGTCCGGGCGGAAATCTGCCTGTAACATAAAATCTATACGGCTGCGCTCGGCGCCATATTTGACTTCACTTTTCAGAATATTGTACCCCGCCAGCGCCGGCAGGCGATTCTCCTGAATCGCTTCTTTCGTTAGCTGGTTCGCCCGCAGCGTATTCACGCAAATGAATGCGCCGGATTGCGTTTCAGTCAATTCCCAGGTATGCGGATATTTGCGTTTAGTATTTTCTGATGTCGAATACCAGACGGTATCGCCAGGCGTGGCGCAGCCGGTCATTGCGCCGGTATTAGGACAGTGCAGCGTAAGCGTCGTACCGTCAGGGGTGATCACATCGGCTAAAAAACGTTTATAGCGCTGAATCAGCGTAGCGCGTTGTAAAGGGGGGGAGAATAGCATCGACATTCCTTCATTATTATTCGCCCAGCGTCCAGCGCTGCAGCTCGGCATAGCGGGTACGGCCTTGCCCATACGAAGAGGCGTAAAGCGCAAACGACGTGACCGGAAATGACCAGCAAAAGCCCGGCGGCGGGATAGCCACCGTATGGCTGGCGTCGCGCAGCAGCGTAATATGCGGGTGAAAAGGCTGCGGGCTTTGGTAACAACCGCTGCGGGCGGCCTGCGCGCGCAGCATATTAGCCAACTGCAACAACCCGCGCGGCGGCTGGCGCATCCCCAGCCACACCACGCGCGAACGCAGCCACTGACCGGCGTCATCCAGATGTAGCGTAAAGCCCGGCTGGCGAATTCGTCCGGCCAGTTGCGCAAGCGCGCGCTGCTTATCGCTACTGACGTCGCCTAAAAAGGCCAGCGTCAGGTGCAGGTTCGCCGCTGCCACGGGGCGTCCGTCTTCAGACGCAAAATGGGCGGCGCGCCAGGCGATAATTTGCGTGCGCGCGTCGTCGGGTAAGTCAATCGCAAAAAACAGCCGTTTTGGCTCAGACATAGGGATACTCGGTTATGGATTAACACGATGCTACAATGCGGCGCAAAGAAAGTTAACCCCGTGGAGCCGTTTGTGACGTCATTGCCCGTTGCCGCCGTATTGCCTGAATTGTTGACAGCCCTAAAAACCGCGCCGCAGGTTTTGTTGTCCGCGCCTACCGGGGCGGGGAAATCCACCTGGCTGCCGTTGCAACTCCTGCAACAGGGGCCGGTTGCTGGAAAAATCCTCCTGCTTGAACCGCGTCGTCTGGCGGCGCGTAATGTCGCCCAGCGTCTGGCGGAAGCGTTGAATGAAAAGCCTGGCGAAACGGTAGGTTACCGGATGCGCGCGCAAAGCTGCGTGGGGCCGCGTACCCGGCTGGAAGTGGTGACCGAAGGCGTATTGACCAGAATGATTCAGCGCGATCCCGAATTACGCGGCGTGGGGCTGGTGATACTGGATGAATTTCATGAGCGCAGTTTACAGGCGGATTTAGCGTTGGCGCTGTTGCTGGATATCCAGCAAGGGCTCCGTGACGATCTCAGGCTGTTAATCATGTCAGCGACGCTGGATAACGACAGGCTTTGTCAGCGACTGCCTGATGCGCCGACGATCGTCTCGGAGGGGCGCGCGTTTCCCGTGGAGCGACGTTATCAGCCGCTCGCGGCGCATTTGCGTTTTGATGAAGCCGTCGCGATGGCGACAGCGGAACTGCTGCGCAATGAAAACGGTTCGCTGCTGCTATTTTTACCCGGTGTAGGCGAAATACAGCGCGTTCATGAACATCTGGCGTCGCGGGTAGGGAGCGATGTCCTGCTTTGTCCGCTGTATGGCGCATTGTCTCTGGAGGCGCAACGCAAAGCGATTGTTCCCGCCCCCGCCGGGATGCGTAAAGTGGTGTTGGCGACTAACATTGCCGAAACCAGTTTGACGATTGAAGGGATTCGTCTGGTCGTCGATAGCGCTCAGGAGCGCGTGGCGCGATTCGACGCGCGAACGGGACTGACGCGGCTGGTTACGCAGCGTATCAGTCAGGCGTCAATGACGCAGCGCGCGGGGCGCGCCGGACGACTGGCGCCGGGAATCTGTTTACATCTGCTGGCAAAAGAACAGGCGGAGCGGGCGGCGGCGCAAAGCGATCCGGAAATCTTACACAGCGACCTCTCCGGTTTGTTGATGGAGGTGTTGCAGTGGGGATGTCACGATCCGGCATCGCTTTTCTGGCTGGACAGGCCGCCGGAGGTGAATCTTCAGGCCGCCCGCCGTTTATTATTGATGTTAGGCGCGCTGGAGGGCGAGCGGTTAAGCGCGCGGGGCCGGAAAATGGCGGCAATGGGTAACGATCCGCGCCTGGCGGCGATGTTAGTCAACGCCGACGAGGGCGACACCGCCGCCACCGCCGCCATGCTCGCGGCCATCCTTGAGGACCCGCCGCGCGGCGGCGGTACGGATTTAAGCGTGCTATTTTCGCGGCGACAGCCGGGCTGGCAGCAGCGTAGCCAGCAGCTTTTAAAACGGCTGCAGGTGCGTAATGGCGAGCCGGATAGCGCGCTTATTATGCCGCTGTTGGCCAGAGCGTTTAGCGACCGCATCTCGCGACGTCGTGGTCAGGAAGGGCGCTATCAGTTAGCCAATGGTATGGGTGCGATGTTAGATGCGGATGACGCGTTGGGACGTCATGAATGGCTGATCGCGCCGCTGTTACTGCAAGGTAGCGCCTCGCCGGACGCCCGAATATTGTTGGCGCAGCCGCTGGATATTGCCTCGCTGATTCAGGCGTGTCCTGATTTACTGCGCCAGTCTGACACGGTTGAATGGGACGAAGCGCAGGGAACGTTGAAAGCGTGGCGCAGAATGCGTATTGGACAGTTGACGGTTAGCGTTCAGCCACTGGCGAAACCGTCTGAAGAGGAGCTTCATCAGGCGATGCTGAACGGCATCCGCGATAAAGGTCTGGCCGTCCTTAACTGGACGCCGGAAGCGGAGCAGTTCCGTCTGCGTCTGCACTGTGCGGCGAAATGGCTGCCGGAATATGACTGGCCTGCCGTGGATGAGGCGTCGCTGCTGGCGACTCTGGAAAACTGGTTGCTGCCGCACATGACAGGCGTACAGTCGTTACGGAGTCTGAAATCTCTGAATGTGACTCAGGCGTTACGGGGACTGCTTGACTATGCCATGCTGCAACGTCTGGATAGTGAACTGCCTGGGCATTACACTGTGCCGACGGGAAGCCGAATAACGATTCGTTATCATGAAGATAACCCGCCCGCTCTGGCGGTCAGAATGCAGGAAATGTTTGGCGAAGCGAAGACCCCAACCATCGCTCAGGGCCGCGTGTCGCTGGTGCTGGAACTGCTTTCGCCTGCGCAGCGACCGCTACAGATTACACGCGATTTAAGCGCTTTCTGGCAGGGGGCGTATCGCGAAGTGCAAAAAGAGATGAAGGGCCGTTACCCCAAACATGTCTGGCCGGACGATCCGGCGAATACGGCCCCAACGCGGCGCACGAAGAAGTATTCGTGACGTGTTATACGTTGCCTCGAGGCCGGATAAGGCGTTAATCGCCATCCGGCGAAAGGGTAAATTGAGAGATTTCTTCTTCTGTCGTTTGGCGGAAGAATAGAGAATCGGGCCTTTGCGCCTGTATGTTGCGGAGAAAAAGCATGGCGGGGAATGACCGCGAGCCGATTGGACGTAAGGGGAAACCGTCACGTCCTGTGAAACAAAAGGTGAGCCGTCGTCGGCAGCATGACGACGATTATGATGATGACTATGAGGATGAAGAACCGATGCCGCGTAAAGGTAAGGGCAAAGGGCGTAAGCCTCGTGGCAAGCGCGGCTGGCTGTGGCTATTGCTAAAACTGTTTATCGTTTTTGTGGTGCTGTTCGCCATTTACGGCGTCTATCTGGATCAAAAAATCCGCAGCCGTATTGATGGCAAGGTCTGGCAGCTTCCGGCGGCGGTATATGGCCGGATGGTGAACCTTGAGCCAGACATGCCTGTCAGCAAAAACGAGATGGTGAAATTGCTGGAAGCGACGCAGTATCGTCTGGTGACGAAGATGACCCGTCCCGGCGAATTTACCGTGCAGGCCAATAGCATTGAGATGATCCGTCGTCCGTTTGACTTCCCGGACAGCAAAGAAGGGCAGGTGCGCGCGCGGTTGACGTTCAGTGACGGGCGTCTGGAAACCATCGTCAATCTGGATAACAACCGCCAGTTTGGCTTCTTCCGTCTCGATCCGCGGCTTATCACCATGCTTTCTTCGCCAAATGGCGAGCAGCGTTTATTCGTCCCGCGCAGCGGTTTCCCGGATCTGCTGGTCGATACGCTGTTGGCGACGGAAGACCGTCATTTCTATGAGCATGATGGCATTAGTCTTTACTCTATCGGGCGTGCGGTGCTGGCCAACCTGACGGCGGGACGCACGGTGCAGGGGGCCAGTACGCTGACCCAGCAGCTGGTGAAGAACCTGTTCCTCTCCAGCGAAAGATCATACTGGCGTAAAGCGAATGAAGCCTACATGGCGCTGATCATGGATGCCCGTTACAGTAAAGATCGTATTCTTGAGCTGTACATGAACGAGGTCTACCTCGGTCAAAGCGGGGACAATGAAATTCGCGGTTTTCCGCTGGCGAGCCTGTATTACTTTGGGCGTCCGGTAGAGGAATTGAGCCTCGATCAGCAGGCGTTACTGGTTGGGATGGTAAAAGGGGCGTCGATTTATAACCCGTGGCGCAACCCGAAACTGGCGCTGGAGCGTCGTAACCTGGTGCTACGCCTGTTACAGCAGCAGAAAATCATCGATCAGGAACTCTATGACATGCTGAGCGCGCGTCCGCTTGGCGTACAGCCGCGCGGCGGCGTTATTTCACCGCAGCCAGCGTTTATGCAGATGGTTCGTCAGGAACTGCAGGCGAAGCTGGGGGATAAAATTAAAGATCTCTCCGGCGTGAAGATTTTCACCACCTTTGACTCCGTGGCGCAGGATGCCGCAGAAAAAGCCGTTGTCGAAGGCATTCCGGCGTTGAAGAAGCAGCGTAAATTGAGCGATCTGGAAACCGCGATGGTGGTGGTGGATCGCTTTAGCGGCGAGGTGCGCGCGATGGTTGGCGGGGCGGAGCCGCAGTATGCCGGCTATAACCGTGCCATGCAGGCGCGCCGTTCCATCGGGTCGCTGGCGAAACCGGCGACCTATCTGACCGCGTTAAGTCAGCCGAACTTATACCGTCTGAACACCTGGATTGCCGATGCGCCGATTTCTCTGCGCCAGCCGAATGGTCAGGTCTGGTCGCCGCAGAACGACGATCGTCGCTACAGCGAAAGCGGGAAAGTGATGCTGGTGGATGCGTTAACTCGCTCAATGAACGTACCGACGGTCAATCTGGGGATGGCGTTAGGTTTACCGGCGGTAACCGATACCTGGACGAAGCTCGGCGTGCCGAAAGATCAGCTCAATCCGGTTCCGGCGATGCTGTTAGGAGCGCTGAACCTGACGCCGATCGAAGTGGCGCAGGCGTTCCAGACTATCGCCAGCGGCGGAAATCGCGCGCCGTTATCAGCGCTGCGTTCAGTTATTGCGGAAGATGGTAAAGTGCTGTACCAAAGTTATCCGCAAGCTGAACGCGCCGTACCGGCACAGGCGGCTTACCTGACGCTCTGGACAATGCAGCAGGTTGTCCAGCGTGGTACGGGGCGTCAGCTTGGCGCGAAATATCCGGGTCTGCATCTGGCGGGTAAAACCGGGACGACAAACAACAATGTCGATACCTGGTTTGCCGGTATCGACGGCAGCCAGGTGACTATCACCTGGGTAGGCCGTGATAACAACCAGCCGACGAAATTGTACGGCGCCAGCGGCGCGATGGCGATTTATCAGCGCTATCTGGCGAACCAGACGCCGACGCCTTTAGTTCTGACGCCGCCGGAAGATGTGGTGGATATGGGCGTTGATTACGACGGTAATTTTGTCTGTAGCGGCGGTATGCGCACTCTGCCGGTCTGGACGGACGATCCAAATACGCTGTGCCAGCAGGGCGAGATGATGCAACAGCAACAGCAGCCGTCAGGCAATCCGTTCGATCAGTCGTCTCAGCCGCAGCAGCCTGCGCAGCAACAGCCGCCGAAAGAAGAGAAGAGCGACGGCGTTGCCGGCTGGATTAAGGAGATGTTCGGCGGCAATTAATCACGGTAATAGTGCCGGGTGGCGCTGTGCTTACCCGGTCTACACCGTTACGACCCCATTATGTGCGACGTAGGCCGAATAAGACGCTTACGTCGCCATCCGGCAAATCCCCTATAAATAACATTTCAGTCTAATTTATTAACCCTTCCTTTTCATCTGGTTATTTCTTAACCCCTTAGTTTTCGTAGGGCCGCGTATCGCTTGCCATTGCGACGATATTTCGCCTATCATGCTGCGGTTATAATAATAATTATCGTTTACGTTATCATTCACTTTCATCAGAGATATACCAATGGCGCGTCTTAAAACTGCTCAGCCAAACTCTTCACTGCGTAAAATCGCAGTTGTAGTAGCCACAGCGGTTAGCGGCATGTCTGTCTATGCACAGGCGGCGGTTCAACCGAAAGAAGAAACCATTACCGTAACCGCAGCGCCTGCCGCGCAGGAAAGTGCCTGGGGACCGGCTCCGACCATCGCCGCGAAGCGTTCCGCCACTACCACCAAAACTGATACACCTATCGAAAAAACGCCACAGTCGGTTTCGGTGGTCACTAACGAAGAGATGCAGATGCATCAATTCCAGTCAGTAAAAGAAGCGTTGGGTTACACGCCGGGCGTAACGGTAAGCAGTCGCGGCGCTTCCAATACCTATGACTTCGTGATTATCCGTGGCTTCTCTTCCGTCGGCCTGAGCCAGAATAACTATCTGGATGGCCTGAAATTGCAGGGGAACTTCTACAACGATGCGGTTATTGATCCCTACATGCTTGAGCGTGTTGAGTTGATGCGTGGCCCAACGTCCGTTCTCTATGGTAAGAGCAACCCGGGCGGTATCATTTCGATGGTTAGCAAGCGGCCGACTACTGAGCCGCTGAAAGAAATTCAATTCAAAATGGGGACGGACAATTTGTTCCAGACCGGTTTTGATTTTAGTGATTCCCTGGATGACAACGGTGAGTTCTCATATCGTCTGACAGGGCTGGCGCGTTCGACAAATGAGCAGCAAAAGAGTTCTGAGTCGCAGCGCTATGCGATTGCGCCCTCTTTTACCTGGCGTCCTGATGAGAAAACGAATTTTACGTTCCTTTCTTATTTCCAGAACGAACCAGAGACCGGCTACTACGGCTGGCTGCCGAAAGAGGGAACGGTTGAACCGTTACCGAATGGTAAACGCTTGCCAACAGATTTCAATGAAGGGGCGTCAAACAACACCTATTCTCGTAACGAGAAAATGGTGGGATACAGTTTCGAGCATGGCTTCAACGACACTTTTACCGTGCGCCAGAATTTACGTTTTGTTGAAATGAAAACCGCGCAAAAAAGCGTCTATGGCACGGGGATTGCGGCGGACGGCCATACGCTTAACCGCGGTACTATCGTTGACAACGAGCGTTTACAGAATTTCAGCGTAGATACACAACTGGAAAGTAAATTCGCGACCGGCGATATTGATCATACGTTGCTGACGGGTGTCGATTTCATGCGTATGCGTAATGATATTAACGCGACGTTTGGTAGCGCGCCGTCAATCGATCTCTATAACAATTACCATCCTGAATACTTTGCTTTCGGCGGCGCTGAGCCGTACCAGATGAACGAAAGTAAACAAACAGGCCTTTATGTTCAGGATCAGGCGGAATGGAATAAGTGGGTATTTACTCTCGGTGGCCGTTATGACTGGTCTAAACAAGCGACAACGGTGCGTCAGAATTCCACTACGCCGACAGAAGGATATATTGAACGTAATGACCACCAGTTCACCTGGCGCGGTGGCGTAAACTACGTATTCGATAATGGAATTTCACCTTACTTCAGCTATAGCCAATCTTTCGAGCCAAGCGCCTTCGATTTGTGGAGCACTCCACGCGTTTCTTACACGCCGTCAAAAGGCGAGCAATATGAAGCAGGGGTGAAATATGTACCGAAAGACATGCCGGTTGTTGTTACGGGTGCCGTTTATCAGCTGACCAAAACCAATAACCTGACCGCCGATCCAACCAACCCATTAGCGCAGGTGCCGGCAGGCGAAATTCGTGCGCGAGGTGTAGAGCTGGAAGCCAAAGCAGCATTGACGGCTAACATCAATATGACGGCGTCTTACACTTATACTGATGCTGAATACACGAAAGACACTAACCTGAAAGGGAATACGCCAGAGCAGGTGCCTGAACACATGGCGTCGTTGTGGGGCGATTACACCTTCAACGACGGTCCGTTGTCAGGTTTAACGCTGGGAACAGGCGGTCGTTTTATTGGCTCCAGTTACGGCGATCCGGCCAATAGCTTCAAGGTAGGCAGCGCAGCGGTGATGGATGCGGTCGTCAAGTACGATCTGGCGCGTTTTGGTATGGCGGGCTCCAGCATTGCGGTTAACGTTAATAATCTGCTCGACCGCGAATACGTCGCCAGCTGCTTCCAGACCTACGGCTGTTTCTGGGGCGCAGAACGTCAGGTCGTTGCAACGGCAACCTTCCGTTTCTAATTTCTTTTTGGGCACGGCTGGCCGTGCCCGTTTTACAAGTTGGCTGCGATGCAGGAAAACCACATTCATTCCGATACCACCTTTGCGCTGCGAAGCGTCGCCTTTCGTGTGCCGGGCCGCACGCTTTTACACCCCCTCTCGTTAACGTTTCCCGCAGGTCGCGTCACCGGACTTATCGGCCATAATGGTTCCGGTAAATCCACGCTGTTAAAAATACTGGGCCGCCATCAGCCGCCTTCCGAAGGGGATATTCTGCTCGACAATCAGCCGCTGGCGAGCTGGAGCAGCAAGGCGTTTGCCCGCAAAGTTGCCTATCTGCCTCAACAATTGCCGCAGGCGGAAGGAATGACGGTGCGCGAACTGGTGGCGATTGGCCGCTATCCATGGCACGGCGCGTTGGGACGCTTTGGCGTCGCGGACCGGGAAAAAGTAGACGAGGCGATTACGCTGGTCGGCTTAAAACCGCTGGCGCATCGTCTGGTAGACAGCCTTTCCGGCGGCGAGCGCCAGCGCGCGTGGATTGCCATGCTGGTCGCGCAGGACAGCCGTTGTCTGCTGCTGGATGAGCCGACGTCAGCGCTGGATATCGCCCATCAGGTGGACGTGCTGGCGCTGGTGCATCGCTTAAGCCAGCAGCGCGGGCTGACGGTGGTTGCGGTGCTGCACGATATCAACATGGCGGCCCGCTACTGTGATTATTTAGTCGCGCTACGCGGCGGTGAAATGATTGCGCAAGGAACGCCTGCGGAACTGATGCGCAGTGACACGCTGGAGAAGATTTACGGTATCCCGATGGGTATCCTTCCGCATCCGGCGGGCGCGGCACCTGTGAGTTTTGTGTATTAATGCGTGATTTATATCCTCTTACTCGCCGCCGTTTATTAACGGCGATGGCGCTCTCGCCGCTGCTGTGGCAAATGAATACGGCGCAGGCTGCCGCTATCGATCCCCGCCGGATTGTGGCGCTGGAGTGGCTGCCGGTTGAGCTGCTGCTGGCGCTCGGTATTACGCCTTATGGCGTGGCGGACGTGCCAAATTATAAGCTGTGGGTTAGCGAACCGCCGTTGCCGGATTCGGTGATTGATGTGGGTCTTCGCACTGAACCCAATCTCGAACTGCTGACGGAGATGAAGCCGTCGTTTATGGTCTGGTCGGCAGGCTACGGACCCTCGCCGGAGAAACTGGCGCGGATCGCGCCGGGGCGCGGGTTCGATTTTAGCGACGGCAAAAAGCCGCTGGCGGTGGCCCGACGCTCGCTGGTTGAACTGGCGCAGACGCTGAATCTGGAAGCTGCGGCAGAAAAACATCTGGCGCAATACGATCGCTTCATCGCCAGCCAGAAGCCGCATTTTATCCGCCGCGGGGGGCGTCCGTTACTGATGACGACGCTTATCGATCCGCGGCATATGCTGGTGCTCGGCCCGAATTGCCTGTTCCAGGAGGTGCTGGACGAGTATGGCATTGTCAATGCCTGGCAGGGTGAAACCAACTTTTGGGGCAGTACGGCGGTTAGCATCGATCGGCTGGCGATGTATAAAGAAGCGGATGTGATCTGCTTCGATCACGGGAATAACACCGATATGAACGCGCTGATGGCAACGCCGCTGTGGCAGGCCATGCCGTTTGTCCGCGCCGGGCGTTTTCATCGGGTGCCCGCCGTTTGGTTCTATGGCGCGACCCTCTCCACGATGCATTTTGTCCGCATCCTGAATAACGTGTTGGGAGGCAAAGCGTGAGCAGAAAACGTGAAATGCCGGATGGCGGCGCGAAAAGCGTCTTATCCGACCTACGGTTCGGGCGCTTTGTAGGCCGGATAAGGCGAAGCCGCCATCCGGCGTTGCTGTTATTGGCGCTGTTTGTTGCCGCCTGCTGGCTGACATGGGTTAACTTCTCCGTTGCGCTACCGCGCAGCCAGTGGCAACAGGCTATCTGGTCACCGGATATCGACATCATTGAGCAGATGATTTTTCATTACAGCCTGCTGCCAAGACTGGCGATTTCGCTACTGGTGGGCGCGGGACTTGGGCTGGTAGGCGTCCTGTTCCAGCAAGTATTACGTAACCCGCTGGCGGAACCGACCACGCTGGGTGTGGCGACCGGCGCGCAATTGGGGATCACGGTGACTACGCTTTGGACGATTCCCGGCGCGCTGGCCACGCAGTTTGCCGCCCTGACGGGAGCCTGCATTGTCGGCGCGCTGGTGTTCGGCGTGGCGTGGGGCAAACGCCTGTCGCCAGTGACCCTGATCCTCGCCGGGCTGGTGGTTAGCCTCTATTGTGGCGCAATCAACCAGTTACTGGTGATTTTCCACCACGATCAGTTGCAAAGCATGTTTTTATGGAGCACCGGAACGCTAACGCAAACCGACTGGAGCGGCGTGCAGCGTCTGTGGCCGCAGTTGCTGGGCGGTGTGATGCTCACGTTATTGTTGTTACGCCCGATGACGCTGATGGGGCTGGATGACGGCGTTGCGCGTAATCTGGGTCTGGCGCTGTCGTTAGCGCGTCTGGCGGCGCTGTCGCTGGCGATTGTGTTGAGCGCGCTGCTGGTCAACGCGGTGGGCATTATCGGTTTTATCGGCCTGTTTGCGCCGCTGCTGGCGAAAATGCTTGGCGCAAGACGTCTGCTGGCGCGCCTGATGCTGGCGCCGCTCATTGGGGCGCTTATTTTGTGGCTATCCGATCAGATTATCCTTTGGCTAACCCGCGTATGGATGGAGGTTTCCACCGGGTCAGTGACGGCGTTAATCGGCGCGCCGCTGCTCCTGTGGCTGCTGCCGCGGCTTAAAAGCATGAGCGCGCCGGATATGAACGCCAGCGATCGTGTGGCGGCGGAACGTCGGCACGTTCTTGCTTTTGCCGTTGCCGGTGGCGCGCTCCTGCTGCTGGCAACATGGGGCGCGCTCTCTTTTGGTCGCGACGCGCACGGCTGGACGTGGGCGAGCGGAACGCTGCTTGAAGAACTGATGCCGTGGCGCTGGCCGCGGATACTGGCGGCGTTAATGGCGGGCGTCATGCTGGCGGTGGCGGGCTGCATTATTCAGCGTCTGACCGGTAATCCAATGGCCAGTCCGGAAGTGCTGGGGATCAGTTCCGGAGCCGCGTTTGGCGTGGTGTTGATGCTGTTTTTGGTGCCGGGGAATGCTTTCGGTTGGCTACTGCCTGCCGGAAGCCTGGGCGCGGCGGCGACACTGCTGATTATTATGTTAGCCGCCGGGCGCGGCGGTTTCTCGCCGCAACGGATGTTGCTGGCGGGGATGGCGCTCAGCACCGCGTTTACCATGCTGCTAATGATGCTCCAGGCGAGCGGCGACCCGCGGATGGCGGAAGTGTTGACCTGGATCGCAGGATCTACCTATAACGCCACTGACGGGCAGGTTACGCGAACCGCGATCGTAATGGTGATTTTGCTGGCACTTGTGCCGTTGTGTCGCCGCTGGTTAACGATTTTGCCTCTGGGCGGCGATGCCGCGCGCGCGGTGGGCATGGCGCTTACGCCGTCGCGTATCGCGCTGCTGGCGCTGGCGGCTTGTTTGACGGCAACCGCGACGATGACCATTGGGCCGCTGAGTTTCGTTGGACTGATGGCGCCGCATATTGCGCGGATGCTCGGTTTTCGCCGGACGATGCCGCATATGGTCATCTCGGCGCTGGCAGGGGGCGTTTTACTGGTCTTTGCCGACTGGTGCGGCAGGATGGCGCTATTTCCGTATCAGATCCCGGCGGGACTGCTTTCAAGCTTTATTGGCGCGCCGTATTTTATCTATTTGCTACGTAAACAGAGCCGGTAAAAAAAGGCTGTGCCACATTTATGTCGGGTGGCAGCCATGCTCAACCCGACCTACAAATTACACAATATCAATATGTTGTGGCAATATTTTGTAGACCTAAAAATAGCTGAACGCTATCAGGTGCGAGAGCTGTCCTGTCACGTTTTATCGAGGGAATTCTGCTTTTATTTTCAGCAAGAAGCAGGTGTTATTTCTGTATCGATAAGTCATGTGCTATTTCAGTGGCGCGCCGCTGTCTCCTGAACAGGGTGACTAATTTCAACATATCCAGGCCCGAAACGTTGATGATAAATTGCGGCATGATCTATCCAATAATAAGAATTACCGGTTTCGGTATTAAGCCTTTTTAAATATTAAGATGCGGATGCCGCATCTTTAATGCATCTCGTAAATCAATTTTAATTTAATAATAAATTTTCATTATAAAACTTCGATAATAAAATATTATTTTTTTATCGAAGTAATAAAAAACAACTCTATTAAAATAAATTAATTGCCACGAGTAAACAAAAAAAATGTAATTTAGCATTTTTTGTTTTTTTTAATGAAATTTATACCAAAAATAAATGTTACGCGTCATTGCTATATATTCAGTACTGTAATTCTGATCTTTTTTTATTCATTTTGACATGTTTATTGTTTTTTTGGCTCTCCCGTCTTGCTTGATTTGTTTGTTTTTTGAACGGTAAAAATATTTATTATTTAATTCTGATAATCCTTTAAATAAAAAACACTTGTCTTTGGGTTTTTAATGGAAAATACTTCACCGCGCCCAAGGGATGTTATTTATTAACGTGTTGTTTGCTTCTTTTGAATGTTGCATCGGCAATTTCATAACTCGTCATATAATATATATCTACTAATATAAACATGGGGTATTGAGTATAACTCCGTGTGAATAGCGTAAAAATACTCACCAACTTTTAATAAGGATGAAAAATGAATACAGCAGTAAAAGCTGCGGTTGCTGCCGCACTGGTTATGGGTGTTTCCAGCTTTGCCAATGCTGCAGGCAGTAATACTGGTACGGTTACTTTTACCGGTACTATTGAAGATTCACCGTGTTCAATCGTGGTTGGCGACGAACACCAGACCGTTAACCTGGGCCATATCGGTACCGGTTCTCTGATGGGCGGTAAAGAATCTTCAAAAGTCGATTTCCATATCGGTCTGGAAAACTGCGCCTTCACCACTGAGAAAGAAGCGTCTACCGTTTTCTCTGCCATCGGTAACGAATCCAGCGCTAATCCGGGCAGCGTTGCGCTGATGCGCATCGGCGGCGGCGAAATGGCGGGTTCCAGCATTGTCATCGGCAACCACCTGGGTTCCGCGATCAAATTGGGCGACGCTTACAGCGAAAATCTGACGATGAACGGCAGCGTTGCGGCGGCGAAACAGACTCTTAACTTCAAAGCCTGGGTGAAAGGCGATTCCGCTGCCAGCACTATCGATACCGGCGAATTCAGCAGCACCGTAAACTTCACGATCAGCTATCTGTAAGTGAAATATCATCCTGCGGCAGTCTGCCGCAGGATAATGCTTAAAGTAAAAAAATAGATTATATATTTCAGGGATAGATTGTCTGATGGCTCACTATAAAAAATTTCGTCTGAGCACGCTTGCGGCCGTGGTGGGTATTGTTCTGGCTGTCGGTCCGGAAAATAGCTATGCGGAAGCACCCATTCAATTTAACACCCGATTTCTTGATGTTAAAGATGATGCCAGCCTGGATCTCTCCCGTTTTTCCCGTAAAGGCTACATTATGCCGGGGAGCTATCATCTCCAGGTGCTGGTCAATCAAAGTCAAATTGCCCAGGATAATGTTATTACGTATTCCGTTGATAATAACGATCCTGATAATACATATCCCTGTTTATCGCCTGAACTGGTATCGCTGCTGGGGTTAAAACCTGAAATAGCAGATAAAATGATCTGGATAAATGCCGGTCAGTGTCTGCAACCAGATCAACTGGAAGGGATGGAAACCCAAACGGATTTAAGCCAGTCAACGCTGACGGTGATTATTCCGCAGGCGTATCTGGAATACAGCGATGAAGAGTGGGATCCACCTTCCCGCTGGGATGAAGGGATTCCCGGCGTGTTATTTGACTACAACGTTAACAGCCAGTGGCGACATGCTGAACATGATGATGGCGATGAATATGACATCAGCGGCAACGGCACGGTGGGTGCCAACCTCGGCGCGTGGCGTTTGCGCGCGGACTGGCAGGCTAACTATCGTCACGAAAATGACAGCGAAGATAAAGACAACTTTGGCTCCAGTTCCGAACAGAACTGGGACTGGAACCGCTATTACGCCTGGCGGGCGATCCCGCAGCTCCGGGCGCAGCTAACGCTGGGCGAAGGATCGCTGGAATCCGATATTTTCGATGGCTTTAACTATGTTGGCGGCAGCCTTATCACCGACGATCAGATGTTACCGCCTAATCTGCGCGGCTACGCCCCGGATATATCAGGCGTGGCGCGCACCAACGCCAAAGTCACCTTGACCCAGCGCGGGCGGGTGATTTATGAGTCGCAGGTCCCGGCAGGGCCGTTTCGCATTCAGGATATTAATGAAACGGTATCCGGCGATCTACACGTCAAAATTGAAGAACAAAGCGGTCAGGTGCAGGAATATGACGTCAGCACCGCCTCCATTCCGTTTCTGACCCGTCCCGGCCAGGTGCGCTACAAGTTGGCCGCCGGGCGACCGCAGGACTGGGATCACAATATGGAAGGCGGCTTTTTCACCTCAGCCGAAGCCTCCTGGGGGATCGCTAACGGCTGGTCGCTGTACGGCGGCGCCATCGGCGAGCAGGATTATCAGGCGCTGGCGTTAGGACTGGGGCGCGATCTGGCGCTGCTGGGCGCGTTTTCCATCGATGTCACCCATTCCCGTGCGACGCTGCCTGAGGGTAGCGCCTACGGCGACGGCACCATTCAGGGTAACTCGTTCCGTGCCAGCTACGCTAAAGATTTTGATGATATAGACAGCCGTCTGACGTTTGCTGGTTATCGCTTTTCCGAAGAAAACTACATGACGATGGACGAGTTTATCGATACGCATAATGACGATAACGATCGTCAGCGTACCGGCCACGATAAAGAGATGTATACCCTGACGTACAGCCAGAACTTTTCGGCAATAAACGTCAACGCCTATATCAACTACACCCATCGCACCTACTGGAATCAACCCAACCAGGACAGCTATAACCTGACGCTGTCGCACTATTTCGATGTCGGCGAGGTGCGCGGGATTAGTCTGTCGGTGAACGGTTTTCGCAACGAATATGACAATGAACGTGATGACGGCGTGTACGTCTCGCTCAGTATTCCGTGGGGCAACAACCGCACGCTGAGCTACAACGGCTCCTTTAGCGATGACAACAACAGCAATCAGGTCGGCTATTACGAGCGCATTGACGATCGCAATAACTACCAGATCAACGCTGGCCGCGCGGATAACGGCGCGACTCTCGACGGCTACTACCGTCATCAAGCGAGCTATGCCGACATTGACGTCAGTGCGAACTATCAGGAAGGCGACTATACCTCCGGCGGGCTGAACATCCAGGGCGGCGCGACGCTGACTGCTAAAGGCGGGGCGCTGCACCGCACCAGCGTCAACGGCGGCTCGCGGCTGATGGTGGATGTCGGCGATGAAGCGAACGTACCCATCTCCGGCTACAGCACGCCGGTATATACCAACGCGTTTGGTAAAGCCGTCATTGTCGACGTCAACGACTACTACCGCAACCAGGTGAAAATCGACATTACCCAGTTGCCGGAAGACGCGGAAGCAACCCTCTCCATTGCTCAGGCGACCCTGACGGAAGGGGCGATCGGTTATCGCCGCATGGAGGTGCTCAGCGGTAAAAAAGCCATGGCCAGTATCCGCCTGCGCGATGGCGGCACGCCGCCCTTCGGCGCGGAGGTTTACAACAGTCGCCAGCAACAGTTAGGGATCGTAGGTGAAGACGGCAGCGTTTATCTGATCGGCATTAACCCCGGCGAGCGATTGCAGGTGACATGGGAAGGTAAAATGCAGTGTGAAGCGGCGTTGCCCGACCCGCTGCCGGGCGATCTGTTTAGCGGCCTGCTGCTGCCGTGCATCGGCGACGCTTCATCACCTGAGGCAACGCAGCCCGAAGAGAAACCATTACTCCAGCTTCATACGCAGCGGCTGACGTCTTCAACGCAACCCGAAGCGCTCTCTTCTCGTTATCCAACACATTGATTCAGGAAATCGCATTCATGATGCCATTAAAACGTTATAACCTGGCCGCTGTTTTGCTGCTTTTGCTGGGCGGCTACGGTAGCGCCCAAGCCGCCATCGCGCCCGAGCGCACCCGCCTGGTGTTTCGCGGCGAAGATAAATCGATAAGCGTCGATCTGAAAAACGCCAACAGCAAACTGCCCTATCTGGCGCAGTCCTGGATGGAAGATGAGAAGGGCGTCAAAATCACCTCACCTTTAATCGTCGTCCCACCGGTCCAGCGCATTGAGCCGTCGGCAATCGGACAGGTCAAAATTCAGGGGATGCCGGCGCTGGCGTCGCTCCCCAAGGATCGGGAAACCCTTTTTTATTACAACGTGCGCGAAATTCCGCCGCAAAGCGACAAGCCCAATACGCTGCAAATTGCCCTGCAAACGCGCATCAAAGTTTTTTACCGCCCGCAGGCGCTATCGAAAATCGATATGCAGCATCCCTGGCAATACAAGATCACCCTTCAGCGTCAGGGCAATGGCTATCAGGTGAGCAATCCGACCGGTTACTACGTGGTGTTAAGCAACGCCAGCAACCGCATGGACGGCACACCGGCCAGAGGCTTTAGCCCTTTAGTGATTGCACCAAAAAGCAACGTGACGCTGGGAGGGGACGCCAGTGAATTAGGTCACTCGCCTGTGCTGACTTACGTCAACGATTATGGCGCGCGGTTACCGCTGATTTTTAACTGTACTGACAACAGTTGTGCGGTAGATGAAGCAAAAAGCAGAAAGTCGTAACCGACAAGGAGACGCAAGATGAGGCAATGGCGGTTACGGCTGGGCACGGTAACGTGTGCGGCCATGCTGAGTGCGGTCAGTATGCCGCTGGCAGCAGGAAGTAAGACGGTCAACATGACGCTGACGATAGTCGTTAATGCCGCGCCGCCCTGTACTGTGACCGGCGGTGAGGTGGAATTTGGCAATGTGTTGACGACGAAAGTGGACGGGGTGAATTACCGGCAGGCGGTGGGCTATCGCCTGAGCTGTAACGGCAGAGTGAGCGATTACCTGAAGTTACAGATTCAGGGGAATGCGGTGACTATCAATGGCGAGTCGGTATTGCAAACCGATGTCGATGGATTGGGTATCCGTCTGCAAACCGCCACGGATGGCGCGCTGATTTCACCCGGCAATACGCAATGGTTGTCATTTCAATACAGCGGTGGCAGCGGTCCGGCCATTGAGGCAATTCCCGTCAAAAATAATGGCGTAACGTTAACAGGTGGCGCGTTTAACGCAGGCGCCACGCTGGTGGTGGATTACCAATGAAAAAAATAGTTTTGACGATGTTAATGGGGGGCAGCCTTGCCGCACAGGCAGCCGATAATCTTAAGTTCCACGGCACATTAATTTCACCGCCGAATTGTACGATTAACAATGATCAGACGATCAACGTTGAGTTCGGTAACCTGCTGATTAATAAAATAGATGGTACGCGTTATGCGCAGAATGTTCCGTATGAGATCACCTGTGATTCAACGGTGCGCGATGAGACGATGGCGATGACCCTGACGCTAAGCGGTTCCGTGAGTGATTTTAATCCGGCGGCGGTAAACACCAGCGTGGCGGGACTGGGGATTGAACTCAGGCAGAACGACCAACCCTTTACGTTGGGGTCCACCATTACGGTGAATGAACAATCGATACCTGTTCTGAAAGCCATACCGGTTAAAAAGAGCGGTGCTTCGCTGACAGAAGGCGGCTTCGATGCGACGGCAACATTACAGGTGGATTATCAGTAATGGCTAAAAGACAGGCGTTATTACACGGCGCGGCCTGCATCCTCTGTGGGGCGCTGATATTGCCGATCTCAGCGGCAGATAACCTGCATTTTTCCGGTAGCCTGGTGGCCAGTCCTTGCACGCTCACGATGCAGGGGACGGGGATTGCCGAAGTCGATTTTTCGTCGCTTGACAGTTCTGATTTCACTCCCGACGGCCAGTCTGCTCGTAAGCCTTTGGTGTTTGAACTCACGGATTGCGATTCGGCGCTGAGTAACGGGGTGCAGGTGACTTTCACTGGAACCGAAGCGACCGGAATGCGCGGTATCCTGGCCATCGATAGCCACTCAGGCGCTTCCGGGATCGGGATTGGTATTGAAACGCTATCCGGCGTTCCCGTGGGCATGAACGATGAAGAGGGGGCGATATTCACGCTGGTGACGGGGAATAACGCGCTAAGCCTGAATGCCTGGGGACAACGTCTTCCTGGCGAGGACCTGGTTCCGGGAACGTTCTTCGCAAGCGCACTAGTTACCTTTGAGTATTTATGATGAGAAACATACAGATTTTATTTTTACTGTTGGCGGTCGTTTGTTGCCGTTCAATAGCGGCGGGACCCATGCTGAAAGCGACATTTTCAAGCACCACGATGTATTATGGTATTGGCCCTAATAGCGACAAATCTATTGTGGCGGAGGTGACGATAGCGACTCCGGAGGGAGTGTACTATGGCTCCTGGAACCTTTCGGGACATCGTAAAGGAGAAACGCTAACCGCAGACTCCTGGTCTGGGCCAGAACCTGCGCCGAAGGTTGTATTGAAGGATTTTGATAACACTGTTTCGCGATCTGCGTGCAAGAATCTTCCCTCGAACTGGAGGGGGTGTGGCTCTTTTACCCTGGAGATTACGGTACAAAGCGATGATTATGGTTGCCCCTGGCTGGCGTCGAGCCATATCGTTGCTACCGCTTTTATCACTAACGAAACGTATTCTCCGCCGGATACGCGCAGTTCAGTTTGCCCGAAAGTTCCCGTTGATACTTTTGATATCTCCTGGGATGCGAACGTTTCGAAACAGAAAACAACCCTCATGCTTGATGCCACCGGTGGCACGGTGAATCGCACGTTACATACCTATTTGATGGAGGGGGGAAAACTTTGCGATGGCAGCAAATTTGACAACCGTGGCGCTTATTGCCGTTTTGTCTCATCGGGTATTACGCTCAATGTGCTGGGCTGCGACCAGTCGAGCGTCACGACCAGCGCCGTTGATCATCCGATAACCGATGTTGAACTTCATGACATTAATGTGGCGGTGAACACCAGCAACATTGGCTCCGGGCAGTTCACGTCGACCTGTAGCTTTCAGTATATTATTGATGAGCTTTAGGTTGTCTGGTGCGGTTCAGGCTAACCTGCGATGAACCAAAAAAAGCCGGGTGGCGGCTTCGCCTTACCCGGCCTATGTTGTTTCTGGACGTTCTCTTTTACAATTTCGCAAACACCCGACGCGCGGCGTCAATAGTATTATTAATGTCGTCCATGCTGTGTGCGACCGACATAAAGCCCGCCTCAAACGCCGATGGCGCCAGATACACGCCTTCCTCCAGCATCAGGTGGAAGAAACGCTTAAAGCGTTCCACGTCGCACGCCATCACGTCCTGATAGCAGGTTACGCTCTCAGCGTCGGTGAAGAAAATCCCGAACATGCCGCCGACATGGTTAACCACCAGCGGAATATTCGCTTCTTCGGCAGCTTCCAGCAAACCTTCCGCCAGACGGGTGGTGAGCTCATCCAGCGTTTCATGAATGCCGGGTTGGGCGACTTCATTCAGGCAGGCGAAACCGGCCGCCATCGCAATCGGGTTGCCGGAAAGGGTGCCAGCCTGGTAAACCGGGCCCGTCGGCGCCAGCGCATCCATTACATCGCGACGACCGCCAAACGCGCCTACCGGCATCCCGCCGCCGATGATTTTACCCAGACAGGTCAGGTCAGGCACGACGCCGTAGTAATCCTGGGCTCCGGCCAGTGCTACGCGAAAACCGGTCATCACTTCGTCGATAATCAGCAGTGCGCCGAACTCATCGCACAAGGCGCGCAGACCTGGCAGGAATTCCGGCAGCGGCGGGACGCAGTTCATATTGCCCGCCACGGGTTCGACGATGATACAGGCAATTTCCTGCGGATATTGTTCAAACGCCGCGCGCACTGACGCCAGATCGTTATAAGTGCAGGTCAGAGTATGTTTCGCGAAATCTGCCGGCACGCCCGGCGAGTTCGGCTGACCAAGCGTCAGCGCGCCAGAACCGGCTTTGACCAGCAGGCAGTCTGCGTGGCCGTGGTAGCAGCCTTCGAATTTGATAATCTTATCGCGGCCAGTAAAACCACGCGCCAGGCGAATAGCGCTCATGGTCGCTTCGGTGCCGGAGTTCACCATGCGCACCATGTCCATGGTCGGCACCAGGTTGGTGACCAGTTCCGCCATTTTCACTTCCATTTCGGTTGGCGCGCCGAAGCTTAAACCGCGCTCCGCAGCTTCGATCACCGCATTGCGGATAGCCGGATGGTTATGCCCCAGTACCATTGGCCCCCAGGAACCGACATAGTCGATATACGCTTTGCCATCGACATCATAAAGATACGCGCCGTCCGCTTTTTCGATAAACAGCGGGGTGCCGCCCACGCCAGTGAAGGCGCGAACAGGGGAGTTCACGCCGCCGGGGATCAGCTCGCGGGCCGCGCTATAGAGATTTTCAGACTTACTCATGGAAAGATTCCTGGTTCGTAGAAAAAGTGAATACCCGCTATTCTAAGTTATTCAGAGAAGGTTATGAAAGTTTTACGCATTTGAAACAATACGATTTGCAGGGGATTTTCGCGGCGTTGGCGAGTAGAATGCCGACTTTAGATTTGTATTACCAATTAATGATCTTCTGATGAAAACAGACACTTCCACCTTTTTAGCTCAGCAAATTGTGCGTTTACGGCGCAGAGATCAGATTCGCCGGTTAATGCAGCGGGATAAAACGCCGCTGGCCATCCTGTTCATGGCGGCCGTTGTCGGCACGCTTACCGGACTGGTTGGCGTCGCCTTTGAAAAGGCGGTTTCCTGGGTACAAAACATGCGCATTGGCGCGCTGGTTCAGGTCGCGGACCATGCGTTTTTGCTTTGGCCGCTGGCCTTTATCCTTTCGGCGTTACTGGCGATGGTCGGCTACTTTTTGGTGCGAAAATTTGCGCCGGAAGCCGGCGGCTCGGGTATCCCGGAAATTGAAGGCGCGCTGGAGGAGTTACGTCCGGTGCGCTGGTGGCGCGTGTTGCCAGTGAAATTTATCGGTGGGATGGGAACGTTGGGCGCAGGAATGGTATTAGGGCGCGAAGGGCCAACGGTGCAAATCGGGGGCAACCTGGGGCGCATGGTGCTGGATGTTTTTCGTATGCGCAGCGCCGAAGCGCGGCATACGTTGCTGGCGACCGGCGCGGCGGCGGGGCTCTCTGCGGCGTTTAACGCGCCGCTGGCGGGTATCCTGTTTATTATTGAAGAGATGCGCCCGCAGTTTCGCTACAACCTGATTTCGATTAAAGCGGTGTTTACCGGCGTCATCATGTCGAGCATTGTGTTCCGCATATTTAACGGCGAAGCGCCGATTATTGAAGTCGGCAAACTGTCTGATGCGCCGGTTAACACGCTGTGGTTATACCTTATCCTCGGTATTATTTTTGGCTGCGTCGGGCCGGTATTTAATTCGTTGGTGCTGCGTACCCAGGATATGTTTCAGCGCTTTCATGGCGGCGAAATTAAAAAATGGGTGCTTATGGGCGGCGCGATCGGCGGCCTGTGCGGTATTCTGGGGTTGATTGAGCCGGAAGCGGCAGGCGGCGGATTTAACCTTATTCCTATCGCCGCGGCAGGTAATTTTAGCGTCGGGCTACTGCTGTTCATCTTTATTACCCGGGTGGTCACGACGCTGCTTTGCTTTTCTTCCGGCGCGCCGGGGGGCATTTTCGCCCCGATGCTGGCGCTGGGAACGCTGCTTGGTACGGCCTTCGGTATGGCGGCGGCAGTGCTTTTCCCGCAGTATCACCTGGAGGCCGGTACCTTTGCGATTGCCGGGATGGGGGCGCTGATGGCGGCGTCGGTGCGCGCCCCGCTGACGGGGATTGTGCTGGTGCTGGAGATGACCGATAACTATCAGCTCATTTTGCCAATGATTATCACCTGTCTTGGCGCGACACTATTAGCCCAGTTTTTGGGCGGGAAACCGTTATACTCAACCATCCTGGCGCGCACTCTGGCGAAGCAGGATGCGGAACAGGCGGCGAAAAACCAGAATGCGCCTGCGGGCGAGAATACTTGAACGAATTACCAGGGTATTAGATAATGACTGCCAATATTGGGTGAAAATTTATCCAATTACCGATGTCGTTTGGAGCAAAATATGAGTGATGACGTAGCGCTGCCGCTGCAGTTTACCGACGCAGCAGCGAATAAAGTAAAAAGTCTTATCGCTGACGAAGATAACCCGAATCTGAAATTGCGCGTGTATATCACCGGCGGTGGTTGCAGCGGCTTCCAGTATGGTTTTACCTTTGACGATCAGGTTAACGAAGGGGATATGACCATCGAAAAACAGGGCGTTGGCCTGGTGGTTGACCCGATGAGTTTGCAGTATCTGGTGGGTGGTTCGGTCGATTATACCGAAGGCCTGGAAGGTTCCCGCTTCATTGTAACCAACCCGAATGCGAAAAGTACCTGCGGGTGTGGCTCTTCCTTCAGCATTTGATTGTTGTTCGTTGTGCCGGATGGCGACGCGAGCGTCTTATCCGGCCGACAGGAAAGATGTTCCAGGCCCGATAAGCGTAGCGCCATCGGGCAAAACAATATCAACGTCCGTTTTCATCCAGTGCAAACGTCGGCAATTTCAAATGCCAGCGAATGGCCGCCAGTCGAATGAACAGCGTGACCACCATACCCATCATGCTGGCGCTTTCCAGCGGTACTGAAAACGTATAAAACGCGGTGGCGTGAACAATCCCGCCGATAATACAGGCCGTGGCATAGATTTCGGTGCGTAGGATCATGGGGATCTCGCGTGCCAGAACATCGCGAATAATCCCGCCGCCGACGCCGGTAATCACGCCCATACAGACAGCCACTAATGGCCCCGTTTCAGCGAGGAAGGCTTTATTCACCCCAATGCCGACAAATACCGCCAGCCCGACCGCATCCAGTACCGGCAACATCCATTTCGGCAGACGTCTTGGCTGGCGAACCAGCAGGATGGTCAGCATACTGGTGACCATGGCGACGACCAAATCGGTAGGATCTTTAACCCAGAATACCGGGCCGTTATCCAGCGCCATATCGCGGATTGTCCCGCCGCCGACGGCAGTAACGACGCCGAGCACCAGGACGCCGAACGGGTCCATACGTAATTTCCCGGCCAGCAACACGCCAGAGATAGCAAATACAGCCGTGCCTACAATATCCAGCCAATAGACGAGCATTGTCGAATCCCCACTGGGAGCCTGGTAAGACAGGCTCTAATTCACCTGTGAAAGCGCATTACAGAGTTGTTTTGCGGCGAGGATAATACGCGGGCTTGCGCGTTCAAACCAGTCGCTGTTAAGCGGAATAACCGGAATTTTTAACAGGTTTCCCCAGTATTGTTCAATTTTGAGAATTTCGCCCGCTTTTCCGGCCACGATAATGGCCTGGGGATGCCTTGCCAGCACCTGTTCACGGCTGACTTGCGGCCACGGCACGCGGCTGTCAGCAAAGACGTTTTCTCCACCGCAGGTCGTCAAAACCTGATGTTGAATAGACCCTTTACCACTGGTAAACAGAGGATTCATGCCAAACTGAAGAAAGACGCGCTTTTTAGCTTTACCGGCATACTCGGCGTTGAGCGCGGCGTACTCGTTTAGCAATGTCTGCGCTGCCTGCCGAGCCTTTTCCGGCTGCGGGCTCCAGGCGGCCAGTTGACGGAGCGTGTCGGCGATCTGTTCGATGGTTACCGCGTCCACCCACATGACCTTAATACCTAATGACGTCAGTTGGTTTACCTGGCGTTCCGCATTACCGCCGCGCCAGGCGACGACCAGATCCGGCTTCAGCGCCACAATGCGTTCCAGATTCATTCCCTGCCAGGTAGAGACCTGTTCTATTTTTTGCGCTTCGGGCGGGTAGTCGGAATAGCTGCTGACGCCAACGGGCGTAATCCCGGCGGCAAAAGCGAGCTCCGTATTGGCGGGAGAGAGGGTAATGACGCGCGGCGCAGCGTAAAGCCACACCGGGAGCGTAAGCAGCAGGGCGACCAGCGCCCTGAACATTTGCTTAGCCATGCGCCAGTTTCTGTACCAGCGTTTCGACCATCAGAGTCGACTGTTTCGCCGCCACCGCGAGGAATTTGTCAAAGCTGAGGTGCGATTGCTGATCGGCCACGTCAGAAATAGCGCGTACCACCACGAACGGCACGTTGAAGTTATAGCAGACGTGTGCGATAGCGGTGGCTTCCATCTCTACGGCGACCGCGTCGGGGAAGTTATGCCGAATTTTTGCCAGCCCGACGGAGCCGTTAATAAACGCGTCGCCGCTAACAATAAGGCCGCGTACCGCGTTCAGATTCAGCTCCCTGATGCAGGATTCCGCGGCGGCGATCAGTTTGTCATCGGCCTTAAATCCGGCCGGACAGCCCGGTAATTGCCCGTATTCATAGTCGAAAGCGGTCACATCAGCGTCGTGGTAACGCGCTTCGTCAGAGACGACGATATCGCCGACCTTCAGCGTGGACGCCAGACCGCCTGCGGAACCGGTATTGATGATCACGTCCGGTTTGCAGTGCTCCAGAAGCAACGTTGCGCCCAGCGCCGCCGCGACTTTACCGATACCGGATTTCAGCAACGCCACTTCGGTGCCATTCAACTGGCCGGTGTAAATTTCGCAGCCGCCTAGCGTAATCGTCTGACGGTTGTCAATTTTGTCACGCAGCAGCGTAACTTCTTCTTCCATTGCGCCAATGATGCCGATTTTCATAGATTTACTCGCGATAAGTCAGTTTTGAGGGCATAGTTTATCATGCGCTTATGGGGAAGCGCATTTCTCAGGCGGGGAGAGAATATGGCATCGATCGATTTCCGAAATAAAATTAACTGGCATCGTCGTTATCGTTCACCGCAGGGCGTAAAGACGGAACATGAGATCCTGCGGATTTTTGAAAGCGATCGCGGGCGGATTATCAACTCTCCGGCTATACGCCGTTTGCAGCAAAAAACGCAGGTTTTCCCGCTGGAGCGCAATGCCGCGGTGCGTACTCGCCTGACGCATTCAATGGAGGTGCAGCAGGTAGGGCGTTATATCGCGAAAGAGATTTTAAGCCGCCTGAAAGAGCAAAACCGACTGGAGGAGTACGGTCTGGACGCGCTGACCGGTCCCTTTGAAAGTATTGTGGAAATGGCCTGCCTGATGCACGACATCGGTAATCCGCCGTTCGGTCATTTTGGCGAGGCGGCGATCAATGACTGGTTTCGTCAGCGGCTGCATCCGGAAGATGCGGAAAGTCAGCCGCTCACGCATGATCGTTGTGTGGTTTCCTCGCTACGGTTACAGGAAGGCGAAGAAAATCTGAACGATATTCGCCGCAAGGTACGTCAGGATATCTGCCATTTTGAAGGCAATGCACAGGGAATTCGTCTGGTGCATACGCTCATGCGGATGAATCTTACCTGGGCGCAGGTTGGCGGAATTTTAAAATATACCCGTCCGGCATGGTGGCGAGGGCCGGTGCCGGATTCCCATCGCTATTTAATGAAGAAACCGGGCTATTATCTTTCTGAAGAGAAGTATATTGCGAGGTTACGTAAAGAACTTCAGTTAGCGCCTTACAGTCGCTTTCCATTAACGTGGATTATGGAAGCCGCAGATGATATTTCTTATTGTGTCGCCGATCTTGAAGACGCGGTAGAGAAAAGAATCTTTAGCGTTGAGCAGCTTTATCATCATTTATATCACGCGTGGGGCCACCATGAGAAGGATTCGCTGTTTGAGCTGGTGGTAGGAAATGCGTGGGAAAAATCACGCGCCAATACATTAAGCCGCAGTACCGAAGATCAGTTTTTTATGTATTTACGGGTAAATACATTAAATAAACTGGTGCCCTATGCCGCTCAGCGTTTTATTGATAATTTGCCGCAGATTTTTGCCGGTACCTTCAATCAGGCGTTACTGGAAGATGCCAGCGGTTTTAGCCGCCTGCTTGAACTCTATAAGAATGTGGCGGTTGAACATGTGTTTAGCCATCCGGATGTAGAACAGCTTGAACTACAGGGATACCGGGTGATCAGCGGATTATTAGATATCTATCAGCCGCTATTAAGCCTGTCGCTTAACGACTTTCGCGAGCTGGTGGAAAAAGAACGGTTGAAACGCTTCCCCATAGAATCGCGCTTATTTCAGAAACTTTCTACGCGCCATCGTTTGGCCTACGTGGAAGTCGTCAGTAAATTACCCACGGATTCGGCGGAGTACCCGGTACTGGAATATTATTATCGCTGTCGGTTGATTCAGGATTATATCAGCGGGATGACTGACCTTTACGCATGGGATGAATATCGGCGTTTGATGGCGGTCGAACAGTAAATGGACTTTTGTAAAGATGGACAATAAATTTTTACTTTTTCCAGAAACTTTATTCCGGAACTTCGCGTTATAAAATGAATCTGACGTACACAGCAATTTTGCGTTACCTGTTAATCGAGATTGAAACACATGAAAAAAACCACATTAGCAATGAGTGCACTGGCTCTGAGTTTAGGTTTGGCATTGTCGCCTCTGTCTGCCACGGCGGCTGAAACGTCCTCTTCAGCAATGACTGCCCAGCAGATGCCAAGCCTGGCACCGATGCTCGAAAAAGTGATGCCATCGGTGGTCAGTATTAATGTAGAAGGTAGCACCACGGTGAATACGCCGCGTATGCCGCGTAATTTCCAGCAGTTCTTTGGCGATGACTCCCCGTTCTGCCAGGACGGTTCTCCGTTCCAGAATTCTCCGTTCTGCCAGGGCGGCGGCAACGGCGGTCAACAGCAGAAATTCATGGCGCTGGGCTCCGGCGTAATTATTGACGCCGCGAAGGGCTACGTCGTCACCAACAACCACGTGGTTGATAACGCCAGCGTGATTAAAGTACAGCTTAGCGATGGACGTAAATTCGATGCTAAAGTGGTGGGCAAAGATCCGCGTTCTGATATCGCGCTGATTCAAATTCAGAATCCGAAGAACCTGACGGCGATTAAGCTGGCGGACTCCGACGCGCTGCGCGTGGGGGATTATACCGTCGCTATTGGTAACCCGTTTGGTCTGGGCGAAACGGTGACGTCAGGTATCGTTTCGGCGCTGGGGCGTAGCGGCCTGAACGTAGAAAATTACGAGAACTTTATTCAGACCGACGCCGCGATTAACCGTGGTAACTCCGGCGGCGCGCTGGTGAACCTGAACGGTGAGCTGATCGGTATTAACACCGCGATTCTGGCGCCGGACGGCGGCAACATCGGTATCGGCTTCGCTATCCCCAGTAACATGGTGAAAAACCTGACGTCGCAGATGGTGGAATACGGTCAGGTGAAACGCGGCGAACTGGGGATCATGGGGACTGAGCTGAATTCCGAATTGGCGAAAGCGATGAAAGTCGATGCCCAGCGTGGCGCGTTCGTCAGCCAGGTGATGCCGAATTCGTCCGCGGCGAAAGCGGGTATCAAAGCCGGGGATGTCATTACCTCGCTGAACGGTAAACCGATCAGCAGCTTTGCGGCGCTGCGCGCTCAGGTCGGCACTATGCCGGTCGGCAGCAAAATCAGCCTCGGTCTGCTGCGTGAAGGTAAAGCGATTACGGTTAATCTGGAACTGCAGCAGAGCAGCCAGAGTCAGGTTGATTCCAGCACCATCTTCAGCGGGATTGAAGGCGCTGAAATGAGCAATAAAGGCCAGGATAAAGGCGTTGTGGTGAGCAGCGTGAAAGCGAATTCACCCGCCGCGCAAATTGGCCTCAAAAAAGGTGATGTGATTATCGGCGCTAACCAGCAGCCGGTGAAAAATATCGCCGAACTGCGTAAGATTCTCGACAGCAAACCGTCGGTTCTGGCGCTGAATATTCAGCGTGGTGATAGTTCTATTTATTTGCTGATGCAGTAATCACCTTTGTCCCCCTTCCTCCATGGAAGGGGGCAACACTTTTCTGTGAAACCCCCCACAACTCCATACTTATTTGCACCGTTTTGTGCATTTGCACAATGTCGAGACCTGTCATCTTCCTTATGCTTGTGCTCTGCTCACAGGAGGGATTTATGGCTGGCTGGCATCTTGATACCAAAATGGCGCAGGATATCGTGGCGCGCACTATGCGCATCATCGATACCAATATCAACGTAATGGATGCCCGCGGGCGTATTATCGGCAGCGGCGATCGGGAACGTATTGGTGAATTGCACGAAGGCGCGCTGTTAGTACTGTCGCAAGGCCGGGTTGTGGATATCGACGACGCCGTGGCGCGACACCTGCACGGGGTGCGTCAGGGGATTAATCTTCCCTTACGCCTTGAGGGCGAAATTGTCGGCGTGATCGGCCTCACCGGCGAACCAGAGCATCTGCGTAAATATGGTGAACTGGTGTGTATGACTGCCGAAATGATGCTGGAGCAGTCGCGGTTAATGCACCTTTTGGCGCAGGATAGCCGTTTGCGCGAAGAGCTGGTGATGAACCTGATTCAGGCCGAAGAAAATACGCCGGCGCTGGTGGAATGGGCGCAGCGTTTGGGGATCGATTTGAACCAGCCGCGTGTGGCGGCGGTGGTGGAAGTCGACAGCGGCCAGCTTGGCGTCGATAGCGCAATGGCGGAACTTCAGCAGTTGCAGAATGCGCTTACCACGCCGGAGCGTAACAACCTGATAGCCATTGTTTCTCTCACCGAGATGGTGGTACTCAAACCCGCCTTAAACTCGTTTGGTCGCTGGGATGCTGAAGATCATCGTAAGCGCGTAGAGCAGCTTATCTCGCGCATGAAAGAGAATGGTCAGCTACGTTTTCGCGTGGCGCTGGGCAATTACTTTACCGGGCCGGGCAGTATTGCACGCTCATACCGCACGGCGCGCACCACGATGATGGTCGGCAAACAGCGGATGCCAGAAAGCCGCAGCTATTTTTATCAGGATTTGATGCTGCCGGTTCTGTTAGATAGCCTGCGTGGCGGCTGGCAGGCCAATGAGCTGGCGCGCCCGCTGGTAAAACTCAAAGCGATGGATAACAACGGGTTATTACGTCGGACGCTGACGGCGTGGTTTCGCCATAATGTCCAGCCGCTGGCGACCTCTAAGGCGCTGTTTATTCATCGTAACACGCTGGAATATCGGCTAAATCGTATTTCGGAACTGACCGGGCTGGATTTGGGAAATTTTGACGATCGGCTGTTGCTGTATGTGGCGCTACAATTGGATGAACAGCGTTAAGCCCGGCGGCGCTACGCTTATCAGGCCTACGGGGATATATCTGTAGGCCGGATAAGGCGTAACACGTCGCCATCCGGCAACACACAGCTTACTTACGGGTAAGCTTGTCCAGATCGGCTTCGATTTCACTGATCTTATTCGCGACGACGCTTTCCAGATGGCGCAAGTCGTCGAGGATCTTACGTTTGAGATCGAGTTCTGAGCGGTCGCGCTGGCAGATTTGGTCCAGCTCGTCAATCACATAGCGTAGGTTAGGGCTAATCTCCTGTACTTCTTTATAACCCTGACCGATGCCATCGGCCACCACCGTTTTACGCTGGCGTGGATACTTAAACTTCACGCTTTTAGCAAAGAATTCACCTCTATCCTTTTGAAAATAGATTTTCAGGATATCGTTATTGGCTTCTTGCCGCAGGCTGTAACGATCGATTTCCTCAGGATTGGTAATGCCCAGACTTTTTAGATTGTCATACATAGCGGTATCCTTCATCACACTATAACTTTTGAATAATTAACGAAAAATTGGTTTTTCGCCACCAATGTATACAAAAAAAGCGCGGTTGATCGCAGAAGACGTCTCGGCAACGTCATGAGCAAAAGGGCGACGGTTATTGATAGCTTAAGTAATTCAACGCGATATTCCGTTTATAGAGAAAGCGTTTGAAGTCAGTGTGGGAAATTGACCGGAGGCAGTGGTCGATAACCTTGAGAGGCGGAGTCTATGTCCGGAACGTATAATGCTACTATTCGCCGGGTGGTGGTTTCCGCCTGGATAGGAAACTCCATTGAATATTATGATTTTCTATTATACGGCCTGGCAAGCGCGCTGGTATTTGGCCCGCTTTTTTTTCCTGGCGCCAGCCCATTGACTGCAACGTTATCTTCTTTTGCCAGTTTCGGCGTGGGATTTATCTCCCGGCCGCTGGGCGCGCTATTTTTTGGCAACAGGGGAGATACGCTTGGGCGTAAAAACACGTTATTAATTACGTTAGGGGGGATGGGCGCGGTCACGTTTCTCATCGGTTGCCTGCCTTCTTACGCCAGTATCGGCGCGCTGGCGCCTGCTTTACTGGTTATTCTGCGTTTTCTACAGGGATTTATGGTTGGAGGCGAATGGGGAGGCGCCATGTTGATGGTCGTGGAATATGCTGCTGGAAAGCACCGGGGGCGGTTAAGCGCGCTATCGCAAACAGGAGGACTCACGGGACAATTATTGGCGACAGGCGTATTTATAGTCGTGACCCAATTACCGCAGGAGGCGTTGTTATCGTGGGGATGGCGTATTCCTTTTCTGCTCAGTGCGCTTTTGGTGTTGCCTGGATTATATATGCGTCATCGTCTGGATGAGACGCCTGTCTTCCGTGCGTTTAAAAAGCAGCAGGCCATTAATCATAGGCAGCAAAGAGAAGAAAGGCCGGTGGTCAAAGTGGTACGAGAACAATGGCGTAGCATTTTGCTGATTATAATTCTGCGTTTTGCGGAAAGCGTTCCCTTTTTTCTTGCTACCGTCTTCGCGGTTTCCTGGGCGACGACGCAGCTTGGGATTGCCAGCCTGACTATTCTGTACATTGTAATGTTCACCTGTCTGCTGGCGTATCCCATGCACGTGCTATTTGGCATCATGTCGGATCGGCGTGGCTGCCGTCAGGTGTATATTTTCGGCGCGCTTTTTGTCGCGGCAATGGCTTTTCCCTTTTTCTGGCTGCTGGAAAGCCGTTCGCTCATACTGATGACAATGGGCTACGTTTTGCTTATTAACATTGGTCATAATTCACTGAATGCCGTGCAACCTTCTTTTTTCGCCGGACTGTTTCATCCGCCTGTACGCTACAGCGGTTCATCAATTGGCGCTCAGTTGGGGGCGGTTGTGGCAGGGGGATTCACGCCGTTTATCGCTAAAGCGTTAAGCGCAGTCTATGATAACAGTTGGACTTTGGTTGCCGGTTATGTCGTTTTGACTGCGCTGGCTTCGGCGTTTGCGGCAAAGATTGCGCCGGAAACCGTGTTACCGCATTCGCCGTAATGCAAAGGGGGGCTGTCGCCCCCGCTTTTCACTCGCTTAATCAATAGTGCGCAATAATTCGTTAATGCCCACTTTACCACGCGTTTTGGCGTCGACTTTTTTCACGATCACCGCGCAGTACAGACTGTACTTGCCGTCTTTTGACGGCAGGTTGCCGGAAACGACCACGGAGCCCGCCGGTACGCGGCCATAGTGAACTTCACCGGTTTCGCGATCGTAGATTTTGGTGCTCTGGCCGAGGTATACCCCCATGGAAATGACGGAACCTTCTTCGACAATGACGCCTTCCACGACTTCAGAACGCGCGCCAATAAAGCAGTTGTCTTCAATGATGGTCGGGTTAGCCTGCAACGGCTCCAGTACGCCGCCGATACCTACGCCGCCGGAAAGGTGAACATTTTTACCAATCTGCGCGCAGGAACCCACCGTCGCCCAGGTGTCAACCATGGTACCTTCGTCAACGTAGGCGCCGATGTTAACGTAAGACGGCATCAGCACGGTGTTGCGGGCGATAAATGCGCCCTGACGAACGGCCGCAGGCGGAACGACGCGGAAGCCTTCTTTCTGAAAACGCGCTTCGTCGTAATCAGCGAATTTCATCGGGACTTTATCGAAGTAGCGGCTTTCCGCACCGTCGATAACCTGGTTATCGTTAATACGGAAAGAGAGCAGAACCGCTTTCTTCAACCACTGGTGAGTGACCCACTGACCGTCGATTTTTTCTGCGACACGCAGCGCGCCGGAATCAAGTAGAGAAATGACCTGGTTTACCGCCTCTCGGGTCACGGTATCTACATTAACCGGCGTAATATCGGCGCGGCGCTCAAAAGCGGTCTCAATAACGTTCTGTAACTGCTGCATTGTTAAACTCTTTCATATAAATAAACACACTACCCTTTATCGTTTGGATTGAGGGCCGCTGTCAACCGTTGTTGTACCTCAAGTTGCAGCACATTATTAAGTGCGCGCCGATCCGCTGTGGCGATTATGAATAAATCTTCTACTCGTTCACCAATGGTTGTAATTCGGGCGCCATGAAGCGAAATTCCCAGATCGGCAAAAATTTGTCCGACCCTGGCCAGCAGACCTGGTTGATCGAGCGCGATCAATTCCATGAATGATTTTCTGTCGGTATGGGTGGGCAGAAAATTGACTTCCGTTTCGACCGTAAAGTGCCGTAACTTTGCCGGTTGCCGACGCGGCTGCGGCGGCTGCCAGCTACGCTGCGTAATGGTCTGTTCAAGACCGGTGCGAATAACGTCATGGCGATCCGCCGCCAGCGGGCTGCCGTCTGGTTCCAGAACGATAAACGTATCCATTGCCATGCCGTCGCGAGTGGTAAAGATCTGCGCGTCATGGACGCTTAAATTACGCCTGTCCAGCTCGGCGCAGACGGCGGCAAACAGATAGGGTCTGTCCGGACTCCAGATAAAAATTTCGGTTCCGCCGCGCGTGGCCTGCGGACTGAGCAACACTAACGGTTGGCGCAGATCGTGCTGCAATAAATGGCGTGCGTGCCAGGCGAGCTGATTTGGACTATGACGAACAAAATAGTTAGCGCGACAGCGGGTCCAGATTTTATGCAGCGCGGCTTCATCAATATTGTCCATTCGCAGCAGCGCCAGCGCCTGAAGCTGATGGTGACGCACGCGCTCACGCATATCCGGCGTATTTTGCATTCCACGCCTGAGCTGTTTTTCAGTGGCGAAGTACAGCTCGCGCAGCAGGCTCTGTTTCCAGCTATTCCACAAGGTTTCGTTGGTCGCGCAGATGTCCGCGACGGTCAGGCAGACCAGAAAACGCAGCCGTGTTTCGGTTTGCACCTCTTCGGCGAACTGCTTGATGACTTCCGGATCCTGGATGTCGCGGCGCTGGGCGGTGACTGACATTAGCAGGTGTTGGCGCACCAGCCAGGCGACCAGTTGCGTTTCGCGTGAGTTCAAACCGTGCAGTTCGGCGAAGGTGAGTACATCCTGCGCGCCCAGTACGGAATGGTCGCCGCCGCGTCCTTTCGCAATATCGTGGAACAGCGCGGCGATCAGGATCAGTTCCGGATGGGGAAGCCGCGGCCAGAGATCGACGCATAGCGGATGGCGCTGGCGCGTCTCTTCTTTTGAAAAGCTCTCCAGTTTGAGCATTACGCGGATAGTGTGTTCATCCACCGTGTATGCGTGGAACAGGTCAAACTGCATTTGTCCGACGATGTGCGACCACTGCGGCATATAAGCCCACAGTACGCTGTGGCGATGCATGGGCAGCAGGCCGCGGCTGACCGCGCCGGGATGGCGTAGCATACTCAGAAACAGAGTGCGCGCCTCCGGGATGTAACACAGCGGTTGGCTCAGGTGGCGGCGGGCGTGGCGCAAGTGGCGTAACGTCGTAGAGTAGATGCCGGTGATCGCGCTATTGCGCACCATCATATAAAACATGCGCAGGATCGCTTGCGGTTCGCGGATAAACAGCGTGTCGTCACGCAGATCAATAAGCGTGCCGCGCAGTTGAAACTCATCGTCAACAGGACGTGGTTTTTCATCCGCAGGCAGCGCCAGAATCGCCTCGTCAAATAGCTGAAGCAGCATCTGATTAAGTTCGCTCACCCTGCGCGTAACCCGGAAGTAGTCTTTCATCATCCGCTCAACCGGATCGTTGCCCTCGCCGCTGTAGTTAAGGCGTTGAGCGACGCTTAACTGGCGGTCGAACAGCAGGCGGTTATCGTAGCGGCTGACCACCAGATGTAGCGCAAAGCGAATGCGCCACAGGATATGCAGGCACTCGTTGAGCTCCGCGCGCTCAGCCGGGGTTAAAAAGCCGAATCCCACCATCTCATCGAGCGAGGTAGCGCCGAAGTGACGTCGGGCGACCCACTGCAATGTATGGATATCGCGCAGGCCGCCGGGGCTGCTTTTAATATCCGGCTCCAGATTATAGCTGGTACCGTGATAGCGCTGGTGGCGTTGGTTCTGCTCTTCTACTTTGGCGGCGTAAAATTTGTCGGACGGCCAAAAGCCTTCGCTGAAAATATGTTTTTGCAGTGCCAGAAACAGAGCGACATCACCGATCAGCAGGCGCGTTTCGATGAGGTTTGTTGCAACGGTTAAATCAGACAGACCTTCCAGCAGACACTCTTCCAGCGTACGTACGCTATGCCCGACATCCAGCTTGACGTCCCATAATAAAGTCAGCAGCTCGCCGACCTTTTGCGCCTGTTCATCGGGCAGCTTTTTGCGGCTTAAAATGAGCAGATCAATATCGGAAAGCGGATGCAGTTCGCCGCGTCCATAGCCGCCGACGGCGACCAGCGCCAGATCGGCAATCTGACCGAAACCGGCCTCAATCCACAGGCGTTGCAACAACTGGTCGATAAATTCGGTTCGGGCTTCAATAAGCTGTTCAGCACAAATGCCGCTGTCAAATGCCTCTCCCAGCCAGTGTTGAAAGATGTCGATGCGGGCTTTGATACCGGCGACGGTCAGTTCAGCGCGCGGCCAGACGCCAGGGTTTTGCGGCTGGTCAGGGAGGGTGGGGAGTGCGGTATTCGCGTGCTGTTCAGGAAGAGTATTCATATGCGCCACCCATTAAAAAGCCGGATGGTGGCGTGAACGCCTTATCCGGCCTACGTATTTACTCTTCATCCTTCAAGTTGCTTCTACGTTGGCTGCGCTCGTTCACTCCAGTCACGTACTTATGTACGCTCCTGAAGATTCACTCTCTTGCCGCCTTGAGGCAACTCGAATGATTTTGAGTAAAGGTGTAATTTGTAGGCCTGATAAGATGCGAAGGCATCGCCATCAGGCAAAACATTATTCGTCGTGTGTGATGATCGCCGGGATGGTGTCATCTTTACGCAGCGTCAGAATTTCACAGCCGTTTTCCGTTACCACAATAGTATGCTCGTACTGAGCAGACAAGCTGCGGTCTTTGGTTTTTACCGTCCAGCCGTCTTTCATGGTGCGGATACGGTAATCCCCGGCGTTCAGCATCGGTTCAATGGTAAAGGTCATGCCAGGCTGCAACACGACGCCGCCATCGTCTGCATCATAATGCAGCACCTGCGGTTCTTCATGGAAGCCGCGACCAATACCGTGTCCGCAGTATTCACGTACCACGGAGAAACCTTCGCCTTCGGCATATTTCTGGATGGCGGCGCCAATGGTGCGCAGGCGGATGCCCGGTTTCACCATTTTGATGCCCAGATACAGGCTCTCTTGCGTGACGCGGCACAGACGCTCGCCCAGAATGGTCGGTTTGCCGACGATAAACATCTTCGAGGTATCGCCGTGGAATTCATCTTTAATCACGGTCACGTCGATGTTGACGATATCACCATCTTTCAGATGTTTAGCGTCATCCGGAATGCCGTGGCACACCACTTCATTAATAGAGATACAGACGGATTTCGGATAGCCGTGGTAGCCGAGGCAGGCGGAGATCGCGTGTTGTTCGTTAACGATGTAATCGTTACAGATACGGTCCAGTTCGCCGGTGGTGACGCCCGGTTTGATATACGGTTCGATCATTTCCAGCACTTCGGCTGCCAGACGGCCCGCGACGCGCATTTTTTCGATGTCTTCAGATGTCTTGATAGAGATAGCCATGAATTCTGTCCATCAGTGCCGATGATTTCGGCAATAATTGTGTAAGTGCTGACAATGGTATCAGTCAGGGGTGTACCCTGCCAAATTGAGAATCATTCTGAACTTCGCCTTTCGTGCCACAGGTGCGTTGGCGACATTTTTTCACCCCAGTCACTTATTGGCCGTAAGCTCCCGGGGATGCAAAAATTTGCCGCCTGCCTGTAACACGAAATTCATCGTTCAATTCAGCATTGAGTGCCAACAATTATTGGTGTCGGTGGCGTATTTGTGGTATAAAGCGCGCCGGACTTCCGATCCATTCGAAGACTACACACGATGGACGGGAGCGACAAATCTCACTTTGTGTAACAACACACACGTATCGGCACATATTCCGGGGTGCCCTTTGGGGTCGGTAATATGGGATACGTGGAGGCATAACCCCAACTTAATCTATAGAGGTTTTAAATCATGGCAACTGTTTCCATGCGCGACATGCTCAAGGCTGGTGTTCACTTTGGTCACCAGACCCGTTACTGGAACCCGAAAATGAAGCCTTTCATCTTCGGCGCGCGTAACAAAGTTCACATCATCAACCTTGAGAAAACTGTACCGATGTTCAACGAAGCTCTGGCTGAACTGAACAAGATCTCTGCTCGTAAAGGTAAAATCCTTTTCGTTGGTACTAAACGCGCTGCAAGCGAAGCGGTGAAAGAAGCTGCTAACAGCTGCGACCAGTTCTTCGTGAACCATCGCTGGCTGGGCGGTATGCTGACTAACTGGAAAACAGTTCGTCAGTCCATCAAACGTCTGAAAGACCTGGAAACTCAGTCTCAGGACGGTACTTTCGAAAAGCTGACCAAGAAAGAAGCGCTGATGCGTACTCGTGAGCTTGAGAAACTGGAAAACAGCCTGGGCGGTATCAAAGACATGGGCGGTCTGCCGGACGCTCTGTTCGTTATCGATGCTGACCACGAGCACATTGCTATCAAAGAAGCGAACAACCTGGGTATCCCGGTATTTGCTATCGTTGATACCAACTCTGATCCGGACGGCGTTGACTTCGTTATCCCGGGTAACGATGACGCAATCCGTGCTGTTAGCCTGTACCTGGGCGCTGTCGCTGCAACCGTTCGTGAAGGCCGTTCTCAGGATCTGGCTTCCCAGGCGGAAGAAAGCTTCGTAGAAGCCGAGTAATAAGGCTTGATAACTCCCTAAAATAGTTCGAGTTGCAGGAAGGCGGCAAGCTCGAGAATTCCCGGGGGCTTACATCAGTAAGTGACTGGGATGAGCGAGTGAAGGCAACGCGCCTGCGGCTCGAAATATGAAGGGGAGAGCCCTTATAGACCAGGTAGTATCACGTTTGGTTAGGGGGCCTGTATATGGCCCCCTTTTTCACTTTTATATCTGTGCGGTTTGATGCCGGGCAGATCAAATCTTTCGAGGATTTTAGAATGGCTGAAATTACCGCATCCCTGGTAAAAGAGCTGCGTGAGCGTACCGGCGCAGGCATGATGGATTGCAAAAAAGCGCTGACTGAAGCGAATGGCGACATTGAGCTGGCAATCGAAAACATGCGTAAGTCCGGCGCTATCAAAGCGGCGAAAAAAGCAGGCAACGTGGCTGCTGACGGCGTAATCAAAACCAAAATCGACGGCAACGTCGCTTTCATTCTGGAAGTTAACTGCCAGACTGACTTCGTGGCTAAAGATGCTGGCTTCCAGGCATTTGCTGACAAAGTGCTGGACGCCGCTGTTGCTGGCAAAATCACTGACGTAGAAGTTCTGAAAGCACAGTTCGAAGAAGAGCGCGTTGCTCTGGTAGCGAAAATTGGCGAGAACATCAACATTCGTCGCGTCGCTTCCCTGGAAGGCGACGTTCTGGGTTCTTACCAGCACGGTGCGCGCATCGGCGTTCTGGTTGCCGCTAAAGGCGCTGACGAAGAGCTGGTTAAACAGCTGGCGATGCACGTTGCGGCAAGCAAGCCGGAATTCGTTAAGCCGGAAGACGTGTCTGCTGACGTGGTAGAGAAAGAGTACCAGGTACAGCTGGACATCGCGATGCAGTCCGGTAAGCCGAAAGAAATCGCAGAGAAAATGGTTGAAGGCCGCATGAAGAAATTCACCGGTGAAGTTTCTCTGACTGGTCAGCCTTTCGTCATGGAACCGAGCAAATCTGTTGGCCAACTGCTGAAAGAGCACAACGCTGACGTGACTGGCTTCATCCGCTTTGAAGTGGGCGAAGGCATTGAGAAAGTCGAGACTGACTTTGCAGCAGAAGTTGCTGCGATGTCTAAGCAGTCCTGATTTTCCTGAGGAGCCGCCTGAGGGCGGCTTCTTTTTGCGCCTCTCTTGTAAAATCAGCCGACGCCTGGCGTCTGCGCTGAAATGCGACGTACAATGTCGCCGGAATTAACTCATATCAATCGTTGACAGTCTCAGGAAAGAAACATGGCTACCAATGCAAAACCCGTCTATAAACGCATTCTGCTTAAATTAAGCGGCGAAGCTCTGCAGGGTACGGAAGGCTTCGGTATTGATGCAAGCATACTGGATCGTATGGCTCAGGAGATCAAAGAACTGGTTGAACTGGGTATTCAGGTTGGTGTGGTGATTGGCGGTGGTAACCTGTTCCGTGGCGCGGGTCTGGCAAAAGCGGGGATGAACCGCGTTGTGGGCGACCACATGGGCATGTTGGCCACCGTCATGAACGGCCTGGCAATGCGTGATGCGCTTCACCGCGCCTATGTGAACGCCCGCCTGATGTCGGCAATTCCTTTAAACGGCGTGTGCGACAACTACAGTTGGGCCGAGGCGATTAGCCTGCTGCGTAATAACCGTGTTGTGATTCTGTCTGCAGGTACGGGTAACCCGTTCTTCACTACCGACTCTGCGGCCTGTCTGCGCGGGATCGAAATTGAAGCGGATGTCGTACTGAAAGCGACCAAAGTGGATGGCGTATTCACTGCCGATCCGGCAAAAGATCCTTCCGCGACCATGTACGATCAGCTGACCTACAGCGAAGTGCTGGATAAAGAGCTGAAAGTGATGGATCTGGCGGCGTTCACGCTGGCTCGTGACCACAAACTGCCGATTCGTGTTTTCAACATGAATAAACCGGGCGCGCTGCGTCGTGTGGTGATGGGCGAAAAAGAAGGGACGTTAATCACGGAATAATTCCCGTGAGCGCCAAATACGGGTAAGATTCTGTTCTATTGACGGGTCTTATTACCTGGCAGAAATTAAACGAGACTATACTTAGCACATCTTTGTATTGTGTGACCGTCTGGTCTGACTGAGACTAGTTTTCAAGGATTCGTAACGTGATTAGCGATATCAGAAAAGATGCTGAAGTACGCATGGAAAAATGCGTTGAAGCGTTCAAAACCCAAATCAGCAAAGTGCGCACGGGTCGTGCTTCTCCCAGCCTGCTGGATGGTATTGTCGTAGAATACTATGGCACTCCGACCCCGCTGCGCCAGTTGGCAAGCGTAACGGTAGAAGACTCCCGTACCTTAAAAATTAACGTGTTTGACCGTTCTATGGGGCCAGCCGTTGAAAAAGCGATCATGGCGTCAGACCTCGGTTTGAATCCAAGCTCTGCGGGCACCGACATTCGCGTTCCGCTGCCGCCGCTGACCGAAGAACGTCGTAAAGATCTGACGAAAATTGTCCGTGGCGAAGCGGAGCAGGCGCGTGTCGCCGTTCGTAACGTCCGCCGTGATGCGAACGATAAAGTAAAAGCTCTGCTGAAAGATAAAGCGATCAGTGAAGATGACGATCGTCGCTCTCAGGAAGAAGTACAGAAAATGACCGACGCGGCAATTAAGAAAGTTGATGCGGCGTTGGCAGATAAAGAAGCAGAACTGATGCAGTTCTGATTGATCTGTACGCAGATATAAACTCATTCCACCGCTAAACCTGGCGGATGAGTGGTGTACAAAGCGCCGCGCAGAAGACATTATCAGGTCTCCTGTGCGGCGTTTTGCTTTTTATTCCGTTTCAACATTTCTGGACGTTTCATGAAGCAATTAACCATTCTGGGCTCGACCGGCTCTATTGGTTGCAGCACACTGGACGTGGTGCGCCATAATCCTGATAGCTTCCGCGTTATCGCGCTGGTGGCGGGTAAAAATGTCGCCCGCATGGCGGAGCAGTGCCTGGAGTTCTCGCCGCGTTATGCCGTGATGGACGATACGTCGAGCGCAGAACAGCTCGAAATAATGCTTCAGCAGCATGGCAGCCGCACCGAGGTTCTGAGCGGTCAGCAGGCTGCCTGTGAGATGGCGGCGCTTGATGAGGTCGGGCATGTGATGGCGGCCATTGTGGGCGCGGCTGGTTTACTGCCGACCCTGGCGGCGATTCGCGCAGGGAAGACGATTCTGCTGGCGAATAAAGAATCGCTGGTGACCTGCGGGCGGCTGTTTATGGACGAAGTAAAACGCAGCAACGCCCGGCTTTTACCCGTCGATAGCGAACATAACGCGATTTTTCAGAGTTTGCCGCAATCTATTCAGCATAATCTGGGATACGCTGACCTTGAGCAAAATGGCGTAACGTCGATTTTGCTTACCGGGTCTGGTGGCCCGTTTCGTGAAACGCCAATGTGCGATCTGGCAGCGATGACGCCGGATCAGGCATGTCGTCATCCGAACTGGTCGATGGGGCGAAAAATCTCCGTCGACTCCGCCACCATGATGAATAAAGGTCTGGAATACATTGAAGCGCGTTGGTTATTTAATGCCAGCGCACGTCAGATGGAAGTGTTGATCCATCCGCAATCGGTCATTCATTCGATGGTGCGTTATCAGGACGGCAGCGTCCTGGCGCAGCTTGGAGAACCTGACATGCGTACGCCTATTGCGCATACGATGGCATGGCCGAATCGCGTCACGTCCGGCGCGCAGCCGCTCGATTTTTGCAAACTCAGCGCGCTGACGTTTAGCGCGCCAGATTATCAGCGTTATCCATGCCTGAAGCTGGCGATGGAGGCGTTTGAGCAAGGTCAGGCGGCAACGACGGCGCTCAATGCGGCAAACGAAATCACCGTTGCCGCGTTTCTGGCGCAACAGATTCGTTTTACCGATATCGCCGGGCTCAATTTAGCGGTGCTGGAGAGGATGGATTTACAGGAACCGGCAAGCGTTGAGGGCGTATTGCAGGTTGACGCCATCGCGCGTGAAGTAGCCCGAAAACAAGTGATACGGCTCTCACGCTGACGATTATCCCGCGACAGAAGATCGTGCTATTTGTTAGCGTTGGGCTTCGGTGATATAGTCTGCGCCACCTGATCGCAGGTTTTTGGCTTTTTTCGGTCAGGTTAGCCGTGGTTTTACACGGCTTTTTTGTGGATACACAAAATCATTCAGGACGCATCGGGACGGCAGGCGAATACGTTCCCGGCGTGCGCAGACAGCGCACGACAGGGGCGATGAGGCGCAGTCATCCGCGAAGCGAACCGAAGAGAATGTGTATAAAGGCTTCAGTATTCCTGAGTACCGCTAAATCCTTTCAGGGACAAAAAACGCGTTATGTTGTCTGCAACTCAACCAGTAAGCGAAAATTTGCCAGCACATGGCTGCCGTCATGTTGCCATAATTATGGATGGCAATGGTCGCTGGGCGAAAAAGCAAGGGAAGATCCGGGCCTTTGGGCATAAAGCCGGGGCGAAGTCCGTCCGGCGAGCGGTCTCTTTTGCTGCCAATAACGGTATTGATGCGTTAACGCTGTATGCCTTTAGTAGTGAAAACTGGAACCGACCGGCGCAGGAAGTGAGCGCGTTAATGGAGCTGTTTGTGTGGGCGCTGGATAGCGAAGTCAAAAGCCTGCACCGCCATAACGTTCGCCTGCGTATTATCGGCGATATCAGCCGATTCAACTCACGTTTACAAGAACGTATTCGCAAATCAGAAGCGCTTACCGCCCATAATACGGGTCTAACGCTGAATATCGCTGCGAATTACGGCGGACGTTGGGATATTGTCCAGGGAGTCCGACAACTGGCGGAACAGGTGCAGGCTGGAGTGCTGCGCCCCGATCAGATTGATGAAGAGAGACTAGGCCAGCAAATCTGTATGCATGAGCTGGCGCCTGTGGATTTAGTAATTAGGACTGGGGGAGAGCATCGCATTAGTAACTTTTTGCTTTGGCAAATTGCCTATGCCGAACTTTACTTTACGGATGTTCTTTGGCCCGATTTCGATGAACAAGACTTTGAAGGTGCGCTGCATGCCTTTGCTAATCGAGAGCGTCGTTTCGGCGGTACCGAGCCTGGTGATGACAAAGCCTGATGGGGGTTGCTTTTGCTGAAGTATCGCCTGATTTCTGCTTTTGTGTTAATACCCGCGGTCATCGCTGCGCTTTTTTTATTGCCGCCGGTGGGGTTCGCCATTATTACGCTGGTTGTCTGTATGCTGGCCGCGTGGGAATGGGGACAGTTAAGCGGTTTCGCCGCGCGTTCACAGCGGGTTTGGCTGGCGGTGCTGTGTGGTCTGTTATTGGCGCTGATGCTATTTTTGTTGCCTGAGTATCATCACAACATTCGTCAACCGCTGGTTGAGATGTCGCTTTGGGCATCGTTAGGATGGTGGGTTGTCGCGCTACTGCTGGTGCTATTTTATCCCGGTTCGGCGGCAATCTGGCGCAACTCAAAAACATTGCGTCTCATTTTCGGTTTGTTAACTATTGTGCCATTTTTCTGGGGCATGCTGGCGCTGCGTGCCTGGCACTATGACGAGAATCATTACAGTGGCGCAATATGGCTACTCTATGTCATGATCCTGGTCTGGGGAGCGGACTCTGGCGCGTATATGTTTGGTAAATTGTTTGGCAAACATAAGCTGGCGCCGAAGGTTTCCCCGGGTAAAACCTGGCAAGGGTTTATCGGCGGGCTTGCTACGGCTGCCGTGATCTCATGGGGTTACGGTATGTGGGCGAATCTGAATGTTGCGCCTGTTATCTTGCTGATTTGCTCTGTGGTGGCGGCTCTGGCTTCTGTACTGGGCGACCTCACCGAGAGTATGTTTAAGCGCGAAGCAGGAATTAAGGATAGCGGCCACTTGATTCCAGGCCATGGCGGCATTCTGGACCGAATTGACAGCCTGACGGCTGCCGTACCGGTCTTTGCTTGCCTGTTGTTACTGGTGTTCAGGACGCTCTAACGGAAGGTTTTATGCTGAGTATTCTCTGGAATCTGGCTGCATTCATCATCGCACTGGGCGTGCTGATCACTGTGCATGAATTTGGTCATTTCTGGGTTGCCCGGCGCTGCGGTGTGCGAGTTGAGCGCTTTTCCATCGGTTTTGGCAAAGCGCTCTGGCGTCGTACCGATCGGTACGGCACCGAGTATGTCATCGCCCTGATCCCGCTGGGCGGCTACGTCAAAATGCTGGATGAACGCGCCGAACCGGTAGCGCCGGAATTGCGTCGTCACGCCTTCAATAACAAAACGGTGGGCCAGCGCGCCGCAATTATTGCCGCAGGTCCGGTTGCGAACTTCATTTTTGCTATCTTTGCTTACTGGCTGGTCTTTATCATCGGCGTCCCTGGCGTTCGTCCGGTCATTGGTGAAATAACGCCCAACTCGATTGCTGCGCAGGCGCAAATTGCGCCTGGTACGGAACTTAAAGCCGTTGATGGTATCGAAACCCCTGATTGGGATGCCGTGCGTTTACAACTGGTGTCCAAAATTGGCGATCAGCAGACGACGGTGAGCGTCGCGCCGTTTGGTAGCGACCAGCGGCAGGACAAAACGCTTGATTTACGTCACTGGGCATTTGAGCCTGATAAGCAAGATCCTGTATCTTCTTTAGGGATTCGGCCCCGCGGGCCACAGATTGAACCGGTACTGTCAGAAGTGCAGGCGAATTCCGCAGCCAGTAAAGCGGGTTTGCAAGCAGGCGACAGGATCGTTAAAGTCGATGGTCAGCCGTTAACGCAGTGGATGAAATTCGTGACGTTTGTACGCGATAATCCCGGTAAGCCGTTAGCGTTAGAGATTGAAAGGCAGGGGAGCGCCTTGTCGTTGACGTTAACGCCGGATACGAAATCGGTTAACGGAAAGGCGGAAGGGTTTGCAGGCGTGGTGCCTAAAATTATTCCTCTGCCGGAAGAGTACAAGACTATACGCCAGTATGGGCCTTTTAGCGCCATCCTCGAAGCCACGGATAAGACGTGGCAGTTGATGAAGCTGACGGTCAGTATGCTGGGTAAATTGATAACCGGTGATGTGAAACTGAACAACCTCAGTGGGCCGATTTCTATCGCTCAGGGGGCTGGGATGTCAGCGGAGTTCGGGGTGATTTATTACCTGATGTTCCTTGCGCTAATCAGCGTGAACTTAGGGATAATCAACCTGTTTCCGCTGCCCGTTCTTGACGGGGGTCATCTGCTGTTCCTGGCGATTGAAAAGCTTAAGGGCGGGCCGGTATCCGAGCGGGTTCAAGACTTTAGTTATCGCATTGGCTCGATTTTGCTGGTGTTGTTAATGGGGCTTGCACTTTTCAATGATTTCTCTCGGTTGTAAGAGAGTTAGTTAGGAAGAACGCATAATAACGATGGCGATGAAAAAGTTGCTCATAGCGTCGCTGCTGTTCAGCAGCGCCACCGTATACGGTGCTGAAGGGTTCGTAGTGAAGGACATTCATTTCGAAGGCCTGCAGCGAGTCGCCGTTGGTGCGGCTCTCCTCAGTATGCCGGTGCGCACAGGCGACACGGTTAATGATGAAGATATCAGTAACACCATTCGCGCTCTGTTCGCCACCGGCAACTTTGAGGACGTCCGCGTCCTGCGCGATGGTAATACCCTTCTGGTTCAGGTAAAAGAACGTCCGACCATTGCCAGCATCACTTTCTCCGGGAACAAGTCGGTGAAAGATGACATGCTCAAGCAAAACCTCGAAGCGTCTGGCGTACGTGTTGGCGAGTCTCTGGATCGCACCACGCTGTCTGATATCGAAAAAGGTCTGGAAGACTTTTACTATAGCGTAGGTAAATACAGCGCCAGCGTTAAGGCGGTCGTCACGCCGCTGCCGCGCAACCGTGTTGATCTTAAACTGGTGTTCCAGGAGGGCGTATCGGCGAAGATCCAACAGATCAACATCGTCGGTAACCATGCCTTTAGCACCGAAGAACTCATTTCTCATTTCCAGTTGCGTGACGAAGTGCCGTGGTGGAACGTCGTCGGCGATCGTAAATACCAGAAACAGAAGCTGGCGGGCGACCTTGAAACCTTGCGCAGCTACTATCTGGATCGCGGCTACGCGCGTTTCAATATTGACTCCACGCAAGTGAGTCTGACGCCGGATAAGAAAGGGATCTACATCACCGTCAATATCACCGAAGGCGATCAGTACAAGCTTTCCGGGGTTCAGGTGAGCGGTAACCTGGCCGGACATTCCGCTGAAATTGAGAAACTGACGAAAATTGAACCGGGCGAGCTCTATAACGGCACCAAAGTGACCAAAATGGAAGATGACATCAAAAAGCTTCTGGGTCGCTATGGTTACGCCTATCCGCGCGTGCAGTCACAGCCTGAAATTAACGATGCTGACAAAACCGTAAAACTGCGCGTAAACGTCGATGCGGGCAACCGTTTCTACGTGCGTAAGATCCGCTTTGAAGGCAACGACACCTCAAAAGATTCCGTTCTGCGCCGTGAAATGCGCCAGATGGAAGGGGCGTGGCTGGGCAGCGACCTGGTTGACCAGGGGAAAGAGCGTCTGAACCGTCTCGGCTTCTTTGAAACCGTCGACACCGACACGCAGCGCGTTCCGGGTAGCCCGGATCAGGTTGATGTGGTGTACAAGGTGAAAGAGCGCAACACCGGTAGCTTTAACTTCGGTATCGGTTACGGTACAGAAAGCGGCGTTAGCTTCCAGGCTGGCGTTCAGCAGGACAACTGGTTAGGTACCGGTTATTCCGTGGGGATTAACGGTACCAAAAACGACTACCAGACCTACAGCGAACTGTCCGTTACTAACCCATACTTTACCGTTGACGGCGTGAGCCTCGGTGGTCGTATCTTCTATAACGACTTTGAAGCGGATGATGCCGACCTGTCCGACTATACCAACAAGAGTTACGGTACGGACGTGACGCTTGGCTTCCCCATCAACGAGTACAACACGTTGCGTGCTGGTCTGGGTTATGTCCATAACAAACTGTCCAACATGCAGCCGCAGATTGCGATGGATCGTTATCTTGAGTCGATGGGCGACCCTGATGCCAGCGATTTTGCCGCTGACGACTTCACCTTTAACTACGGCTGGACCTATAACAAGCTTGACCGTGGTTATTTCCCGACGGACGGCTCGCGAGTCAACCTGACGGGTAAGGTGACGATCCCAGGTTCCGACAACGAATACTACAAAGTGTCGCTGGATACCGCGACCTATGTGCCTATTGATAACGATCACAAGTGGGTGGTTCTGGGGCGTACTCGTTGGGGTTACGGCGATGGTTTAGGCGGCAAGGAAATGCCGTTCTATGAGAACTTCTATGCCGGTGGTTCCAGTACCGTGCGTGGTTTCCAGTCGAATACTATCGGCCCGAAAGCGGTCTATAAAAATGGCGCCCACACTAGTTGGGACGATAATGATGATTACGAAGACTGTACTCAGGAATCAGGCTGTAAATCAGATGATGCGGTAGGTGGTAATGCCATGGCTGTCGCCAGCCTGGAATTTATTACCCCGACGCCGTTCATCAGCGAAAAGTATGCCAACTCGGTTCGTACCTCCTTCTTCTGGGATATGGGTACCGTTTGGGATACGAACTGGGATCCGTCATCTGCGCCGTCAGATGTACCGGACTACAGCGATCCAGGCAACATCCGTATGTCCGCGGGTATCGCATTACAATGGATGTCCCCATTGGGGCCGTTGGTCTTCTCCTACGCCCAGCCGTTTAAAAAGTACGATGGAGACAAAGCCGAGCAGTTCCAGTTTAACATTGGTAAAACCTGGTAATTGTTCACTGCAAAGGAATGCATTGGTAGTGTAGCGATGACTTTTGGCGATGCCCCCAGGGATCGCCAGGCCACGCAAAGAGCTGTACCTTCGGGTGCAAATGGGATGGTAAGGAGTTTATTGTGAAAAAGTGGTTATTAGCTGCAGGTCTTGGTTTGGCGATGGTAACGTCCGCACAGGCTGCTGACAAAATTGCAATCGTCAACATGGGTAATCTGTTCCAACAGGTTGCGCAGAAGACGGGTGTATCCAATACACTGGAAAACGAATTTAAAGGCCGTGCGGCTGAACTGCAAAAAATGGAAACCGATCTGCAATCTAAAATGCAGCGTCTGCAATCCATGAAAGCAGGTAGCGATCGTACTAAGCTGGAAAAAGACGTGATGTCTCAGCGCCAGACTTTCGCGCAAAAAGCGCAGGCTTTTGAGAAAGATCGCGCTCGTCGTTCCAACGAAGAACGCAACAAACTGGTGACTCGTATCCAGACTGCGGTGAAAAAAGTGGCTAACGACCAGAGTATCGATCTGGTGGTAGACGCAAACACCGTTGCTTACAACAGCAGCGATGTGAAAGACATCACCGCTGACGTACTGAAACAGGTTAAATAAGTAATGCCTTCAATTCGACTGGCTGACTTAGCAGAACAGTTGGATGCAGAATTACACGGTGATGGCGATATCGTCATCACCGGCGTTGCGTCCATGCAATCTGCAACAACAGGCCACATTACGTTTATGGTAAATCCTAAGTACCGTGAACACTTAGGTTTATGCCAGGCTTCTGCGGTTGTCATGACGCAGGACGATCTTCCTTTTGCCAAGAGCGCGGCGCTGGTAGTTAAAAATCCCTACCTGACCTACGCGCGCATGGCGCAAATTTTAGATACTACGCCGCAGCCCGCGCAGAATATCGCGCCAAGCGCCGTGATTGATGCGACGGCAACGCTGGGTAGCAATGTTTCAGTCGGCGCGAATGCGGTGATTGAATCTGGCGTACAACTGGGCGATAACGTGGTTATCGGCGCAGGCTGTTTCGTCGGAAAAAATAGCAAAATCGGGGCGGGTTCACGCTTGTGGGCGAACGTAACGATTTACCACGACATTCAGATCGGTGAGAATTGCCTGATCCAGTCCAGTACGGTGATCGGCGCGGACGGTTTTGGCTACGCTAACGATCGTGGCAACTGGGTGAAGATCCCACAACTGGGCCGGGTCATTATTGGCGATCGTGTCGAGATCGGCGCTTGTACCACCATTGACCGTGGCGCGTTGGATGATACTGTTATTGGCAATGGCGTGATTATTGATAATCAGTGCCAGATTGCACATAACGTCGTGATTGGCGACAATACGGCAGTTGCCGGTGGCGTCATTATGGCGGGTAGCCTGAAGATTGGCCGTTACTGCATGATTGGCGGCGCCAGCGTGATCAATGGGCATATGGAAATATGCGACAAAGTCACGGTAACTGGCATGGGTATGGTGATGCGTCCCATCACGGAACCGGGCGTCTACTCCTCAGGCATTCCGCTGCAACCCAACAAAGTATGGCGTAAAACTGCTGCATTGGTGATGAACATTGATGATATGAGCAAGCGTCTCAAAGCGATTGAGCGCAAGGTTAATCAACAAGACTAACGTTTCGCCTTGTAGTTGCCATTCTTTTCCGGCCTGTCACATTCATACGATTGCGGCAGGCCGTGTTATTATTGCCTTTTTGTATATTTGGACAGGAAGAGTATTTTGACTACTAACACTCATACTCTGCAGATTGAAGAGATTTTAGAGCTTCTGCCGCACCGTTTTCCGTTTTTACTGGTCGATCGCGTGCTGGACTTTGAAGAAGGTCGTTTTCTGCGTGCGGTGAAAAATGTCTCCGTCAACGAGCCGTTTTTCCAGGGACACTTCCCGGGCAAACCGATTTTGCCAGGCGTGCTGATTCTGGAAGCGATGGCGCAGGCAACCGGTATTCTGGCGTTTAAAAGCGTTGGGAAACTGGAACCTGGCGAACTGTATTATTTCGCGGGTATTGATGAAGCGCGCTTTAAGCGTCCGGTGGTGCCAGGCGATCAGATGATCATGGAAGTCACTTTCGAGAAAACGCGCCGTGGCCTGACCCGCTTTAAAGGGGTTGCGCTGGTCGACGGTAAAGTTGTGTGCGAAGCAACCATGATGTGTGCTCGTAGCCGGGAGGCCTGATTCGTGATTGATAAATCCGCCTTTATTCATCCTACCGCCATTGTGGAAGACGGCGCTGTAATTGGCGCTAATGCCCACATTGGTCCCTTTTGTATTGTTGGGCCGCAGGTCGAAATTGGTGAGGGAACCGTACTGAAGTCTCATGTGGTCGTGAATGGTCAAACCAAAATCGGCCGCGACAACGAGATTTATCAGTTTGCCTCCATCGGTGAAGTGAACCAGGATCTGAAATATGCGGGTGAGCCGACCCGTGTGGAAATTGGCGATCGTAACCGCATCCGCGAAAGCGTCACCATTCATCGTGGTACAGTGCAGGGCGGTGGGTTGACGAAGGTGGGTAGCGATAACCTGCTGATGATCAATGCGCATGTCGCACATGATTGTACGGTAGGTAATCGCTGTATCCTCGCCAACAACGCCACGCTGGCGGGGCACGTATCAGTCGATGATTTTGCGATCATCGGCGGTATGACGGCAGTTCATCAATTCTGCATTATCGGTGCGCATGTGATGGTCGGCGGCTGCTCCGGCGTGGCGCAGGATGTCCCTCCGTATGTGATTGCGCAGGGTAACCATGCGACGCCGTTCGGGGTAAATATTGAAGGGCTGAAGCGTCGCGGCTTTAGCCGTGAAGGGCTGGTGGCGATTCGTAATGCCTACAAACTGTTGTACCGCAGTGGTAAAACGCTCGACGAAGCGAAGCTGGAAATCGCTGAACTTGCTGAAAAGCATCCGGAAGTGAAGGCGTTTACCGAGTTCTTTGAGCGTTCAACGCGCGGTCCGATTCGTTAATGGCGGCACAGCGTCCTTTAACGATTGCCCTGGTCGCCGGTGAAACGTCCGGCGATATTCTTGGCGCAGGCTTAATTCGTGCGCTGAAAGCGCGCGTACCCAACGCCCGCTTTGTGGGCGTTGCGGGGCCGCGTATGCAGGCCGAAGGGTGTGAAGCCTGGTACGAAATGGAAGAGCTGGCGGTCATGGGCATTGTTGAAGTGCTCGGACGTTTACGCCGTTTGTTGCATATCCGCGCCGATCTGACCCGCCGTTTTACCGAACTCAAGCCCGATGTCTTTGTCGGGATTGATGCCCCTGATTTCAATATTACCCTCGAAGGTAATCTGAAAAAACAAGGGATTAAGACCATTCATTATGTCAGCCCGTCCGTTTGGGCCTGGCGACAGAAACGCGTTTTCAAAATAGGCAGATCCACCCATATGGTGTTGGCTTTTCTGCCTTTCGAAAAAGCGTTTTACGATAAATTTAACGTCCCGTGCCGCTTTATCGGTCACACCATGGCGGATGCCATGCCGCTGGACCCGGATAAAAATGCGGCGCGCGATGTGCTGGGTATCCCGCATGACGCCCATTGTCTGGCGCTACTGCCTGGCAGCCGTGGCGCGGAAGTGGAAATGCTCAGCGCCGATTTCCTGAAAACCGCACAATTACTGCGACAGCGCTATCCCGATCTGGAAGTGGTAGTGCCGCTGGTGAACGCGAAACGCCGCGAGCAGTTTGAAAAAATTAAAGCGGAGGTTGCGCCGGATCTCGCCGTTCATTTGCTGGACGGCATGGCGCGCGAGGCGATGATCGCCAGCGACGCGGCTCTGCTGGCCTCGGGTACGGCGGCGCTGGAGTGTATGCTGGCAAAATGCCCGATGGTAGTGGGATATCGTATGAAGCCCTTCACTTTCTGGCTGGCGAAACGTCTGGTGAAAACGGAGTATGTGTCTTTGCCTAACCTGCTGGCGGGAAGAGAATTAGTCAAAGAGCTGTTGCAGGAAGAGTGCGAACCGCAAAAACTCGCCGAAGCGCTGTTGCCGCTACTGGCGAACGGTAAAACCAGCCATGCGATGCACGACACCTTCCGTGAACTGCATCAGCAGATCCGCTGTAATGCCGATGAGCAGGCGGCAGATGCCGTCCTGGAGTTAGCACAATGATCGAATTTGTTTATCCACACACCCATTTAGTGGCGGGTGTGGATGAAGTGGGCCGTGGCCCGCTGGTGGGCGCCGTAGTGACCGCCGCCGTGATCCTCGATCCGGCGCGTCCGATCGTCGGTCTGAATGATTCCAAAAAATTGTCTGAAAAGCGTCGTCTGTCATTGTATGACGAGATTAAAGAAAAGGCGTTAAGCTGGAGTCTGGGACGCGCGGAAGCGCATGAAATTGATGAGCTGAATATTTTGCACGCCACCATGCTCGCCATGCAGCGCGCTGTCGCTGGTCTGCATATTGCGCCAGAATATGTGCTGATCGACGGCAATCGCTGTCCGGAGCTGCCTGTGCCGTCAATGGCCGTGGTGAAAGGCGACAGCCGCGTGGCGGAGATTAGCGCGGCGTCTATTCTGGCGAAAGTCACCCGCGACGCAGAAATGGCGGCGCTGGATATCGTTTTTCCTCAGTATGGCTTTGCGCAGCACAAAGGCTATCCAACCGCTTTTCATCTGGAAAAGTTGGCACAGTATGGCGCGACGGCGCACCACCGACGCAGTTTTGCGCCTGTTAAACGCGCTCTGGGACTTGTGTCCTGATTCTTGTATCGAGAAATCTGAAGATGTCTGAACCACGTTTCGTTCACCTGCGGGTGCACAGCGACTACTCTATGATCGATGGGCTGGCGAAGACCGGGCCGCTGGTGAAAAAGGCGGCCTCATTAGGTATGCCTGCGCTGGCGATCACCGATTTTACCAACCTCTGCGGTCTGGTGAAGTTCTACGGAGCGGGTCATGGCGCGGGCATTAAACCCATCGTCGGGGCGGACTTTAATGTTCACAACGAACTGCTGGGAGATGAGCTGACTCATCTGACGGTACTGGCGGCGAATAATACGGGATACCAGAACCTGACGTTGCTGATCTCGAAAGCGTATCAGCGCGGCTACGGCGCGGCAGGCCCGATTATTGAGCGCGACTGGCTGGTAGAGCTTAAAGAAGGTTTGATCCTGCTTTCCGGCGGGCGCATGGGCGACGTAGGCCGCTGTCTGCTACGCGGCAACCAGGCGCTGGTGGAGGAGTGCGTTGCTTTCTATGAAGCGCATTTTCCCGAACGCTACTTCCTGGAACTGATCCGTACCGGCAGACAGGATGAAGAGACCTATCTCCATGCTGCGGTTGAGCTGGCTGAGGCACGTGGTTTGCCGGTTGTCGCGACAAACGATGTCCGTTTTCTTGAAAGCGATGATTTTGACGCCCATGAAATTCGTGTCGCGATCCACGACGGTTTCACGCTCGACGATCCTAAACGTCCACGCAATTATTCACCGCAGCAGTATATGCGCAGTGAAGAAGAAATGTGCGAGCTGTTCTCCGATATTCCGGAGGCGCTGGAAAATACGGTGGAGATTGCCAAACGCTGCAACGTAACGGTGCGTCTGGGTGAATATTTCCTGCCGCAGTTCCCGACCGGCGATATGACCACCGAAGATTATCTGGTCAAAAAAGCGAAAGAGGGGCTGGAAGAGCGTCTGGCTTTCCTGTTTCCGGACGAAGAAGAGCGCAAAAAGCGTCGCCCGGAATATGACGAGCGTCTGGATATTGAACTACAGGTTATCAACCAGATGGGGTTCCCTGGCTACTTCCTCATCGTGATGGAGTTTATCCAGTGGTCAAAAGATAACGGCGTGCCGGTAGGGCCGGGACGTGGTTCCGGGGCCGGTTCGTTGGTGGCCTACGCGCTGAAAATTACCGACCTTGATCCGCTGGAATTTGACCTGCTGTTCGAACGTTTCCTGAACCCGGAACGTGTCTCGATGCCTGACTTCGACGTCGACTTCTGTATGGAGAAACGCGACCAGGTGATTGAGCACGTCGCAGACATGTACGGGCGTGATGCGGTATCGCAAATTATCACCTTCGGTACGATGGCGGCGAAAGCCGTTATCCGCGATGTAGGCCGAGTGCTGGGGCATCCGTACGGTTTTGTCGATCGTATCTCGAAGCTGGTGCCGCCCGATCCGGGCATGACGCTGGCAAAAGCCTTTGAAGCGGAACCGCAACTGCCGGAAATTTACGAGGCGGATGAAGAGGTCAGAGCGCTGATCGATATGGCGCGTAAGCTTGAAGGCGTCACGCGTAACGCCGGTAAGCACGCTGGCGGCGTGGTCATCGCGCCGACCAAAATTACCGACTTTGCGCCGCTGTACTGCGATGAAGAGGGCAAGCATCCGGTTACCCAGTTTGATAAAAGTGACGTGGAATATGCCGGGCTGGTGAAGTTCGACTTCCTCGGTTTGCGTACGCTGACCATCATCAACTGGGCGCTGGAGATGATCAACAAGCGGCGCGAGAAAAACGGCGAGCCGCCGCTGGATATCGCCGCCATTCCGCTGGACGATAAAAAAAGCTTCGACATGCTGCAGCGCTCGGAAACCACGGCGGTCTTCCAGCTTGAATCGCGCGGCATGAAAGATCTGATCAAACGTCTGCAGCCGGACTGCTTTGAAGATATGATCGCGCTTGTGGCCCTGTTCCGTCCCGGTCCGTTGCAGTCAGGGATGGTAGACAACTTTATCGACCGTAAGCACGGTCGTGAAGAACTCTCTTACCCGGACGTTCAGTGGCAGCATGAAAGCCTGAAGCCGGTACTGGAGCCGACCTACGGCATCATTCTGTATCAGGAACAGGTGATGCAGATTGCCCAGGTACTTTCCGGGTATACTCTCGGCGGCGCGGATATGCTGCGTCGTGCGATGGGTAAGAAAAAGCCGGAAGAAATGGCCAAACAGCGTTCCGTTTTTGAAGAGGGCGCGAAAAAGAACGGTATCGACGGCGAACTGGCGATGAAAATCTTTGACCTAGTGGAGAAATTCGCCGGTTACGGGTTTAACAAATCGCACTCCGCCGCTTATGCGCTGGTTTCTTACCAGACGCTATGGCTAAAGGCGCACTATCCGGCTGAATTTATGGCGGCGGTGATGACTGCCGATATGGACAACACCGAGAAGGTCGTCGGCCTGGTGGACGAGTGCTGGCGGATGGGACTGAAAATTCTGCCGCCGGATATTAACTCCGGATTATACCATTTCCACGTTAATGATGAGGGCGAGATCGTCTACGGTATCGGCGCGATCAAAGGCGTCGGCGAAGGGCCGATCGAAGCGATCATCGACGCGCGTAATCAGGGCGGCTATTTCCGCGAACTGTTTGATCTGTGCGCGCGGACCGATACCAAAAAGCTCAACCGCCGGGTGCTGGAAAAGCTGATCATGTCCGGGGCGTTCGACCGCCTGGGGCCGCACCGCGCCGCGCTGATGAACTCATTGGGCGATGCGCTGAAAGCCGCCGACCAGCACGCCAAAGCGGAAGCTATCGGTCAGGCGGATATGTTCGGCGTACTGGCGGAAGAGCCGGAGCAAATCGAGCAATCCTATGCCAGCTGCCAGCCGTGGCCGGAGCAGGTGGTGTTAGATGGGGAACGTGAAACGTTGGGTCTGTACCTGACGGGCCACCCCATCAATCAGTATTTAAAAGAAATTGAGCGCTATGTCGGCGGGGTAAGGCTCAAAGACATGCATCCGACAGAACGTGGTAAAGTCACCACGGCTGCGGGGCTCGTGATTGCCGCAAGGGTTATGGTCACCAAGCGCGGCAATCGTATCGGCATCTGTACGCTGGATGACCGTTCCGGGCGTCTGGAAGTGATGTTATTTACCGACGCGCTGGATAAATACCAGCAGTTGCTGGAAAAAGACCGCATACTTATCGTCAGCGGACAGGTCAGCTTTGATGACTTCAGCGGGGGGCTTAAAATGACCGCCCGCGAAGTGATGGATATTGACGAAGCTCGCGAAAAATACGCTCGCGGGCTTGCTATCTCGCTGACGGACAGGCAAATTGATGACCAGCTTTTAAACCGACTCCGTCAGTCTCTGGAACCCCACCGCTCGGGGACCATTCCAGTACATCTCTACTATCAGAGGGCGGATGCGCGTGCGCGGCTGCGTTTTGGCGCAACGTGGCGTGTCTCTCCGAGCGATCGTTTACTTAACGATCTGCGTGGCCTCATTGGTTCGGAGCAGGTGGAACTGGAGTTTGACTAATACAGGAATACTATGAGTCTGAATTTCCTTGATTTTGAACAGCCGATAGCAGAGCTGGAAGCGAAAATCGATTCTCTGACTGCGGTAAGCCGCCAGGATGAGAAACTGGATATTAATATCGATGAAGAAGTCCATCGCCTGCGCGAAAAAAGCGTAGAACTGACGCGCAAAATCTTCGCCGATCTCGGCGCATGGCAGGTAGCCCAACTGGCGCGCCATCCGCAGCGTCCGTACACCCTGGATTATGTTCGTCTGGCGTTTGATGAGTTTGATGAGCTGGCGGGCGATCGCGCCTATGCTGATGACAAAGCCATCGTCGGCGGTATCGCGCGTCTGGAAGGGCGGCCGGTGATGATCATTGGTCATCAGAAAGGTCGTGAAACCAAAGAAAAAATTCGTCGTAACTTTGGCATGCCAGCGCCGGAAGGCTACCGCAAAGCGCTGCGCCTGATGGAAATGGCTGAACGCTTCAACATGCCGATTATCACCTTCATCGACACCCCGGGCGCTTACCCTGGCGTGGGCGCGGAAGAGCGTGGTCAGTCTGAAGCTATCGCCCGCAACCTGCGAGAGATGTCTCGTCTGAACGTACCGGTCATCTGCACCGTGATTGGCGAAGGCGGCTCCGGCGGCGCATTGGCGATTGGCGTGGGTGATAAAGTGAATATGCTGCAATACAGCACCTATTCCGTTATCTCCCCGGAAGGTTGCGCCTCTATTTTGTGGAAGAGCGCCGACAAAGCGCCATTGGCTGCTGAAGCGATGGGCATCATCGCGCCGCGTCTGAAAGAGCTGAAGCTCATCGATTCCATCATTCCGGAGCCGCTGGGCGGCGCGCACCGTAATCCGGAAGCGATGGCGGCATCGCTAAAAGCGCAGCTGCTGGAAGATTTAGCCGATCTCGATGTGTTAAGCACCGATGATTTAAAAAACCGTCGTTACCAGCGTTTGATGAGCTACGGTTACGCTTAATCATTTACCTCATTTTTCCCAGGAGACCGGATAATCCGGCCTCTTTTTTTTGGACGAGGAAAAATGAGACGCCGATGAGTTGATGTGATTAAACGCAACGGCATGTTCTCCCTGACACTGTATCAACTGCCAGGCGTGTGGCCAGGGCAGGCAGTGAACTACCCTTCAAGGAGAAAATTATGGGATTGCAAAAAACACTGGCGCTCAGCGCCGTGGCGGCAGGAATCATGTTGAGCTTATCCGGTGCGCAGGCCGCGCCGCTGCTTAGCAGTAGTGAGCCAATGACCATCAACGCCAGCGATCTGGCGGCGAAAGAGAAAGCGCTGACGGATTTTCCGTTAATGGAGGCAGTGAAATCCTCTATCCAGACGTTGGATAACAGCGCGGTCGAACAAATCGAACCGGGGCGCGCCGCTAACCCGGCAAACGTAAAACGCGTTGAAAGTATTCTGAAAGAGGCCGACTGGGATTATCTGTTCCCGATGCGCGCGCCGGAATACACTTACTCTAACTTCCTGAAAGCGATAGGTAAATTCCCGGCGGTTTGTGGTACCTACACCGATGGACGCGATAGCGACGCTATCTGCCGTAAAACCCTGGCTACTATGTTTGCGCATTTTGCCCAGGAGACGGGCGGTCACGAAAGCTGGCGTGACATTCCAGAATGGCGTCAGGCGCTGGTCTATCTGCGCGAAGTCGGCTGGACTGAAGGGCAGAAAGGCGGCTACAACGGCGAATGTAACCCGGATGTATGGCAGGGCCAGACCTGGCCGTGCGGTAAAGATAAGGACGGCGATTTCCTCAGCTATTTTGGTCGCGGGGCAAAACAGCTTTCTTATAACTACAACTATGGGCCTTTCTCTGACGCGATGTATGGCGACGTTCGCCCTCTGCTGGATAAACCCGAGCTGGTGGCGGATACCTGGATGAACCTGGCGAGCGCCGTCTTCTTCTTTGTGTATCCGCAGCCGCCGAAGCCGTCTATGCTACATGTGATTGACGGTACCTGGCAGCCAAACGATCGCGATAAAGCAAACGGCCTGGTATCAGGTTTCGGCGTCACCATTCAAATCATCAATGGCGGCGTGGAGTGCGGCGGCGCAGATGAGAATGCGCAGTCGCTTAACCGTATCGCCTACTACAAAGAGTTTGCCAACTACCTGAAAGTGCCGGTGCCGGCGGACGAAGTGTTGGGCTGTAAAAAGATGAAGCAGTTCGATGAAGGCGGCGCTGGCGCGTTACCGATCTATTGGGAACAAGACTGGGGCTGGAGCGCCGATACTGCGGACGGTAAAACCTATTCCTGCCAGTTAGTGGGATATCAGACGCCGTATACCGCCTTTAAAGAGGGCGACTACACAAAATGTGTACAGCATTATTTCAACGTTAATGTCGTCGATGATAACGGAACCACTGAACCGGATGTCACGCCAACTCCGGCGCCAGTGACGGATGAAAACGTGGCGCCAGTCGCGCGCATTGCCGGACCGGTCGGGGCGGTGGAAGCTGGTAGCCCGGTTTCACTCAGCGCGGAAGGATCGACCGACGCGAATGGCGACAAGCTCACCTATACCTGGATGTCGCAGGATGGCAAAACGCTGAGCGGTCAGGATAAAGCCGTTGTGATTTTCAACGCGCCGGATGTCACTCAGAACACCCAGTATGTGGTGAATCTGACCGTTAGCGACGGTACGCTCTCCAGTACAGCGGTTTATACGCTGAATGTGAAAGCGAAGGCCGCCGCTGCGGATGACGAAGATAAGACCACCAGCTACCCTGCCTGGAGCAGCAGCCAGAAATGGAATCCGGGCGACATCGTTAACAGTAATGGCGCATTGTACCAGTGCAAACCGTTCCCGGAAGGCTCATGGTGTAATGTTGCGCCTGCCTACTATGAGCCCGGCGTAGGGATTGCCTGGGCCGATGCATGGAACGCATTGTAATAAGATAAATCCTGTCGGTGCTTTGCATCGGCAGGATTGTTACTATGCTTATCTCAGGTTTTTTCAGGAGAAAGCATGAACATCATCGCCATTATGGGGCCGCACGGGGTTTATTATAAAGATGAACCCATCAAGGAGCTTGAGCGTGCATTACAATCCCTGGGATTTCAAATTATCTGGCCGCAAAATAGCGTTGACTTGTTGAAGTTTATTGAACATAACCCGCGCATCTGCGGCGTTATTTTTGACTGGGATGAATACAGTCTCGACCTTTGTAGCGAAATCAACCAGCTAAATGAATACCTTCCTCTCTACGCCTTTATCAATACCAACTCCACGCTGGACGTTAGCGTTCACGATATGCGCATGGCGCTGTGGTTTTTTGAGTATGCATTGGGGCTGGCTGAAGATATCGCGACGCGCATTCATCAATATACAAACGAATATCTCGATAATATTACGCCGCCGTTTACCAAAGCGCTTTTTACCTACGCCAAAGAAGGAAAATATACCTTTTGTACGCCGGGTCATATGGCGGGAACGGCGTATCAGAAAAGCCCGCCAGGCTGTCTGTTTTATGACTTTTTTGGCGGCAATACCTTAAAGGCCGATGTGTCGATTTCGGTGACTGAACTAGGATCGTTGCTGGATCACACCGGGCCGCATCTGGAAGCGGAAGAGTATATCGCCCGTACTTTTGGCGCCGAGCAGAGTTATATGGTGACGAACGGTACGTCGACCTCAAATAAAATTGTCGGTATGTATGCCGCGCCTGCGGGAAGTACGCTACTTATTGATCGTAATTGCCATAAATCGCTGGCGCATTTGCTGATGATGAGCGATGTGGTGCCTCTCTGGTTGAAGCCGACGCGCAATGCGCTCGGTATTCTCGGCGGTATTCCTAAGCGTGAATTTACCCGCGACAGCATTGCGCGTAAGGTGGCGGAAACCGCGCAGGCGCAATGGCCGGTTCATGCGGTTATCACCAATTCGACTTACGATGGTCTGCTGTATAACACTAACTGGATCAAGCAGATGCTGGACGTTCCCTCGATCCATTTTGATTCCGCCTGGGTACCCTATACCCATTTCCATCCGATCTACCAGGGGAAAAGCGGGATGAGCGGCGATCGGGTGCCCGGAAAAGTGATTTTCGAAACGCAATCCACCCATAAAATGCTGGCGGCTTTTTCGCAGGCGTCGCTTATTCATATCAAAGGGGAATATGACGAAGAGACGTTTAACGAAGCGTTTATGATGCACACTTCCACATCGCCGAGCTATCCCATTGTCGCCTCTATCGAGACCGCGGCGGCGATGCTGCGCGGCAATCCAGGGAAAAGATTGATTAATCGTTCGGTGGAGCGGGCGCTCCATTTTCGTAAAGAGGTACAGCGGCTACGTGAAGAGTCCGATAGCTGGTTCTTTGATATCTGGCAGCCGGAAGAGGTTGATGAGGCCGAATGCTGGCCGGTCACGCCGGGAGAAACCTGGCATGGCTTCGCCGATGCCGATGACGATCATATGTTTCTCGATCCGGTTAAGGTGACAATCCTGACGCCGGGGATGGATGAACAGGGCAACATGAGCGAAGAGGGGATACCCGCCGCGCTGGTGGCGAAGTTCCTCGATGAGCGAGGCGTGGTGGTGGAAAAAACCGGGCCGTATAATCTGCTGTTTTTGTTCAGCATAGGGATTGATAAGACCCGTGCGATGGGGCTGCTGCGCGGACTGACGGAATTTAAACGCGCCTACGATCTTAACCTGCGCGTCAAAAATATGTTGCCGGATCTGTATGCGGAAGATCCGGATTTTTATCGCAATATGCGCATTCAGGATCTGGCGCAGGGGATCCATAAACTGATCCGCCAGCACGATCTTCCGGGGCTGATGCTGCGGGCGTTCGAGGTTTTACCGGAGATGATCATGACCCCGCACCAGGCCTGGCAGCGTCAGATCAAAGGCGAGGTGGAAACCGTGGCGCTCGATCAACTGCCAGGGCGCGTTTCCGCGAATATGATCCTGCCTTATCCGCCAGGCGTTCCGCTGTTGATGCCCGGCGAGAGGATCACGCAACAGAGTCGGGCCGTGCTCGATTTTCTGCTGATGCTCTGCTCGATTGGCCAGCATTATCCCGGTTTTGAAACGGATATTCACGGTGCGAAACGGAATGAAGACGGGGTGTACCAGGTACGAGTCTTAAAACACGCCTGTTAGCTTGCCTGACGGGAATGTGACGAGTAACGTACTGATAATCAATAAAGGAGACGCTATGCTGGGATTAAAACAGGTTCATCACATCGCGATCATTGCGACAGACTATGCGGTGAGCAAGGCGTTTTACTGCGATATTCTGGGGTTCGATCTGCTAAGCGAAGCCTGGCGGGAAGAGCGTGACTCATGGAAGGGCGATTTGGCGCTAAACGGGCAGTATGTGATTGAGCTTTTCTCTTTTCCCTTCCCTCCGGCGCGTCCAAGCCGACCTGAAGCCTGCGGCCTGCGCCATCTGGCTTTCAGCGTGGAAAATGTGGAAAACGCCGTTGCGCATCTGGAAAAGCATCAGGTTAAGTGCGAACCGATACGCATCGATCCGTATACCGGGAAGCGCTTTACTTTTTTCAACGATCCGGACGGTTTACCGCTTGAGCTGTATGAGCAGTAAGGCTTGTCATTAAGACGCTCGCCAGGTAACGTTGCCGGGCTAAGTCACTATAAGCATGGATCATGACCACTCTCACGTTGAATACCTCGTTACTCTCTTCTCGCCGTATTCTGGCTGCCTTTAGCGGCGGCCTGGATTCTACGGTGCTGTTGCATCAACTGGTGTTGTGGCGAGAACGCCATCCTGACGTCACGCTGCGTGCTATCCATATTCATCACGGTTTAAGCCCTCATGCTGATAGCTGGGTGCGGCATTGCGAAACCGTATGCGAACGCTGGCAGGTTCCGCTGGTAGTGGAGCGGGTGACGCTGGCGGATAATGGCCTGGGTATCGAGGCCCATGCGCGTGAAGCGCGCTACCGGGCGTTCGCACAGACGCTATTGCCTGGCGAAGTGCTGGCAACCGCGCAGCACCTTGACGATCAGTGTGAAACGTTTCTGCTGGCGTTAAAGCGCGGCAGCGGTCCGGCCGGACTTTCCGCGATGGGAGAACGCTCGCCTTTTGCCGGAACTCTGCTTCTTCGCCCGCTGTTGAGAGAAACGCGGAAGACGCTGGAACAGTGGGCTGTGCGTCATGGCTTATGCTGGATTGAAGATGAAAGCAATCAGGATGACGCCTACGATCGCAATTTTTTACGCCTGCGCGCGCTTCCGCTCTTACAGCAGCGCTGGCCGCATTTTCCTGCGGCGGTAGCCCGTAGTGCGACGCTCTGCGCCGAGCAAGAAAGGCTGCTGGACGAGCTTCTGGCCAGCGATCTTACTGACTGTATCACGGCGGAGGGAACATTGCGGCTCTCTCCATTAATGTCGATGAGCGATGTACGGCGGGCGGCGATTTTGCGTCGCTGGCTGGCGATGCGTAATGCGCCGATGCCCTCTCGCGACGCGCTGGAACGTATCTGGCAGGAGGTGGCGCTGGCGCGCGACGATGCCTCTCCCTGTTTACGCTTTGGCGATCACGAGATTCGCCGTTACCAGTCGCAACTGTGGTGGATTAAATCCGTGGCCGGACAACACGAAACGACGGTCGCCTGGCCCGTCTGGCAAACACCGCTGGCGCTGCCTGCCGGCTTAGGGACGGTACAGCTCGTTCCTGGTGGCGAACTGCGCCGACCGCGAGAGGAAGAATCCGTCAGCATTCGTTTTAAAGCGCCAGGCGTGTTACATATTGTCGGGCGTAACGGTGGACGTAAATTAAAGAAAATCTGGCAGGAGCAGGGGATCCCGCCCTGGCGACGAGATACCACGCCGCTGTTGTTTTACGGCGAAACGCTGATTGCGGCTGCGGGTGTTTTTGTGACGCGTGAGGGAGCAGCAGAAGATAAAGAAGGGGTGAGTCTGGTTTGGCATGCCTGATGGCGCTGCGCTTATCAGGCCTGCGTATCGCATGGAACGTAGGCCGGATAAGGTGCTTGCACCACCATCCGGCAACAAAATACTCAGGATTCGCTAACTACCACGGTACCAATTTCCGGGTGGCTGAAACTGGCGATTTTATCGAGACGAAGCTCACAAGACTCGCCGGAAACTTCGGCAAGCAGATATTCTACGTTTTTACGTAAGATCAAATCGTTCGCTTTTGCCTGCAAAACCTCGCCATCTTTTAACGTTAGCGTCAGTATTAAATGATGCATGCAGGCAAGCTCAAGACTATCGTAGTCATCGCAATTAATGGGTTGATACGTTTCATTCATTGACATAATCGCTCACCAGTAAGTTCGCGGCAGCATAAGCTGCCTTTTCCCTGACCGACTCTGAAAGGGCGCTATCTGCCGCCACTTCATTAAGCACTTTCAATACACAACCCAGCGCATCCGGGACATACCCTAAGTCTCCGCTGGCGATTTCCGCATACCGCTTGCGTACTAACTCACAATATTTTTCCACATGCCCTCCTGTCAGCATTCTGACTTAACCGTGGATGCAAGTCTAAGCCTACGAAGTTAAATCTTGTTTAGCAAGGTGACTATACCATACTCATTTGCGCAATATCAGCGCCTGACGCGAGTGGGTAAAAGATTCGTTAACAGCCTTTTAGCGCGGTTTTCGCTACAATGGGCGCCTGATTCGAAAGGAGTTTTCTCATGGCGCTTAAAGCGACAATTTATAAAGCCGTCGTCAATGTGGCTGACCTTGATCGCAACCGGTTTCTGGATGCGGCATTGACGCTGGCGCGTCACCCTTCTGAAACGCAGGAGCGCATGATGCTGCGCCTGTTGGCATGGATAAAATATGCTGATGAACGGTTGCAGTTTACACGCGGGCTCAGCGCGGAAGATGAGCCGGAGGCCTGGCTGCGTAACGATCATCTGGGCATCGATCTCTGGATAGAGCTGGGGCTGCCGGATGAGCGCCGTATTAAGAAAGCCTGTACTCAGGCGAGCGACGTCGCGCTCTTTGCTTATAACTCCCGGGCGGCGCAAATCTGGTGGCAGCAGCATCAAAGCAAGTGCGCGCAGTTCGCTAACCTGTCCGTCTGGTATCTGGATGACGGGCAACTGGCGCAGCTCAGTGAATTTGCCGATCGTACCATGACGCTACAGGCGACGATTCAGGACGGCGCAATCTGGCTTTCTGATGCTCGGAATAATCTGGAAATACAGCTAACCGCCTGGCAACAGCCCTCATGATTGCCATCTCCCGGACGGTCTCCATAGCCGATAATGAGCTGGAAATTACGGCCATTCGCGCGCAGGGCGCGGGTGGTCAGCACGTAAATAAGACCTCTAGCGCGATTCATTTGCGCTTTGACATTCGGGCCTCTGGCCTGCCAGAGTATTATAAACAGCGTTTGCTGACGGCCAGCCACCATCTGATAAGCGATGATGGCGTCATTATCATTAAGGCGCAGGAGTTCCGGAGCCAGGAGCTCAACCGGGACGCGGCTATCGCCAGGCTGGTTGCCGTCATAAAAGAATTAACCGCGGAGCAGAAAAGCCGTCGCGCAACCCGTCCGACGCGTGCCTCGAAAGAGCGCCGTTTGTCCTCAAAGGCGCAAAAATCTTCTGTAAAGGCGCTTCGCGGCAAAGTTCGTCGTCCACTGGATTGACGGGCAGGAATAGCAATTTCATAAGGATTTTATGGTGAGAACAGCAATATTGTCAGTAGCGGCAGCCTGTACGCTATTTGCATTGATAGGGTGTAATAACCGTGCGGAAGTTGACGCCCTGCAACCTGCGCAGGCGGCGGAATTAAAACCCATGCAGCAAAGCTGGCGCGGCGTGCTGCCCTGTGCGGATTGTGAAGGTATTGAAACGTCACTATTTCTGGAAAAAGACGGCACATGGGTGATGAACGAGCGCTATCAGGGCGTGCGTGAAGAACCTTCCTCTTTTGCGTCATACGGTACCTGGGCGCGGACGGCGGATAAACTGGTGTTAACCGACAGCAATGGCGAGAAATCGTATTATCGCGCGAAAGGCAATGCGCTGGAGATGCTCGACAGAGAAGGCAATCCGGTGGCTTCGCAGCTTAATTATACGCTTGTGCCTGTTACCGCCAGCCTGCCGGTAACGCCAATGCCGCTGCGTGGTATGTATGTATACAGGGCCGATGCGGCGACCTTTACCGATTGTGCGACCGGAAAACGGCTCCCGGTCGCCAGTAACGCCCAGCTTGAGCGCGGCTATCTGACGGCGAAAAGTGAAGCGGAAAAACCGGTGCTGCTGACGGTAGAAGGGCATTTTGTGTTTGCCGCGAACCCGGACACGGGCGAGCCGGTAAAAATGCTAATAGCCGATAAAAATGCGAAGTTTACGCCGGGTAAAGATTGCACCCACTAATAAAAGGCCTCGCAGGGTGCGAGGCCTTTACATATCTGTCGGGTGGCGCCGGGCAATCCCAACAAAATGTCGTTTAGCCTTTAATCGCCTTGACCAGATAATCAACGATATCGCCGGTTTTAATCAGCGATTTTTCACCGCTGCGACGGTATTTATACTCAATATCGTCGTTATCCAGGTTGCGATCGCCAATCACGATAGTATGTGGAATACCAATCAGCTCCATATCGGCAAACATCACGCCCGGGCGCTCTTTACGGTCGTCCATCAGCACTTCAATGCCCTGCGCGCGCAATTCGCTGTACAGCTTTTCCGCCAGCTCCTGCACACGGAAGGATTTGTGCATATTCATCGGCAGAATAGCGACCTGGAAAGGCGCAATGGCGTCAGGCCATACAATGCCGCGCTCGTCAAAGTTCTGCTCGATAGCCGCGGCAACGACACGTGTTACGCCGATACCATAGCAGCCCATTGTCAGGATCTGGTTACGGCCATCTTCACCCTGAACGGAGGCTTTCAGCGCTTCTGAGTACTTGGTACCTAACTGGAAGATGTGGCCCACTTCGATACCGCGTTTGATAAGCAACGTTCCCTGACCATCCGGACTCGGATCGCCGGCGACTACGTTACGGATGTCGGCAACAACAGGCGTCGCCACATCGCGATCCCAGTTAATACCAAAGTAGTGTTTACCGTCGATGTTGGCGCCAGCGGCAAAATCGCTCATGGCGGCAACGGTGCGATCGATGATGACCGGAATCGGCATATTGACCGGGCCGAGGGAGCCAGGGCCAGCATTAATTACGGCGCGAATCTCTTCTTCGGTAGCGAAGGTCAGCGGGCTGGCAACGTGCGGCAGTTTTTCCGCTTTAACTTCATTCAGTTCATGATCGCCGCGAACCAGCAGAGCCACCAGCGGAGACTTGCTGTCTTTCACCGCTTTCACCAGCAGCGTTTTTACCGTTTTTTCAATTGGCAGGTTGAATTGTTCCACCAGCTCCGCGATGGTTTTGGCATTTGGCGTATCGACCAGAGTCATTTCCTGCGTCGCCGCTGCGCGCGGCGTTTGCGGCGCGATAGCTTCTGCCAGTTCAATGTTAGCCGCGTAATCAGAAACATCAGAGAAAACGATATCGTCTTCGCCGCTTTGCGCCAGCACCTGGAATTCATGCGAGGCGTTGCCGCCGATAGAACCGGTATCGGCCTGTACCGCGCGGAAATCCAGCCCCATACGGCTGAAGATACGGCTATACGCGGCGTACATGGCGTCATAGGTTTCCTGCAACGACTCCTGAGAGGTGTGGAAAGAGTAAGCATCTTTCATCAGGAATTCGCGCGAACGCATCACGCCAAAGCGCGGACGCACTTCATCACGGAATTTGGTCTGGATTTGGAAGAAGTTCAGCGGCAACTGCTTATAAGAGCTGAGTTCATTACGCACCAGATCGGTGATAACTTCTTCGTGGGTCGGGCCGAGTACGAACGGACGCTCGCCACGGTCGACAAAACGCAGCAGTTCCGGACCGTACTGTTCCCAACGACCACTCTCTTGCCACAGGTCGGCTGGCTGAACGACTGGCATCGACACCTCGATAGCACCGGCGTTGTTCATCTCTTCACGCACGATGTTTTCGACTTTTTTCAGGACGCGCAGGCCGGTCGGCAGCCAGGTATATAACCCGGAGGCGAGCTTGCGGATCATCCCGGCGCGCAGCATCAGCTGGTGGCTGATAACCTCGGCGTCGGCAGGTGTCTCCTTCAGAGTGGAGAGCAGGTATTGGCTAGTACGCATGTTGTTACGGTTCCAGTTGAACGATCGAACAGGCTCAATGTGAGCCTGATACAAAAAAAGTGATTTAGTTTACCAGCGTGCAAGAGATGTCAAAAGAGAAGGGCGTGAAATTACTGTGGTTCCAGCGCAAACACTTCAAATCCCGAGTTAACCACACGCCAGCGCACGTTAAAATCATGCAGCCAGACGGCATAGGTTTTGCCCGTCTCTTCACCCTTACGATAAGCCGGGCGAGGATCTTGCGCCAGCACATCGCAAATAAATGTCCGTAGCTGCGGATAACGCCTTTCCAGCGTCGTAAGCTGTTGAGCCACCTCAGCGGTAAAACTCACGGGCATTTCAGCTATCGGCGCCTGTTGCGCATAGCTGGCGGCGGCGTCCGGTAAGGCCTCGGCAAACGGTAAATACGGTTTGATATCCACCACCGGCGTGCCATCCACCAGATCCAGACTGCCTAATTTCAGAATTACGCTCTCTTTCCGGCACTCGATACCTTTTAGCGCAACGAGCGACATGCCAATCGGATTGGGGCGGAACGTGGAGCGCGTGGCAAAAACGCCCATTCTGGCGTTACCGCCAAGACGGGGCGGACGAACTGTCGGCCGCCAGCCGCCGTCCATCGTCTGATGAAAAACGAAAAGCACCCACAAATGGCTGAACGCTTCCAGGCCGCGAACGGCATCGGCCTGGTTGTAAGGCGCTATCAGATGCAGTTCGCCGCAGGCGCTTTTGACCAGACCAGGCTGGCGCGGAACGGCGAATTTTTCTTTATAGGGGGAGCGAATAACGCCGATTTGTTCAAACTGAAAGCTGCTCATTTCGCCGAAATATTCAGGGCGGACCCGATACAAACCGCCTGACGATAGCAGCCTGGCGTGCCGCTGGTAATTTCACAGCTGTGCAGCAGGACGGCGTTGGCTTTCATTTTAGATGCATTAATCTGCATACGCTTGCGCGCAGTTGGAATGTTAGGCGGAGAGTCTTGATTTGTCGCCTGGCAGGATTCGCCGCTAACCTCGCCAAGATCGCGGAAAGGTTTGCCGACTAAGTCTTCAGCATTGGTGTAAATCCTGACGGGAGCGGCACGCGGCGCTTTAGGTTTCTCCGGCTCCGCTTTTGGCGGGGTTGCGGTGCTTTGAACGGGTTCAACAGGGGATCTGCTTAGCATGGAACAACCGCCCAGCATGAGTGCCAATAAACAGATCGGTAAAGCACGCATAATATTTCCTCAATGAATGTTCTAATTGCCAGATATTGAATCAGGAGCTTGCATAAATGACAAGACGGGCAATAGCCCGTCCTGAATAATATTACAGATTGTGGAATCAGCCTAAAACTTACCAGCCTTTCACCGCACCGCCATTAAAAACTTTATTTGCGGCTTCGTACACTTCATCAGACTGATAAGCCTGAACGAATTTTTTCACATTCTCGGCGTCTTTGTTATCTTCACGCGTCACGATCAGGTTAACGTACGGAGAATCTTTATCTTCAACGAAGATACCGTCTTTCGCTGGCGTCAGGCCAATCTGGCTGGCGTAAGTCGTATTGATGACCGCTAACGCGATCTGCGCGTCATCCAGCGAACGCGGCAACTGCGGCGCTTCCAGCTCAACAATTTTCAGATTTTTCGGGTTTTCCACGATATCCAGCGAGGTAGGAAGCAGACCAACGCCGTCTTTCAGTTTAATCAGCCCTACTTTTTGCAGCAGCAGCAGGGAACGACCAAGGTTGGTCGGGTCGTTAGGCACAGCGACCTGGGAACCGTCCTTGAGCTCATCCAGAGATTTGATTTTTTTGGAATATCCTGCAATGGGATAGACAAAAGTCTTACCAACGGAAACCAGTTTGTAGCCGCGATCTTTGATTTGCTGATCCAGATACGGTTTGTGCTGGAAGGCATTGGCATCGATATCGCCTTTGCTCAGCGCTTCATTAGGCAGAACATAATCATTAAAGGTCACCAATTCCACGTCCAGGCCGTATTTTTCTTTCGCGACTTTCTGCGCGACTTCGGCAACTTGCTGCTCTGCGCCAACGATTACGCCGACTTTAATATGATTCGGATCTTTTTCATCCTGACCGCAACCCGCAAGTGCCAGAGAACCAATCAGAGCACCCACTGCCGCAAAGGTTTTGAATTTGAACGCCATGCTTATTTCCTTAATGAGTATTTGTGTTGTGTTTAACGTTACTTATGCGTGACAGCCCTGACGATGCGATCGCCGGATAACTGAATTAAATAAACCAGAACGACAAGTAATACCAGCACCGTATTCATCACGGTAGCATTGTATCCAATATAACCGTACTGATAGCCGATTTGACCGAGACCGCCTGCGCCGACGGCGCCGCCCATTGCGGAGTAACCGACCAGGGTGATCAGTGTAATGGTTGCCGCATTCACCAGACCAGGCAGCGCTTCCGGTAAAAGGATTTTACGTACAATTTGCAGCGGCGTGGCGCCCATCGCTCGCGAGGCTTCAATCAGCCCGGCAGGGATCTCTAACAACGCATTTTCCACCATACGGGCGATAAAAGGCGCGGCGCCGACGGTCAGCGGTACAATCGCGGCCTGCAAACCAATGGAGGTGCCGACAATTATTCGGGTAAAAGGAATCATCCACACCAACAGGATGATAAAGGGAATCGAGCGGAAAATATTGACCACCGCAGAGAGGGAGCGATACAGCCTGGCGTTCTCCATAATCTGCCCCGGGCGCGTAACATACAGCAATACGCCAACCGGCAGGCCAATCACGAAACCGAAGAAACCGGAGACAAAGGTCATCGCCAACGTTTCCCAAACGCCACGAACCAGTAACCACATCATTGCCTCAGACATAACCCAGTACCTCTACTTTCACATGGTGATCCTGCAGCCAGGCAATTGCGGCTTGCGTCTCTTCTTGTGTGCCGTGCATTTCCGTTAGCATAATGCCGAACTTCACACCGCCCGCGTAATCCATCTGCGCGCTGATAATATTATTGTTCACGTTGAAACGACGCGCGGTTTCAGAAAGCAGCGGGGCATCCACAGACTGTCCGGTGAATTCCATGCGCAGCATCGGCACGCTGTCAGTTTCCGGCGACGCTTTCAAACGCGCCTGGTAATCTTCCGGAATGTCCAGGTGCAGAGTGGACTGAATAAACTTCTGCGCCAGCGGCGTTTTAGGATGCGAGAAGACTTCGCTGACCGTATCCTGCTCAATAAGCTCGCCATTACTGATGACGGCAACGCAGTCGCAGATACGTTTCACGACATCCATTTCATGAGTGATAAGCAGAATCGTCAACCCCAGACGACGGTTGATATCTTTCAGCAATCCCAGAATCGAACGGGTCGTCGCGGGATCAAGCGCGCTGGTGGCTTCATCGCACAGCAACACTTTTGGATTACTGGCTAACGCGCGGGCAATCGCGACACGCTGTTTCTGACCGCCGGAAAGATTTGCCGGATAGCTGTCGTGCTTGTCGCCAAGACCGACTAAATCCAGCAGCTCTGTGACACGGTGTTTGATCTCTTCCTTTGGTGTGTTATCCAGTTCCAGCGGCAACGCGACGTTGCCAAACACGGTACGGGAAGAGAGCAGGTTAAAATGTTGGAAAATCATGCCGATTTGACGGCGAGCTTTGGTCAACTCAGACTCTGAAAGCGTTGTCAGCTCCTGACCGCCGACCTGAACGCTACCTTCGGTTGGACGTTCAAGTAAGTTTACGCAGCGGATAAGCGTACTTTTACCGGCGCCGGAGGCGCCGATGACGCCGTAAATTTGTCCGGCAGGGACATGCAGGCTGACATTGTTCAGCGCCTGAATAGTGCGCGCCCCCTGCTGGAACACTTTGGTAATATTCGAAAGTTTAATCATTGATTCTTTATTATCGTAATGAAATGAGCGGAGGCATTTTCGTCTGCCTAATACGGTCAACGCCGTCAACAGAATGGATGTTAAGGCATCCAGACGTCTAAATCAATCAGGCTTTATACGATGAGCACTTTCTTGCCTGCTGAAACATGCGATACTAGCGCCACTTGCTTTACTCAGGAGCTATAAAAGGTGGCAAAGTCTGTACCCGCAATTTTTCTCGACCGTGACGGCACCATTAATGTGGATCACGGCTACGTACATGAAATCGATGCATTCGAGTTTATAGACGGTGTTATTGACGCGATGCGCGAGCTAAAAAAAATGGGCTATGCGCTGGTGGTGGTGACGAACCAGTCCGGAATCGCGCGCGGCAAATTCACTGAGGCGCAGTTTGAAACGTTAACCGAATGGATGGACTGGTCGTTGGCGGATCGCGATGTTGATTTGGACGGCATCTATTATTGTCCTCACCATCCGCAGGGCAGCATAGAAGAGTTCCGTCAGGTATGTGATTGCCGCAAGCCGCATCCAGGAATGCTTATCTCGGCGCGTGATTTCCTGCATATCGATATGGCGGCTTCTTATATGGTGGGAGACAAGCTGGAAGATATGCAGGCGGCAGCGGCGGCAAATGTCGGGACAAAAGTGCTGGTGCGTACGGGCAAACCGGTCACGGCAGAAGCAGAAAACGCGGCGGACTGGGTGTTAAACAGCCTTGCCGATCTGCCATCGGCGATAAAAAAGCAGCAAAAATAAGCGTTATGGATAAAAGATGAGCGGTTAAAACAAAAATGCATTTTTCCGCTTGTCTTCCTGAACCGACTCCCTATAATGCGCCTCCATCGACACGGCGGATGTGAATCACTTCACACAAACAGCCGGTCGGTTGAAGAGAAAAATCCTGAAATTCAGGGTTGACTCTGAAAGAGGAAAGTGTAATATACGCCACCTCGCGACGGTGAGCTGCAAGCCGCGTCGCACCTGCTCTTTAACAATTTATCAGACAATCTGTGTGGGCACTCGAAGATACGGATTCTTAACGTCGCAAGACGAAAAATGAATACCAAGTCTCTGAGTGAACACGTAATTCATTACGAAGTTTAATTCACGAGCATCAAACTTTTAAATTGAAGAGTTTGATCATGGCTCAGATTGAACGCTGGCGGCAGGCCTAACACATGCAAGTCGAACGGTAACAGGAAGCAGCTTGCTGCTTTGCTGACGAGTGGCGGACGG
>NZ_JBEUJO010000007.1:283215-314604 GCF_043356435.1 Salmonella sp. SJTUF15591 | reverse complement strand
ATTAGCCGAGAACTTTAGCAACAACGCCCGCGCCAACGGTACGGCCGCCTTCACGGATTGCGAAACGCAGACCGTCGTCCATCGCGATCGGGTGGATCAGGGTAACAACCATTTTGATGTTGTCGCCCGGCATTACCATCTCTACGCCTTCCGGCAGTTCGATGGTGCCAGTCACGTCAGTAGTACGGAAGTAGAACTGCGGACGGTAGCCTTTGAAGAACGGAGTATGACGGCCGCCTTCATCTTTGGACAGAATGTACACTTCAGATTCGAACTTGGTGTGCGGCTTGATGGTGCCCGGCTTAGCCAGTACCTGACCACGTTCGATTTCTTCACGTTTGATACCACGCAGCAGAACACCTACGTTCTCACCGGCACGGCCTTCGTCCAGCAGTTTGCGGAACATTTCAACGCCAGTACAGGTAGACTTCTGAGTCTCTTTGATACCAACGATTTCAACTTCTTCGCCCACTTTGATGATACCGCGTTCTACACGACCGGTAACAACGGTACCACGACCGGAGATGGAGAATACGTCTTCGATCGGCAGCAGGAACGGCTTGTCAATCGCACGCTCTGGTTCCGGAATGTAAGAATCCAGGAAGCCAGCCAGTTCGATGATTTTCGCTTCCCACTCTGCGTCGCCTTCCAGCGCTTTCAGAGCAGAACCACGAACGATCGGAGTGTCGTCGCCCGGGAAGTCGTACTGAGACAGAAGTTCACGAACTTCCATTTCAACCAGTTCCAGCAGCTCTTCGTCATCAACCATGTCGCATTTGTTCAGGAACACGATGATGTACGGAACGCCTACCTGACGACCCAGCAGGATGTGCTCACGGGTCTGCGGCATCGGGCCGTCAGTCGCAGCAACAACCAGGATCGCGCCGTCCATCTGAGCAGCACCGGTGATCATGTTTTTAACATAGTCGGCGTGCCCCGGGCAGTCTACGTGTGCGTAGTGGCGGGTCGGGGTATCGTATTCAACGTGAGAAGTGTTGATGGTGATACCACGCGCTTTTTCTTCCGGAGCGTTATCGATCTGGTCGAATGCACGAGCAGCACCGCCGTAGGTTTTAGCCAGTACGGTGGTGATTGCAGCGGTCAGGGTAGTTTTACCGTGGTCAACGTGGCCGATGGTGCCGACGTTAACGTGCGGTTTTGTACGTTCAAATTTTTCTTTAGACACGGCTATATTCCTTACTATAGCGCTCTCCCCTTCAGGAGAGAGCACGGGATTTTGGTTTTTAACCCTGCGGCTTATTTACCACGGGCTTCGATTACGGCCTGAGCAACGTTGTTCGGCGCATCATCATACTTCAGGAATTCCATAGTGTACGATGCGCGACCTTTGGTCAGAGAACGCAGCTGAGTTGCATATCCGAACATTTCAGACAGCGGTACTTCAGCGTGGATCTTAACGCCTGTAACTTCAGATTCCTGACCTTTGAGCATACCACGACGGCGGCTAAGGTCGCCGATAACGTCACCGGTATTCTCTTCAGGTGTTTCTACTTCAACCTTCATGATCGGCTCAAGCAGAACTGGTTTTGCTTTCTTAAAGCCTTCTTTAAAGGCGATAGACGCAGCCAGTTTAAACGCCAGCTCAGAGGAGTCAACGTCATGGTAAGAACCGAAGTGCAGACGCACACCGAGATCAACTACCGGATAACCCGCCAGCGGGCCAGATTTCAGCTGCTCCTGGATGCCTTTATCAACGGCCGGGATGTATTCGCCAGGAATTACACCACCTTTGATGTCGTTGATGAACTCGTAACCTTTCGGGTTAGAGCCCGGCTCCAGCGGGTACATGTCGATAACAACATGACCATACTGACCGCGACCACCAGACTGTTTCGCGTGTTTACCTTCGATGTCGGTAACTTTCGCGCGAATCGCTTCGCGGTAAGCAACCTGAGGTTTACCCACGTTAGCTTCAACGTTGAATTCACGCTTCATACGGTCAACGATGATATCCAGGTGAAGTTCACCCATACCAGCGATGATGGTCTGGTTAGATTCTTCATCAGTCCATACGCGGAATGACGGGTCTTCTTTCGCCAGACGGCCCAGAGCCAGACCCATTTTTTCCTGGTCAGCTTTGGTTTTCGGTTCTACCGCGATGGAGATTACCGGCTCAGGGAATTCCATACGTTCCAGAATGATCGGGTTTTCCGGATCACACAGGGTGTCACCGGTAGTCACGTCTTTCAGGCCGATAGCAGCCGCGATGTCGCCCGCGCGAACTTCTTTGATCTCTTCACGTTTGTTGGCGTGCATCTGAACGATACGACCGAAACGCTCACGTGCGGTTTTCACGGAGTTCAGTACGGTATCACCAGAGTTAACCACACCGGAGTACACACGGAAGAAGGTCAGGTTACCCACAAACGGGTCGGTAGCGATTTTGAACGCCAGCGCAGAGAACGGCTCGTCGTCGCTTGCGTGACGCTCAGCCGGAGTATCTTTACCGTCGTCCAGAATACCGTTGATCGCAGGTACGTCTACCGGGGATGGCAGGTAATCAATTACCGCATCCAGCATCGCCTGAACACCTTTGTTCTTGAATGCAGAACCACAGGTTACCAGGATGATTTCGTTGTTCAGAACGCGCTGACGCAGAGCTTGTTTGATCTCTTCTTCAGTCAGTTCTTCGCCACCCAGGTATTTTTCCATCAGCTCTTCAGAAGCTTCTGCGGCGGACTCGATCAGGTTCTGGTGCCATTCGTTAGCCAGGTCCTGCATGTCAGCCGGGATATCTTCGTATTCGAAGGTAACGCCCTGGTCGGCATCGTTCCAGTTGATGGCTTTCATTTTCACCAGGTCAACAACGCCGGTGAAACCTTCTTCAGCACCAATTGCCAGCTGCAGCGGAACCGGGTTCGCGCCCAGACGGGTTTTGATCTGACCAACAACTTTCAGGAAGTTCGCGCCCATGCGGTCCATTTTGTTAACGAACGCAATGCGCGGAACTTTGTATTTGTTTGCCTGACGCCATACGGTTTCAGACTGCGGCTGAACACCACCAACTGCGCAGTAAACCATTACCGCACCATCGAGAACACGCATGGAACGTTCTACTTCGATAGTGAAGTCAACGTGCCCCGGGGTGTCGATGATGTTGATGCGATGCGGTTCATACTGCTTAGCCATACCAGACCAGAATGCAGTAGTCGCTGCGGAGGTGATAGTAATACCACGCTCCTGCTCCTGCTCCATCCAGTCCATGGTAGCTGCGCCGTCATGAACTTCACCGATTTTGTGGTTTACACCGGTGTAGAACAGAATACGTTCGGTAGTAGTGGTTTTACCGGCGTCGATGTGCGCACTGATACCGATATTACGGTAGCGTGCGATGGGTGTTGTACGAGCCATTTGATTCCTCGTTGATATCTTTAGGCGTTCAGTTAAGTTATCCAAAACGGGCGACTTACCTGAAGCGCCCGCCTGGTGACTATGACTCCGAAGGGATTACCAACGGTAGTGTGCGAACGCCTTGTTGGCTTCTGCCATACGGTGAACGTCTTCACGTTTCTTAACTGCAGTACCTTTGTTTTCTGCAGCGTCAGAAAGTTCGTTCGCCAGACGCAGAGCCATGGATTTATCACCGCGTTTACGAGCAGCTTCTACGATCCAACGCATTGCCAGAGCATTACGACGGACCGGACGGACTTCAACTGGTACCTGATAAGTAGAACCACCTACACGGCGGGATTTAACTTCTACAGTCGGGCGAACGTTTTCGAGAGCGACTTCGAAAGCTTCCAGTTCAGATTTACCAGAACGCTGAGCCAGGGTCTCCAGCGCGCTGTATACGATTGATTCTGCAGTAGATTTTTTACCATCTACCATCAGGATATTGACAAATTTAGCCAGCAGTTCTGATCCGAACTTCGGATCCGGCAGAATTTTACGCTGACCAATGACGCGACGACGTGGCATGGAAATACTCCGTTGTTAATTCAGGATTGTCCAAAACTCTACGAGTTTAGTTTGACATTAATTTAAAACGTTTGGCCTTACTTAACGGAGAACCATTAAGCCTTAGGACGCTTCACGCCGTACTTAGAACGAGCTTGCTTACGGTCTTTAACGCCGGAGCAGTCAAGCGCGCCACGAACGGTGTGGTAACGAACACCCGGGAGGTCTTTAACACGACCGCCACGGATCAGGATCACGGAGTGCTCCTGCAGGTTGTGACCTTCACCACCGATGTAGGAAGTCACTTCAAAACCGTTAGTCAGACGAACACGGCAAACTTTACGCAGTGCGGAGTTCGGTTTTTTAGGAGTGGTAGTATATACACGAGTACATACGCCACGTTTTTGCGGGCATGCTTCCAGCGCAGGCACGTTGCTTTTCGCAACTTTGCGAGCACGTGGTTTGCGTACCAGCTGGTTAACTGTTGCCATTAAATAGCTCCTGGTTTTAGCTTTTGCTTCGTAAACACGTAATAAAACGCCCTCACACAATATGAGGACGCCGAATTTTAGGGCGGTGTCGAAAAGGTGTCAAGAAATATACAACGATCCCGCCATCACCAGGCCATCTGGTTGGCATACTTAACCGTGAGTCTGACAAACTCAGTATAGTCAACCCTGACGACACTGTCTGAAATTTGACCACCCAGGCCGCGGGCGTCAATGTCTTCTTTCAAGGCATAGACCGTTATGGGGGCATCGCGCAGACTTTCAAGGAAGCGGTTACCTTCAATCGCGACGGTAACGCCATCCTGGAGCAGCAAAAGCGCATCGCCCTCTTTTAGCAGGCGCAGCAAAGCGGGAAAATCAACGCTCGAAGCGCAATGAGGTAAGGTATGCAGCATAAACGCCTCAGAATCTCAGGATGACATCATAGTTGCCAAGCTCGCGGCGTAACGCCACGGGTTCCAGCGGCGTGGCGTCTACCACAAAATTAACGTTCTCCAGACCACGCTCGCGCAGCGATGCCGCGCAGATCCAGCATTGATCAATATCGTACAAATCAAAGAGCTTGAAAGTAGCAATATAGTCACGCGCCAACACAGCGTCTGGTTTTTGTCCCGGTAATAACTGAAAGACGCCGTCGCTGATAAAAAAGACGCCCAGCGCTTCCGTTAGCGCTGACGTCGCCAGCAGCGCATCCAGCCCTTCACGACCTGAGGCGCTACCATGCGGCGCGGTGGAAAAGACAAATGCAATACGTTTCATTAAAACTGCACCACCCGATCGCAGGTGAGAGATGCCTCCGCCAGCGCGCCCAAGCCGCTTAGCGTAAAGCCCGGCTGAAGATTGGCGGACGGCAACGCCAGTCTGCCGGCTTCAGTTTCATCAATAATACCGCGACGAAGCGCCGCCGCGACACAGATGTTCAGCGCTACGCCATGCTGCGTATTCAATTTCTGCCAGGCGCGTACCAGATCATATTCATCGCTCGCCGGCGAGGTCAGGAGATTGGCGTTATAGACCCCTTCCCGATAGAAAAAGACGCTGGCTAACTCATGCCCCTCATTGAGCAGCGCGTGGGCGAACTGCAATGCGCTGCTGGCCTGCTGGGTGCCATATGCCGGCCCGGTGACCATAATGGCATAACGCATTATTTATCCTGCCCCTGAAAATCGCCGCTTTTGAACTGGCGAATATAGAGGTAAACCGTGTGTTTTGAGATATTCAGACGATCGGCTACCTGGTTAATGGCGTCTTTAATATCGAAAATGCCTTTTTCGTACAGATTAAGGACGATCTGACGATTTTTCGCGTTGTTAGAGACATTACGATCGGCATTCACTTCTTCGATCGTGAACTCCAGCGTCTGGGTGACTAAATCTTCGACTGAGGAGGCAAAATTAACCGCTGAGCCGACTTCCGGCGTTTCCGGCGGAATAAAGGTATTCATAATCTGTGAAAATGGCACATCAAGATTCATGTTGATACACAGTAGACCAATGACGCGCTGCTCGCGGTTGCGAATGGCAATCGTCAACGACTTCATCAAGACACCGCTTTTCGCGCGCGTGAAATAGCATTTCGACACGCTACTGTCCGCCCCTGTCATGTCGTGCAACATACGCAACGCCAGGTCGGTAATCGGCGAGCCAATTTTACGGCCCGTATGTTCGCCATTGGCAATACGAATGGCAGAACATTTTAGATCCTGCAAAGAGTGCAATACGATTTCACAATGGGAACCTATAAGCATCGCTAACCCGTCCACTACCGCTTCGTAGGATTTCAGAATATCGAAGTCGGTTTGCTCGAAGGGACGCTGATCCAGCAAATCAAGTTCACTGGTTTCGTTGGTTAAAAGCGACCTGGACATGAAAAAAAACACTCCTTTTCAGGAGCCTGTCGTTATGTTTTCAGGGCAGGCTCATTATTTACGCGGATGATTAAATTAATACAGTGAGGGTTCATCTTTCCAGTACTAATTTGCTCGTCTATTTCAGACTACGTGTGCGTTGGCGGTCATTCAGCCTACGGTCTCGCCCTTAACGACCAGCGCAAGCGCCGTTATCCGCAAATCAAATTATGGTGAGTAATATATCCAGCCTGAATAAAAAAAACCGCCGCTATTACAAGCGGCGGCTCTCAGTTTTTATTTTTTAGCAGCATCTGCGGCTTTAGCGTCAGCCGCATCGGCAGGTTTAGCATCCGCTTTCGGCGCTGGTTTGATATCCAGCAGCTCTACGTCGAATACCAGGGTGGAGTTCGCCGGGATACCCGGAACGCCCGTTTTACCGTAGGCCAGCGCCGGTGGGATAACCAGTTTGATCTTGCCGCCTTTCTTAATATTTTTCAGGCCTTCAGTCCAGCCAGGGATAACGCCGTCCAGACGGAAGGAGAGCGGTTCGCCGCGCGTGTAAGAGTTATCAAACTCTTTACCGTCGATCAGCGTACCTTTGTAGTTCACCACAACGGTATCGCTATCTTTCGGCGCCTCGCCTGTGCCTTCTTTCTCTACTTTGTAAAGCAGACCGGTAGAGGAGGTTTTCACGCCTTTCTCTTTAGCAAAAGCGTCGCGGAACGCTTTACCTTTTGCTTCGTTATCGGCAGCGTCTTTTTCCATCTTCGCCTGAGCAGCGCTCTTCACGCGTGCTTCAAACGTCTGCAGCGTTTGCTCAATTTCCTGATCGGACAGTTTGCTCTTATCGGCAAAGGCATCCTGAACGCCGGCAATCAACTGATCTTTATCCAGTTTGATGCCCAACTTTTCCTGCTCTTTAAGCGAATTTTCCATGTAACGACCCAGCGAGGCGCCCAGCGCATAAGCCGCTTTTTGATCGTCGTTTTTAAATGCTGCTTTGCTATCAGCGGTAGCTGCCGGTTTCGCCGCATCAGCAGCAAAAGTGATCGGTGCGTGCATAGCAACGGCCATCGTCGTTGCCAGCAGCGTGGCTTTAAACAGTGATTTCATCCATATCTCCAGGGCCGGGGCATCTCGCCCCATGTTAACTTACGTAAGAAGCGTACTATAAATCGTTGCAGAACAAATCAACATACGAACACGCCCTATTATCACTTCTTTTCAGACTCTTTTTGTTTAAATTAGTTTCGTAGGGCGCGTAATGGTTGCTGTGAAAGCCGGTAAAGTTAAGTAGAATCCGCCGACGGAGACAACATAAAGAGGTACATCATGCAGGATATCACGATGGAAGCTCGTCTGGCTGAACTGGAAAGCCGTCTGGCGTTCCAGGAGATTACCATAGAAGAACTAAACCTGACGGTAACCGCACATGAAATGGAGATGGCGAAGCTGCGCGATCATCTGCGTTTGCTCACGGAAAAGTTAAAAGCCAGTCAGCCGTCAAATATCGCCTCTCAGGCAGAAGAAACGCCGCCGCCGCATTATTGAGACGAAAAAAAAGCGGGGATAACCCGCTTTTTTTGTGCCCGATGATTTATCGGAACCAATGATAATACCCTAAGGATTTCGAGTCACAGCAAGGCGGCAAGCTTGAAAATTCCCCGGGAGCATAGATAACTATGTGACCGGGGTTTGAAAGCGTAGCCAACACCGCGGTGGCTTGAAAGACGACGGGGATTAATGGCAACCGCAGCCGCCTTTACCACCACCGCCGCAGCAGCCTTCGCCGCCGTGCTCGTGACCATGGTCATGACCATGACCGCCACAGCAGCCGTCTTCACCGTGATCGTGGTGGTGATCGTGCGCGCCATGAACATGACCGTGAGCCAGTTCTTCTTCAGTCGCTTCACGAATCGCAACAACTTCTACGTTAAATTTCAGATTCTGGCCCGCCAGCATGTGGTTACCATCAACCACAACGTGATCGTCTTCCACTTCGGTAATCTCTACCGGTACCGGGCCCTGGTCGGTTTCCGCCAGGAAACGCATCCCTACCTGCAGTTCATCAACGCCCATAAAGACGTCTTTAGGCACACGCTGCACCAGATTTTCGTCATACTGGCCGTAAGCGTCGTTCGCGCCAACAGCGACATCAAATTTGTCGCCAACTTCATGGCCTTCCAGCGCCGTTTCCAGGCCAGAGATCAGAGAGCCGTGGCCGTGCAGGTAATCCAGCGGCGCACTCACCGGAGACTCATCAACCAACACACCGTCTTCTGTACGTACCTGATAGGCCAGGCTGACCACCAGGTCTTTTGCTACTTTCATGATATCTCCTGAGCATGGGAAGAATAGTGGCGCAGATTGTAGCGGAATTCTGCAGCCGTGTACCCCTTAGCTTAAAAAAACCTGCGGCATATCGCTAGTCCGGATGAAAAATCCCAATCACTTGCTCTTCTTTGCGAACATGCTCGCGAACGTCTTTATCCGCCTCCCGCATTTGATGCCCGCACTTAACGCATTCAACAATATCGACATTATTTTCACGCCACATCGCCATTGTGTCCTGCGCCTGACAGGCTGGACATTTCGCGCCTGCAATAAAACGTTTACGGATTGCCATTGTTCACCTCTACTCAAATTCATCCCAGCCATCCAGCTGGCGACGCTCCTGTTGCATTTCGCGCTGAAAAATCTCCTCCAGCTCGCGTCGGGCCTCTCTGGCGCGCGAAATCTGTACCATGTCGCTATGCTCCGGGATCAGCTCCCGCAGCATTCGCATATCCAGCCGACGAAAATGCAACTGCGCGCGTTGCGCCTGATGCGGATGCATACCTAACGACACCAGAGTTTTACGTCCCAATTCCAGCGCGCTGGAAAACGTTTCACGGGAAAACTGCGTGACGCCAGCCTGTAATAACTCATGGGCCTCCACACGTCCACGCGCTCGCGCAAGAATATGCAGATGAGGAAAATGCTGCTGACACAGCGCCACCAGCTTCATCGTGTCTTCCGGTTCATTACATGTGATGACTATCGACTCCGCCGCTTCCGCGCCCGCAGAACGCAGCAGCTCGACTTGTGTAGCGTCGCCGTAATACACTTTATAACCATATTTGCGCATCAGATTAACGGCGCCGATATCGCGTTCCAGCACGGTGATACGCATCTTATTCGCCATCAATAAGCGAGCGATCACCTGACCAAAACGACCAAAGCCGACGACAATTACCTGGGGCTTATCATCCTCAACCCACGGCTTTTCATCATTCTCTTCCGGGCCATTAAGGCGGCGCGATAACCACTTATCAATCCCTTTCATCAGTAGCGGCGTGGTCATCATTGATAACGTGACAGTCACCAATAATAACGCCATCTGATCGCCCTGAAACAGGCGCTGAGAAGAGGCGGTAGAAAAGAGCACAAAAGCGAACTCGCCCCCCTGACTCAGCACGCTGGCAAACTGCATCCGTTCAGAACTTCTTATTCCATATAACCGCGCCAGCAGATACAGCGTCAGCATTTTTATGACGACCAGAATAACAACGCTCGCCGCCACCCACAGTAAATGGGTATAAAGTACGCCGAGATTTAGCGACATACCGACGGAGATAAAGAACAGCCCAAGCAGTAAACCTTTAAAGGGATCGATAGCGTTTTCCAGCTCATGCCGGTATTCACTCTCTGCCAGTAAAACGCCGGCAATGAAGGTTCCCAGGGCCATCGACAGTCCCAGCGCGTCCATAAATAAGGCGGCGCTCAACACCAGCAACAGCGTCGCGGCAGTGAAGACCTCCCGCACGCCGGACGCAGCAATAAAACGAAATACCGGGCGCAACAGGTAACGACCGCCAATCAGCATTACCGCGAAAGCCAGTACCTTCATTGCCACTTTAAACCAGTCGAAATGCTCGTCGGCCGATCCCGCCAACAAAGGCACCAACGCCAGCGCGGGGATCACCGCTAAATCCTGAAACAGTAAGACGGAAAACCCTAACTGCCCGGACTCGCTACGATTCATGCCTTTCTCGCGCATCAGTTGTAGCGCCATCGCCGTCGAAGACATCGCCAGGCCAATCCCGCCGACGACCGCCGCCTGCCATAAGAAATCAGCAAGCATCAATAATCCCGCCAGCACCGCCGCGCTTAACAGCACCTGAGCAGCGCCGACGCCGAAGATAGAGCGCCGCAGTTGCCAAAGCCGTGACGGATTGAGTTCGAGACCAATGATAAACATCAGAAACACGACGCCCAGTTCGGAAAAGTGCAGGATCTCGTCAACATCGCTGATAAATCCCAGCCCCCACGGACCGATGGCGATTCCCGCCAGCAAATACCCTAGCACCGCGCCGATGCCCAGCCTCGCGGCCAGCGGCACCGCCGCTACCGCCGCGAAGAGGAACAACACTCCCGCGGTCAATAAATCAGCACCTTCCATCAATAGCCTCCCGCGCTCACAGGATTCGCCAGCCACTCGCCATAGGCTTTCGCATGACTGGCCAGCGTCTGCGGCGACTGGCGGCGCGCCCAGTACACAATAATGGGCGGCATCCAGTGCATCCGGCACATGGCCGCGGTCAGTTCAAAAGGGCGGAGTACATCGCTCATTGGATAGCGGTTTAGCGCGTCATACCGGTAAGCGCTCTCCGGCTCGCCGGTCGTAATCACGCTACGCCAGTACTTTCCCACCAGTTGGTTTCCCCCTGGTCCGCTGGCGAACCCTCGACTCAAAACGCGATCAAGCCATTCTTTCAGTAAAGCCGGACAGCTATAGGTGTAAAGGGGATGCTGAAAAACAATGACGTCGTGCTCACGTAACAGGGCTTGTTCATAGGGCGTGTCGATAAAAAAATCAGGATAGCGCGCATAAAGATCGTGCACGGTTACGTTATTGTGCTGTATGGCCGGTTTAAGCAGTACCCGGTTAGCAACCGAGTCCTGAGATTCCGGATGGGCATACAACAGCAAGACTTTCGCTGGCTGAGACATCAATCCCCCTCCCGGTTGTTTTGGGTCGATACATGCCATTCTTCAGGCCGCTTCTACGTTGACAGCGTTTGTTCAACTCAGGAACGTACTCTATGTCCGCCGCTGGGGATTAATGAGAGATATTCTTGTCCCTCACCAAAGGCGGCCTGAATGATTTTGTGTATCGTTGTTGTTTTGAGCTACCATTGCGCTCCAGCGCGGCGGTACGCCCGAATATTACATTATCATAATGATAAATTAACATAGTCTGAACATACGGCGCCTTATGATTGTTTTCTCCTCGTTACAAATTCGTCGCGGCGTGCGCGTCCTACTGGACAATGCCTCGGCTACCATTAATCCAGGCCAGAAAGTCGGCCTGGTGGGTAAAAACGGCTGCGGTAAATCTACCCTGCTGGCATTGCTAAAAAATGAAATCAGCGCCGATGCCGGGAGTTTTACCCTGCCCGGTACCTGGCAATTAGCGTGGGTGAATCAGGAAACACCTGCGTTGCCTCAGCCAGCGATTGAGTATGTCATTGACGGCGACCGTGAATACCGGCAGCTGGAGGCGCAGCTTAACGACGCCAACGAACGTAACGACGGACATGCTATCGCCTCCATACATGGCAAGCTGGACGCCATCGACGCATGGACCGTTCGCTCGCGCGCCGCCAGCCTGTTACACGGCCTCGGCTTCTCTAACGATCAGCTGGAACGTCCGGTCAGCGACTTTTCCGGCGGCTGGCGGATGCGCCTTAACCTGGCCCAGGCGCTGATTTGCCGTTCCGATTTACTGCTGCTCGACGAACCGACCAACCACCTCGATCTGGATGCCGTCATCTGGCTGGAAAAATGGCTGAAGAGCTATCCGGGCACCCTGATTCTGATCTCCCACGATCGCGATTTTCTTGACCCGATAGTGGATAAAATTATCCATATCGAACAGCAGACTCTGTTCGAGTACACCGGCAACTACAGCGCGTTTGAAGTTCAGCGCGCCACGCGCCTGGCGCAGCAGCAGGCGATGTATGAGAGTCAGCAGGAGCGTGTGGCGCATCTGCAAAGCTACATCGACCGTTTCCGCGCCAAAGCGACCAAGGCCAAGCAGGCGCAAAGCCGTATCAAGATGCTGGAGCGTATGGAGTTGATTGCGCCGGCTCATGTCGACAACCCGTTCCATTTCAGCTTCCGCGCGCCGGAAAGCCTGCCGAACCCGCTGCTGAAGATGGAAAAAGTCAGCGCAGGTTATGGCGATCGCATCATTCTGGAATCCATCAAGCTGAACCTGGTGCCCGGCTCGCGTATCGGCCTGCTGGGCCGCAACGGCACGGGGAAATCGACGCTGATCAAGCTGCTGGCGGGCGAACTGGAACCGTTGCACGGTGAAATCGGCCTCGCCAAAGGCATTAAGCTCGGCTACTTCGCCCAGCACCAACTGGAGTTCCTGCGCGCGGATGAATCCCCGCTGCAACATATGGCGCGTCTGGCGCCGCAGGAACTGGAGCAGAAGCTGCGCGACTATCTCGGCGGCTTCGGTTTCCAGGGCGACAAAGTAACGGAAGAGACGCAACGTTTCTCCGGCGGCGAGAAAGCGCGCCTGGTACTGGCGCTGATCGTCTGGCAGCGTCCAAATCTGCTGCTGCTCGATGAACCGACCAACCACCTGGATCTCGACATGCGCCAGGCGCTCACCGAAGCGCTGATTGATTTTGAAGGCGCATTGGTCGTCGTGTCGCACGACCGCCACCTGATTCGCTCCACCACTGACGACCTCTATCTGGTTCACGACAAAAAGGTCGAGCCGTTCGACGGCGACCTGGAGGATTATCAGCAGTGGCTAAGTGACGTGCAGAAGCAGGAAAACCAGGCCGACGACGCGCCGAAGGAAAACAACGCCAACAGCGCCCAGTCACGCAAAGATCAGAAGCGTCGCGAAGCCGAGCTACGCACTCTGACGCAGCCGCTGCGTAAAGAGATTACCCGTCTGGAAAAAGAGATGGAAAAGCTCAACGCCCAGTTAGCGCAGGCGGAAGAGAAGCTCGGCGACAGCAGCCTGTATGACCCCAGCCGTAAAGCGGAGATGACCGAGTGCCTGCAACTGCAGGCCAGCGCCAAATCCGGGCTGGAAGCGTGTGAAATGGCATGGCTTGAGGCGCAGGAGCAGCTTGAGCAGATGATGCAGAACGACTAAGAGCCTATCCCATTAGGCTATTTTATTCGCCATTTTAGGGCCGGGCAGTGCTCGAAATCCTCACGTACTATGTGTACGCTCCGGTTTCTGCGCGCTGTCCGGCCCCAAACTGGCTTCAACAATTACGCCTGGTGGGATAGGCTCTAACGCACGGGGCGGACGATGAACCTGTCAATCACCGATGACATTACCTTCCGCAAGCTCACCATCTTCATGATGTTTGTGGAGAAGGGTAACATCGCCCGCACCGCCGAGGCGCTGCACACGCTGGAAGAGAACGTTCGTGGTCCGCTGTTCGTCCATAAAGGCCTCTTCGGTACTCGTCCCGGTATAAAGATTACCGTTGCGGTCGGCAGCACCGGAACAGAAGCCTGCGTTATGTGATTTAGCGGCAAAGGTTGCCGTGATTTATTTTCGTCAGCGCGTCGTTCACGCCAAATAATTTAAACGTCACCTCATCAACGCCAAGATTTTTCAGACGCGCAGTGTGTTTTTTAATATAAGCCTGCGCCGTTTCTTCGGATTCAAACAAGTAAATGCCGCCAGCTTGCTGGTTTTTCTCGCTTTCTGTCCAGATTTTCCAGATGAAGCCCGGCTCCTCATTGATAGACTCCGCCAGCCCGACCAGTTGCTGAGTCATCTCCTCGCCAAAAGGGCCGCTAAAGTTAAAATGGATCTGTAAAAGTGTTTTCGACATGCCTTCTCCTTGAGTCGCATAACTATCGTGTTGCCACACTACCACGATTAATTCGGCTGATGCAGAGGTTCACGCGATTTCTGTGGGGTATTGCGCGCGCCTTGCATACCGCCCCCGCTGGTGAAATGAGGCGCAATGTTATTTCGCCAGACGACCAATTGAACGTAAAATCACATATTGACTAATCTGTGAACCTTATGCGCGGTATAGTATTGTTTCCAATTATCAATTGTTCTGGTGCTATGGTTGAGATCACGTCCACAGAAATGACCCCGCCTGTCAATGACTCGCATGAATTTATTCCCATGCGTGGCATTCGTAATCGCCATTTACAAACTATGCTACCGCGCTTAATCCGCCGCAAAGTGAAGTTCAACGCCCACTGGCAGCGGCTGGAGCTACCGGACGGCGATTTTGTCGATCTGGCATGGAGCGAAGAACCGCAACAGGCAAAGCATAAACCGCGGCTGGTGGTCTTTCACGGTCTGGAAGGCAGCCTGAACAGCCCCTATGCCCACGGGCTGATTGAGGCGGCGCAAAAGCGCGGCTGGCTGGGCGTGGTGATGCACTTTCGCGGCTGTAGCGGCGAACCCAACCGTCTGAATCGTATTTACCACTCCGGTGAAACGGAGGACGGAGCCTGGTTTTTACGCTGGCTACAGCGGGAGTTCGGCGCCGTTCCGACAGCCGCCGTGGGCTATTCGCTCGGCGGTAATATGCTGGCGTGCCTGCTGGCGAAAGAAGGCCGCGATATTCCCATCGAGGCGGCGGTGATTGTTTCTGCGCCCTTTGTTCTCGAAGCCTGTAGCTACCACATGGACAAAGGGTTTTCCCGCGTCTATCAGCGTTATTTGCTTAATCTGTTAAAAGCGAATGCGTCACGCAAGCTGGCGGCGTATCCCGGGTCGCTGCCGGTGAATCTGGCGCAACTGAAATCAATGCGCCGTATTCGCGAGTTTGACGACCTGATCACCGCGAAAATTCACGGCTTTGCCGACGCCATCGACTACTATCGTCAGTGTAGCGCCATGCCGTTGCTTAACCAGATTGCTAAACCGACGCTGATTATTCACGCTAAAGACGATCCGTTTATGGATCATCATGTGATCCCTAAAGCGGAAGATCTGCCCCCGCAGGTGGAGTATCAGCTAACTGAGCATGGCGGACACGTAGGATTTATCGGCGGTACGCCGCTGCGCCCTGAAATGTGGCTGGAACGCCGAATTCCTGACTGGCTGACAACGTACCTGGAGGCGTCATCATGATCATTCCCTGGCAGGGGCTGGCCCCCGACACGCTGGACAACCTGATCGAAAGTTTTGTGTTGCGCGAAGGCACCGATTATGGTGAACATGAACGTTCGCTTGAACAAAAAGTCGCTGACGTAAAACGCCAACTGCAATCCGGCGAGGCCGTGCTGGTATGGTCTGAATTACATGAAACGGTCAATATTATGCCGAAAAAGCAGTTTCGCGAATAAAACGCCTTTGCCGACAATACATTATTACTAAAGCTCAATCATGGAGTTGCCATGTCAGCCAAACATCCGGTGATAGCAGTAACAGGGTCAAGCGGCGCGGGGACCACCACCACCAGCCTCGCGTTTCGTAAAATTTTCGCGCAGTTAAATCTGCATGCCGCCGAGGTGGAAGGCGACAGTTTTCATCGTTACACCCGCCCGGAAATGGACATGGCGATCCGCAAAGCGCGTGACGCCGGGCGGCATATCAGCTATTTCGGGCCTGAAGCCAATGACTTCAGCCTACTGGAACATACCTTTATTGAGTACGGGCAGACGGGTAAAGGCCAGTCGCGTAAATATCTGCATACCTATGATGAAGCCGTACCGTGGAATCAGGTTCCCGGCACGTTTACGCCCTGGCAGCCGCTTCCCGAACCGACCGATGTGCTGTTTTATGAAGGACTGCACGGCGGCGTCGTCACCCCGCAACATGATGTCGCGCGTCATGTTGATCTGTTGGTTGGCGTGGTGCCTATCGTCAACCTCGAGTGGATTCAGAAACTGATTCGCGACACCAGCGAGCGCGGACACTCCCGTGAAGCGGTGATGGATTCCGTGGTGCGTTCCATGGACGACTACATCAATTACATTACGCCGCAGTTCTCGCGTACCCATATTAACTTCCAGCGCGTACCGACCGTCGACACGTCCAATCCGTTCGCCGCAAAGGGTATTCCCTCGCTGGATGAGAGTTTTGTGGTGATCCATTTCCGCAACCTGGAAGGGATCGATTTTCCCTGGCTCCTGGCGATGCTCCAGGGCTCGTTCATTTCTCACATTAATACATTAGTGGTGCCGGGCGGCAAAATGGGGCTGGCGATGGAGCTGATTATGTTGCCGCTGGTACAGCGATTAATGGAAGGCAAAAAAATCGAATAACCGCGTTAAAATGCCCGATGGCGCTACGCTTATCGGGCCTACGAGATAAAAACAGGTAGGCCGGATAAGGCCACGCCGCCATCCGGCATCACGTGTTACGCCGCAATTACTTCATACGAATGGGTAATATTGACCGCTTTTTCCAGCATTAGCGCCACCGAGCAATATTTTTCCGCGGAGAGATCGACAGCGCGTGCGACGGCAGCCTCTTTCAGATCGCTGCCGGTAACGATAAAATGCAGATTAATGTGCGTAAACAGGCGCGGCGCGTCTTCCCGGCGCTCGGATGTCAGCTTCACTTCGCAGTTGGTGACATTCTGACGGCCCTTTTGCAGGATTGATACCACATCAATAGCGCTACATCCGCCAGCCGCCATTAATACCATCTCCATCGGACTCGGCGCTTTGTCACCGGAGTTACCATCCATTAAAATCTGGTGGCCGGAGGAGGACTCTCCGAGGAACGTGAGCCCTTCAACCCACTTTACACGCGCTTGCATATTTCGTAACTCCAATGTTTCAATTTTCCTGAAAGATTACGCGCATACAACAAAAGTCGCAATGGAAGGCGACCTGGGTCATGCTGAAGCGAGACACCAGGAGACACACGGCGAAAGCTATGCTAAAACAGACAAGATGCTACAGTAATACATTGACGTACTGCATGTATGCAGAGGACATCACATTACAGGCTACAATCTATTTTCGTAGCCCCCTTCCCAGGTAGCGGGAAGTATATTTTTGCAACCCCAGAGACAGTGCCGTTTTCTGGCTCTGGAGACAGCTTATAACAGAGGATAACCGCGCATGGTGCTTGGCAAACCGCAAACAGACCCGACTCTTGAATGGTTCTTGTCTCATTGCCACATTCATAAGTACCCGTCAAAGAGCACGCTGATTCACCAGGGTGAAAAAGCAGAAACGCTGTACTACATCGTTAAAGGCTCCGTGGCAGTGCTGATCAAAGATGAAGAAGGGAAAGAAATGATCCTTTCTTATCTGAATCAGGGTGATTTTATTGGTGAACTGGGCCTGTTTGAAGAAGGCCAGGAACGCAGCGCCTGGGTACGTGCGAAAACCGCATGTGAGGTCGCTGAAATTTCCTACAAAAAATTTCGCCAATTAATCCAGGTCAACCCGGATATTCTGATGCGCCTCTCTTCCCAGATGGCTCGTCGCTTACAAGTCACCTCTGAAAAAGTAGGTAACCTCGCCTTCCTTGACGTCACCGGGCGTATCGCTCAGACGCTGCTGAATCTGGCGAAACAGCCCGATGCCATGACGCACCCGGATGGGATGCAGATCAAAATCACCCGTCAGGAAATCGGCCAGATCGTCGGCTGCTCCCGCGAAACCGTTGGTCGTATTTTGAAAATGCTGGAAGATCAAAACCTGATCTCCGCGCATGGCAAGACCATCGTCGTCTACGGCACCCGTTAATTCCGTCAGAATGGCGCGTTTTATCATGCGCCATTTTTGTTTGCATCGATGTGGCGAAGACTGATTTATCACCCAGAGATTAATTACGCACTACGGCAAACGCTGGTGCTGTGCCTGCCTGTGGCTGTCGGTTTATTGATAGGCCAGCTACACCTGGGCTTGCTTTTCTCTCTCGTTCCCGCCTGCTGCAACATTGCAGGTCTGGATACCCCGCACAAACGTTTTTTTAAACGCCTGATCATCGGCGCGTCGCTGTTCGCCGGATGCAGTCTGGTAACGCAACTTCTGCTGGCGGAATCCATCCCCCTGCCGTTGATCCTGACCGGGCTGACGCTGGTGCTTGGCGTGACGGCGGAAATTAGCCCGCTTCACGCGCGGTTACTGCCAGCGTCGCTGATTGCCGCCATCTTTACCCTGAGCCTTGCGGGATACATGCCCGTCTGGGAGCCGCTGCTCATTTATGCGCTGGGCACGCTATGGTACGGCGTGTTTAACTGGTTTTGGTTCTGGCTATGGCGCGAACAGCCGCTGCGCGAGTCATTGAGTTTGTTATACCGTGAACTGGCCGATTATTGCGAAGCGAAATACAGCCTGCTCACCCAACATATCGATCCGGAAAAAGCGCTGCCTCCCCTGCTGATACGCCAGCAAAAAGCGGTCGATCTCATTACCCAGTGTTACCAACAGATGCATATGCTTTCGGCGCACAACAATAATGATTACAAGCGTCTACTGCGGGCTTTTCAGGAAGCGATGGATTTGCAGGAGCACATCTCCGTCAGCTTGCATCAGCCGGAAGAGGTACAGAAACTGGTAGAACGCAGCCATGCGGAAGAGGTGATTCGCTGGAATGCGCAAACGGTCGCCGCCCGTCTGCGCGTGCTGGCGGATGACATTCTTTATCATCGTCTGCCGACGCGCTTCTCCATGGAAAAACAGATTGGCGCTCTGGAGAAGATCGCCAATCAGCATCCTGAAAATCCGGTAGGCCAGTTCTGCTATTGGCACTTCAGTCGAATCGCCCGTGTGCTGCGTACTCAGCGACCGCTGTACGCCCGCGACCTGATGGCCGATAAACAGCGTCGTTTGCCGCTACTTCCGGCGCTGAAAAATTATATGTCTCTTAAATCGCCGGCGCTACGCAACGCCGGACGCATCAGCGTGATGATGAGCATCGCCAGTCTGATGGGCAGCGCGTTGCACCTGCCTAAACCGTACTGGATCCTCATGACGGTGCTGTTTGTCACCCAAAACGGCTATGGCGCGACGCGCGTACGTATTCTGCACCGTTCGGTCGGAACGCTGGTCGGCCTGGTGATTGCCGGCGTCACGCTGCACTTACATATTCCCGAAAGCATTACGCTGGCGGTCATGCTGGTACTAACGCTGGCAAGTTATCTGATTATTCGTAAAAACTACGGCTGGGCGACGGTCGGCTTTACGGTGACGGCGGTATACACCATCCAGTTACTGACGTTAAACGGAGAACAGTTTATTGTGCCGAGGCTGATCGATACGCTGATTGGCTGTTTAATTGCCTTTGGCGGCATGGTCTGGCTGTGGCCGCAATGGCAAAGCGGGCTATTACGTAAAAACGCCCATGATGCGCTGGAAGCCGATCAAGAAGCTATCCGACTGATCCTCAGTAACGATCCGCAGGCCACCCCGCTCGCTTATCAAAGAATGCGGGTCAACCAGGCGCATAACACGTTATTCAACTCGTTAAATCAGGCAATGCAGGAACCCGGATTCAATACCCACTATCTGTCGGATATGAAACTGTGGGTCACGCACAGCCAGTTTATTGTCGAGCATATCAACGCTATGACGACGCTGGCGCGGGAACACACCATGCTGACGCCGGATCTGGCGCAGCGCTATCTGGAATCTTGCGAGATTGCGATTCAGCGCTGCCAGCAGCGCCTGGAGTATGACAGGCCAGGCGGCTCCGGCGATGTCAATATTCTGGAGTCGCCGGACATGCCGTCACATGGCTTATTGAGCACTCTGGAGCAACATTTACAGCGCATCATTGGCCATCTGAACACCATGCACACCATTTCGTCGATGGCCTGGCGTCAGCGTCCGCATCACGGTATCTGGCTGAGTAAGCGGCTACGGGATACAAAAGGTTAAGACCGACTGCCGGATGCGCTACGCTTATCCGGCAATCCGCCATCAGGCCACCACCTTCCCTACCGCCTGCGCAAAGCGCTGCATTCCTTCATTGATATCCGCCTCTTCCACCACCAGCGACGGGGCAAAACGCATCACGTCGGCTCCGGCATTGAGCACCATCACGCCAGCCTCCGCGCCTGCGTACAGAAAATCGCGCGCCCGACCTTTGTACTCCGGCTTCAGTTCCGCGCCAATCAGCAACCCCATGCCGCGAATATCGCTGAAAATGTCAAATTGCTCGTCAATCGCCTGCAAATGTTGCACAAACTGTTGCCGCTTAGTGTGAATGCCTTGTAGTACCTCTGGCGTATTAATAATATCGAATGCCGCGCCAGCCACCGCACAGGCCAGCGGATTACCGCCATAGGTTGAACCATGCGAACCGACATGGAAGGCCGAGGCTATTTCCTGCGTGGTCAGCATGGCGCTCACCGGAAAACCGCCGCCTAACGCTTTGGCGCTGGTGAGGATATCCGGCGTGACGCCGTAGTGCATATAGGCAAACAGGTCTCCGGTGCGCCCCATCCCGCACTGCACTTCATCAAACACCAGCAACGCCTGATGCTCGTCACACAGGTCGCGTAACCCTTTGAGGAATTCCGGTGTAGCCGCCTGCACGCCGCCTTCACCCTGAATCGGCTCGACCACCACCGCGCAGGTGTGGTCATCCATTACCGCTTTCACCGCATGAAGATCGTTGAAGGGAACGTGAATAATATCGGCGGGTTTCGGCCCAAAGCCGTCGGAATATTTTGGCTGCCCGCCGACAGAGACGGTAAACAAGGAACGGCCATGAAAGGCGTTATGGAAGGCAATGATTTTCGTTTTGAACGGGCTATGGCGCACGCAGGCATAATGACGCGCCAGTTTAAAAGCGGTTTCGTTCGCTTCGGTGCCGGAATTCATAAACAGCACGCGCTCGGCAAACGTGGCGTCGATCAGTTTACGTCCCAGACGCAACGCCGGTTCATTGGTAAAAACGTTACTGGTATGCCACAAGGTTTCCCCCTGGGATTTCAGCGCCTCGACCAGTGCCGGATGGCAATGGCCCAGCGCAGTCACTGCGATCCCACCGGCGAAATCGATATACTCTTTGCCCTGCTGATCCCATACGCGGCTGCCTTTACCTTTGACCGGAATAAAGTCCGCCGGTGCATAAACAGGCAGAATCACCTCATCAAAAGTTGCGCGCGTAATAGCCGTTTGTTCAGTTGCCATATCATTACCACCCGGTTAAGTAGAAATGCCAGTGAAATTATAACCACAAAATATGAATAAAAAATCACTCAATAGCAACCACAAATCAACGCCGGAGGAAATTTTCCAGCAGAGCGTGTCCTTGTTCGCTGAGAATACTTTCCGGGTGGAACTGCACGCCTTCCAGATCCCACTCGCGGTGGCGAATGCCCATAATCTCCTGCGTTTCGCTCCAGGCGGTGATCTCAAAACACTCAGGCAACGTGGCAGGGTCGACAATCAGCGAGTGGTAACGTGTCACGGTTAACGGGCTGGGCAATCCCCGAAACACGCCCTGTCCATTATGCGTAACAGGTGACGTTTTACCGTGCATCACTTTCGCTGCCCGCACCACCGACGCACCAAAGGCCTGCGCCATCGCCTGATGACCCAGGCAAACGCCCAGCATCGGAATACGTCCGGCATAATGGCGGATGACCGCCAGTGAAATGCCAGCGTCATTCGGCGTACAGGGGCCAGGAGAGATAACGATTTTTTGCGGGTTCAAAGCGTCAATGTGCGCCAGCGTCAGCGCATCATTGCGCCGGACCTGCACTTCCGCGCCCAGTTCACAAAAATACTGGTAGAGGTTCCAGGTAAAGGAATCATAGTTATCAATAAGCAGGATCATGGCGGCTCCGGGTCAGTAGAACCGCACTATTTTACTCAGTTTCGCGAGCTTCGCTTATCGCTTTCTGAAAAATCGCCTGCAAAGCGGAGAGATCGCCCATCGCGCCGCTCTGGTTCGCCTGCTTCCATGTTTCAACCGCAATACCTTGCCAACTCAGCGCATAGCCTGCATGTAAGGCCAGCTGTTCAAAGAAGATGCGCTGCGCCAGCCCGCTTCCCAAACGAAACGGATGAAGCACGTTAATTTCACAGTAGTAATGCGCCAGCCGCTCGACAAACTTCTCGTGCGCCAGACCGACCAGATAGCCCTCTTCTTCCAGATCCTGCATCAGAGCATTGCCCTCTTTTTCGATATAGGCAAAGTGGCAAAAACGGGTATCGCCCTGGTAAATATCGACCTCCCGCAGTTGTCCTGCCCAGTCGAAAATATCCTGATAGAGCTGGCGATGAATCGCGCACAGATGAGGCAAGCCGCGTATCAGCGGCCCCAGTTCAATCGTGGCGGCGCGGAGCGCGGTCATTTCATATGCCGCTTGCGCCAGTCGCTGGGCCTGATGAATCCCCAGCCGATTACGCATCACATTCAGCCCCGGATAGAGGTACGGATCGCGCCCTTCGCCAAATTTATCGCTCATAGTGCCTCCGAAGCTCGTCAAGACGTGCCAGCGCTTCATCGGCGGTCAGAGTTACTAAGGGGATCTCAATACCTTCGAGACGGCGGCTTTGCTGGAAGTTAACGTTGCGCCGCTGTTCCCAAAAGCGTGACTTTTGTTTATCGGTAAGTTTCTTCACCGGGCCTCCCTGAATATGTCTGTGCTTGACCACAAGTATAAGCAGCAATTTCAGGTTACGCTGAGACAGGGAGAAAACGCGGGCGGCTCGCGCCCGCGCAGGCATGTTTTATGGCAGGACTTTCGCGGAAAGGATAACGACTGGTTTTGTCGGCACATTCTGATAAGGCCCGACATCGTGCGTCGGTACCTGTGAGATTTTATCGGCGACATCCATACCTTTTACCACTTTACCAAATACCGCATAGCCAAAGTCGCGCTGGCCGTGGTCGAGAAAAGCGTTATCCGCGACGTTAATAAAGAACTGGCTGGTGGCGCTGTCTTTATCTGCGGTGCGCGCCATCGCGATCGTGCCGCGAGTATTACGCAGACCGTTGTCGGCTTCATTCTTAATCGGCGGATTCGGTTTCTTCTGCTGCATCTGCTCGTTAAAACCACCGCCCTGAATCATAAAGCCAGGAATAACGCGGTGAAACGTAGTGTTGTTATAGAAACCACTGTTGACGTAATCGACAAAGTTTTTCACAGAAACCGGCGCTTTCTGGCTGTTCAGCTCCAGCTCAATATTCCCGGCGGAGGTGGTTAACAGCACATGAGGATCGCCTTTTGCTGCCAACGCTGCGGGAGAAAGAGCAGAAAGAGCGAAAACAGCTGCGACAGCCGCCAGAGTCGATTTGAGCATGAGATTTCCTTAAAGAGAGCAGAAATAAAGCAAGTGGAATGATTTTAAAGAGCCTTCCTGGGCCAGGCCAGCCCTTTACCTAATTTTACGTATATGAAACAAATGTAACGTTACGACGCAACGCCGTATTCTTGCAATATGATGTGACAAACATCACATTAAAAAATGTAATGAACATTACTATCACTAATAATTATTTAAATGCATCACAAAAGCGCCTAAAATCTGCCCGCTTAACGCGCCCTCCACGCGCTTCACTTCTCTTCAAGGCCAGACATGACTAACAGCAACCGCATCAAGCTCACATGGATCAGCTTTCTTTCCTACGCCCTGACCGGGGCGCTGGTGATTGTCACCGGGATGGTGATGGGAAATATCGCAGACTATTTTCAGCTGCCCGTTTCCAGCATGAGTAACACCTTTACTTTCCTGAACGCCGGGATTTTGATCTCGATCTTCCTCAATGCGTGGTTGATGGAAATCATCCCGCTGAAAACACAGCTACGCTTTGGTTTTATCCTGATGGTGCTGGCGGTGGCCGGGCTGATGTTCAGCCACAGCCTGGCGTTGTTCTCAGCGGCGATGTTTGTGCTGGGGCTGGTCAGCGGGATCACCATGTCGATTGGCACCTTCCTGATTACGCAACTGTATGAAGGGCGTCAGCGCGGTTCCCGACTGCTGTTTACCGACTCCTTCTTCAGCATGGCGGGGATGATTTTTCCTATGGTCGCCGCCTTCCTGCTGGCGCGTAGTATTGAGTGGTACTGGGTCTACGCCTGCATCGGCCTGGTCTACCTGGCGATTTTCATCCTGGCCTTCGGCTGTGAATTTCCGGCGCTGGGTAAACATGCGCAGCACTCTCAGGCGCCTGTCATCAAAGAAAAATGGGGCATTGGCGTACTGTTTCTCGCCGTCGCCGCGCTGTGCTATATCCTCGGTCAATTGGGCTTTATCTCCTGGGTGCCGGAATACGCCAAAGGCCTCGGCATGAGCCTGAATGACGCCGGGGCGCTGGTGAGTGATTTCTGGATGTCCTATATGTTTGGCATGTGGGCGTTCAGCTTTATCCTGCGCTTTTTCGATCTGCAACGCATTCTGACCGTACTGGCGGGTATGGCGGCGGTACTGATGTATCTGTTTATTACCGGCACGCAGGCGCATATGCCGTGGTTTATTCTGACGCTGGGCTTCTTCTCCAGCGCCATTTATACCTCCATCATTACGCTGGGATCGCAGCAAACGAAAGTGGCCTCGCCTAAGCTGGTTAACTTTATTCTGACCTGCGGCACTATCGGAACGATGCTGACCTTCGTCGTCACCGGCCCGATTGTGGCGCACAGCGGCCCACAGGCGGCGTTACTCACCGCGAATGGTCTGTATGCGGTGGTATTTGTGATGTGCTTTGCGCTCGGCTTTGTATCCCGTCATCGTCAGCATAGCGCGCCGGCTACGCATTGATAATCCTTGCCGGATGGCGACATCGCCCTCCGGCACTCTATCCCCCCTCCTGACGAGGTAGGCCTGTTGGTCTAAAAACCCCTCATTTTGTATGTTATTTGTACAAACCTGAAAAGCCTGACAATTCCGCCACTTATAAAAATCCAGACAAATCAGCCATATACCCATTAAGAGGTATATAAAGGTGAATTTGATTTACATCAATAAGCGGGGTTGCTGAATCGTTAAGGTAGGCGGTAATAGAAAAGAAATCGAGGCAAAAATGAGCAAAGTCAGACTCGCTATTATCGGTAATGGTATGGTCGGCCACCGCTTTATTGAGGATCTCCTTGATAAATCCGACGCTAGCCTGTTCGACATTACCGTGTTCTGTGAAGAACCCCGTAAAGCCTATGACCGTGTCCACCTGTCATCCTACTTCTCTCACCACACCGCGGAAGAGCTCTCTCTGGTGCGTGAAGGATTTTACGAGAAGCACGGCGTGAAGGTACTGGTTGGCGAACGCGCAATTACCATTAACCGTCAGGAGAAAGTGATTCACTCCAGCGCGGGTCGTACCGTTTATTATGACAAGCTGATCATGGCGACCGGTTCATATCCGTGGATTCCGCCGATTAAAGGCTCCGAAACCCAGGATTGCTTCGTTTACCGTACCATTGAAGACCTCAACGCTATCGAAGCCTGCGCCCGTCGCAGCAAGCGCGGGGCGGTGGTCGGCGGCGGTCTGCTGGGGCTGGAAGCCGCTGGCGCGCTGAAAAACCTCGGCGTGGAAACGCACGTCATTGAATTTGCGCCAATGCTGATGGCGGAACAGCTCGATCAGATGGGCGGCGAGCAGCTACGTCGCAAGATCGAAAGCATGGGCGTGCGTGTACACACCAGTAAAAACACGCAAGAGATTGTTCAGCAGGGTAACGAAGCGCGTAAGACTATGCGTTTTGCCGACGGCAGCGAGCTGGAAGTCGATTTTATCGTCTTCTCTACCGGTATTCGCCCCCGCGACAAGCTGGCTACCCAGTGCGGCCTGGCCGTCGCACAGCGCGGCGGGATCGTGATTAACGACACCTGCCAGACGTCTGACCCGGATATCTACGCTATCGGCGAGTGCGCCAGTTGGAACAACCGCGTTTACGGTCTGGTCGCACCGGGCTATAAAATGGCCCAGGTTGCCGTTGACCATATCCTCGGCAGTGAAAACGCCTTTGAAGGGGCGGATCTCAGCGCCAAGCTGAAGCTGCTGGGCGTGGACGTCGGCGGCATCGGCGACGCGCATGGTCGCACGCCGGGCGCGCGTAGCTACGTTTACCTCGATGAAAGCAAAGAAGTCTACAAACGTCTTATTGTCAGCGAAGATAACAAAACGCTGCTCGGCGCAGTACTGGTCGGGGACACCAGCGATTACGGCAATTTGCTGCAACTGGTACTGAACGCCATCGAACTGCCGGAAAACCCGGATTCGCTGATCCTGCCGTCGCACGCGGGCAGTGGTAAACCCGCTATCGGCGTGGATAAACTGCCGGACAGCGCGCAGATCTGCTCCTGCTTCGATGTGACTAAAGGCGATCTGATCGCTGCTATCAATAAAGGCTGCCATACCGTGGCGGCGCTGAAAGCGGAAACCAAAGCCGGAACCGGCTGCGGCGGCTGCATCCCGCTGGTGACGCAGGTACTGAACGCCGAACTGGCGAAACAGGGTATTGAAGTCAACAACAACCTGTGCGAGCACTTTGCTTATTCTCGTCAGGAACTGTTCCACTTAATCCGCGTGGAAGGCATTAAAACCTTTGAAGAACTGCTGGCGAAACACGGTAAAGGCTACGGCTGCGAAGTGTGTAAGCCGACCGTCGGTTCGCTGCTGGCGTCGTGCTGGAACGAATACATCCTCAAACCGCAGCACACGCCGCTACAGGATACTAACGACAACTTCCTGGCGAATATCCAGAAAGACGGCACCTACTCGGTGATCCCGCGCTCCGCTGGCGGTGAAATCACCCCGGAAGGTCTGGTGGCCGTGGGTCGTATCGCCCGCGAGTTTAACCTCTATACCAAAATTACCGGTTCTCAGCGTATCGGTCTGTTTGGCGCGCAAAAAGACGATCTGCCGGAAATCTGGCGTCAGTTGATTGAAGCGGGCTTCGAAACCGGTCACGCGTACGCCAAAGCGCTGCGGATGGCGAAAACCTGCGTCGGCAGCACCTGGTGCCGCTACGGCGTGGGCGACAGCGTCGGTTTCGGCGTGGAGCTGGAAAACCGCTACAAAGGCATTCGTACCCCGCACAAAATGAAATTCGGCGTCTCCGGCTGTACCCGTGAATGTGCAGAAGCGCAGGGTAAAGATGTCGGTATCATCGCGACAGAAAAAGGCTGGAACCTGTACGTCTGCGGTAACGGCGGCATGAAACCGCGTCATGCGGATCTGCTGGCAGCCGATCTCGATCGCGACACGCTGATCAAGTACCTCGACCGCTTTATGATGTTCTACATCCGTACTGCCGATAAGCTGACCCGTACCGCGCCGTGGTTAGATAACCTGGAAGGCGGCATCGACTATCTGAAATCGGTCATCATCGACGATAAGCTGGGCCTGAACGAACATCTGGAAGAAGAGATGGCGCGCCTGCGCGCAGCGGTGGTCTGCGAGTGGACAGAAACCGTCAACACGCCAGCGGCGCAGGTTCGCTTTAAGCACTTTATCAACAGCGACAAGCGCGACCCAAATGTCCAGGTCGTCCCGGAACGCGAACAACATCGTCCGGCCACGCCGTATGAACGTATCCCGGTCACTCTGGTGGAGGAAAACGCATGAGCCAGTGGCAAAACATCTGCAAAATCGATGACATCCTGCCGGGAACCGGCGTCTGCGCGCTGTCAGGCGGCGAACAGGTGGCGATTTTCCGTCCTTACCATAGCGATCAGGTGTTCGCGATCAGCAACATCGACCCGTTCTTTGAGGCCAGCGTGCTGTCTCGTGGACTGATTGCGGAACACCAGGGCGAACTGTGGGTCGCCAGCCCGTTGAAAAAGCAGCGCTTTCGTTTAAGCGACGGGCTGTGCATGGAAGATGAGCAGTTCTCTGTGAAACATTACGACGCGCGGGTGAAAGACGGCGTGGTGCAGTTGCGCGGTTAATTATTTTTGGGAGGCGCAACGCCTCCCCTTTTTTGTATTTTTTTTCATTTTAATTGTTATCACAAAATCATTTGTACTGCATCGCGGCGGCAACTGAGCAACAAATTCGTCAGGAACGAATTTGAACAGCCGCTGGCTGCCTTCGGTGAGGGACAAGGATGTCCCTCATTAATCCCCAGGAGCATAGTTCACTATGTGACTGGGGTGAGCGAGGGCAGCCAACAAAGAGGCAGTGCAAAGGATGAAGTGAGAAAAGGATAATCAAATGTTTACAGACACTATCAATAAGTGTGCGGCTAACGCTGCGCGCATCGCACGCCTGTCGGCGAATAATCCGCTCGGCTTCTGGGTTAGTTCGGCAATGGCCGGGGCTTATGTCGGTCTCGGCATCATTCTTATTTTCACCCTCGGCAATCTGCTCGACCCGTCCGTGCGTCCTTTGGTGATGGGAGCCACCTTCGGTATCGCCTTAACGCTGGTCATCATCGCCGGTTCCGAACTGTTTACCGGCCACACCATGTTCCTGACGCTGGGCGTCAAAGCAGGCACCATCAGCCACGGTCAAATGTGGGCTATCCTGCCGCAAACCTGGCTCGGCAACCTGGTCGGTTCCGTCTTTGTCGCCCTGCTTTACAGCTGGGGCGGCGGCAGTTTGTTGCCGGTCGATACCAGCATCGTTCACTCAGTCGCGCTGGCAAAAACCACCGCGCCCGCCACGGTACTGTTCTTCAAAGGCGCGCTGTGTAACTGGCTGGTTTGTCTGGCAATCTGGATGGCGATCCGCACCGAAGGCACGGCAAAATTTCTTGCTATCTGGTGGTGTCTGCTGGCGTTTATCGCTTCCGGCTACGAGCACTCCGTCGCGAATATGACGCTGTTTGCCCTCTCCTGGTTTGGTCATCACAGCGACGCCTATACCCTGTCCGGAATCGGACACAACCTGTTATGGGTCACTCTGGGTAATACTTTGTCCGGCGTCGTGTTCATGGGATTGGGTTATTGGTATGCTACGCCGAAATCGGAGCGTCCTGTTCCGCAAAAAACCAACCAAATTAAGGTTACAGCCAACCATTAAGGGGTAATGTCGTGGACCATTTGCCTATATTTTGTCAATTACGCGACCGCGACTGTCTGATCGTCGGCGGTGGCGATGTCGCAGAACGCAAAGCACGGTTACTGCTGGAAGCAGGCGCACGTTTAACGGTCAATGCGCTAACCTTCATTCCACAGTTCACCGTATGGGCAAATGAAGGCATGTTGACTCTGGTTGAGGGACCGTTCGACGAAACGCTTCTCGACTCGTGTTGGCTGGCGATCGCGGCCACTGACGACGATACCGTCAACCAGCGTGTCAGCGACGCGGCGGAGTCACGCCGTATCTTCTGCAACGTGGTGGATGCGCCGAAAGCCGCCAGCTTTATCATGCCCTCCATTATTGACCGCTCGCCGCTGATGGTCGCCGTCTCCTCGGGCGGCACTTCCCCGGTGCTGGCGCGTCTGCTGCGCGAGAAGCTGGAATCGCTGCTGCCGCAGCATCTGGGGCAGGTCGCGCGCTATGCCGGACAACTCCGCGCCCGAGTGAAAAAGCAGTTTGCCACGATGGGCGAGCGTCGTCGCTTCTGGGAAAAATTTTTCGTCAATGACCGGCTGGCGCAGTCGCTGGCGAATGCCGATGAGAAAGCGGTTAACGCGACAACCGAACGCCTGTTTAGCGAACCGCTGGATCACCGTGGCGAAGTCGTGCTGGTCGGCGCCGGGCCGGGCGATGCCGGACTGCTGACGCTGAAAGGGTTACAACAAATCCAACAGGCGGATATCGTGGTTTACGATCGCCTCGTCTCCGACGACATTATGAACCTGGTACGCCGCGATGCCGATCGGGTCTTTGTGGGGAAACGCGCGGGTTACCACTGCGTTCCACAGGAGGAAATCAACCAGATCCTGCTGCGTGAAGCGCAAAAAGGTAAACGCGTGGTACGCCTGAAAGGCGGCGATCCCTTTATCTTTGGTCGCGGCGGCGAAGAGCTGGAAACGCTGTGTCATGCCGGTATTCCTTTCTCGGTAGTGCCGGGGATTACCGCAGCTTCCGGCTGCTCCGCCTATTCCGGTATTCCGCTAACCCATCGCGATTACGCACAGAGCGTACGTCTGGTCACGGGTCACCTGAAAACCGGCGGCGAGCTGGACTGGGAAAACCTGGCGGCAGAAAAACAGACGCTGGTGTTCTACATGGGGCTGAATCAGGCAGCGACTATCCAGGAAAAACTGATCGCATTCGGTATGCAGGCCGATATGCCGGTTGCGCTGGTAGAAAACGGTACCTCTGTGAAGCAACGCGTCGTCCATGGTGTACTGACGCAGCTCGGTGAATTAGCGCAACAGGTTGAAAGCCCGGCGCTGATTATCGTTGGCCGGGTCGTTGGCTTACGCGATAAATTAAATTGGTTCTCTAATTATTAATTAAAATAAAGCCCTGAATAACAGGGCTTTATTTTACAACTACTCGTAATCTCAAATTATTTTTACTTAAAAGTGAATTAAGAAATCAACTTTAAATACACCAGAAAAATTTAAATAGTAATAATTCTGCCTAAAAACCCTTTTACTCGTCAAATTCACCTCTTATTCATTCATACAATAAATAACACCGTTAAGCACTCAATTTGACCTGATCTGGTTATCGGGTGATAAAATAAACACTAAAGCATAATTTTTCTTCTGGCCATTTCTTCATTGCCTGTATCGGTCTCTGCATATGTTTAGTACGCAAGGAAAATATTAATTAAGGATGAACCCTATGCAAAAGAAAAAACTTATTTCTATCGCTATCGCTTTAACGCTACAAAGTTATTACATTCCGGCCATCGCCGCAGAAAATAACGATGATGAAAAAGAATGTCCCAGTAATATCTCCTCCCTGCCTAAAGAAAAACGCGCAAAACTCTCACCGACCTGCCTTGCTACACCTGAAAATGATAATCACTGGGGCTGGGTTGCTGGCGGCGTTGCTGCACTGGTCGCAGGTGTGGCTATTGGCGTTGAAAATAACGGTGGCGGAGATTCTAATCATTCTTATACCCCCCCTACGCCCGATAATGGCGGCGACGTTACCCCGCCCGACGATGGCGGCGATGACAATGTGATCCCGCCCGATGATAGCGGCGATGACGATGTGACCCCGCCCGATGATAGTGGCGATGACGATGTGACCCCACCCGACGATAGCGGCGATGACGATGTAACCCCGCCTGACGATAGCGGCGATGACGATGTAACCCCGCCCGACGATAGCGGCGATGACGATGT
>NZ_JBEUJO010000007.1:0-283205 GCF_043356435.1 Salmonella sp. SJTUF15591 | reverse complement strand
AACCCCGCCTGACGATAGCGGCGATGACGATGTAACCCCGCCCGACGATAGCGGCGATGACGATGTGACCCCGCCTGACGATAGCGGCGATGACGATGTAACCCCGCCTGACGATAGCGGCGATGACGATGTAACCCCGCCCGACGATAGCGGCGATGACGATGTAACTCCGCCTGACGATAGCGGCGATGACGATGTAACCCCGCCCGACGATAGCGGCGATGACGATGTGACCCCGCCCGATGATAGCGGCGATGACGATGTAACCCCGCCCGATGATAGCGGCGATGACGACGACACGCCCCCAGACGACTCTGTTATTACCTTCAGCAACGGCGTCACCATCGATAAAGGCAAAGACACCCTGACCTTCGATAACTTCAAACTGGATAACGGCAGCGTTCTCGAGGGTGCCGTGTGGAATTATTCAGAACAGGACAACCAGTGGCAGCTCACCACCGCGGACGGCAAAACGCTGAACGTCACTGGCTGGGACGTGACCGACGCTAATGCCGCCGTGATTGAAGGCACCCAGGAAAACGGTCTCTACTGGAAGTACGACAGCCGTGGCTATCTGATTATTGCCGACGATAAAACCACCGTTATCAGCGGCGATGACCAGGCGCATAACTCCGATCGCGGCATGGATATCAGCGGCCAGGATCGCACCGGCGTGATTATTTCCGGCGATAGAACCGTCAACACGCTCACCGGGGACTCCAGTGTGACCGACGGCGCCACCGGCATGGTTATCTCCGGCGACGGCACCACCAACACTATTTCTGGCCGCTCAACGGTGGACAACGCTACCGGCGCGCTGATTTCCGGCAACGGCACCACCACCAATTTCGCCGGTGACATTGCCGTGAGCGGCGGCGGCACCGCCATCATCATCGACGGCGACAACGCCACGATTAAGAATACCGGTACCTCTAACATCAGCGGCGCAGGCTCCACCGGCACCGTCATTGACGGCAATAACGCCCGCGTCAACAACGACGGTGATATGACCATCACCGACGGCGGCACCGGCGCCCACATTACCGGCGACGACGTGGTTATCGATAACGCCGGGAGCACCACCGTCAGCGGCGCAGACACCACGGCGCTGTATATCGATGGCGACAACGCGCTCGTTATCAACGAAGGTAATCAAACTATCTCTGGCGGCGCCGTCGGTACGCGTATTGACGGCGACGACGCCCATATCACCAATACCGGCGATATCACGGTGGATGGCGCGGACTCTGCCGCCGTAGTTATCAATGGCGACAACGGCAACCTGACCCAGGCGGGTGATCTGCTGGTCACCGACGGCGCGATGGGCATCATCACCTACGGCACCGGAAATGAAGCAAAAAATACCGGCAACGCCACCGTGCGTGATGCGGACTCGGTGGGTTTTGTGGTCGCAGGCGAAAAAAATACCTTCAAAAACAAAGGGGATCTCGACGTCAGCCTTAACGGCACCGGTACACAGGTGAGCGGAGATATGTCACAGGTTACGCTGGATGGCGATATCAATGTAACCGCCGTCAAAGACAGCGATAGCGTCTATCGTGGCGCTACGGGTATCGACATTACGGGGGATAACAACACGCTGGATATTGTCGGTAACGTCACAGTCAACGGCGATTATGACAACGACAGCGTGATGGCTGGCAGCACTGATACCCTGCAGGGGATGTCCGTCAGCGGCGACAATAATCAGGTGGATCTCACCGGCACGCTCAACATTAACGTCAGCGATATGAGTAATGTAGACGGGCAATATCTGAATGCCGTTGGCCTTAGTGTAACGGGTGATGGTAATTCCGTGGACTTAACTGGCGGTATTAATATCAACTACACCCAGGATGCTGATGGCATCGAATCGCCCGTTGTCGGCATAAATATCAACGGCGACAGTAGCGTAACGCTAAGCGGTCAGTCCACGCTCGATATTACCAGCGTCACCGGCGGCGCGGTGACGCTGGCCTATGTGCAAAACGGCGGCAACTTAACGTTAGACCAAAGCTCAACGATTAATGTCAACAGCACACTTCTGCCTGCTGGTTATTACATGGAAAATGCGCCCTTAACCGCCACGGGTCAGGGCTCCACGATCAATAATCAGGGAACGATCGTGGATAATGGCGCGGTCTCTTTGTTGCTGGCGAACAGCGGCGCACAGGGAGGAAACAGCGGCGATATTACCGCCTATGCCACAACCGGTGAGGATAACCGTAATGCAATCACCGCCGCCAATGGCCAGGGCTCCACGTTCAACAATGAAACGGGAGGAACCATCACGGTAGTGTCGTCATTAACTCCGGTTGTGGATGGTGGCGCATTCGGATTCCCGCTTGCGTGGCGCAACAACACGCTTTACGCCATGCTGGCGGAGGGTTACGGCGAGGTGAGTAACGATGCCGGCGCCCACATATATTTGCAGGGCGCAGGAGTATATGGCGTATCCGCCAGTAAAGGCACGGCGTCCAATGCCGGGGATATTTACCTGGACGGTTTAGTCCCGACGCTGGATGATGAAAACCATATCACCGACAAAACTTACTGGGCGCCGCCGCAACTTTATGTCACCAGTTCCGCAATGGTAGCGGGCTCCACCGATGGCGGTTATGGCGACGCCACCGCTATCAACACCGGCACCATTACCGTTAACAACGCCGGGTTCGGCATGATGGCGCTCAACGGCGGTACCGCCATTAACCAGGGCGTAATCACCCTGACCGCCGATGACGGCGTTACCGGCCAGGCAAACGAGTTGGTCGGGATGGCGGCGCTCAGCGGCGGCACCGTCATCAATGACACCAGCGGCATCATCAATATTGATGCCGATTACGGCCAGCCCTTCCTGACCGACGGCAGTGGCCTGATTATTAACTATGGCCAGGTCTGCTTTGGCGACGATTGCCAAAACAGTGAAGAGTACAATCCAACAAACGGTGACGTTTCAATCCCTTACATGGATGGCGCAACTATTGCCGATGCCGGAACAAGCACCACGCTTGAAAATAACGCCGTGGTGACAGGGAACGTCAATAATGCCGGAGAGGTCAGCGGCAAGCCAATCACAGTCCTGGATAGCGGCACGCTGACCAACAACGACAGCGGTGTTATCAATAGCGATACCAAGGTATCCGGTAACCTTGTCAATGATGGCACCATAAGCGGTAAACTGACGCAAAATGGCGGCGATATCGTTAATAATGGCACCATTGACAGCCGTAGCCTGACGACCGGCGGCGTATTAACTAACGGCACGGATGGCACCATGACCTCCGGCGCCAAAGTCACCGGTGCGAATAGCGCCATCATCAACGATGGTACCTTCCAGCTTGGCTCCGCAACAGACGCGACCAACGCCTCAATGCTGGAAATTAACGATTACGCACAATTCTTTAATACCGGCACGCTGATCCTTGATAACAACAAAAACGCCATTCACCTGAATCCGAATAACGGAACGCTGTATAACACAGGGACGATGGATCTTACGGCAACCTCCAATAAGGGGGCGATTAACTATTGGGGCGCAGGCGCTACATTCATCAATGACGGTACGGTCAATGCCACCACGGCGACACTGGCTTATGCGGCCGGTGGCGCAAGCAGCGCGCCGGATCAACACGCGTTCTTCTGGAATCAGTCAAACGGCGTTATCAACTACGATGCGGATAATGGCCGCGCGGTAGATTTTTCTGCCAACAGCAATTACGTGGCGGTCAACGACGGCACCATGAATATCAGCGGTAATAACGCTTACGGTATGTATGGCGGCAAAAATGCGCAACTGGTCAACAACGGCACCATTGAACTGGGTACAGAAGGCACCACCGACACGGGTATGGTGGCGATGGCGCTGGATAAAAATGCCACCGCCGACGCGGTTATTGAGAACAACGGCACGATTAATATTCACGCCAATAACTCTTACGCGTTCAGCGTGGCGGGCGCAGGTCATGTGGTCAATAACGGTACGGTCGTCATTGACGATAACGTGACGGGTTCCGGCCTCATTAAACAGGGTGACAGCGTTAACGTCGAAGGGACAAACGGTAATAACGGCAACAGCGACGAGGCGCATTATGCCGACTATACGTTGCCGGGAACGCCGGTTGAACCTGACGGTAACATGACTTCCGGCTCCACCACCGATGGCACGTCCAACAACCTGAACGGTTATGTGGTTGGCACTAACGCCGACGGCAGCGCCGGTAAGCTTAAGGTCAGCAATGCCAGCATGAACGGTGTGGAAATTAACACCGGGTTCACCGCAGGCACCGCCGACACCACCGTCAGCTTTGACAACGTGGTTGAGGGCAGCAACCTGTCCGATGCAGGCGCGATTCAGTCCACTTCCGTAGTCTGGAACGCCCAGGGTAGTCAGGATGCCGACGGCAACGTTGACGTCACCATGACCAAAAACGCCTATGCCGATGTGGCGACCGACAGCTCGGTAAGCGACGTGGCGCAGGCGCTGGACGCCGGTTACACCAACAACGAGCTGTACACCAGCCTTAACGTGGGTACTACCGCCGAGCTGAACAGCGCACTCAAGCAGGTGAGCGGTGCTCAAGCCACCACGGTATTCCGTGAAGCGCGTGTACTCAGCAACCGCTTTACCATGCTGGCCGACGCCGCGCCGCAGATCAAAGATGGCCTGGCGTTCAACGTCGTAGCGAAAGGCGACCCACGTGCGGAGCTGGGCAACGACACCCAGTACGACATGCTGGCATTACGCCAGACGTTGGATCTCACCGCCAGCCAGAATCTGACGCTGGAGTACGGTATTGCGCGTCTGGATGGCGACGGTTCGAAAACCGCAGGCGATAACGGCCTGACCGGCGGCTACAGCCAGTTCTTTGGCCTGAAGCACAGCATGGCGTTTGATGAAGGTCTGGCGTGGAACAACAGCCTGCGCTATGACGTGCATAACCTCGACAGTAGCCGTTCTGTCGCCTATGGCGATGTCAACAAAATTGCCGATTCCGACATGCGTCAGCAGTACCTTGAGTTTCGCAGTGAAGGGGCGAAAACTTTCACCATGATGAGTGATACGCTGAAAGTCACGCCGTATGCCGGAGTGAAATTCCGTCACACCATGGAAGATGGCTACAAAGAGCGCAGCGCCGGAGATTTTAACCTGTCCATGAACTCTGGCAACGAAACGGCGGTAGACTCTATTGTCGGCCTGAAGCTGGATTACGCCGGGAAAGACGGCTGGAGCGCCACCGCTACCCTGGAAGGCGGCCCGAACCTGAGCTACAGCAAGAGCCAGCGTACAGCGTCATTACAGGGTGCGGCGGGTCAATCGTTCGGCGTGGATGACGGTCAAAAAGGCGGCGGCGTTAATGGTCTGGCAACCATCGGCGTGAAATATAGCAGCAATGATACCGCGCTACATCTGGATGCCTACCAGTGGAAGGAAGACGGTATTAGCGATAAAGGCTTTATGCTTAACGTTAAGAAAACATTTCGTTAAATAAACGACATTATATAACACTAATAAAGGCCGCTTATTATTAAGCGGCCTTTTTAAATCATATCCCCTGGTAAAGATAAAGTCCTTATTTGGACTACCTGGATGATTCATTAATTGCTATCGTACTATACGCTAAATAGATCTTATATTTATTCCATCAGTAGTGCTCGTTTTATCAACAAGGATTTTGAAATGTTTAAATTTGTAAAAATTGCCGTTGTGGCAGGGGTTCTGGCGACGCTCACTGCTTGTACTGGTCATATCGAAAACAAAAAAAATAACTGCAGCTACGATTATTTGCTGCACCCTGCAATTTCTATTTCTAAAATTATTGGCGGTTGCGGCCCGGCTGCCGATCAATAATAGAAACGACTGCGCAGATACAAAAAAACCGGGATTTTCCCGGTTTTTTTACAGGTCTGATAAACGGTACGGCGCAGATGCCTTGTCCAACTTACGCGCGTTTGTAGGCCCGATAAGCTCGCGCCATCGGGCACGCAATACCCCTTACGGTTTCGCCACAAAGCCAATGGCTTCGTAAACGGCTTTCAGCGTTTCGGCCGCACGTGCGCTGGCTTTTTCCGCCCCGTCTTTCATCACCTTCTGCAAGAACGCTTCGTCGTTGCGGAAACGGTGATAGCGCTCCTGCAACTCAGACAACATTCCGGAAACCGCCTCCGCCACTTCGCCTTTCAAATGGCCATACATTTTACCTTCAAACTGTTTTTCCAGTTCAGGAATGCTCTGACCGGTCACGGCGGAAAGAATATCCAGCAGGTTAGAGACACCCGCTTTCTCTTTCACATCATAACGCACTACCGGCGGCTCGTCGGAGTCAGTGACCGCACGTTTGATTTTCTTCACTACCGATTTCGGATCTTCCAGCAGGCCGATCACGTTATTACGGTTATCGTCCGATTTGGACATTTTCTTCGTCGGCTCCAGCAGCGACATCACACGCGCGCCGGATTTTGGAATAAACGGTTCCGGTACTTTGAAAATATCGCCATACAGCCCGTTAAAACGCTGGGCGATATCGCGGCTCAGTTCCAGATGCTGCTTCTGATCTTCGCCTACCGGCACCAGATTGGTTTGGTACAACAGGATGTCTGCCGCCATCAGCACCGGGTAATCAAACAGGCCGGCGTTAATGTTTTCCGCATAGCGCGCAGATTTATCTTTAAACTGCGTCATACGGCTCAGCTCGCCGAAATAGGTATAGCAGTTCAGCGCCCAGCCAAGCTGCGCATGTTCCGGCACATGGGACTGAACGAAAATAGTGCTCTTTTCAGGATCAATACCACATGCCAGGTACAGCGCCAGCGTATCCAGCGTCGCTTTACGTAGCTGCTGCGCGTCCTGACGCACGGTAATAGCATGTTGGTCTACGATGCAGTAGATGCAATGATAGTCATCCTGCATGTTTACCCACTGACGCAATGCCCCCATATAGTTGCCAATGGTCAATTCACCTGAGGGCTGTGCGCCACTAAAAACGATGGGCTTAGTCATTTTTTATTTCCTGGTTATCGCTATGCGGAAGCCCAAGTGCGGGCAAAAGATCGTTAAAACTGTCATAAATGACGTCCGGCTCGCTAAGGGCGATCGCTTCGCCATAATTGTAGCCGTATGTCAGGCCAACCGAAGGGCAGCCCGCCGCTTTTGCAGCCTGAATATCATTACGCGAATCGCCGACAAAAAGCATCTGCTCCGGCATCATGCCCAGCCGGCTTGCCACCAGCAACAGCGGCTCCGGATGCGGCTTCTTATTTTGCACATCATCGCCGCCGATAACCACACTAAAGTATTTGGCGATATCAAGCGATTCCAGCAACGGCGCGACGAACGGCGTCGGCTTATTCGTCACCAGACCTAATGACAATCCGCTGGCGTGCAGCGCGCCCAGCGTGTCGGCGACATGCGGAAATAAAAAGGTGCCTTCTTCCGCCACTTCGCCATAATACCTGTCGAACAGTTTACGCAGAATGCGTACCTGTTCCTCGGCAGGAATATCTTCATCAACGGGCGGTTTCCCCATCGTCTTACGCAGCGTGGCGCGCTCCTCGCGAGCCCAGGTCAGCGCGCGTTCCATCAATACGTCTGCGCCGTTACCAATCCAGGTAATCACGCGCTCCTCGCCCGCAACCGGCAGTTCCAGCGCATACAGCGCCATATCTACCGCCGCGGCAAGACCCGGCGCGCTATCCACCAGCGTACCGTCAAGATCAAAGGCGACGCCCCGAATATTCTGCAACTTATCCATGACTTACCTTTGCCAGCTCACTGCGCATTTCATCAATCACTTTTTTGTAGTCGGGTTTATCGAAAATTGCCGACCCCGCAACAAACATGTCCGCGCCTGCTGCGGCGATCTCGCCGATATTGTTCACCTTCACGCCGCCGTCCACTTCCAGGCGAATGTCGTAACCGGACGCATCAATGCGGCGACGCACTTCGCGCAGTTTATCCAGCGTCTGCGGAATAAAAGACTGGCCGCCGAAGCCTGGGTTCACGGACATCAGCAGGATCACATCCAGTTTGTCCATGACGTAATCGAGATAACTGAGCGACGTTGCCGGGTTGAATACCAGCCCCGCTTTACAGCCGTGCTCTTTAATCAGCTGTAGCGTGCGGTCAACATGTTCGGAGGCTTCCGGGTGAAAGGTAATGATGCTCGCGCCAGCGGCGGCAAAGTCGGGCACGATACGGTCGACTGGCTTGACCATCAGGTGGACATCAATAGGCGCGGTAATACCGTATTGACGCAGGGATTTCAGCACCATCGGGCCGATAGTCAGGTTCGGCACATAGTGATTATCCATGACGTCAAAGTGTACAACATCAGCACCGGCAGCCAGCGCTTTGGCGGTGTCTTCACCCAGGCGAGCAAAATCAGCCGACAGAATTGAGGGGGCAATCAAATACTGTTTCATCCGCTTCTCCTTGAGAATTATTTTCTTGCAGGCGTTGCGACTCCTGGTTGGTACAGAGCCAGCAGTTCGTCCACCTTTTTACGTGTGCCGCCGTTGCTGCTTATACTGCGTCTAACTTTGACGACATGCAATTTTGCGAGTTGATACCACTCGCGTGTGAGCGCCGTATCATGGTTGGAAATGAGCACCGGTATCCGGTTACTGACCAGATTCTCTGCGATTTCCGCCAGATGCGCTTGTTGCGTCAGGCTAAAACTATTGGTGTGATACGCTGTGAAGTTAGCCGTGGCGGACAACGGCGCATAAGGCGGATCGCAATAGACCACCGACGACTTGTCCGCACGCGCCATACTGTCTGCGTATGACTCACAGTAAAAGAACGCATTCTGCGCTTTTTCTGCAAAGTGGTACAACTCCGCTTCCGGGAAGTAAGGTCTTTTATAACGACCAAACGGTACATTAAATTCCCCGCGTAAGTTATAGCGACAGAGTCCGTTATAACCGTAGCGGTTCAGATATAAAAACAGTACCGCCCGACGAAAGGGGTCCTGGCAGGTGTTGAACTCCTCACGGAGTTGGTAATAGACCTCAGCCTGGTTAGTTTCAGGCATAAACAGCTCGCGCGAAGCCTGTACATACTCGTCAGTACGTAACTTCACGATGTTATAGAGGCTAATAAGGTCGCTGTTGATATCGGCGAGGATATAACGAGAAAAGTCGGTGTTAAGAAACACCGATCCGGCACCCACAAAAGGTTCGACAAGGCACTCGCCTTTTGGCAAATGTCGTTTGATATCATCAAGCAGAGGGTATTTTCCCCCTGCCCACTTCAAAAAAGCGCGTTTTTTTTTCATGCTGACTAACTAATTACACCTTCTCCGGCTGTGGAGAAAGCTCCGACAGCATCCTGCGCTTTAGGCTGTGCCGCGTTGCTTTACGGCGCATTTGACGGTAGCAAATGCGCCCCTCGCGCCTGTCCTGAACAAAAATAGCTGTCAGCGACACTCACAGGCAATTGCAGGACACAGCCTGGATTATTTCAGATCGGCCTGAACCTGATGCAACGGTTTTGCCCACGGGTTTTTCGCCTGCACATCGGCAGGTAAGGTGGACACCGCACGTTTAGCATCTTCTTTCGAAGCATACATCCCCGTTACCAGCACATACCACGGTTGTCCATTACGCGTCGTCTCGTATACCACATAATTTTTCAGGTTCTCTTTCTTCGCCCAACCGTTCAGGTTGTCGTAATTTGAAGAACTACTGAGCTGCAATGTGTAGTGGCTGGATGGCGCGCTCTTTAACGCGCCAACGTTGCCGGCGCTTTTCCCGCCGCCTGCGACAGGCGTCGTCGAGGCTTGCGCTGGCTTCGCGGTTTGTACCGGCGCAGCGCTTGCCGTCGCTGTCGGCGCAGCCGTCGTGGTGGTCGCTTTCGGCGTCGCGGCTGGCGCTACCGGTTCCGTGCGTTTCACTGGCGCGACCGGTTTCTTCGGCTCCGCAGTCGTGGTTTTCGCCGTGGTCTGCGGTTTCTTAGGTTCAATGACGGCCTGTTTACGTTCCGGACGCGTGGTATGACGCTCGGCAGGTTCGCTAACCGCCGCCTGACGCGTCGTGCTGCCATTGCGAACTGGCGCGACGGTTGCAGGCTCTGTCGGCAACGTAGAATTCACCGCAACATTGTTCATCTGCTCTGGATTCTGCGTCAGCGCATTATTCAGATCGCCCTGCACTTCCACGCGCTGCTGACCGTCAGCGACCACAGGCGATTGTCCCTGCGTCGGCGTTGAAGAAATCGGCGGCAACGAAATATCCTGCGACGTATTGCCCGCGGTTTGTTCTGCGGAGGTGGCGCCCGGCGCAGGCTGGGTCGCATTCGCCTGATCGGCGGCGTTACCGGAAAGATCGATACTCTTTTCGCCAGAGGCCGACGGCTCGCTGGAAGACGTTGAGGGGGCTTTCAGCGCGGAGCCGATACCGATAATCAACAGCAGCAGCACCAGCACGCCAACGCCCATCATCATGTATTGACGAGAGGCTGGCTTATGGGCCGCTTTTTTACGCTTACGTGGACGGCGTTCAATACGCTCTTCGTCCACCGTATCGTCTTCATCGGATTCGTACTCTTCTTCAACTTCAGGTTCTTCACTACGTGCTTTACGCGTACGCGTCGGACGGCGATCGTCGGCATCCAGATCAACGTCATCAAAGTTGATCTGCGGCTCATTATCGCGTTCTGAAGATTGACGAGAACGACCAGTACGACGATCGCTGGGATCGGGTTTCAGCTCGTCTTCTGGTTTGAATTCATCCATTTAACACCCCACTCAAAGGTTAATGCTTACGACATTGCACATAACCTGAAGCTAAAAGACTGACATCTACGCAATATCAGTCTGACCTTTCTTGTTGTTACGCCTGCTGACAGTCAGCAATCGCGCTAAGAACGACTTCGTGCGACACTCCGCCGCGCACTTCACTTTTCCCTATGGCCAGCGGAAGCACTAAACGCAGCTCCCCCGCTAACACTTTTTTATCTCGCAGCATGTGCGGCAAATAGTCCTGCGCGGACATCTCGCAAGGGCCATTGACTGGCAGCCCGGCCCGTTCGAGTAGAGCGATGATGCGCTGCGTATCAGCAGAACTGAACTGCCCCAAACGCTCGGATGCGCGCGCAGCCATCACTATACCTGCGGCAACGGCTTCACCATGTAACCAATTGCCATATCCCATTTCCGCTTCAATGGCGTGGCCAAAGGTATGTCCAAGATTCAGTAAAGCACGTAAGCCCGCTTCACGCTCGTCGGCGGCAACAACTTCGGCTTTCAGCTCGCAACAACGACGAATACAGTACGCCATCGCCGGGCCGTCCAGACGCAACAGCGCATCCAGATTACCCTCAAGCCAGGTAAAGAAGTCCGCGTCGAGCATAATGCCGTATTTGATCACCTCTGCCAGTCCCGATGCCAGTTCGCGTGCGGGAAGCGTTTTCAGGCAATCAAGATCGACAACCACAGAAGCGGGTTGGTAAAACGCGCCAATCATGTTTTTGCCAAGGGGATGGTTGACGGCGGTCTTCCCGCCCACGGAAGAATCAACCTGCGACAGTAAGGTAGTTGGCACCTGGATGAAACGAACGCCTCGCTGGTAGCTGGCCGCCGCAAAACCGGTAAGATCGCCAATCACGCCGCCGCCAAGCGCGACCAGCGTGGTATCACGACCATGCGGTTTTTTCAGTAACGCCGTAAACACCGTATCCAGCACCGTCAGGCTCTTATACTGCTCGCCGTCAGGAAGAATCACGCTGTCTACGTTAACGCCCGCCCGTTCGAGTACGCCGCGAACCTTGTCCAGATAAAGCGGCGCCAGGGTTTCGTTGGTCACTAACATGACCTGATCGCCTGATTTCAGCGGCAAGAATGAAGCTGGTTCGTTAAACAAACCAGCCGCGATGGTGATCGGGTAACTACGTTCCCCGAGAGTGACTGTAATCCTCTCCATGACGCGACATCCACCTTAGTTACTTGTGCCCGCTTACCCAGCGTATTCTGCTTGAATTAGTTGCTTTCCAGCATATGAATAATCTGGTTTGCCACAACCTTAGCGCTTTGATCGTCGGTGCGAATGGTGACGTCGGCAATCTCTTCGTACAGCGGATTGCGTTCGTTAGCCAGCGCTTCCAGAACTTCGCGAGGCGGCGCTTCAACCTGCAACAGCGGGCGTTTTTTATCACGCTGCGTGCGCGCCAGTTGTTTTTCGATGGTCGTTTCAAGGTAGACCACGACGCCACGCGCGGAGAGACGGTTACGCGTTTCACGCGATTTTACAGAGCCACCGCCGGTTGCCAGCACAATACCCTGTTTTTCCGTCAATTCGTTGATAACTTTTTCTTCACGATTACGGAAGCCGTCTTCACCTTCAACATCGAAGACCCAGCCCACATCAGCTCCGGTTCGTTTCTCAATCTCTTGATCAGAATCGTAAAATTCCATATTGAGTTGTTGAGCTAACTGGCGCCCAATAGTGCTTTTTCCGGCACCCATAGGCCCAACCAGAAAGATATTGCGTTTCTCTGCCATTTTTTCGGTACTACTAAGACTATTCGTTAATGGTAAACCCGCTTCACAGACACCCAGCGCAGCAGGACATGAACTGAAACCTCATAAGATATTGCGAGAGTCAGACTGAAAATTATCTCAATACTCAAGCGGGTTTGGCAACTGAATAAATCACCAAGCCTGATTGTTGCAAAACCCGAGTTAGCGTTGCCGGATGGCGGCCAGAACAACATATCCGGCCTACAAATTGCTCTACTTTCAAACAATTGTGCGCAATCCGCAGAACCAATACGTCTGCATCAGCGGACATTCAGCCGTTTATCATCGGTCTTATGCACACCTTAGGCAAGGCAAAGCGCATTAATCAATGCGTAAGCAACGAAAAGCACGACTCTCAAATCGGTACTCCTTGTATGCTAAATACATCCGCACGTCAAATCCCGCAGATGCGTTCAGTGCAAAAACAGCGCTTTTTTATGCATAAATTATTCTGTCGCCACCAGTCTGGGGGTGATAAACACCACTAATTCGCGTCGCTCGTCCTCTTTGCCGTCATGGCGGAAGAGCTGACCAAGCCAGGGAATATCCCCCAACAGCGGCACGCTATCGCTACCCGATTTATTTTTTCGCGAAAAAATACCGCCCAGCGCCAGCGTCTCGCCGCTTTTTACCTCTACCTGCGTTTCAATTTCCTGTTTATCTATCGCCAGCACTTCGCCGTCAGCCTGTTGTAGTACCTGACCGGGGACATTCTGGCTGATATGTAACTTCAGGCGGATGCGCCCTTTTTGCAAAACGGTGGGCGTCACCTCCATTCCCAGCACCGCTTCTTTAAATTCCACGGAGGTCGCGCCGCTTTCGCCGCTGGAAACCTGATAAGGAATTTCGCTGCCTTGCTTGATACTGGCTGGCTGCAGATGGGAAGCCAGCAGCCGGGGGCTGGCGATAATATCCAACTGCTGCTTTTGCTCCAGCGCTGACAGCTCCAGATCCAGCAAGCGTCCGTTAATGCGCCCGATGTTAAACCCGACGCGTGAGGTGGCGGCGGCGACGGATAAATCACTGGAAAGCGTCGTCACGTCACCCACCGCGCCCGCTTGCGTCGCGTCAGCCAGCGTCCACTTTACGCCCAGTTCCCGTAGACTCTTTTCGTTAATGGTGACGATATGCGCCGCCAGTTCCACCTGCGCCACCGGCAGATCCATTTGCGATACCCATTTTTCCAGCTCCGCCAGGGCCGCGCGGTTATCGCGCAACAGCATGCGGTTGGTGCGCTTATCTACCATGATGGTTCCCTTCGCGCTCAGGAGTTTCTCGCCCGCTTTCGCCAGTTCGGCGGCATCGGCGTATTGCAGGCTAATGCTGCGGTTTTCCAGCGGTAAATTAGCCTGAAGCCTTAACCGCTCGGCATCCTGCCGCGCACTGTGTTCTTTCTGCCAGGCCTGTGAATGAACATGGAGAATATTCCCCTCCTGACGCAGCACCAGCCCAGCGCTATTGACCACCGTCTGTAGCGCCTGTTTCCACGGCACATCCGTCAGATGTAGCGATAATGTCCCGCTGACGTCCGGCGACACCACCAGATTCTGCCGCTCCTGTTCGGCTAAAGTCTGCAAAACCTGCACCACAGGGACGTCGTCAACCACCAGCGTCACTTTCGCCGCTTTTCCCGCCTGCGCGGCGGGCATCAAGGCTATCAGTATTATGGCTATCCATCGCTTCATTGTCCGCTCCCTGACGTAGCCACCGCCACTGCGGCGGCGCACAATTTTTACCGGTCGTTAACGTTAAGGCTTCCGCCGTCAGGTGGACAATCGTCCAACCGTTTTCCAGCGTCTGCCCTTCTTCCACTCGTCGCCATTTTTGCTGACTGTCTTTAAGAATGCCTGTCCATCGCTCGCCTTTACGCACCGCGCCCTGATACCGCCACTGCGAGAGTTCCGCTATCCGGCAGCGATCTTCCGGCGGGCGGAAGGGATCGCGCATTCCCGTCAACGTCAGCAAACAAAAACAGAGCAATACACTGCGGCTAGCCTTCATTCGCCAGGCGCTCCAGTTGCAGCGTCATCAATAATTCCGCCCCCTCTCTACGCAATGAAAACCGACTTACGCTCATCTCGCTTTCGGCCAACCGGACAAACAGCGACGGCACCGCATCCCAGGACGTTTTCAGCGCCATTTCTCCCCCCTGCGCCGATGGCTGCCAGTGCAGCAAACGCAGGGGAGGCGCCTGGAAATCTAACGGCGAAAAAGGACGCGGATTTTCCACGGTACGCCCGAAAAGCGGTTCAGCCGCGACGCTCAGACGGCGCAGATGACGCCACTGTTGCCGGGCGGCCTCGCGCTGCTGGCTTAACCGCGTTTGTTGCGTATCCAGCGTTTTCCAGCCGGGATAGCCCACAGATAACGCGACCGTCAGCGTCAGGCACAGCACGCCTGCACACCAACCGAAAACCCGACCACGGCGCGACATCCCGTACCAGATATCAAAGAGCGCGTTCACGGGCGGCGCTCCTCGTTAACTGATAATGGAACTGCCAGCGCCCTTGCGCATCCTGCCGCGTGGCGCCCGTGCGGTTTAGCGGAAAACTGACATAGTGACGAAGCGATGTCTCAAGCGTGAGCAAGGCGTCAAACGTTCTCGCCAGCCCTTCCAGCTCTAGCGTCTCTTGCTGATAATTGAGGCTTGTCAGCCATGCCTGCTCTGGCAACAGGTTGGCAAGGTCAATCAAGATAGATTGCCAGGCTTGCGTCAGTTCACGCTGCGCCTGACGTTGTAATCGCGCCTGTTGCTGCCGCTGACGCTGCTGCAACTGCGGTATGTTCGCCGCAAGCGCCGTCGTGCGTCCGTTTTCCGCCGTCAGTAGCAGTTCATTAATCCTCCCCTCCTGCCAAAAAACCAACCGGGCGATCGTCGCGAGGCTTGCTATCAGCAGCAGGGACGCGCCCCATACCACGCACCACAGCCGCAGACGCGCTACGTAATGTTGGCGCCGCCAGGGGAGCAAATTGACAGAATGCGCCATCAGCGTATCTCCCCCATGGCTAAACCCAGCGCAATCGCAAAGCGATAACCGTCCGGCGGAACCGGCGGTTGGCGGACGGTTACGGCGCGCCAGGGGTCGAATTCGCCCTCGGCGCATAACGAAATATGTTCCGGCACGACGGATAATGTTGCGGCAAGGTCATGCAGCGTCGTCGCATCGCGCGCCGATTTACGCCCCCACGCATAGCGCGTCGCCCACAGCCACTGGCTCTCATCGCGCCAGACCAGACATTGCCGCCCCGAAGGTATAAACGGCAGCAAGCGCTGTAACGCGCAGGCATCGGGCGTTACAGCAGCGATGCGCACATTGAGCGTTTGCGCCAGCGTTAACAGCTCTGAAATTTCTTTGCTTTGCACGGCGGTAACGTTGAACGCGGGACTTAGCGCATCGTCCTGAAAGTCGAAACGCAATAAGTCCGGATCCATATCCAGCTCACGCGCCATCGTTTGTGAAAGCCATGCGACTTGCTCACGTTCCCGCAGACGCATCGGCGGATGTGGAAAAGCGCGTTGCAATGTCCGATTTGCGGGAAAAGAGAGATAAATACGGTGACGTAGCGGCAGCTCACGGCTCCAGGGGCGCAGTACGTGAGCCAGCGATTGCGGGTCAGGAATCGTACCCTCTGCCGTGGAGGCGTTCATCAGCGGCAGTCGCCACCAACGTTGCAGGGACCAGCCCGATGCGCCGCGAATAACGGCGATGGCCAGCGCTTCATGCTGCTGAATATGCAATCCTATTTGCCAGGTTTTAAAAGCCATAACGGTCGATCTCCTTATCACCCGTCGCGTTAACGGGTATATCAATGCGTCTGGCTTGCCTTTATACTACCGCGCGTTTGTTTATAAACTGCCCAAATGACACTAAATGGGAAATCTCCAGTGAAGTTCGTAAAGTATTTATTGATCCTTGCAGTATGTTGCATCCTGCTGGGAGCAGGCTCGATTTATGGCCTTTATCGCTATATTGAGCCGCAGCTACCTGACGTCGCGACATTGAAAGATGTGCGTTTGCAAATTCCGATGCAGGTTTACAGCGCGGATGGCGAACTTATCGCGCAATATGGCGAAAAACGTCGTATTCCCGTTACGCTCGATCAAATTCCGCCGGAAATGATCAACGCCTTTATCGCCACCGAAGATAGCCGCTTTTATGAGCATCACGGCATTGACCCGGTAGGTATTTTCCGTGCGGCCAGCGTCGCGCTCTTCTCCGGTCACGCATCGCAGGGAGCAAGTACCATTACCCAGCAACTGGCGCGAAACTTCTTCCTTAGCCCCGAACGCACGCTGATGCGCAAGATCAAGGAAGCGTTTCTGGCGATTCGTATTGAGCAGTTGCTGAATAAAAATGAGATCCTCGAACTCTATCTGAACAAGATCTATCTCGGCTACCGCGCCTATGGCGTTGGCGCGGCGGCACAGGTCTACTTTGGTAAGACGGTCGATCAGCTTAGCCTAAGCGAAATGGCGGTTATCGCCGGGCTACCTAAAGCGCCTTCTACCTTTAACCCGCTCTACTCGATGGATCGGGCGATAGCGCGCCGTAACGTAGTGCTTTCGCGAATGTTAAGCGAGGGATATATCACTCAGGCGCAGTACGATCAGGCCCGTAGCGAACCTATCGACGCAAATTATCACGCGCCGGAAATCGCCTTCTCCGCGCCTTATCTGTCGGAAATGGTGCGCCAGGAAATGTATAACCGTTATGGCGAAAGCGCCTATGAAGATGGTTATCGTATTTACACGACCATCACCCGCAAAGTGCAGCAGGCCGCGCAACGGGCGGTGCGTAATAACGTGCTGGACTATGACATGCGCCACGGTTATCGCGGCCCGGCGAATGTGCTATGGAAAGTGGGCGAAACGGCGTGGGACAGTAAAAAAATTACCGATACGTTGAAAGCGTTGCCGACCTACGGACCGCTGCTTCCTGCCGTGGTCACCAGCGCTAATCCGCAAGAGGCGACCGCTGCGCTTGCCGACGGTACGTCCGTTTCGCTACATATGGAAGGAATGCGTTGGGCGCGGCCTTACCGCTCGGATACACAGCAGGGGCCGACGCCGCGTAAAGTTACCGATGTCGTCCAGACAGGTCAGCAAATCTGGGTTCGTCAGGTGGATAACGACTGGTGGCTGGCGCAGGTACCGGAAGTGAACTCCGCGCTGGTTTCGCTTAACCCGCAAACAGGCGCGGTACTGGCGCTGGTCGGCGGTTTCGATTTTAATCAGAGTAAATTTAACCGCGCGACGCAAGCTTTGCGTCAGGTGGGGTCGAACATCAAACCGTTCCTCTACACCGCCGCAATGGATAAAGGCCTGACGCTCGCCAGTATGCTCAACGATGTGCCGATTTCCCGCTGGGACGCCGGGGCAGGTTCAGACTGGCGTCCGAAAAACTCTCCGCCGCAGTACGCCGGACCGATTCGTTTACGCCAGGGGCTGGGGCAGTCGAAAAACGTGGTGATGGTACGCGCCATGCGCGCCATGGGCGTCGACTATGCGGCGGAGTATCTGCAACGCTTCGGCTTCCCGGCGCAGAATATCGTGCATACCGAATCGCTGGCGCTGGGCTCCGCCTCCTTCACGCCGATGCAGGTTGCGCGCGGTTATGCGGTGATGGCGAACGGCGGTTTCCTGATCGATCCGTATTTCATCAGCAAGATTGAGAACGATCAGGGCGGCGTGATCTTCGAAGCGAAACCGAAAATCGCCTGCCCGGAGTGCGATATCCCGGTCATTTACGGCAATACGCAGAAATCCGACGTGCTGGAAAACACCAATGTGGAAGAGGTCGCGGTTTCGCAAGAGCAGCAAAACAGCGCCGTACCGATGCCTGAGCTGGAACAGGCAAACCAGGCGCTGGTCGCGCAAAACGGCACGCAGGAGTACGCGCCGCATGTGATCAATACACCGCTGGCGTTTCTGATCAAAAGCGCGCTGAACACCAATATCTTCGGCGAACCCGGCTGGATGGGTACCGGCTGGCGTGCGGCGCGCGACCTTAAACGTCGCGATATCGGCGGCAAAACCGGTACGACCAACAGCTCGAAAGACGCATGGTTCTCCGGCTATGGTCCTGGCGTCGTCACTTCCGTATGGATCGGCTTTGACGATCACCGCCGTGATTTAGGCCGCACTACCGCTTCCGGCGCGATCAAAGATCAAATCTCCGGCTATGAGGGCGGCGCGAAGAGCGCGCAACCTGCATGGGACGCCTATATGAAAGCCGTGCTGGAAGGCGTGCCGGAACAGCCGCTAACGCCGCCGCCGGGCATCGTCACGGTGAATATCGACCGCAGTACCGGACAACTGGCGAGCGGCGGTAACAGCCGTGAAGAGTATTTCATCGAAGGCACGCAGCCGACACAACAGGCAGTACACGAGGTAGGAACTACCATTATTGATAATGGTGAAACACACGAACTGTTCTGATCAAAAAAGGCGCTCCGGCGCCTTTTTTATTGTGTTTAGCGGATGACGGCGAACGGGGAGACGAACTTTCCGTTGGCTTGATCAACGCCGCGCCATCAGGCAATTCGGCCCTGCGCTTTCAACCACTCGCGTACCAGAAACAGCGCGCTGACGTTGCGGGCCTCGTTAAAATCGGGGTCTTCCAGCAGATCCATTAAATGCGCCAGCGGCCAGCGTACCTGCGGCAATGGCTCAGGCTCGTCGCCTTCCAGCGACTCCGGATAGAGATCTTCCGCCACCACGATATTCATTTTGCTGGAAAAATAAGAGGGCGCCATGCTGAGTTTTTTTAAGAAGGTCAGGTTATGCGCGCCAAACCCGACCTCTTCTTTGAGCTCCCGGTTCGCCGCTTCAAAAACGGTCTCGCCCGGGTCGATCAATCCTTTCGAGAAGCCCAGCTCATAGGATTCGGTTCCCACCGCATACTCACGAATAAGAATCAGATGCTCATCAACGATCGGCACAATCATTACCGCCTCACGGGTTGATGGTCGCATACGTTCATACACGCGACGCACGCCGTTGCTGAACTCCAGATCCACGCTTTCTACGTTAAACAGTCGGGATTGTGCGACGGTTTCCACTTTCAGAATGGTGGGTTTTTGTAATGATTTGCTCATTGTGAGAATCTTTGCAGTGTAATCTGTGGTCATTGTGCGACATACCGCACGGTTTCGGCAATGCGAATTGCCGTTTATTTACATTTATGTAACGTAATAAAAATTAATTCTTATTTCAAATTAAAAGTCAATAGGTTGAAATAACTCCAGGAATTTGCTGATATTCCGTTTTTAGTGGTATTGCTATGATTTGCCTTCACTGGGATGCGCTTTACAATGCTCAAGTTCAACTCCACGCTTGCCGATAGCCAACCACAGAAAAATGTTTATTGGACAGGGTGCGACTGACCACGCCTGACAGACTTAGTAAGATGGGGAAAGCATGAGCACCATTCTGATTTTTATAGCTGCTTTGCTGGCCTGCTCTCTACTGGCAATATGGCGGTTCCGGGTAAAGTCCAGACGAGGGAGCTTACCGTGGATCAGCGCCTTTCAGGACGCGCAAACGCGTAAACTGTTGCCCGAAGAGCGCAGCGCGGTAGAAAACTATCTCGATAACCTTAGCCAGATCCAGCAAGTTCCGGGGCCGACAGGCGCCAGTGCTGCGCCCATCTCGCTGACGCTGAACGCGGAAAGCAACAGTGTCGTGATACTGACCCACTCCATCACCCGCTACGGCATTACCACTGACGATCCTAATAAATGGCGCTACTACCTCGACTCCGTCGAAGTCCATCTGCCGCCTTTCTGGGAACAGTACATCAATGATGAAAACAACGTTGAGCTGATCCTCACGGATACGCTGCCGCTGGTGATCTCTTTAAACGGCCATACGCTGCAAGAGTATATGCAGGAGTCGCGCGGCTACGCGCTACAGAATACGGCCTCTACGCAGGCGTCGATTCGCGGCGAAGAGAGCGAGCAGATTGAGCTGTTGAATATCCGTCAGGAGACCCACGAAGAATATGCGCTCAGCCGCCCGGCTGGCTTGCGCGAAGCGTTGTTAATCGTCGCCTCCTTTTTGTTATTCTTTTTCTGTCTGATAACGCCAGACGTTTTTGTACCGTGGATGATAGGCGGCGCGATCCTGCTGCTGGCAGCCGGACTTTGGGGACTTTTTGCGCCGCCGTCGAAAAGCGCGCTGCGGGAAATTCACTGTCTGCGGGGAACGCCCCGCCGCTGGGGACTGTTTGGGGAGAATAATCAGGAGCAGATTAACAATATTTCCCTGGGCATCATCGACCTTATTTACCCTGCCCACTGGCAACCCTACATTACGCAGGATCTTGGGCAACAAACGGATATTGATATTTACCTTGATCGCCATGTCGCCCGCCAGGGCCGGTTTTTATCCCTGCATGATGAAGTGAAAAACTTTCCGTTGCAGCACTGGTTACGCAGCACTGTTATTGCTATCGGTTCGCTGCTGGTGTTGTTTATGCTGCTGTTCTGGATCCCGCTGGATATGCCAATTAAGTTCACGCTATCGTGGATGAAAGGCGCGCAAACCATTGAAGCGACAACGGTAAAACAGCTTGAAAAAGCTGGCGTACGGGTGGGCGATACGCTGCACCTGAGCGGTAAAGGAATGTGTAATATTCATTCCGGCGCGACCTGGAGCGGCCAGTCTAACTCACCGTTTATGCCGTTCGATTGCTCGCAAATCATCTGGAATGACGCGCCTGCGCTACCGCTGCCGGAATCAGACCTGGTGAATAAAGCGATGGCGCTAAGCCAGGCGGTAAATCGTCAGCTCCATCCAAAACCCGAAGACGACTCGCGCGTCAGCGCATCTTTACGCTCCGCGATCCAAAAATCGGGCATGGTATTATTAGATGACTTTGGCGATATTGTTCTGAAAACCGCTGATTTGTGCGCGGCGGAAGACGAGTGCGTGCGTCTGAAAAATGCGCTGGTTAATCTCGGTAACAGTAAGGACTGGAACGCGCTGGTGAAACGCGCGAACGCTGGCAAACTGGACGGCGTCAACGTGCTGCTACGCCCCGTAAGCGCAGAGTCGCTGGAAAATCTGGTCACGACCTCAACGGCGCCGTTTATTTCTCGCGAGACCGCGCGTGCCGCCCAGTCGCTGAATAGCCCCGCTCCCGGCGGATTCCTGATCGCCAGCGATGAAGGCAGCGAACTGGTTGATCAGGCCTGGCCGTCAACGCCGCTGTATGACTATCCCGCGCAGGAACAGTGGAGCGCCTTCCAGCGTCTGGCGCAAACGCTCATGCAGACGCCATTTAGCGCCGAGGGCATTGTCACCAGCGTGTATACCGATGCCAACGGCACGCAGCATATCAGCCTGCATCGTATCCCCGATAAATCCGGCTGGTGGCGTTACCTCGGCACCACGCTGCTGATGCTGGCAATGATAGTGAGCGCGGTCTACAACGGCATTCAGGCGTTCAGACGTTATCAACGCCACCGTACCCGTATGGCGGACATCCAGGAATACTATGAAAGCTGCCTCAATCCCAGGTTAACCGTCTCTCCGGAAAATCTCATCTGATAGCGCCGCCGTGCGACAGGGTATGCTACCCTGTCGCGCAAATTGCGTTACCCTGGAGTTCCCCATGCATATTGATATTGACTGGCAAAACGTGGATACCGTTTTGCTGGATATGGACGGCACGCTGCTTGATCTCGCGTTCGATAACTATTTCTGGCAAAAGCTGGTACCGGAAACCTACGGCGCGCAGCAGGGTATTTCGCCGCAGGACGCGCAGGAATATATTCGTCAGCAGTATCATGCCGTACAGCATACGCTAAACTGGTACTGTCTGGATTACTGGAGCGAGCGTCTGGGTCTGGATATTTGCGCCATGACGACGGCGCAAGGGCCGCGCGCCGTTTTGCGCGACGATACCGTACCGTTTCTGAATGCGTTAAAAGCCAGCGGAAAACGTCGGATTCTGCTCACTAATGCGCATCCACATAACCTGGCGGTGAAGCTGGAGCATACCGGTCTGGCCTCACACCTTGATTTATTACTTTCCACCCACACATTTGGTTATCCCAAAGAGGATCAGCGGTTATGGCGCGCTGTCACTGAGGAAACAGGAATAAGCGCAGAGAAAACGCTGTTTATCGATGACAGCGAACCGATTCTCGACGCCGCCGCCCGGTTTGGTATTCGCTACTGTCTTGGCGTGACGAATCCTGATTCCGGCCTGGCGGAAAAGCACTATACGCGCCATCCGTCCCTGAACGACTACCGCCGTCTGATCCCCTCGCTGATGTGAAGGAGACGCCATGAAAGAAAAGTCCTCCGTTGAGGTCAGACTGGATAAATGGCTGTGGGCCGCGCGTTTTTATAAAACCCGCGCGCTGGCCCGCGAGATGATTGAAGGCGGTAAGGTGCATTACAACGGCCAGCGCAGTAAGCCGAGCAAAATCGTCGAGCTGAACGCAACCCTTACCCTGCGTCAGGGAAATGACGAACGGACGGTGATCGTTAAAGCCATCACCGAACAGCGCCGTCCGGCCAGCGAAGCCGTCGCTCTGTATGAAGAGACGGCGGAAAGCGTGGAAAAACGCGAAAAAATGGCGCAGGCGCGCAAGCTTAACGCCCTGACCATGCCGCATCCGGACAGGCGACCGGACAAGAAAGAGCGCCGCGACCTGTTACGATTTAAACACGGCGACAGCGAATAACTGTCACCCGCAAGAGAGATGATTATGCCGCAACATGACCAATTACATCGTTATCTGTTTGAAAACTTTGCCGTTCGCGGCGAGCTGGTAACCGTTTCGGAAACCTTGCAACAGATCCTCGACAATCATAACTATCCGCAGCCGGTGAAAACCGTACTGGCCGAACTGCTGGTCGCCACTAGCCTGCTGACCGCAACGCTGAAGTTTGCCGGCGACATTACGGTACAGCTCCAGGGCGACGGGCCGTTAAGCCTGGCGGTGATCAATGGCAATAATCAGCAGCAGATGCGCGGCGTGGCTCGCGTTCAGGGCGACATCCCTGACAATGCGGATCTCAAAACGCTGGTTGGCAACGGCTATCTGGTGATCACCATTACGCCGGAAGAGGGTGAACGCTATCAGGGCGTGGTGGGTCTGGAAGGCGATACTCTGGCGGCGTGCCTGGAAGATTACTTCCTGCGCTCCGAGCAGTTGCCGACGCGCCTGTTTATTCGTACCGGCGATGTCGACGGTAAACCGGCGGCAGGTGGAATGTTGCTCCAGGTGATGCCGGCACAGAACGCGCAGGCGGAGGATTTCGACCATCTGGCTATGTTGACGGAAACCATTAAAAGCGAAGAGCTGCTGACGTTACCGGCAAATGACGTGCTGTGGCGTTTGTATCACGAAGAAGAAGTCACGCTCTACGATCCGCAAGATGTTGAATTCAAATGCACCTGTTCACGCGAACGTTGCGCGGGCGCGCTGAAAACATTGCCGGATGAAGAAGTGGACAGCATTCTGGCGGAAGAAGGCGAAATCGATATGCACTGCGATTACTGCGGCAATCATTACCTGTTCAATGCGATGGATATCGCGGAGATCCGTAACAACGCCTCTCCTGCCGATCCACAGGTTCATTAATCGCCTTTCAGTCGACAACATCATTGCCTGATGGCGCTGCGCTTATCTGGCCTACAGCATCCCGCTCCGTAGGCCGGATAAGGCATTTGTGCCGCCATCCGGCAAAAAGCTTACTCGTTGTAGTAATCCACATCCAACCGCTGACCATCAACAATGATATCGCGCCAGGCTTTGGGGGCTGAGTCTAACCGATGCCCGGCAATCGCGTGCAACAGTTGCGTCTTAGAAAACCCGTCCGGCAATCGGGCGAACGCTTTCTGCGTCCATTTCCCCTCTTTTAAGCCGTAGACCTGGCTCTCGGCAACAATAAAGTTATACAGCACCTGCTCAGGCTGACCGTCGCCGTTAAGATCCTGACTCACCAGCACGCAGGCATCCGGTTCAAGGCAGGAATCGTCCGAATAACTCTGCTCTTTGACAAACGCCCAAAATGCGGCATCCGGCTTCTGGCTACCGGGCGCAATCATCACCACCCGCGCTAAATCGTCCGCCGTCGGAGAGACCTTATTTCTCTGCAAAAACGTCATCAGTTCACGATTGCGCTTTCTGTTCTGCGTAAACGCCTCGTCATCCCGCAACGATTTCAGCGCTTCCTGGCCAGGTTTGCCGCTGTGATCCAGCATATACAGGCTGATCTGATCCGCAGTAATTTTACCACTATGGTAACGCGCCATATGGCTGTTGACGCTAATACGCCAGACATCAAGTACAGGCGAGGCCAGCAACAGCAATATCACCAGCGTCAACAAAGAGACGCTCAGTATCACCTTGCCTTGCCACTCACCAGGGTCGCGTCCGCGGCGTAACAGACCGATCAGATAACCGAAAGACCATACCAGCAAGACAGACGCCGTCAGCGCGCCATACAGACGATCCGGCGTCCAGCCGTATTGCTGAATACGTACCCATAACGCCCAGCCCGCCAGCAGCATATATATCGGGGCAACGCACAGCGAGGCGCTAATCATGCCGCGTAGTACGCGCGGATAGGGTAATACGCGCTTTTGCGGTTCATTGACAATCGCCACGAGCAGCAGCATCAGCGTCAGCGTGGATAGCAGCCCCGCAGCGGAAACACGCGCAGAAATCGCCTCCAGTCCGGTAAAGGGTAACGTCACAATAAACAGCAATGCCAGCAGCGACACCACTGGCAGTAAACCCGTCGCGATCAGCGTCAGCAGCTTTTGCACCGCCGCCACAAGGCGCGACTGCGTGCGGGCGAGAATGACCGCCAGCGCCGTAATCAGGCCGATGGTCACATAAATAAAGGCTTCAGTTTCAAAGAAAAGGGTGCTGAAAAAGCGGATGCCCACCAGCCTGAATAGCGCGCTCCAGAGCAGAAGCACCAGCCAGAACAGTCCGTTGGCGACCAGGACGATAAACAATGTCAGTACGTTATGCCATAACCGCAGATAAAACTGGGGATAACGCGCCGAACCGGTTTGCGAATGTAGCTGATATTGCATCCAGGGTAATACCAGCATCGCCATCAACACAAGCCGGAGACCATACAGCCAGAGGAGCTCGGCCAGGCGCCATTTCTCCACCGTCTCAACCTGCCATTTCAGCCAGCCGCTCATTGCCAGCACGACCACAAAGGTCAGCCCCAGCCAGCCCCACAGCGCGCGCTGTTTAAAAGAGACCACGGTAAGCAATAGCATTGACGACAACGCTATCGTCGCAGGCATACCATAGAACAGCCAGTCGCTATTTTGTGGTACCAGCCAGGCCATCAGCAGGTAGCACAAGACGCCCTGCAGCAAACCGGTGAGCAACATACCCCAGCGAGTAGTACGTGAAAGCGCTACACTTTCCATGTCGTTATCCAGAATGATGAGAAAGCCGCATTATTGCATCATCTGTTCACCGCCAGGCGTCGTCATGCATAATTCAGAAAAAAACGCAGAGAGGTGAATCGATATTGTTTATGTTGGTGTTACGTAACTTTCTTACATGAATGCGATTACAGTCACATTATGTCGGTCAAAAACACTTCCTTTTAACGTTTTCAGAACATTTTCCACAACAAAAGTAGGTTTCCTGCCATAATAACCGCCGCTGCGTGACAGGAGTCACAGTGTTTTTCGTCAATCGTGATTTTGTCCAGATACGTAAATCTATGAGCCTTGTCGCGGTTAACCAACCTCAAAAAACCTTACTATTTTCGGTAATATATATTGGCTAAGGAGCAGTGATATGCGCGTTAACAATTTAACCCCGCAAGATCTCAAGGCTTATGGTATCAACGACGTCCAGGATATCGTTTACAATCCCAGCTACGACACCCTTTATCAGGAAGAACTTAATCCTGGTCTGGAAGGCTATGAGCGTGGCGTGTTAACTAACCTGGGCGCTGTTGCCGTTGATACCGGTATTTTTACCGGTCGTTCGCCTAAGGATAAGTACATTGTTCGCGACGACACCACGCGTGATACGCTGTGGTGGTCCGATAAGGGTAAAGGTAAAAACGATAATAAGCCGCTTTCCCAGGAAACCTGGCAACACCTGAAAGGTCTGGTGACGCATCAGCTTTCCGGTAAACGCTTATTCATTGTTGATGCGTTCTGCGGCGCAAATGCCGATACGCGTCTTTCCGTGCGCTTTATTACGGAAGTCGCCTGGCAGGCCCACTTCGTTAAAAATATGTTCATTCGCCCAACGGACGAAGAGCTGGTAGGCTTCAAACCTGACTTTATTGTCATGAACGGCGCGAAGTGCACCAACCCGCAGTGGAAAGAGCAAGGGCTGAACTCGGAAAACTTCGTGGCGTTCAACCTGACTGAACGTATTCAGCTTATTGGCGGCACCTGGTACGGCGGCGAAATGAAAAAAGGGATGTTCTCGGTAATGAACTACCTGCTGCCGCTCAAAGGTATCGCCTCAATGCACTGTTCCGCCAACGTGGGTGAAAAAGGCGATGTCGCGGTCTTCTTCGGCCTTTCCGGTACCGGAAAAACCACTCTGTCCACCGACCCGAAACGTCGTCTGATTGGCGATGATGAGCACGGTTGGGATGACGACGGCGTGTTCAACTTTGAAGGCGGCTGCTACGCCAAAACCATCAAACTGTCGAAAGAAGCGGAGCCAGAAATTTATCATGCGATTCGCCGTGATGCGTTGCTGGAAAACGTCACCGTGCGCGAAGACGGCACCGTTGATTTCGACGATGGTTCCAAAACCGAAAACACCCGCGTCTCTTACCCGATCTATCATATCGATAACATCGTTAAGCCCGTATCCAAAGCAGGTCACGCCACCAAGGTTATCTTCCTGACGGCGGATGCTTTCGGCGTGTTGCCGCCGGTTTCCCGTTTAACCGCTAACCAGACGCAGTACCACTTCCTGTCGGGTTTCACCGCTAAACTGGCCGGCACCGAACGCGGCGTCACCGAACCGACCCCCACCTTCTCCGCCTGCTTCGGTGCCGCGTTCCTGACGCTGCACCCGACGCAGTATGCTGAAGTGCTGGTGAAACGTATGCAAGCAGCGGGCGCGCAGGCTTATCTGGTTAACACCGGCTGGAATGGCACCGGCAAACGTATCTCCATCAAAGATACGCGCGCGATTATCGACGCCATTCTGAACGGTTCTCTTGATAACGCGGAAACCTTCCGTCTGCCGCTGTTCGATCTGGCGATCCCGACTGAACTGCCAGGCGTGGATACCCACATTCTCGACCCGCGTAACACCTACGCGTCGCCGGAACAATGGCAGGAAAAAGCCACCGCGCTGGCGAAACTGTTCATTGAGAACTTCGAGAAGTATACGGATACCCCGGCAGGCGAAGCGCTGGTTAGCGCCGGGCCGAAGCTGTAAGGAACAGGCCGGATGGCGGCTTTGAACGGCGTCATCCGGCGTTAAGAAGAAAGGGAGGATAATACCTCCCTTTCTTATGCCTCTTTTGTCGTCCCCTGGACGCGAGCCACAGGAACCGGCAACCAGGCGCGAATTGACAAGCCGCCACGCTCGCTGGTGCCAATCTCCAGCATCCCGTTATGGTTATCGATAATGCGCTGCACAATCGCCAGCCCCAGCCCTGTACCGCTGGTGCTACGGGCGCTGTCGCCGCGTACAAAAGGCTGGAACAGATGTTTACGCTGTTCCGGCTTAATGCCCGGCCCGTCATCTTCTACCTGGAACCAGGCGCGATGCGACTCGGTGCCGCTGCTGACCTTAATCCAGCCGTTGCCATAACGGGCAGCATTGACCACCATATTCGCCACCGCGCGCTTAATCGAGAGCGGGTGCATTTTCACCTGGATGCTGCCTGCCTGAAGCGCAGTGTTAATCTCACGCTCATAGCCGCTTTCCGCCGCAATCACCTCGCCCAGTACGGAATTGAGATCCGCCATCTCCATTGGCATTTCCTGACCGGTACGCAGATAGTCAATAAACTGTTCGATAATGGCGTTACACTCTTCGATGTCTTTATTGATCGACTCCGCGAGATAACCGTCTTCCTCGCCCATCATCTCCGTCGCCAGACGAATACGGGTCAGCGGCGTGCGCAAGTCGTGGCTGACGCCCGCCATCAATAGCGTACGGTCATCGGCCAATTGTTTCACGCCGGCTGCCATATGGTTAAACGCCCGGGTCACAGAGCGCACCTCAGAGGCGCCATATTCACGCAGCGGCGGCGGAATAATTCCCTTCCCTACCTGCAAAGCGGCATGTTCAAGATCCACTAACGGTCGATTCTGTATACGAATAAACAGCCACGCGCCGCCTATCGCCAGGAGCATGATCGCCAGCGTGTAACGGAAAAGCGGAGAAAAATCGCCCTGATGAATCTCGGTCAGCGGCACGCGCACCCAGATATTGGGCGACAGCCAGGTTTTGAGCCACACGACGGGCGAGCTTTTGTTGACCTCAACCCGCACTTCCGTCGGGCCGCCTAACTGCTGCGCCATCTGGTGGCTTAAGAATTCGTAGTGTTGCGCCCAACGCAACCCGGCCTCTTCGGCGGCTTCGTTGGTGTAGAGAGAGATCCCCAGCTCGCGATAGATTTCCCGGCGAAACGCAGGCGGCACGACTAACTGCGTGCCGTCCTCCAGTTGCAGCTTATCGGTCATCAGCATACGGACTTCGTAAGCCAGAACCTTATTAAACTGCTGGAGGCTCGGCAAAATCGCGAAGTTCAGCACCACCAGGTAGGTCGTCACCAGGCTGACGAACAGCAAGGTGACGATGAGCAACAGCGTGCGGGCAAATGAACTTCGCGGCGAGAAGCGCATTCGCCTCATGCTTTAGAACCGTCCGGTACGAAGACGTAGCCCAGGCCCCAGACGGTCTGAATATAACGCGGATGCGCCGGATCTTCTTCCACCATACGGCGCAGGCGGGAGATCTGGACGTCGATGGAGCGTTCCATCGCGGAATACTCGCGGCCACGGGCCAGATTCATCAGCTTATCGCGAGAGAGCGGCTCGCGCGGATGGCTGACTAACGCTTTCAGTACCGCAAACTCCCCGCTGGTCAGCGGCATCGGTTCATCTTCACGGAACATCTCGCGCGTACCGAGGTTCAGTTTAAACTTACCGAACGCGATAACGGCCTCTTCCTGCGACGGCGCGCCGGGCAGTTCGTTTGCCTGACGACGTAGCACGGCGCGGATACGCGCCAACAGCTCGCGCGGGTTAAACGGTTTAGGAATGTAGTCATCGGCGCCGATTTCCAGCCCGACGATACGGTCAACCTCTTCACCCTTCGCCGTGACCATAATGATCGGCATTGGATTACTTTGACTACGCAGGCGACGACAAATCGACAGACCATCTTCACCTGGCAGCATTAAATCCAGTACCATGAGATGGAAAGATTCACGGGTCAGCAGACGATCCATCTGCTCGGCGTTAGCGACGCTTCGAACCTGGAAGCCCTGCTCGGTCAGATAACGTTCCAGTAGCGCCCGCAGACGCATATCGTCATCAACCACCAGAATCTTATAATTCTCTTGCATTGTCTGTACTCCCAAAGGTTCGCAACAAATGTAAGTGTGTATTCTTAAAAAAGCTCACGTGAGTCACCAGCAAATTCTGGTATGAATTTCAGGCTAAATTGTTACAAAGCATATTTAACAGCAGCTTAAATATACAATTAATCGGCAACCCCATTATTTATTCTGTCGGGACGATCACGTTATACCCCGTGTGCGCAATATCGACAGCAAAGGTAAATCAACGAGATGAAAACGCCCCTGATCACCCGCGAAGGGTACGAAACACTCAAACAAGAGCTCAATTATCTCTGGCGTGAAGAGCGCCCGGAGGTCACCAAAAAAGTGACCTGGGCTGCGAGTCTGGGCGACCGCAGCGAGAATGCCGACTATCAGTATAATAAAAAGCGCCTGCGTGAGATCGACAGACGCGTCAGATATCTGACCAAATGCATGGAAAATCTCAAAATCGTGGATTATTCCCCGCAGCAGGAGGGCAAAGTCTTCTTCGGCGCCTGGGTGGAAATTGAAAATGATGACGGCGATACGCTGAAGTTCCGCATTGTCGGCTACGATGAAATTTTCGGACGTAAGGATTACATCTCTATCGACTCGCCGATGGCGCGGGCGCTACTGAAAAAAGAAGTGGGCGATCTGGCGGTGGTCAACACCCCTGTCGGCGAAGCAAACTGGTACGTCAATGCGATCGAATACGTCAAATAAGACAAGAAGAATCCTAAGCCCCTGCTGATGGCTGGCATTTTTGCCAGCCAATCCGTATAACTATCCCCTGATTTTTATCCTGAAGACGAAGCTAACCCATGATGAATGATTCTTTCTGCCGCATTATTGCGGGTGAAATCCAGGCAAATGCCGGGCAGGTTGAAGCTGCCGTTCGCCTGCTTGACGAAGGGAACACCGTGCCGTTTATCGCACGTTATCGTAAAGAAATCACCGGCGGTCTGGATGACACGCAGTTGCGTAACCTGGAAACGCGTCTGGGCTATCTGCGTGAGCTGGAAGACAGGCGTCAGGCCATCCTCAAGTCCATTTCCGAACAAGGCAAACTGACCGATGAGCTGGCTGGCGCCATCAACGCTACGTTAAGTAAGACCGAGCTCGAAGACCTCTACCTGCCCTATAAACCTAAACGCCGCACCCGTGGACAAATCGCCATTGAAGCCGGCCTTGAGCCGCTGGCCGATCTGCTCTGGAACGAGCCGTCCCACGATCCTGACGTGGAAGCGGCAAAGTACATTGATGGCGACAAAGGCGTGGTGGACACGAAAGCCGCGCTCGACGGCGCACGCTACATTCTGATGGAGCGCTTTGCCGAAGACGCCGCATTGCTGGCGAAAGTGCGTGATTACCTGTGGAAGAACGCTCATCTGGTCGCCATAGTCGTTAACGGCAAAGAGGAAGAAGGGGCAAAATTCCGCGACTATTTCGACCATCATGAGCCCATTGCTAACGTCCCGTCTCACCGTGCGCTGGCCATGTTCCGTGGTCGTAACGAAGGCATTCTGCAACTTTCGCTCAATGCCGACCCACAGTTTGATGAGCCTCCGAAAGAGAGCTACTGCGAGCAAATCATCATGGACCATCTCGGCCTGCGGCTAAATAACGCCCCGGCGGATAGCTGGCGCAAAGGCGTAGTGAGCTGGACGTGGCGTATCAAAGTCTTAATGCACCTCGAAACCGAACTGATGGGCACCGTGCGCGAACGTGCGGAAGATGAAGCGATTAACGTGTTTGCCCGTAACCTGCACGACCTGCTGATGGCAGCCCCCGCAGGCCTGCGCGCCACGATGGGCCTTGATCCTGGCCTGCGTACCGGCGTAAAAGTCGCTGTCGTTGACGGCACCGGCAAGCTGGTGGCGACGGATACCATTTATCCGCATACCGGTCAGGCGGCCAAAGCGGCTACCGTGATCGCCGCGCTGTGCGAAAAATACCACGTCGAACTGGTCGCGATTGGCAACGGTACGGCCTCGCGTGAAACCGAACGCTTCTATCTCGACGTACAAAAACAGTTCCCGAACGTGACGGCGCAGAAAGTGATCGTCAGCGAAGCGGGGGCGTCCGTGTATTCCGCTTCTGAGCTGGCGGCGCAGGAGTTTCCGGATCTCGACGTCTCCCTGCGCGGCGCGGTCTCTATCGCGCGTCGTCTACAGGATCCGCTGGCGGAACTGGTGAAAATCGATCCGAAATCGATCGGCGTCGGCCAATATCAACACGATGTCAGCCAGACCCAGTTGGCCCGTAAACTGGATGCGGTGGTCGAAGACTGCGTAAACGCCGTCGGCGTCGATTTGAATACCGCCTCCGTACCGCTGCTGACCCGCGTCGCGGGCTTAACGCGCATGATGGCGCAAAACATCGTCGCCTGGCGCAATGAGAACGGTCAGTTCCAGAATCGCCAGCAACTGTTGAAGGTGAGCCGTCTGGGGCCGAAAGCGTTTGAACAGTGCGCGGGCTTCCTGCGTATTAACCACGGCGATAACCCGCTGGATGCGTCCACCGTCCACCCGGAAGCCTATCCGGTTGTCGAACGCATTCTGGCGGCGACGCAGCAAGCGCTAAAAGATCTGATGGGCAACAGCAACGAATTGCGTCACCTCAAGGCCGCTGATTTTACCGACGATAAATTCGGCGTGCCGACCGTGAGCGATATCATCAAAGAGCTGGAAAAACCGGGCCGCGACCCGCGTCCTGAATTTAAAACCGCGCAATTCGCCGATGGCGTCGAAACCATGAACGACCTGCTGCCGGGGATGATTCTGGAAGGGGCGGTCACTAACGTCACTAACTTCGGCGCGTTTGTCGATATCGGCGTTCATCAGGATGGCCTGGTCCACATCTCTTCCCTGTCGACTAAGTTCGTCGACGATCCACACACCGTGGTGAAAGCGGGCGACATCGTGAAGGTGAAAGTGCTGGAAGTGGATCTGCAACGTAAGCGTATTGCGCTGACGATGCGTCTGGACGAACAGCCCGGCGAAACCGCCGCTCGCCGCGGCGGCGGCGCCGATCGCGCTCAGGGCAACCGCCCGGCATCAAAAGCGGCGAAACCGCGCGGTCGTGACGCCCAGCCAGCCGGTAACAGCGCCATGATGGACGCGCTGGCAGCCGCAATGGGAAAAAAACGCTAATCGGGTAATACGCAGGCCGGGTTACTTCTTATCCGGCCTGCGATTTTGCAATACGTCCAACCCTTTCTTTTTTAATTAACAATTAAATCTTACCCATTAGAATCTGTTAATTAATTTCCTTCTGCTATCCGCACTATTAATTATCACTTTATTAACAGATGAAACCTTAATTAAACATTAAAAACGGTGAATATTTGCACATTAGAGGTATTTGCAAAAAGACAAATAAATGTTGAGCCATATCAACATCGGCGCAAATTATCGCTTATTTGTACATTCCGTCACATTTTAATCGTTGAAGATAGAAACCATTCTCATTATCATTGTGTTGTTGATTATTTACTCTTTCCTTCGTTGGCTAAACATCGGGTCTCCTGCCGCCCCCCTGAGCGCCGCATGAGGTATACATCCAGTTAGTAAGAAACAAGTAGGTCGTATGCAATTCACTCCTGACACTGCGTGGAAAATCACCGGCTTTGCGCGTGAAATCAGCCCGGCGTATCGTCAAAAACTGCTTTCGCTCGGCATGTTGCCCGGCTCTTCATTTAATGTTGTCCGCGTCGCGCCCTTAGGCGATCCGATCCATATCGAAACACGACGCGTGAGTCTGGTTTTGCGTAAAAAGGATTTGGCGTTAATAGAAGTGGAAGCGGTTTCCTGTTAATACAGTGAGTCTATAAAAATGAAAAAATTAACCATTGGTTTAATTGGTAATCCTAATTCCGGCAAGACCACCTTATTTAACCAACTCACCGGCGCGCGTCAGCGCGTGGGGAACTGGGCGGGCGTCACCGTCGAGCGTAAAGAGGGCCAGTTCGCGACAACTGACCACCAGGTCACGCTGGTAGATTTACCCGGCACCTATTCTCTGACGACCATCTCGTCACAAACCTCTCTCGACGAACAGATCGCCTGCCACTACATCCTGAGCGGCGACGCCGATCTGTTGATAAACGTTGTAGACGCCTCCAATCTGGAGCGCAACCTCTATTTGACGCTGCAGCTGCTGGAGCTGGGTATCCCCTGTATTGTCGCGCTCAATATGCTGGATATCGCTGAAAAACAGCAGGTTCGTATTGATGTCGACGCTCTGTCCACGCGTCTGGGTTGTCCTGTCGTACCGCTGGTATCGACTCGCGGTCGCGGTATCGAGGCGCTGAAACTGGCCATTGATCGTCACAACGCTAACGACAACGTCGAACTGGTGCATTATGCCCAGCCGCTGCTGCGCGAAGCGGGTTTCCTGGCCGACGCGATGGCCCAGGAGATGCCTTTACAACAGCGCCGCTGGCTGGGTCTGCAAATGCTGGAGGGCGATATCTACAGCCGGGCTTACGCAGGCGAGGCGGCACAAAACCTGGACACCTCCCTTGCCCGTCTGAAGGACGAAATGGACGACCCGGCGCTGCATATCGCCGACGCCCGTTACCAGTGTATCGCCGCTATTTGCGACGTGGTCAGCAATACCCTGACAGCCGAACCCAGCCGCTTCACCAGGGCGGTCGATAAAATTATCCTGAACCGCTTCCTCGGCTTACCGATTTTTTTGTTCGTGATGTACCTGATGTTCCTGCTCGCCATTAACATCGGCGGCGCGTTGCAACCCCTGTTTGATGCCGGTTCCGTTGCCATCTTTATTCATGGCATTCAATGGATTGGCTACACGTTGCACTTCCCGGATTGGTTGACCATCTTCCTGGCGCAAGGTCTTGGCGGCGGGATCAATACCGTCCTGCCGCTGGTGCCGCAAATCGGGATGATGTACCTGTTCCTCTCCTTCCTTGAAGACTCCGGTTATATGGCGCGCGCGGCCTTCGTCATGGATCGCCTGATGCAGGCGCTGGGACTACCGGGTAAATCCTTCGTGCCGCTGATTGTCGGCTTCGGCTGTAACGTACCTTCCGTGATGGGCGCCCGCACGCTTGACGCTCCGCGCGAACGCCTGATGACCATCATGATGGCGCCGTTTATGTCCTGTGGCGCGCGCCTGGCGATTTTCGCCGTCTTTGCCGCCGCCTTCTTCGGGCAAAACGGCGCGCTGGCGGTCTTCTCGCTGTACGTGCTGGGTATTGTCATGGCGGTATTAACCGGCCTGATGCTGAAGCATACCATTATGCGCGGCGAAGCCTCTCCGTTTGTGATGGAGCTGCCGGTTTACCACGTCCCGCATATCAAGAGCCTGATCATCCAGACCTGGCAACGCCTGAAAGGTTTTGTACTACGCGCCGGTAAAGTCATTATCATCGTGAGTATTTTCCTGAGCGCGTTTAACAGTTTCTCGTTGAGCGGCAAAATCGTCGATAACATTAATGACTCTGCCCTCGCCTCTGTAAGCCGGGTCATCACGCCAGTCTTTAAACCGATCGGCGTCCATGAGGATAACTGGCAAGCGACCGTGGGTCTGTTTACGGGCGCCATGGCGAAAGAGGTTGTCGTCGGTACGCTGAACACGCTCTACACCGCCGAAAATATTCAGGACGAAGCGTTTAATCCTGCCGACTTCCACCTCGGCGATGAACTGCTGGGCGCGGTTGACGATACCTGGCAAAGCCTGAAAGACACCTTTAGCCTGAGCGTACTGGCTAACCCGATCGAAGCGAGTAAAGGCGACGGCGAAATGGCGACCGGCGCGATGGGCGTGATGGATCAAAAATTTGGCAGCGCCGCGGCGGCGTACAGTTACCTGATTTTCGTCCTGCTTTACGTACCGTGTATCTCGGTAATGGGCGCTATCGCCCGCGAGTCCAGCCGCGGCTGGATGGGCTTCTCCATCCTGTGGGGACTGAATATCGCCTATTCGCTCGCCACGCTGTTCTACCAGGTTACCAGCTTCAGTCAACACCCGACGTACAGCCTGATCTGTATTCTGGCGGTAATCGTCTTTAACGTTGTGGTGTTAAGCCTGTTGCGCCGCGCCCGCAGCCGTGTAGACATTGAACTGCTGGCAACCCGCAAAAACGTCAGTTCCTGTTGTTCGGGCACTGCGGGCAATTGTCACTAAGGGATGTAAAAAATGGCTTCATTGATACAGGTTCGCGATCTACTGGCGCTACGGGGGCGTATGGAGGCAACGCAAATCAGCCATACGCTGCACGCTCCGCAGCCCATGATCGACGCCATGCTGAATCAACTGGAGATCATGGGTAAAGCGGTACGTATCCCGGAAGAACCGGACGGCTGCCTTTCAGGCAGCTGTAAAAGTTGTCCGGAAGGTAAAGCCTGCCTGCGCGAATGGTGGGCCTTGCGTTAACCTTCGCCGGGTAGCGACGTAACGCGTCCTATCCGGCCTTTATTCCGCGTTATGTTGCCCGGTACGCGTCACGCTGCCGGGCAATTTTGCGTCATGCCTTCCACAAAGATGAAAGCGTTACCGCCGTGCGCATTTATCTCCCCATGCGCCTCGCAAGCGCACTAATCCTCTACTGCAATCAGCACGGTCTGCGCGTAGTGTCACGCCATTGAACTTCACCGATGACGGATCGATATGGCGACCTCAACAACATCCACGCCGCATGACGCGGTATTCAAACAGTTTTTATGCCACCCCGATACTGCACGGGATTTTTTGGAAATTCATCTCCCGACGACATTACGTCAAATCTGTAATCTGAATACGTTACGGCTGGAGTCCGGTAGCTTTATTGAAGAGGATTTACGCCCCCATTATTCCGATATTCTTTGGTCGCTGGAAACAAGTGAAGGTGACGGTTACATTTACGTGGTTATTGAACATCAGAGTACGCCGGACGCGCATATGGCATTTCGGCTGATGCGTTACGCAATGGCTGCAATGCAACGGCACCTGGAGGCCGGGCATAAGACGTTGCCGTTAGTGGTGCCAATGCTGTTTTATCACGGAAACCGCAGCCCGTATCCGTTCTCATTATGCTGGCTGGATGAATTTGCCGACCCGGTGATGGCGCGTAAGCTATACACCACCGCCTTTCCTCTGGTCGATATTACGGTCGTGCCGGACGACGAGATTATGCGACACCGACGGGTCGCGCTGCTGGAACTCATACAAAAACACATCCGCCAGCGTGATCTGATGGGGCTTGTCGAACAGCTGGTCGCCCTGCTGGTTAAGGGATACGCTAATGACACCCAGCTTCAAAGTTTGTTTAATTACATGATGCACACTGGCGACGCCGCGCGCTTCAATACGTTTATCCGCCAGGTGGCTATGCGTATCCCACAGCATAAGGAGAAGATCATGACTATCGCAGACAGATTACGTCAGGAAGGACATCGTAACGGGTTACAGAAAGGGCTACAGCAAGGCAAACAGGAAGGCCAACGGCTCGCCGCATTGCGCATTGCCCGCTCCATGCTAAACGATGGTTTCGATCGCGATACCGTGCTTAGGGTTACCGGGCTGGCGCCTGCCGATCTGGCGTCTGAAAGCCATTAACCTTGCAGAATGGTCCGGGCCCGGCAACGCCCTGGTTACAGCGATGATTTTAGCGTCATCAGCGCCTGACAAAACGCCGCCGGATGCGAGATAAACGGCGCATGGGCCGCCTTCGCCATTATCTGTGATGTACTGTGCGGCCATAACGTATCGAGCAAAGGCACCATTTTACGCGGCACCAGACCGTCCAGATAACCATACAAACGCAAAAATGGCATGTTCACATTTTTAAGCGCTTCTCGTAGATCGACCGTTTTTAAGATTTCCAGTCCGCCATTGAGCACCTCTACATCCGGCATAGGCTGCGCCAGCACCACGCTTTTTAAGGTGCGGGCATCCTGACGCGCCGTCTCCGTCCCTAACGTTTGCAGCGCCAGAAAACGCTCCACCGTGCGCTGAAAATCGTCGCTAAGCTGCTGCTGGAATCCGCCGAGGATTTCTGGTTTTATTCCCGGCCACCCTTCACGCGCGCTAAAGCATGGCGAAGAGGCGACAGTCACCAGCGCCTGGACGCGTTCAGGGTGGGTGAGCGCCATCTGACTCGCCACCAGGCCACCCAGGCTCCAGCCAAGCCAGATAGCCTGGTCCGGCGCGTTTTTCGCTACCTGCGCCGTCATATCTTCAAGCGTCATGGCGCCAAACCCCGAGCTGCGACCATAGCCCGGCAAGTCGACCAGATGCAGCGTAAAATGCGAGCCGAGTTCCTCGCGAATGCAATGCCATACCTCCGCGTTCAATCCCCATCCGTGCAGCAGCACAAGATGACAATTTCCCTCGCCGTAGGTCTGCCACCAGATGTCATTCATCAGTTACTGTTCTCTTTTGTCTAACAAGGATGCACCTATGCTAACAGTACCGGGATTATGCTGGCTATGCCGAATGCCGCTGGCGTTAAGCCACTGGGGGATTTGTTCCGTATGCGCGCGCGCCGTTCGTCAGCGCGTCAGTCTGTGTCCGCAATGCGGATTACCTGCCGCGCATCCTTCGCTCCCCTGCGGTCGCTGCCTGCAAAAACCGCCGCCCTGGCAGCGTCTGGTGAGCGTCAGTGACTATACGCCGCCCTTGAGTTTACTGGTGCATCAGCTTAAATTTACCCGCCGCAGCGAAATTGCCGCCGCACTGGCGCGTCTACTGTTGCAGGAAGTCCTCATGGCGCGCCGCAGCACTGGCTTGCAGCTTCCCGACAGAATCGTCAGCGTTCCGCTCTGGTCGCGCCGACACTGGCGGCGGGGATTTAACCAAAGCGATCTGTTATGCCAACCGTTAGCGCGCTGGCTGGGCTGCGCGTGGGACAGCCAGACCATCACGCGGGTACGGGCGACCGCAACACAACATCATCTCAGCGCCAGGTTACGTAAACGCAATTTGAAAAACGCGTTTCGCCTTGAATTGCCGGTACAGGGTCTCCATATGGTTATTGTGGATGATGTCGTCACTACCGGAAGTACCGTCGCGGAAATCGCGCAACTGCTTTTGCGCAACGGCGCAGCGACTGTCCAGGTATGGTGCCTGTGTCGAACCTTGTAGAGCCTCGATGATGGGCGTATTATAACCAACTAAAATAGTCAACTATTAGGCCATTACTATGATCCGTATTTCCGATGCTGCACAAGCGCACTTTGCCAAACTGCTGGCAAATCAGGAAGAAGGGACGCAAATCCGCGTATTTGTCATTAATCCCGGCACTCCTAACGCAGAGTGCGGTGTTTCTTATTGTCCGCCCGACGCCGTAGAAGCCACCGATACTGCACTGAAATTTGACCTGTTGACCGCTTATGTCGATGAACTGAGCGCGCCCTATCTGGAAGACGCGGAAATTGATTTCGTGACCGACCAGCTAGGTTCTCAACTTACATTGAAAGCGCCAAACGCGAAGATGCGCAAAGTGGCCGATGACGCGCCGCTGATGGAGCGCGTGGAATATGCTCTGCAATCGCAGATTAACCCGCAGTTGGCGGGCCACGGCGGTCGCGTCTCGCTGATGGAAATTACCGATGAAGGCTATGCAATTCTGCAGTTTGGCGGCGGTTGTAACGGTTGCTCGATGGTTGACGTCACGCTGAAAGAAGGGATCGAGAAACAGTTGCTGAATGAATTCCCGGAACTGAAAGGGGTTCGCGATCTGACCGAACACCAGCGCGGCGAGCACTCCTACTACTAAGATTTTCCCCGCATCCATGCCCGATGGCGCTTGCGCCTGTCGGGCCTTGTCTGCCCCACCGTAGGCCGAATAAGGCGTTTACGCCGCCATCCTGCGCTATCAGCCACAACTCAGAACGATGGTCCTTCTCCTTTCACCGATAACATGACCTGTGTCTCATAATTTAAATTTTGCCTGCCAGGGTCATTTTCAACACCCATATGTTACCCGTATCATTCTTATGGGCACCTAACATCCATATAACATCTGACTACGCTCATTCGTTTCAACGGTAATCAGTATTGGTGCTATTGCGACTCTGTTCCCGTCGGGAACAACAGGAATTTGTCGTCGAAACAATGACGTTACCCATAACAAAGTAAAGGCCAGGTAAATCATGCCATTAGTCATCGTTGCTATCGGTGTTATCTTGTTACTTCTTCTGATGATCCGCTTCAAAATGAACGGATTTATCGCCCTTGTCCTGGTAGCGCTCGCTGTCGGGTTGATGCAGGGAATGCCGCTGGATAAAGTCATCGGCTCCATCAAAGCCGGTGTCGGCGGTACGCTTGGCAGTCTGGCCCTGATTATGGGGTTCGGCGCCATGCTGGGCAAAATGCTTGCCGACTGCGGCGGCGCTCAACGTATCGCCACTACCCTGATCGCGAAATTTGGTAAAAAGCATATTCAGTGGGCCGTAGTGTTAACCGGCTTTACCGTCGGCTTCGCTCTGTTCTATGAAGTGGGCTTCGTTCTGATGCTGCCGCTGGTATTCACCATTGCCGCAGCAGCGAATATCCCGTTACTGTACGTCGGCGTGCCGATGGCCGCGGCGCTTTCCGTCACACACGGCTTCCTGCCGCCGCACCCGGGCCCAACCGCAATCGCCACGATTTTCCATGCCGATATGGGTAAGACGCTGCTGTTTGGTACGATTCTGGCAATCCCGACCGTGATCCTTGCCGGACCGGTTTACGCCCGTTTCCTGAAAGGTATCGATAAGCCGATCCCGGAAGGCCTGTACAGCGCGAAAACTTTTACGGAAGAAGAGATGCCGGGCTTTGGCGTCAGCGTCTGGACGTCGCTGGTTCCGGTTATTCTGATGGCGATGCGTGCGATTGCCGAGATGATTCTGCCAAAAGGCCACGCTTTCCTGCCCGTTGCCGAGTTCCTGGGCGACCCGGTAATGGCTACGTTAATTGCCGTACTGATTGCGATGTTCACCTTTGGCCTGAACCGCGGGCGTTCAATGGATCAGATTAACGATACGCTGGTCTCTTCCATCAAAATTATCGCCATGATGCTGCTGATCATCGGCGGCGGCGGCGCGTTCAAGCAGGTGCTGGTCGATAGCGGCGTGGATAAATACATCGCTTCAATGATGCATGAAACCAATGTCTCTCCGCTGTTAATGGCGTGGTCTATCGCGGCGGTGCTGCGTATCGCGCTGGGCTCTGCGACTGTCGCGGCGATTACCGCAGGCGGCATTGCGGCGCCGCTGATCTCCACTACCGGCGTTAGCCCTGAACTGATGGTTATCGCAGTCGGTTCCGGGAGCGTGATTTTCTCTCACGTCAACGACCCGGGCTTCTGGCTATTCAAAGAGTATTTCAATTTGACTATCGGCGAGACCATTAAATCCTGGTCGATGCTGGAAACGATCATCTCCGTCTGCGGCCTGATCGGCTGTCTGCTGCTGGGTATGGTGGTTTAAGCGAGGCGGCTTGTAGGCCGGATAAGGCAGCAATGTGCGCCAGGATTGCCTGATGGCGCTGCGCTTATCAGACCTACGTGCTCTCACCATCATAAAGCCGGGGAAATCCCCGGCTTTATTACTTCTTCTTCGCGGCCGCTTTTCGGCGCTTATCCAAATCCTTAATCAGCTTGTTTACGCCCTCATCGGCAAACATGGCCTCAAGAGAGGCAGACAATTTCCGCCGCCAGTTTTTATACTGATCGCTGGTGCCCGGTACGTTAACCGGATCGGCCATATCCAGCCAGTCCTCCGGCTGTAGCCCCAACAGACCGCTGTTACTGTCGGCGATATAGCGCTGAAGTCCGCGATTTAGCGTTGGCGTCATCGACATTAACGATGCCTTATGCCCGGCGCGTTTTGGCAGACAGCCATATTTATGCAGCGCGTCCAACAGCCCCTGTTTCGCCCGCTCGCGATCCTCATACAGCCCGCGCAGAATCACTTCATCCGGATAAAGCCCCAGAGCTTTACCCAACGTCAGGTCACCGCATTCCCAATAGCCGCGCAGCGTGGGGAGATCGTGCGTCGAGGCGACAGCCATCGATTGTTGCGGATACGCGCCTGGCGCGCGGAAGTTTTTCTCAAGGTCATTTTCAAACCACAACACTTTATAAGAATAGACTCCGCTATCGCGCAGCTTGCCGACAATCTCAACTGGCACAGTCCCCAGATCTTCGCCTATCACCATACAACGGTGACGTTGGCTCTCCAGCGCCAGAATAGCCAACAGATCGTCAACCGGATACTGAACATATGCCCCGCGATCCGCTGTTTCGCCATACGGTATCCACCACAGACGCAGCAACGACATGACATGGTCAATGCGCAACGCGCCACAGTTTTGCATATTGGCGCGCAGCAGGTCGATAAAGGGCTCATACGCCCGGGCGACAATAATATGCGGGTCCATTGGCGGTAGCCCCCAGTTCTGACCGAGCGGGCCGAGGATATCCGGCGGCGCGCCGACAGATGCTTTCAGGCAGTACAGCTCCCGGTCGCACCAGGTTTCCGCGCCGCCTGCCGCTACGCCAACCGCCAGATCGCGGTACAGACCAATCGGTAGTTTAAAACTCTGGCAGGTATCCCAGCAGGCGGCGAATTGGCGCCAGGCCAGCCACTGAAGCCAGAGGTAAAACTCCACCTCTTCGCGGTGCGCTTCACAGAATTGTTTGACAGCGGGAGACTCTACCGACTGGTACGCCTCCGGCCAGGCTGGCCAGCCCCAGCGCTGCTCATCCTCTTTTACCTGATACGCATGCAGCGCGTCGAATGCCGCCTGCCAGTAAAGGCTCTCGCCTTCGCGGGCGATAAAGTGACGAAACTCCGCCATTTGCGCATCGTCGCGAGCGGCAAACCGCGTCCACGCCATCCGCAGCGCCGTGATTTTCAGCGCGGTAACGGTAGCGTAATCCACCCATTGCGCATCGCGCGCCTGTCGCAGCTTTTGCTGTGTGGCGGGCATTTGCCACCATGACTGCGCCTCTTCGCTCAGGCGGAAATCTTCGACGGCGTTGACATCGATATATATCACGTTCAGCCAGCGACGAGACGAGGGGCTGTAGGGACTGGCGCTCTCCGGATTCGCCGGATAAAGCGCGTGGATCGGGTTCAGGCCGATAAACGCGCCGCCGCGTGTCGCCACGTCGACCAGCATCGACTTCAAATCGCCGAAATCGCCAATACCCCAGTTTTTTTCTGAACGCAGAGTATAAAGCTGGACGCAGGCCCCCCACAGTTTTTTCCCCTCCAGCAGCGCCTGCGGCTCATAGCATCGCGGCGGGGCAACGATAATACGGCAGTGCGTACGCTGTTCATCCTGGGTCAACGTCAGGGTGTGGTAGCCCTCCGGCAATGTAGCCGGAAGGTTAAGTTTTTTACCGCCCGTCACGCGCCCTTTGTAATGCACGCCCTCTTCTGTAGTCAGCAGCCAGGCAAACTCACCGCGCCCCTCTACCGGCAACGCCATTTTTTTACCCGCGGTATAAACCTTCACATTCGGCACGATCGCCTGTGGTCCTGTTGTCGTGCCGTGCATCGCCGCCAGCAAACGTCTCTTGGTTTCAGCGCCAATAGACTGCGGTTTGCCATGAGCATTGATGTAACTGGGGCTGATCCCCGCCGCCAGCGCGGCACTATCGAGACGTTTATTTTCCATCGCGCTCCCTTAGCGTTTTGCCTGCCAGATACGGGCCTGATAATCGCGAATAGAGCGATCGGAACTGAACATACCGCAGCGCGCGGTATTGAGGATCGCGGCACGCGTCCACGCTTCCTGGTCGCGATACAGCGCATCCACCTGCTTTTGCGCCTCGACATAAGCGGCGAAGTCCGCCATGACCAGGTACGGATCGCCCCCCTGTTTGCCGAGGCTATGCAGCATCTGGTCAAAGGCATGTTTATCGCCATCGCTGTATTGACCGCTTTCCAGCTCTTTTAGCACCGCATCCAGCACTTTGTCTTTTTTACGCCATTTCACCGGATCGTAGCCTTTGGCTTTGAGCGCCTTGACCTCTTCCACAGTATGGCCAAAGATAAAGATATTCTCTTCACCCACCTTCTCAGCGATTTCAACGTTAGCGCCGTCCAGCGTTCCCACAGTCAACGCCCCGTTCAGCGCCAGTTTCATGTTGCCGGTGCCAGACGCCTCTTTCCCGGCAGTAGAAATTTGCTCGGAAATATCCGCCGCCGGAATGAGCATTTCCGCCGCCGAGACGCAGTAATCCGGCAGGAAAACCACCTTCAGCTTATCACCCACCGCCGGGTCGTTATTAATGGCTTCCGCAACCTTATTGATAGCAAAAATGATGTTCTTCGCCAGGTAATAGCCCGGCGCCGCCTTTGCACCAAACAGGAATACGCGCGGTACGCGGTCAGCCTGCGGGTTTTCGCGAATCTCTTTGTACAGCGCCAAAATATGCAACAGGTTCAGGTGCTGACGTTTGTACTCGTGCAGACGTTTGATTTGAATATCAAAAATCGCATGGCTTGAAATCTCAATCCCGGTACGGGCCTGGATGAATTTCACCAGCCGTTGTTTGTTCGCCCGTTTGATGTCGCGATATTGCTGACGGAATGTGGCGTCGTCGGCGTATTTTTCCAGATTGATCAACTGGTCGAGATCGTTAGCCCACTCTTTTTTCAGCGTTTTATCCAGCAACGCCGCAAGCTGCGGATTGCACTGTTTGATCCAGCGACGCGGCGTAATGCCGTTGGTGACATTGTGGAATTTGTTCGGCCAAAGCTGGTGATATTCCGGGAACAGATCTTTCACCACCAGATCGGAGTGCAGCGCCGCCACGCCGTTGACCGCAAAGCCGCTGACCACGCACATATTGGCCATGCGTACCTGACGGTCGTGCACCACCGCCAGTTTTGCCCATACCTGCTTATCGCCAGGCCAGGTCTTATCGACCAGCGTCTTAAAGCGATCGTTAATCTGCTTGATAATCTGCATATGACGCGGCAACAGCGCTTTGATTAACCTCTCGTCCCAGCACTCCAGCGCTTCTGGCATCAGGGTGTGGTTGGTGTAGGCGAAGGTTTTGCTGGTGATAGCCCAGGCGTCATCCCAGCTCAGCTGGTGCTCGTCAATCAGCACGCGCAGCAGTTCCGGAATGGCGATGGTCGGGTGAGTATCGTTCAACTGAATGACCTCGTAATCCGCCAGCTCATGCAGTTTGCGTCCGGCCAGATGATGGCGACGCAGAATATCCGCTACCGAGCAGGCGCACTGGAAGTATTGCTGCATCAGGCGCAGTTTTTTGCCCGCCGTGTGGTTATCGTTGGGATAAAGCACCTTCGTCAGTTTTTCCGCATCGATACCCTGCTGTTCCGCCCGCAGGAAAGCGCCGTCGTTGAATTTGGTCAGATCAAACGGATGCGCGTGGGTCGCCTGCCACAAACGCAGCGGTTGCGCGACGCCGTTACGATAGCCTAACACCGGCAGATCCCAGGCCTGGCCTGTAATCACAAAACCTGGCTCCCAGCGCCCTTCTTTGGTGACTTTACCGCCGATCCCAACCTGGACGTCCAGCGCCTCGTTGTGGCGGAACCACGGATAGCTGCCGCGATGCCAGTCATCCGGCGCTTCCATCTGCTTGCCTTCAACAAATGACTGACGGAACAGCCCATACTGGTAGTTCAGACCATAGCCCGTAGCGGACTGCCCGACGGTGGCCATCGAATCGAGGAAGCAGGCGGCCAGACGTCCCAGACCACCGTTGCCGAGCGCCGGATCGACTTCCTCTTCCAGCAGATCGGTCAGATTAATATCGTGCGCTTTCAGCACATCGCTAACGTCCTGGTACCACCCCAGATTTAACAGGTTATTTCCCGTCAGGCGGCCAATCAAGAATTCCATCGAAATGTAGTTCACATGACGCTGGCCTTTCGTCGGCTGCGCTACCGGTTGCGCGCTCAGTAATTCCGCCAGCGCGCCGCTAACGGCCTGCCACCACTGACGAGGCGTCATGTCGGACGCTGACAGTAAACCGAAACGCTGCCACTGACGCGTCAGGGCGGCCTGGAATTGATCTTTATTGAAGGTTGGCTGTGACATAGGAAATCCGTCCTCGGGTAATAAAACAACGTTATCGCTAGTTTGCCAGGCTCGATGTTGACCTTCCTCCTCCCGGCAATGATTAGGGAGGGAGGAGGAGCGGGGATGAGCATAAAAGTGTGATCGCCGCCACTTACCCCTGTATAAACGCGCCGATTCCTGTCAACGACACCCAGTGTTACGCATAATCAAATGAATAAACAGAAATAACAGTAAATCGCGAAGGGGTATTTTCGAAAGATTATATGAACGCCGAAATAGTTTCTTACCTGAAATATTCAGCGGCGGGAGATTCACTCACTAAACATAATTAATTAAACGCCTGGTATCGCCATTGTGTTAAATCCGGATGATGTCCAGGACATTATTTATAATAACGGAAATATGACCTCAGCCCAGCTCTGACGCTCGTTTCAACCGCGCCGAATACTTTTTTAATACCGTTATTTAGAATTGTGACAGAGTGCAAATTCAGACACATAAAAAGTCTGCTTAGCTTGCATTAAAATGCTTTCTGGCCGACCTTATATCTATTAATTACGAAGCGCAAAAAAAATCGCAGTTCCCCCCATTTCCCACAGTGAAGTGATTGCTATGTTGATTCCGTCTAAATTAAGTCGTCCGGTTCGTCTCGACCATACCGTGGTTCGTGAGCGGCTGTTGGCTAAACTTTCCGGCGCGAACAATTTCAGGCTCGCCCTGGTAACCAGTCCTGCTGGCTATGGGAAAACCACGCTTGTCTCACAGTGGGCGGCGGGCAAAAATGAATTAGGCTGGTACTCTCTCGACGAAGGCGATAACCAGCAAGAGCGATTCGCCAGTTACTTAATTGCCGCTATCCAACAGGCCACCGGCGGACACTGCTCTACCAGCGAAGCGATGGCGCAAAAACGTCAGTATGCCAGCCTGACGTCCCTCTTCGCGCAGCTCTTTATTGAACTGGCGCAGTGGCATCGCCCGCTTTATCTGGTGATTGACGACTACCATTTGATTACCAATCCGGTGATTCACGACGCGATGCGCTTTTTCTTACGGCATCAGCCGGAAAATTTCACCCTGGTGGTGTTATCGCGTAATTTGCCGCAACTGGGCATCGCTAACCTGCGCGTGCGCGATCAGCTGTTGGAAATCGGCAGCCAGCAGTTGGCTTTTAACCATCAGGAAGCAAAGCAATTTTTTGACCGTCGTCTTTCGTCGCCCATTGAAGCCGCTGAGAGCAGCCGCATGTGCGATGATGTGGCCGGTTGGGCCACTGCGCTACAGTTGATCGCCCTCTCCGCGCGCCAGAACCATACCTCTGCGCATCACTCCGCCCGCCGTCTTGCCGGGATTAATGCCAGCCACCTTTCTGATTATCTGGTGGACGAAGTACTGGATAACGTGGATGTCAGCACCCGACATTTCTTACTTAAAAGCGCGATCTTACGCTCAATGAATGACGCGTTGATCGTGCGCGTGACCGGCGAAGAAAACGGCCAGATGCGGCTGGAGGAGGTTGAGCGCCAGGGGTTATTCCTGCAACGCATGGACGACACGGGCGAATGGTTTAGCTATCACCCGTTGTTTGGTAGCTTTCTGCGCCAGCGTTGCCAGTGGGAACTGGCGGCGGAACTGCCGGAGATCCACCGTGCGGCCGCGGAAAGCTGGATGGAACAGGGTTTTCCCAGCGAAGCTATACATCATGCGCTGGCGGCGGGTGACGCGCAAATGCTGCGCGATATCCTGCTTAACCATGCGTGGGGGCTGTTTAATCACAGTGAACTGGCGCTGCTGGAAGAGTCATTAAAAGCGCTGCCGTGGGAAAGCCTGCTGGAAAATCCGCGGCTGGTGTTGTTACAGGCCTGGCTGATGCAAAGCCAACACCGCTACAGCGAAGTGAATACGCTGCTGGCGCGCGCCGAGCAAGAGATCAAAGGGGTTATGGACGGCACGCTGCATGCTGAATTTAACGCGCTGCGCGCCCAGGTCGCCATCAACGACGGCAATCCAGAAGAGGCAGAGCGGCTGGCGAAACTGGCGCTGGATGAGCTTCCTCTCGCCTGGTTTTATAGCCGTATTGTCGCGACCTCCGTTCACGGCGAAGTGCTGCACTGTAAAGGCGATCTCAGCCAGTCTTTATCGCTGATGCAGCAAACCGAACAAATGGCGCGCCATCATGACGTCTGGCATTACGCGCTGTGGAGCTTAATTCAACAAAGCGAAATTCAGTTCGCCCAGGGATTCCTGCAGGCCGCATGGGAAACGCAGGAGAGAGCCTTCCAGTTGATCAAAGAGCAACATCTGGAACAACTGCCGATGCATGAGTTTCTGGTACGTATCCGCGCGCAATTGCTGTGGGCGTGGGCGCGCCTTGACGAAGCGGAAGCCTCGGCGCGCAGCGGTATCGCTGTGCTGTCCACCTTCCAGCCGCAACAACAGTTGCAGTGCCTGACGTTACTGGTGCAGTGCTCGCTGGCGCGCGGCGATCTGGATAATGCCCGTAGTCAGCTTAACCGACTGGAAAATTTATTAGGCAATGGTCGTTATCACTGCGACTGGATCTCTAACGCCGATAAGGTGCGTGTCATTTACTGGCAGTTAACCGGCGACAAGAAATCCGCCGCCAACTGGTTACGCCATACGCCAAAACCGGCGTTTGCCAATAACCATTTTCTGCAAGGGCAATGGCGGAATATCGCCCGCGCGCAGATCCTGCTGGGCGAATTCGAGCCTGCGGAAATCGTGCTGGAAGAGTTAAATGAGAATGCCCGTAGCCTGCGCTTAATGAGCGATTTAAACCGCAATCTGCTGTTACTCAATCAGCTTTACTGGCAATCCGGGCGGAAAAACGACGCCCAGCGCGTATTGCTTGATGCCTTACAGCTCGCCAACCGCACCGGATTTATCAGCCATTTTGTGATTGAAGGCGAAGCCATGGCGCAGCAATTGCGTCAGCTTATCCAGCTAAATACGCTGCCGGAGATGGAGCAGCATCGCGCGCAGCGCATCCTGCGAGAGATTAACCAACATCACCGGCATAAATTCGCCCATTTTGACGAAGGCTTCGTCGAGCGCCTGCTTAATCATCCGGATGTCCCGGAGCTTATTCGCACCAGCCCGCTCACCCAGCGTGAATGGCAGGTGTTAGGGCTTATCTATTCCGGTTACAGCAACGAACAGATTGCCGGCGAACTGGCGGTGGCCGCGACCACCATTAAGACGCATATCCGCAACCTCTACCAGAAACTCGGCGTCGCGCACCGTCAGGATGCGGTACAGCACGCGCAGCAGTTGCTGAAGATGATGGGGTACGGGGTTTAACGTGTGCCTGATAACGCTTCGCTTATCAGGCCTGCAGAGTCATTTTAAATCATATTGATATTGCTGGTTTTGTAGGCCGGGAGCATAAACGTAAATCCAGACGCTGAGTTGGCTTCAGGCCCGATGGCCGTCGCTCAGCCGCAGGTTAAATGGCGCCCATCCATCCGGCGGGTCCCATTCGCCACTGCCATAAATAATACCCTCCCGGATATCGTGAATAATGACGCCATCAATACCACACGGTTCCGATCGCCAGATAATGCCGGAACTCACGTTGATAAGAAACGTATACTGAAAGGTTGTGACCAGGAAATTCTCGCTCAGCGAGGCCTTATGATCCCAAACATCGGGTATTGAATAAATATGGCCAACATAATCATCAAGAAACAGGCTCTTAACCTGATATGAATCCGTATCAAATAAGTGAACGTGCTGACCGTATAATATCGCAATAGTCTTATCATTATTCATGATGCCGCTGAAGCACTGCTCAACGATCCAGCGCCCCTCTTCCAGCGCGACAAAAAGACACAGCACGATAACCGGCTCGCCGTCCTGACTCACCAGCACTCTTCGCCGCATCGTTGAAGGGCCGGAAAAGGGATTAACATCCCTCTCCGGGATGGCGTCAGCAACGCGTTGTTCAGCATCAAGGAAATCAGCGTGGTATGTCATGATCCGCTATCCTTTTTACTTACCATAACCTGCACCATCCCCCTCGCCTCCTCCAGGTTGAACGTTACCGGCAAAAACCGTTCCACCACCACAATATTGGTAAGCAAGTGAGCGGAAGCCCGCGCCACGGTAAACGCGCCTTCGCCCGCCAGCGCCAGCGGTAAAATCAGCTGGTCGGCCAGATGCTCTCCCACCGCCGCCGGGCTTGCGAGATAGCGCCGCGCTTCATGCGCAACCTGATTAGCTACCGCTTCCGCGCTGGTGCCTTTTACGCCGAACGCGGCGAACAGTTCGGTCAGTTGTTCGCTTTGAATCATCAGCGACAGCGCGTTGCCCGGCCCGCAGCCGCCTTCCAGCGCAACGACGTTTTTCTCCGCCTGCGGGAAGTGGGCTTCCAGCGTTGCGACTTCACGTTCGCCAACGTGGTAAGGAACCGCCGCCAGCAAAGCTTCGGCGGTGATACGCAGCGTCTCGCCGCGCGATATCAGCGTCAGACCGCGTAAAGACGCTGCCGGTTCGACGACCGTTGACGCCGCGCCGCCGCCAGCCGGATAAAAGCCGTGTTTTATCAGCGTGGTACGCTGGCTGATGCCCATCCTCGCCAACAGCGGCTCCCAGACGCGGCAGATAAAATCGGCGCTGGGCGCGGCCTGATTATGCGTCCCGCCGTGAACCTCCACGCGGGATGAACCATCGGCAAACCACAGCGCGGGCAGGACGGTTTGCAGCACCAGCATACAACTGCCCGCGCTACCAATCGCGAAACGGTACTCGCCGCCGCGAATCGGCCCCGGCGTAAAACGCAACTGCTGCGAGCCCAGCTCGTCGCCGTTCACCTGCGCGCCGCAGATTTCCGTTGCCGCCCGCACCGCCGTTAAATGCTGGCGTAGCAGCCCCGGTTTGGCGCGCCCGGCGCGGATGCCGCTCATTTCAAACGGCTGGCCGGTTATCATTGATAAACTCAGCGCCGAGCGCAAAATCTGCCCGCCGCCCTCTCCCTGTGCGCCATCCAGCGCGATAATCCTTGCCATTTTCTATCCTTTAACGCACACCACCTGCCGCAGGGTGTACATGATTTCCACCAGGTCAGACTGCGCCGCCATCACCGCATCAATATCTTTATACGCCATTGGGATCTCGTCGATCACGTCCGCATCTTTACGGCATTCGACATGCGCGGTGGCGCGAATCTGATCGTCAACGCTAAACAGTTTCTTCGCTTTCGTTCGGCTCATCACACGCCCGGCGCCGTGGCTGCACGAACAGAACGACTCTTCGTTACCCAGCCCGCGCACGATAAAGCTTTTCGCCCCCATCGAACCAGGAATGATACCGAACTCACCGCGCCGCGCCGAAACCGCCCCTTTACGCGTCACATAGATCTCTTCGCCAAAGTGCTGCTCTTTTTGCACATAGTTATGGTGGCAGTTGATCTCGTCCATATCGAGGGCGATCGGTTTTTCCACGCAGCGCTGGAGCGCCGCCAGCGCGTTTTCCATCATCGCCTCGCGGTTCAGGCTGGCGAATTGCTGCGCCCAGTGTACCGCTTTCAGGTAATCATCAAAATATTCGCTTCCTTCATTAAAATACGCCAGATCGCGGGACGGCAGCGTTTCTAACTGCTCCTGCATTTCTTGCTGCGCCAGGCCGATAAAATAGGTGCCGATGGCGTTACCGATCCCGCGCGAACCGGAGTGCAGCATGATCCATACCCGATCGGTTTCATCCAGACAGATCTCAATAAAGTGGTTACCGGTTCCCAACGTTCCCAGGTGCTTATAGCTATTGGTATTCAAAAAGCGCGGATATTTTTGCGTTAACCACTGATATCCCGCTTCCAGTTGCGCCCATTTTTCATCAACGTTGGCGGGCGGGTTTCCCCATGCGCCCACATCGCGACGCCCGCGTCCGGTGGTACGCCCGTGAGGCACAGCGGCCTCTATGGCGCTACGCAGTTCCGCCAGATTTTCCGGCAGATCGGCCGCCGTTAAGCTGGTACGCAGCGCGTTCATTCCACAGCCGATATCCACGCCCACCGCCGCCGGAATAATCGCCCCTTTCGTCGGGATCACGCTACCGATGGTCGATCCTTTCCCCAAATGCACATCCGGCATAACGGCAATATGTTTGAAAATAAACGGCATTTTCGCTGTATTGATCAGCTGCTGACGGGCATCGTCTTCTACCGGTACGCCTTTGGTCCACATTTTTACCGGTGCGTTCTGGGTGGTCATCAATTCGTAATTCATTATTTTTTCTCATTTTAATCATTAGGGTGGCGACAAGTGGTGAAGAATCTTAACTCCGGTTAAACCGGAGGCGCAGGGATTGAACCTGCTAGCGGCACTACCCGCATAACCTGTAGATCCTCCGGCATTCGCCAAAACAGGGTGGCATGGCAAATAAATAGCCAGGATGATAGCCATTAAGAAAGATGTAATCCTGACCAGCATTCGTACCATGCTGAATTTTCATACAGCACCACGGGTTTAACCTCGTTCGCTGCCTTCGTTAAAAATGGCGACAAGTTTATGTGAATACACCGCTCTACCATTGAGCTACAGAGCCGGGCTCTGACGGGTCTCGAACCCGCAACAAATGTAGATCCACAGGCATTCGCCAAAACAGGGTGGCACGACAAGTTGAGGTGGATCAGCCTGCTCTAACCGACTGAGCTACGGAGTCAGACTCCGGCAGGACTCGAACCTGCGACCTGGATCTTCATAGGATGTAGATCCACCAGCATTCGTGCCTTCAGCGTTGCGCGACAAATTCATAGCCGGGATGATACGCATCGGGAAAGATGTAATCCCGGCCAGCATTCGCGCCGCGCTGAATACTCTTTACAGCGTCACGGCTTCAATCTCTTCCAGCCAGTGCGCGCTGCCATAGCGACCGTTAACAAAGTTATCTATCACCGTAAACACCTCGTCGCTGAAGCCGCCGACGTTCAAAATATCGCTTCGTTCCGCCGCCTGGGTGGTACCGTAAGGCAGCAGATCGATACACACCAGGCGCGCCTGCGGGTTGCGCTTTTTCAGTTCGATCCAGCATTCCATGGTGGCCGTTGAGCCATGGCGCGATTTATCAACCCACGATTCGTTATCCGACACCATAATCACCAGATCCACCCGCGCCCGCTCGTTCAACAACCTACGCAGCGGCGCGGAGCAGTTGGTGCCGCCGCCGCCAACCGCCGCCAGCTTTTGCGCGTTGTGCATAACCGACTGGCGCGCATCAAGCTGCACGTCAACCACATCGCATTCAAACGGCAGCACGCGGGCCTGCGGATGATTACGCAGCACGGCGGCGGCGATCAGCCCGGCAACGTCCACGCAGCGGATCTTACTGGTCGCCCCCTTGCGATAGCCGGTTATCGACGACTTCATCGACCCCGACACGTCCGGGCAGACCACCACATTGCCGTGAAACGGCGGAATGTTCTCCAGCGCGTACTCCATCGCCTGCGCTAAAGCCTCGCGAATAACCTGCGGCACGCCGCTTTGCAGATTGCTCCACGCCGACAGCAACTGATAAGGATAAACCCAGGACTGGCGCACCTGCGCTCTGTCCGCCAGCCGCTGCGCCACGCTGGCGGCAAGCGTTGTATTCTCAAACACGTCATGACGCGCCAGCGTATTCAAATTCATCCGCAACGTTTGCCAACTCATCCGCTGCGCCAGTTGTGCCCACTGTTCGCGACTCAGCGGCGCGTTGGTCAGCAGTAAAAACGGCACATCGGGTAAGGCCGCGCCCATGTCGCCTTCACGAAACGCCAGCAGCGCGCGCGTTTTTTCCGGCAGCTGCGCCTTATCGCACGGCTTACCAATCAGCCAGGCGAAGAAGGCTTCCTGCCACGCCGCCTGCGGCCGTGGGTGCACCATTTTGACGATATCCGCCAGCGACGGCGCATTGCCCACCGATGCCTGCAATAAGCGCTCTTCGCTGGCGTTCTGCAACCAACGCTGCACCAGCTTCTTTGGCCGCGTCCCCAGCGAGCGCCGCCCGGTCACGCCGCTGCGCAACATTTGCACAAAGTTACGCAGCATCCGGCCATTGTTGATCACCCGCGCAAATACTACCGGCAGCAGCGCCGAACCACGCGCCGCCAGAATGGCGGTCAACAGCGCGGGCATATCCTTCATCATCCCGCGTTCGCGGCCATAAATCGCCAGTTGCGCTAAAAACAGATCGTCGAGATCTTTCGCCGTCGCCAGAACATCATTTAGCTGCGCCTGGCCGTTGGCATAAAAAGTCTCGTTCATGCAGCCGGTCATCACCATTTGCGCCAGTTTATGGCGCGGGGTGAAGGCAAAGGCCGCTGCGCCTTGCTGATTGCTGGCGTTGGCCAGCGGCACGTCCCTTAACAGCGAACGGAACAAAAGTGGATTAGCCATTTGTTTTTCCCATTTCCGTTATTCTCCATGCCATGGTTATTGCAACCAGCGTGCCAGAAAATAAATTATTTTTTAATCTATTGATTTTTAATTGATTTATTTCTTTAGCGTTCAAGTGAAAGAAAAATGCCTGCACGGTAGTCATTAAAAAGCGATAAAATTATCTCGTCTTTTAGAAGGAAATCTAAGATGCGAAAAACGGTGGCCTTTGGTTTTGTCGGTACGGTACTCGACTATGCAGGACGCGGCAGTCAACGTTGGGAAAAATGGCGCCCTACTTTGTGTCTGTGCCAGCAGGAGACGCTGGTCGTTCACCGCCTGGAACTGCTGTACGATGCCCGCTCTCGCTCGCTGTTTGAAGGATTAAAGAAGGATATCGCCAGCGTCTCGCCGGAAACGGAAGTCGTCGGCGTAGAAATCGCGATCCGCAACCCGTGGGACTTCGAAGAGGTTTACGCCTGCCTGCACGATTTCGCCCGCAACCATACCTTTCATCCCGAAGATGAAGACTATCTGATTCATATCACCACCGGCACCCACGTCGCGCAGATCTGCTGGTTCCTGCTGGCGGAGGCGCGCTATCTACCGGCGCGATTAGCGCAGACCTCGCCGCCGCGCAAAAAAGATAAATCGCATAGCACGGGCGACGTGACGATTATTGACCTCGACCTCAGCCGCTACAATGACATCGCCACCCGCTTCGCCCAGGAGCGGGAGGAGACGCTCAACTTCCTGAAGTCCGGCATTGCAACCCGCAACCCGTGTTTCAACCGGATGATTGAGCAAATTGAGCGCGTCGCGATACGCTCCCGTTCGCCAATCCTGCTCAACGGCCCGACCGGCGCGGGCAAGTCGTTTCTCGCCCGTCGCATCTATGAACTAAAACTGGCCCGCCACCAGTTCAGCGGCCCGTTTGTCGAAGTGAACTGCGCCACCCTGCGCGGCGACACGGCGATGTCGGCGCTGTTCGGCCACGTTAAGGGGGCGTTTACTGGCGCGAGAGAGGAGCGTGCAGGGCTGCTGCGCAGCGCCGACGGCGGCATGTTGTTTCTTGACGAAGTGGGAGAGCTGGGCGCGGATGAACAGGCCATGTTGCTGAAAGCCATTGAAGAGAAACGCTTTTACCCTTTCGGCAGCGACCAGCAGGTCAGCAGCGATTTCCAGTTGATTGCCGGCACGGTGCGCGACCTGCGCCAGCGAGTGGCGGAGGGGACATTCCGCGAAGACCTGTACGCGCGCATTAATCTCTGGACCTTCGAACTACCGGGCCTGCGTCAGCGCCAGGAAGATATTGAGCCAAACCTTGACTACGAACTGGAACGCCACGCGGCGCTAACCGGCGACAGCGTGCGTTTTAATACCGAAGCGCGCCGTGCCTGGCTGAGCTTCGCCACCTCGCCGCAGGCCGCCTGGCGCGGTAACTTCCGCGAACTCTCCGCCAGCGTCACCCGCATGGCGACGCTGGCGGACAACGGGCGAATCACGGTCGAAACGGTAGACGATGAAATCGCGCGTTTGCGCTATAGCTGGAATGACCATCGCCCCTCCGCGCTCGACGGACTGCCGGGCATTGACGCAACGGCGCTGGATCTGTTTGACCGTATGCAACTGGAAAACGTCGTTGCGGTCTGCCGCCAGGCGAAAACCCTTTCCGACGCCGGGCGGCAGCTATTCAACGTTTCCCGTCAGGGGAAAGCCACGGTGAATGACGCTGACCGGCTGCGTAAGTACCTGGCGCGTTTTGGTCTGACGTGGGACGTTTTACAGAATTAACACAGCTCCAGTTGGATATGGTTCTCCGTCAACACCTGCATCACGCCCGGCGGCGGCAGGGTATCGGTGTAGACCGCATCGACCATACTAATGCTGCCCATGTTTACCATCGCGTTACGACCAAATTTAGAGTGATCCACCACCAGCATCACGTGGCGCGAATTTTCGATAATCGCGCGCTTGGTGCGTACCTCATGGTAGTCAAATTCCAGCAATGAGCCGTCGCTATCAATACCGCTAATACCGAGAATGCCGAAATCGAGACGGAACTGGGCGATAAAGTCCTGCGTCGCTTCGCCAATAATGCCGCCGTCGCGGCTACGGAGTTCGCCGCCGGCGAGGATAATACGAAAATCCTCTTTCGCCATTAGCGTGTTCGCTACGTTCAAATTGTTGGTCACGATCCGCAAATTACTGTGCCCTAACAGGGCGTGCGCTACGGCTTCCGGCGTCGTGCCGATATCAATAAACAGCGTTGAACCATTGGGGATCTGGGCCGCGACTTTGCGAGCGATGCGCTCTTTTTCTTCCGTTTGCGTCGCCTTACGATCGTGCCACGGCGTATTCACCGAGCTGGAGGGCAACGCCGCGCCGCCGTGGTGGCGCAAAATCATATTCTGTTCCGCCAGATCGTTAAGATCCCGACGAATGGTTTGCGGGCTGACAGAAAAATGCTCCACCAGCTCTTCCGTACTGACGTACCCCTGTTTTTTCACCAGTTCAATGATCGCGTCATGCCGTTGTGTTTGTTTCATGAATAATCTCTGAAAGTAACCAACCTTGCGCCGGATAGCGGCATTCGCCCTACCCGGCCTGGAAAAATATCTCGACCACAGGCCGGATACGCCTCACGTTCGTTTTCGCGCATTCAGCGTATCAACAAAGGCCATCGCTAAACCGACGATAAGCCCGGCGATGTGCGCGCCGTTCGCCATAGACATGCCAAACCAGTCAAACCAACCAGCGACTATCCACAATAATGCAAAAATAATTAAGCCGCGCTGAAGGTAAATTCCGCTTTGCGGATCGCGCTCTCCGCGCAGCCACACGTACCCCATCAGCGCATAGACGACGCCAGACAGTCCGCCAAACCACGGGCCGCTAAATTTCTGCTGTACATAGCCGCTTAGCAGCGCGCTTATCACTGTAATGACGATTAATTTACCGCTGCCCAGGCGCTTCTCTACCGCCCCGCCGAGATACCACCACCACAGCAGGTTAAAAAGAATATGCATCAGTGAGAAGTGCATAAAGATATGGGTGAAGTAGCGCCAGACTTCAAATTTTAAAACCGGATCGAACGGCCACGCCAGCCATACCATCACCGTCTGATCGCCGATGAGACTCATCGCGATATAGACCACCACGCAGGCGAGCATCACGATCCAGGTAACAGGGCCGGCTCGTTCACGCAGCGTGGCGAGAAAGGGAAAACGGCGGTAGCGTAGCCCGCTGTTAGTCTGTCCGGACTGCCAGCTAGCCGCCAGATAACGCGGATCGCCGGGATTTTCTATAAACCGCGCCAGCTCGACCCGCACACGTTCGGCCTGCGATTCATCTGCCAACCAGATATCGCTTTGATTATGTTGCTGAATAGTAAGAATGACGCCCTGGGTGGCCATGTAATCAACAAATGCCTGCGCCACGCGAGGATTCGCAAAGGAAGTAATCATCAACATTATTGCTGTCGCTTAGTCCATACAAAAGAAGACAGTATATATACCCTTCTCGTCGGAGGCTGCATCTTTATGGGATTACGCGCCATTCGCGACATCGGCAGGGAAACGGCGATGCCAGGCCTCAAACCCGCCGTCAATGCTGTAAACCGCATCATAGCCTTGCTGGAGCAGATACTGCGCGGCGCCTTTACTACTGTTGCCGTGATAGCACATTACCATCACCGCGGTATCGAAACCATGCTCACGCATAAACGCGCCCAGCGTATCGTTAGTCAAGTGAAACGCCTGCGGCGCATGACCCATGGCATAACTTTGCGGATCGCGAATATCGACCAGCACCGCCGCGCCCTGGCGCAGTTTCTGATACGCCTCTTCTACAGTGATACATTCAAATTGTTCCATGAATCGCTCTTTCATTATTGCCGGTGAAGCCAATTAAGGCATTTTATCGCCCAGTGTACGTTGACGGAGTAGCTTAACGCCATAATGTTATACATATCACTCTAAAATGTTTTTTCGATGTTACCAATAGCGCGTTTCTTTGCTATTATGTTCGATAACGAACATTTTTGAACTTTAACGAAAGTGCAAGAGGGCAGCATGGAAACCAAAGATCTGATCGTGATAGGCGGGGGCATTAACGGTGCAGGCATCGCGGCTGATGCCGCCGGACGCGGTTTGTCCGTACTCATGCTGGAAGCGCAGGATTTGGCCTGCGCGACCTCATCCGCCAGTTCGAAACTTATCCACGGCGGCTTACGCTACCTTGAACACTACGAGTTCCGCCTGGTCAGCGAAGCGCTGGCAGAACGTGAAGTGCTGTTGAAAATGGCGCCGCACATCGCCTTCCCGATGCGTTTTCGTCTGCCGCACCGCCCGCATTTACGTCCGGCCTGGATGATCCGTATCGGTCTGTTTATGTACGATCACCTCGGCAAACGTACCAGTTTACCCGGTTCCACCGGTGTGCGGTTTGGCGCAGATTCGGTGCTCAAACCGGAAATTGTGCGCGGATTCGAATATTCCGACTGCTGGGTAGACGATGCGCGTCTGGTGCTGGCTAACGCACAGATGGTGGTGCGTAAAGGCGGCGAAGCCCTTACCCGTACTCGCGCAACCGCCGCTCGTCGGGAAAATGGTCTGTGGATTGTCGAAGCGGAAGATATCGACACCGGTAAAAAATATGTCTGGCAGGCGCGCGGACTGGTTAACGCCACCGGACCGTGGGTCAAACAGTTCTTCGACGAAGGGATGCACCTGCCGTCGCCGTATGGCATCCGCCTGATCAAAGGCAGCCATATCGTCGTGCCGCGCGTCCATAATCAGAAGCAGGCGTATATTCTGCAAAACGAAGATAAGCGTATCGTCTTTGTCATTCCGTGGATGGAAGAGTTTTCGATCATTGGCACAACCGATGTCGAATATAAAGGCGATCCGAAAGCGGTAAAAATTGAAGAGAGCGAAATTAATTACCTGTTGAAGGTCTATAACGCGCACTTCCAGAAACAACTGGGGCGCGATGACATCGTCTGGACGTACTCCGGCGTCCGTCCGCTGTGCGATGATGAGTCCGACTCACCGCAGGCGATCACTCGCGATTATACCCTTGATATTCATGATGAAAACGGCAAAGCGCCGCTGCTTTCCGTGTTTGGCGGTAAGCTCACGACCTACCGTAAGCTGGCCGAACACGCGATGGAAAAACTGGCGTCTTATTATCCAGGCATCGGGCCAGCATGGACCAAAACGTGCGTACTGCCCGGCGGCGACATCGACGGCAGCCGCGAAGATTACGCGGCGAAGCTGCGTCGTCGTTACCCATTCCTGACGGAATCGCTGGCGCGCCACTATTCGCGCACTTACGGCAGCAACACGGAGTGGATTCTCGGCGAAGCCACGTCGCTGCTTGATTTAGGCGAAGATTTCGGTCATGAGTTTTACGAAGCGGAACTCAAGTACCTGGTGGATCACGAATGGGTGCGCCGTACTGAAGACGCTATCTGGCGTCGCACCAAAGAAGGCATGTGGCTGACCGCCGAGCAGCAGTCCCGCATCACCCAGTGGCTGGCGGCGTATATTGAGAAACACCAACTTTCACTGGCGTCGTAATAAAATCCGGGGCGGTTTATACCGCCCTTTTCGCCACATACCGCATTCACTCGCCGGGTTTTGTACAGCCGGGCATATGATTAGTGATACGGTAGCGATCGACACTTATTTTGGTAATAAAGAAGGGTTTTGCCCGCGCTTCGCTATTCCAGAGAGTTTTCCCCGTTTTACACCAGCTTTTATGAGTAAAGTTGGCATAATGAACCACGCTCTCCTCCCCCAGCACGCTTTCAAAATGCGCGCGTTTATCACCGTCGGCCACGCTAAAGTCAGCATAAAAAAGATTGCTGTCCAGGTTAAACGTCATCTCTATTTCACTGGCGGACGATGGAAAGAACACAGGTAGCCAGGTCCAGATACCGGATTGCTCGGGTATGGCGGCATAATCAGGAAAATAGCTTACCTGGCGATCATCGCAGGCGGTCAGCACAGCGATGATGATTAATGCTGCACCACACCGGAGGACCTGATTAATCAGCTCAGCAACAATATCTTTATGCCACGAAGTGGATTCACGCCGTGCAATACGAATATCAGCGCCACTGGCCGGGTCTACGCCTACCCGTTCCACATATAATTTAACATCTTCCATTTAGTCCCTTTATTTCGCGGCCGGATACAGCGGCACATATCCCACATCCTGTACCAACTGTTGTCCCTGCGGGCTTAGAAACCAGTCCACCAGCTTTTGTGTTTCCGCTGTGGGGTGCTCACGGGTGACCATATAAACATCAACCGTGTACGGGTAACTGCCGTTACGAATATTTTCAACCGTCGGGGCAACATCGTTTATCGCCAGTAATTTAATCTCTTTATTGCTGTGCATCTGCGTAGCGTAATAACGAAAGGTATAGCCAATGGCGTTGTGCGTATTGCGATACTCAGCCACGATATCCACCATTTCCCCCATTGCGGTTGCCACTGATGTTGTTTGCGCTGGCATCAGCTTTGTTTCTTTCATTACCTTCGCCAGCATCGCCGTTTGGCTGCCAGAGTTTTCCGGTCGCTGCCAGGGCTTAATGTCGATTGCCTCTCCGCCTACCTCATTCCAGTGGGTGATTCTTCCGCTAAAAATGCCGCGAATTTGTACATCACTCAACGATGACACGGGATTGTTTTGGTTGACGATAAACACAAACGCTTCACGTGCAAAGGGGGTGTAAACCAGTTTTACGCCACTGGCCTCGGCCAATTGCTTTTGAGCAGTGGAAGGCTGGGCGACAAAAATAAGATCGGCATTACCGTTAAGGATATTTTGATAGGCTTCAATGGTTCCCTGGTTTTCAAGGTAGTCTTCAGGGCAGATATCATCCGGAAAGCGCGTAAGCGCATAAAAAGCCGAGGCGTATAACGGCAAGCCAGCCGTTGCGCCATCGAGCCGCGGCCAATTTTGAGTGAGCAAAAGTGTCGGTTCATCGCGCAGCCCGGTTAGCTTGTTGCCCCATGTGTGCGCCTGATAATCGCGGAAATAAAGATATTCACTGCTCTCGGGAGCGGGATACTTCACGGCATAAAGATGTGACTGGTATACGACACAGCTCCCGAAAAACAGCAGGCAAATCACCAGCAGATTACGACAAGAGTAGCCCGCACCGCCGCGTAGCACTCCCCAACGCGCACCGCCATACCCCAATGCAAAACAGAGCTGCGAGCCAACCGGGATGAGCAACACTGCCCATACCCAGCCGTTGAAAAAGGATATTACGCTGGGTACTAACCAAAGCGTTTGCACCACCTGGGCGATGGGTTTACGCCCTATCGCGTGAATATTAAGATCGGTGAGAAACATCAGGATGACCCACCCCATCAGCACCACCAGAGCGGGCATAAGCAGGCAGCAATCACGCCATTCTGGATTTACCTCTGATGCATTTCCCTTTCCCCATATTCGGCCACAAAGAAAAATTAACCCTGCGCCCAGAAGCGCTACCGGGATAATGGTCGCCTTCTCAATAGATTGCGCGACGGGGATACTATTTTCAAGAACGCTAATGCACGCCCACATTCCCCCCACGATAATCGTAATAATGTTCACCAGCAGCGGCACGCCGATAAACGCCATTATGATTGACAAAAAAAGCCAATTAGCATTTTTCATTTTTCTATCCGCTAATCCCTGCGATAACGGAAGTATAAACCCGGTAGTCCTGAGCCCACCCATGCATTTTTCTGAAATCGCGACGTTAAAACATTCACGATAGCGGCAGACAGAAGTTGAAAGTTCCGGCTGCCGTTTTTTATTTACAGGCTCACATTAACCTGCAAGATCGATCTTTTTCCGCGCCTGCCCAACAGCATCGGCGGCCCGCAATGCCGCCTGCACAGCCTCCGGCGTAATGGTAAACGGCTCGTTGTGTATCGTTTCCCCAGTTTGACAAGAGGCCCTGGCAACGGCCAGCAGTTCATCATCGCTAACGCCAGCCAGACCAATATCCGCCAGCGTGGTGGGCAAGCCTATATCTTCACAAAATTGATAAACCTCCTCGATAAGCTCAGGCGCTCTATCGGTGAGCATAAGCATTGCCAGCGTGCCAAACGCAACCTTTTCCCCATGCCAGTATTTGTGCGTGGCGGGCAGTACCGTCAGACCGTTATGAATGGCGTGCGCCGCCGCCAGCCCACCGCTTTCAAAACCGAGCCCGGATAATAGTGTATTCGCTTCGATAACATGTTCGAGCGCTGGAGTAACCTGATGTTGTTCACAGGCAAGCTTCGCCAGACGCCCATAGCGCATTAAGGTGGTGTAGCAAAAGCGCGCCAGCTCAAATGCGGTCATCGGTCCTGGCCTGGTGGTCATATTGCCTGCCCCTTTGATGCGGCAATCTTCCGCTTCAAACCAGGTTGCCAGCGCATCGCCTATCCCGGAAACCAAAAAGCGTACCGGCGCGGCAGCAATAATACTGCTGTCCACCAGCACAAGCGTCGGGTTACGTGGAATCATCAGGTAGCGTTTGAATTGCCCTTCTGGCGTATAGATAACAACCAGTGAACTGCACGGCGCATCCGTTGAGGCCAGAGTAGGAACCACGGCAATAGGCAACCGCAGGCTGGCGCCGGTTGCTTTTGCCGTATCCAGGGTTTTCCCACCCCCCATACCGACAATCACATCGGCGCCAATTTCCTGCGCGCGTGCGGAGATGCGAGCAATTTCCTCATCACTGCACTCGCTACTGAACACTTCGATATCAAATTCAATCACCCCGTGCAGTGCTGTTGCAACTGTATCCCGGTAGGTGTTGTGAACAACAGGATCCTGCAAAATCAGCGCCTTATGACCGAGTGCGGCCAATTCCTGCGGGAGATGCGTTGTCAATGCTCCTTTACCCTGAACATATCGTGACGGAAAGATCGCGGTAGTAACCATTGTTTCTCCTTAAAAAGCATTAAAGTTCAATATACAGAACACAAATTCCACATAAAGAATTTAATGCTGTTTACTCTGAACGCACAATGACCAGGTGAGAGCATCATCTTATCCTGTGAGGCAGCGCACAATTTTGGCTATGTATTAGACCGATGAGCAGTTTCCATTGGGCTATCCGCTCTTTCTCACCTTATCTCCGTTCATTTTTGAAGCAAATCACAAAATATAACCTTCCTTAGAGTATGGAATTGACGCTATATGAATACGTCGGCATAGTATCAATATACAGAACAGTAGTTCCATATACAGAACATATTTTTGATACTAAAGGGATGCAATGATGAGCATTGAAATAGAGAAACCGACCACACGAGGGCGCTGGCTGCATATTATTCCAGCCACGATCCTCGTTTATATCGTGGCCTATATGGACAGGACCAATATCGCCATTGGGATCGCAGGCGGCATGGATGAAGATTTAGGCATGACGGCTTCTTTTGCCGGTCTGGTCGCCGGGATCTTCTTTATTGGTTATATCTTCCTGCAAATTCCCGGCGGTCAGATAGCCGAGCGGCTAAGCGCCAAAAAGTTAATTGCCTGGACAATCGTCGCCTGGGGTGGCTTTGCCCTGCTGACCGGTTTTGTTCAGACACCGACGCAGTTGTTGATTATTCGCTTTGTGCTCGGCGTGGCGGAAGGTGCTGTGTATCCCGCCATTCTGGCGCTGATTGGCCACTGGTTCCCAAATGAGGAGCGCGCCAGGGCTATCGCCTATTTCCAGATGAACCTGGCCGTCGCTTCTATTATTACCGGGCCGCTTTCCGGCTGGCTTATTGAAACCTACGGCTGGCGGGAGATGTTTATCATCGAAGGCTTGCTCTCTCTGGGACTGCTCTTTGTCTGGCTACCTTTGGTTTCCGATCACCCGCATCAGGCAAAGTGGCTGGATCCGAAAGAGCGCGCCTGGATCGAACAAAAATTGCTGGCCGATCGCGCGTTGAGTATTGGCGGAGAGCAAAGCAGCATTCGCGGCGTATTAAAAAGCATCAACCTGTGGAAGCTTGTCGGTATCTATTTCTTCGTACAGGTCGGCTTCTATGGCTTCGCACTATGGATGCCAAATCTGATTAAACACCTGACCGGCAGCGGCATGACCATCGTTGGGGTACTCACTGCGGCGCCTTACGTTCTGTGCATCATCGGTCAGTATTACATCGCCAAATGGTGTGATAAAACGATGAATCGCCGCCTTTACACGGCTATTCCTCTGCTGGGTTTCGCGGTCTGCCTCGCCCTCTCCTTATTACTGAAAGATAACGTCTGGCTCGCCTACGGCATGATGGTTATTTGCGGGTTCTTCCTGCAAGCCTATGCCGGTCCATTCTGGACGCTGCCGCCATTACTCTTCGCCCCCAACGTTCTGGGCGGCGTGCGCGGCACGATCAACGCCCTGGGCAACATCGGCGGCTTTATCGGTCCGTACCTCGTCGGGCTGTTAACGGTGACGTTCTCGCAAACAGCAGGAATGACCGTACTGGTTGCCGCCCTGCTTATCGCCGTTGGACTGCTTTTCAGCTTACCTTCTGTTACCGCTCGTCCTGCAGGTAGCAGCAACACACCTAACACCTCGACGCCGGGTGCGTCACTTAAACAGGAAGGAATCGCCAAATGAGCCAAAAATGTCAACATGCTCGCGACCTGTGGTCGCAGCTCGACGCCCTGCGTCTTGGAATGAATTACAGCAAAGAAGATGTCAATAAACTGCAGGTCCTGGTGGATGATTGCTATGGCGAAAGTCATCCGGGCAGTTTCCATCTTAACCAACTGGGCGATGAAGCCGTGCTGGGTGTTCATGAAAGCGGCGGTCGCGCGGTCCGTCACCATGTGACGGATATCTGCGACGGCTGGGGTCAGGGCCACGATGGGATGAATTACATCCTGGCATCTCGAGAAGCTATTGCCAACATGGTCGAAATTCATGCCTCAGTGGTGCCTTATGATGCTGGTATTCTGATCTCAAGCTGCGATAAATCTATCCCGGCGCATCTGATTGCCGCCGCACGCCTGAACCTGCCGCTGCTGCATATTCCCGGCGGTTCTATGCGTCCGGCACCGAATATGAGTACTTCTGACCTCGGCGGGATCACTGCTAAGTTGAAGAAAGGCGAAATCGGCATTCAGCAAGTAGAAGCCATGCAGCAATGCGGTTGCCCCACCGCCGGAGCCTGCCAGTTTATGGGAACGGCCAGTACCATGCAGTGCATGTCGGAGGCCTTGGGGCTGGCCCTGCCAGGCAGCGCTTTGCTGCCATCGACCCTGGCGGAAATTCGCCGCGTTGCCAGAACTGCAGGCCACCAGGCGCTGTATCTGGCGGAGAAAAATATCACCACCCATAAGATCCTGACTCCTGCTGCGTTTGAAAATGCTATCAAAGTCCATGCTGCTATTGGTGGCAGCACCAATGCGATGATCCACCTTCCGGCCATCGCTCATGAACTTGGATGGGAGCTGAAGCCCGAACTGTTTGATCGGATCAATAACGAAATCCCTTATCTGACCAATATTCAGCCCAGCGGTGAATACGTTACCGAAATGATGTGGTTCGCTGGCGGCGTGCCAATGGTGCAATGGTATCTGCGCGATTATCTGGATCTTGATGTTCTTACCGTGACTGGCCGTACGCTCGGCGACAACCTGGAAATGCTCCATCAATCCGGCTTCTTTACCCGCAACCACGGTTACCTCAACAATTACAAAGTCAGTCCGGAGGCGGTAATCCGTAAACCAGAAAATGCCACCAAAAAAGGGTCGATTGCGGTACTGAAAGGCAACATCGCGCCTGAAGGAGCGGTCATTAAATACGCGGCCTGTGCGCCGGATATGCACCACCATACCGGTCCTGCTCGGGTCTTTAACTCCGAAGAAGACGCTCAGCAGGCCATTATCCATAACCATATCGAACCCGGCGACGTCATTTTCATTCGCTACGAAGGCGCAAAAGGCTCTGGCGCACCGGAAATGCTGATGACCACCGATGCCATCGTGTATGACAAACGCCTCGACGGAAAAGTCGCATTGATTACCGACGGTCGTTTCTCTGGAGCGACCAGCGGGCCATGTGTCGGACACGTCTCGCCAGAAGCCGCTGATGGCGGGCCGATTGCCCTGGTGGAAGATGGTGATTTAATCGAAATGGATGTGAAAGGCCGCAAGCTCAATATTGTAGGGATCGACGGGATGCCTAAAACAGAAGAGGAAATACGCCGCTGTCTTGAAGAGCGTCGAGCAAGCTGGAAGAAACCTGATTATTCAAACCGTCGCGGCGTCTTTAAACAGTTCACCGCTAATGCAACATCATTAATGGCCGGAGCCTGGCTTAAATAATATCCCTGGCGGGCTACGGCTCGCCTGTTTTAAGGATCAATACATGACTCAGATTACGAAATTTCACGGCGTATTTCCGCCAGTTCCGACCATTGTTAATGCGCAGGGAGAGTTAGATAAAGTCGGCATGGCAACCTTGCTGGATCATCTTATTGCAAGCAAGGTCAATGGCGTATTACTGCTGGGCAGCGGGGGGGAATTTTGCCATATGACCAATGCGCTGCGTCTGGAAACCGCAGAGTTTTGCGTCCGTCATATTAACCGCCGTATTCCAGTACTATTAGGTATTAGCAGCACCAGCACGCAGGAAGTGATTGAGTATGGTCAACATGCCGACCGACTCGAAGTCGATGCCGTGCTGGTACTCAATCCCTACTATGCCAGATTGACCGATGAGTATATTTATCATCATTTCAAAACCGTGGCTAATAACATAAAAAGCCCGGTCATTCTCTACAACTTTCCAGCATTGACGGGACAGGACCTTAGCGTTGATTTAATTACCCGGCTGGCGCAGGATCACCCCAATATTATCGGCATTAAGGATACCGTTGATAATATCAGCCATATTCGTGAAATCATCAATAATGTCAGGCCAGTGCGTCCGGACTTCGTTATTTTCTCCGGCTATGATGAATATATGATGGATACGCTTATCTTAGGCGGCAACGGCGGGATCCCAGCGACAGCAAACTTTGCGCCGCAGCTAACCTGCGGGATCTACCGCGCGTGGTGTGAAAAAGAGTATGAGACAATGTTCGGATTACAGCGCAGGCTGTCCGCGCTTTCCACTATTTACAGCCTGGATTCACCTTTCTTCGGGATAATCAAAAAGGCAATTCAGCTTAGCGGAGTCGATATTTCAACTCATGTAATGCCCCCCGTTTTGCCGGCAAATGAAGAACATATTTCGAATTTGAAGCAGATCTTACAGCGTGCGGGACTTTAAGCGATGACGAAAGCGGGCTTCTTGCCCGCTATGTCTTTTTATTTCAGCACATCAGACGCGTCAGGCTACGGCTGGCATCCATCATCAGCGTAGCAAGCGACTCGCGTTTATCATCGGGGATCTGGAACGTAACGCCGGATACGCTCAGGGCGGCGATCACTTTCCCCTGCGTATTGAATACCGGCACCGCAATGCAGCGCACGCCAAGGGAGTCTTCTTCGTTATCATAACCCCAGCCGCGACGGCGAATTCCTGCTAACTCCTGCTTAAGGATATTCACATCCGTGATCGTCGTATCCGTAAAACGCGTTAATATCTGATCTGGAGGCAGCAACTCCTCCAGCTCTTCCCCGCTAAGCCATGCAATCAGCACCTTTCCCAGCCCTGAGCTATGTAATGAGAGACGCTTGCCCTCCCAGCTTCGAATCACAATAGCCTGTGGGCTTTCGACTTTCAGAAGGTAAATAGGGGCATCGCCCTCCAGAACGCCAAGATGGCAGGTCAGGCCGGTGTTATCGCGAATCTCTTCAAGAATCGGTAACGCGATTTTTTTAATATCGTACTGTTCCGCCGCTTTATTACCTAATTCATACAGGCGTAGCCCCAGATAATACTTGTCTTTTTCCTGGCGTAATAACCCATGCTCCACCATGCCGTTGAGCAAAGATGAGGTACTGCTTTTCGCAATCCCTGAATTTTGATGGATCTGGGTAAACGTTGCGCCATCGCACTCCAGAAGGTAAGCAAATACGCGCATAATTTTATCGAGAGCCGGAATAGATGTCGTAATCTTTTTCATATTATTATCAATTAATTATGGATTTTTCTGCTAATACTATACACCAGTACTCAACCCTTTTTCCATGACAGAGACCAAGTGCCGCTAACAGATTCAGCAGACGAATATCGGCATACCCCCCGAATATACCACGATAAAAAACGGGGCCGTTTGGCCCCGTTCTCAAGCGTTAAACCGCTACAACCGCACCGGATCAATATGCCAGATATTTTCGGCATACTCTTTGATGGTTCTGTCCGATGAGAAGTAGCCCATATTGGCAATGTTGAGCATCGCTTTCGTCGTCCATTCTTCCGGGCGACGATACAACTCATCCACCTTATCCTGGCAGTCCACGTAGCTGCGGTAGTCCGCCAGCACCTGATAGTGATCGCCAAAGTTAATCAGCGAATCTACCAGATCGCGGTAACGGCCTGGCTCTTCCGGATTAAAGACGCCGCTACCAATCTGCGTCAGTACCTGATGTAGCTCTTCATCTTTTTCATAATAGTCGCGAGGCTTATAACCCTGCCTGCGCAACGCTTCCACCTCTTCGGCAGTATTACCGAAGATAAAGATATTCTCCTCGCCGACATGCTCCTGCATCTCTACGTTCGCGCCATCCAGCGTACCAATGGTGAGCGCGCCGTTCAGGGCAAATTTCATATTACTGGTGCCGGAAGCTTCTGTCCCTGCCAGCGAAATCTGCTCAGACAGGTCGGCAGCGGGAATGATCACCTGCGCCAGGCTGACGCTGTAGTTCGGGATAAACACTACTTTCAGCTTGTCGCCAATCTGCGGATCGTTGTTAATCACTTTCGCTACGTCGTTGATCAGATGAATAATGTGTTTTGCCATGTAATAGGCGGAAGCCGCCTTACCGGCAAAAATATTCACCCGCGGCACCCAGTCGGCCTCCGGATTTTCTTTAATGCGGTTATAGCGGGTAATGACATGCAGTACGTTCATCAACTGCCGCTTGTATTCGTGAATACGCTTAATCTGCACGTCGAATAACGCTTTAGGGTTCACCACCACATTCAGTTGTTGCGCTATCACTACCGCCAGCCGTTTTTTATTTTCCAGCTTCGCCTGACGCACCGCATGATTGACCAGCGGATAATCACAATGCTGCTTCAGCTCGCTGAGCTGACTAAGATCGGTACGCCAGGTACGACCAATATTCTCATCCAGCACGTCAGACAGCGGCGGGTTTGCCAGCGCCAGCCAGCGGCGCGGCGTAACGCCGTTAGTGACGTTACAAAAACGGGTCGGAAAAATCTTCGCAAAATCCGCGAACAGCGACTGCACCATCAGGTTGGAATGGAGTTCAGAAACGCCGTTGACTTTATGGCTGACCACCACCGCCAGCCAGGCCATCCGTACCCGGCGGCCGTTCGACTCATCAATAATCGACGCGCGTCCAAGCAGGCTGGTATCGTTGGGATATTGCTCCTGCAACGTTTTCAGGAAATAGTCGTTAATCTCGAAGATAATCTGCAGGTGACGGGGCAGAATTTTCCCCAGCATATCGACAGGCCAGGTCTCCAGCGCCTCGCTCATCAACGTATGGTTGGTATAAGAGAAGACCTGACAGCACACCTCAAACGCGTCGTCCCAGCTAAATTTATGTTCATCAATCAGCAGGCGCATCAGCTCCGGAATTGACAGCACCGGATGCGTATCATTGAGGTGAATGGCGATTTTATCCGCCAGATTCTCATAGGTTTTATGCAGTTGATAATGACGGTGCAGGATATCCTGCACCGTCGCCGAGACCAGAAAATACTCCTGGCGCAGGCGTAGCTCTCGTCCGGAATAGGTGGAATCGTCCGGGTAGAGCACCCGTGAAACGTTCTCAGAGTGGTTTTTATCTTCCACCGCCGCAAAGTAGTCGCCCTGGTTGAATTTACCGAGGTTGATTTCACTACTGGCCTGCGCATTCCACAGCCGCAGTGTGTTAGTGGCGTCGGTGTCGTAACCGGGGATGATCTGATCATACGCGACGGCCAGAATCTCTTCCGTCTCAATCCAGCGCGCTTTTTTACCTTCCTGCTGAATGCGCCCGCCAAAAAGCACTTTATAGCGTGTATTGTGGCGCTTGAACTCCCACGGGTTGCCATATTCCAGCCAGTAATCCGGAGATTCTTTTTGCCGCCCGTCGACAATATTCTGCTTAAACATGCCATAATCGTAGCGAATGCCATACCCGCGCCCCGGTAATCCTAGCGTCGCCAGCGAGTCCAGGAAGCAAGCCGCCAGCCGTCCTAAGCCGCCGTTGCCAAGCCCTGGGTCATTCTCTTCATCGATCAGCTCTTCGAGATCTAAGCCCATGGCCTCCAGCGCGCCTTTAACGTCATCATAAATGCCCAGCGAGAGCAGCGCGTTAGAGAGGGTACGACCAATCAAAAACTCCATCGACAGGTAATAAACCTGCCGGGTTTCCTGCGATAATTGGGCTCGATTAGAACGCAGCCAGCGCTCCACCAGACGATCGCGCACCGCGAACAACGTGGCGTTCAGCCATTCATGTTTATTGGCAATGACCGGGTCTTTACCAATCGTAAACATCAGCTTATAGGCAATAGAATGCTTAAGCGCCTCAACGCTGAGTGTGGGCGATGCATAAGTAAACGGAGCATTCATATAAATGATTCCTGGATGACTATTTCAAGCGATAGTACAGCTCGCGGTATGATTTCGCGGCAACTTGCCAGCTAAAATCCATCGCCATCGCCTGCCGTTGTACAAACCGCCAAAGCGAAGGCCGTGACCACAACACAAAAGCACGCCGAATCGCGCGTAGCAACGACCAGGCGTTACTGTCTTCGAAGACAAAACCGCTGGCGATACCGTCCGCCAGATTTTCCAGCGAACTGTCGGAGACCGTATCGGCCAACCCCCCGGTACGCCGCACCAGAGGCAGCGTGCCATACTTTAAGCCATATAACTGCGTTAAGCCGCACGGTTCGAAACGACTGGGCACCAGAATAACGTCCGCGCCGCCCATAATGCGATGCGAGAAAGCTTCGTGATAGCCGATCTGTACGCCAACCTGCCCTGGGTGTTCCGCCGCTGCCGCGAGGAACCCTTCCTGAAGCACCGGATCGCCCGCGCCGAGTAGCGCCAACTGCCCGCCCTGCTCCAGCAGCCCCGGTAACGCCTCCAGCACCAGATCCAGACCTTTCTGGTTAGTCAGACGGCTTACCACGGCGAACAGCGGCACTTTGTCGTTAACCTTCAACCCCATCGCAATTTGTAGCTGACGTTTGTTTTCCGCCTTCTCTTCCAGGGTATCGCGCGTGTAGCGCGACGCCAGCAGCAGATCGGATTCCGGGTTCCAGATCTTCTCATCCACGCCGTTCAGTATGCCGGACAAGCGCCCTTCCAGATGACGCTGGCGCAGCAGGCCTTCCATACCATAAGCAAACTGCGGTTCAGTAATTTCACGCGCATAGGTCGGGCTCACCGCCGTTATATGGTCGGCATAGTACAAACCGGCCTTCAAAAAGGAGAGTTGTCCGTTGAACTCCAGCCCAAGCATATTAAAGAATGACCACGGCAGTTCGATGTCATCCATATGCTTTGCATAAAACATGCCTTGATAGGCCAGGTTGTGTACGGTAAAGACCGATTTCGCCGGCCGCCCGCGCGCCGCCAGATAGGCGGGCGCCAGCCCAGCGTGCCAGTCATGGGCGTGCACCACGTCGGGGCGCCAGAATGGATCAAGTCCGCAGGCCATTTCACAGCCGACCCACCCTAACAGAGCAAAGCGCAGCACGTTATCGGTATAGGCATATAAATTCGTATCGTGATAGGGACTGCCTGGACGCTCGTACAGATGCGGCGCGTCGATCAGATAAATGCCCACGCCGTTATAATGCCCGAACAGCAGCGATATCTTACCTGCGAAAGTATCGCGGCGGCTCACCACATGCGCATCGGGTATCCCCCGATGGATATCGGGAAACCCTGGAAGCAGAACGCGAACATCAACACCATCCGCAATTTGTGCCGCAGGCAACGCGCCTATCACATCCGCCAGCCCCCCAGTCTTCAGCAGGGGGAACATCTCTGAACATACATGTAAAACCTGCATTATCGCTCCTGTTTGACCTGCAGTTTGCGCAGCATTTCACGCGTGACCAGTACAATACCTTCTTCTGAACGGTAGAAACGACGAGCGTCCTCTTCCGCATTTTCACCAATCACCATGCCTTCCGGGATAATACAGGCACGGTCAATAACACAGCGACGTAAACGGCAGGAGCGTCCTACCCAAACCTCAGGTAACAACACTGCCGAATCAATATTACAAAAAGAATTTATTCTCACCCGTGGGAAGAGCACAGATTGCACCACCACCGAACCGGAGATAATGCAGCCGCCGGAGACCAGCGAGTTCAGCGTCATACCGTGGCTACCGGAGCGGTCCTGCACGAATTTCGCAGGCGGTAGCGATTCCATATGCGTACGGATAGGCCAGTTCTGGTCATACATATCCAGCTCCGGCGTCACTGAGGCTAAATCCAGGTTCGCCTTCCAGTAAGCTTCCAGCGTACCTACATCGCGCCAGTACGGTTCGGCTTGTGGATCGGACTGCACGCAGGAGAGCGGGAAAGGATGCGCGTAAGCCATACCTTCGCGGGTGATTTTGGGGATAATGTCTTTACCGAAATCGTGGCTGGACGCGTCATCTTTATCGTCTGCCGCCAGCAATTCATACAGGTAATCGGCGTCAAAAACGTAAATGCCCATACTGGCCAGCGCTTTGCTGGCGTCACCAGGCATCGCGGGGGGATTCGCCGGTTTTTCGACAAAATCAATAATCTTGTCGCTTTCATCGACCGCCATCACGCCGAATGCCGTCGCTTCTTTGATCGGCACCGGCATACAGGCCACCGTGCAACGCGCGCCCTTTTCAACGTGATCGATCAACATACGCGAGTAGTCCTGCTTATAGATATGATCGCCTGCCAGGATGACGACATATTCCGCTTTATAGCGACGAATAATATCCAGGTTCTGGGTCACCGCGTCTGCCGTGCCGCGATACCAGTTTTCGCCCTTCATACGCTGTTGAGCTGGCAGCAGATCGACAAATTCGTTCATCTCTTCGCTAAACAGTGACCAGCCGCGCTGAATATGCTGCACCAGCGTATGGGACTGATACTGAGTGATCACACCGATACGGCGAATCCCGGAGTTCAGACAATTAGATAAGGCGAAATCGATGATGCGGAACTTCCCACCAAAGTGGACGGCTGGTTTGGCGCGTTTGTTCGTTAAATCTTTTAGACGCGTGCCGCGGCCGCCGGCCAGGATTAGGGCAACAGATTTCAATGGCAGCTGGCGCGCCAACATTACACGATCGTTCTTCTCTAAACTCACCATGATTAACTCCTTTTTTATCCTCTCTGGAACACACACAGTCCATGCGCAGGTCCCTGCCAGACCGCCGTTATCACCGGATTATCCTCTCCAGCGAATGGGGGAACGGCGCGCCATTCCCCTTCGGGTAAAACTATATCTGTCACCTCAAGCGTGGCATTTATCGCAATCAGAAAACGGTCCGACAACAGAATTTGCATCAGCTTAGGCCCGTTTTGCCACTCATCCGCACTCAAGGGTTGCGCGTTTTTATTCAGCCAACGCACGTTGCCATCGCCTTCTTCCCACCAGCTATTGCCGGTTAAAGCCGGTATCTGCTGACGCAAACGAATCAGCGCGGCGGTAAACGTGGTTAACCCACGGTTTGCCTGCTGCCAGTCCAGCCAGGTTAAGGCATTATCCTGACAGTAGGCGTTATTGTTGCCGTGCTGGCTATGGCCGTGTTCATCGCCTGCCAGCAGCATCGGCGTTCCCTGAGAGAGCAGTAGCGTCGCCAGCAGGGCATGAATGCTGTCGCGCCGCCGCTCCATTAAATCAAGCGGACCGCCTAATCCTTCTTTACCATGATTGTCGCTGTAATTGCTGTTGGTGCCGTCCCGATTTTCCTCACCGTTCGCCTCATTGTGTTTCTGATTGAAACAGACGCAGTCCCGGAGCGTAAAACCGTCATGCGCCGTGAGCAGATTGACAGAGGCGCCGGGCGCGCGGCCATTGCGTTTAAACACATCGCTGGAAGCGGCGAAACGACAGGCAAACTCCCCGGTCGTCAGGTTACGCGGCAACCAGAATCGGCGGGCCGCATCGCGAAAATGGTCGTTCCACTCGGCAAACGGTGGCGGAAAATTCCCGACCTGATAGCCGCCCTCGCCAATATCCCACGGTTCAGCAATCAGCTTGACCGTTGATAACACAGGACACGCTTTAATCGCGGCGAACAGCGGCGCATCCTGGCGAAACGTCGGCGTGCGCCCCATGACGGACGCCAAATCAAAACGAAAACCATCGACATGACAGTTTTCCACCCAATAGCGCAAACACTCACACGCGTATTCCACCACGCCGGGATGGCTTAAATTGAGCGTGTTGCCGCATCCCGTCCAGTTGTGATAATCGCCATCGTCCCTTATCCAATAATAGCTACGGTTATCAATTCCGCGCAGGGAGAAGGTTGGACCGTCCAGATCCAGCTCGGCGCTATGGTTTAATACGATGTCCAGAATGACCTCAATCCCCGCGCGATGCAGCGCTTTCACCGCATCGCGAAACTCGTCCAGCGCCGTCTCGGGCGAACTGGCCCAGGCGGGATGCAGCGCGAACATCGCCATCTGGTTATAACCCCAATAATTGGTCAGCCCCATACGTTGCAGGCGCGGCTCGCTGGCAAACTGCGCCACCGGCAACAGTTCCAGCGCCGTAATGCCAAGCTGTTTGAAGTACGCCACCATGACCGGATGACCGAGCGCTTTATAGGTGCCGCGTATCTCCTGGGGGAGTTCCGGATGCAGGTAGGTAAGCCCTTTGACATGCGCTTCATAGATGACCGTTTTTCCCCACGGCGTGCGCGGCGCGGCGTCATCTTCCCAGTCATAATGGTCGCTGATTACCACGCTTTTCGGCGCCACCGCCGCGTTATCGCGGTAGTCCGGTTCATCGTGTCCGCCGTGCAACAGCGGATGATCTTTTAGTTCGCCCTCGACCCGGCGCGCATAAGGGTCAAGCAGTAACTTCGCCGGATTAAACCGATGCCCCTGCGCTGGCTGCCACGGGCCATGTACGCGATAGCCATAGCGCAAACCTGGCCTGGCGCCTGCCAGATAACCATGCCAGACATCGCCGCGACGTCCTGGCAGGTCATAGCGACGCTCATTCCCTCGGGAATCAAAAACGCACAGCTCTACGCGCTCCGCATGGGCGGAAAAGAGCGTGAAATTCACGCCATGACCGTCATACGTTGCGCCATGCGGCGTTGCTTCGCCGATCGCAAGCTGCGTCATTCCCCCTCCCGCATCAGCCAGATCGTCGCCAACGGCGGTAACGTCAGGTTAAGAGAGTGCTGACGGCCATGGCTTTCGATCTCATCGCTGTGCACCACGCCGCCATTGCCGGTGTTGCTACCGTGATAATGCATCGAATCAGTATTGAGAATTTCACGCCAGCGTCCCGGCTGGTTGATGCCAAAGCGGTAGTCGTGGCGAGGAACGGGCGTAAAGTTGCTGGCGACGATGATCTCGTTACCGGCTTTATCACGGCGTACAAAAATCAGTACCGAGCGTTCATTGTCATCGACCACCAGCCACTCAAAGCCGTAAGCATCGAAATCCAGCTCATGCAACGCTTTATGGTGGCGATAGGTGTGGTTGAGATCGCGCACCAGACGCTGAACCCCGTGGTGCCAGTTATCGCCCCCCTCCAGCAGGTGCCAGTCGAGGCTGGCGTCATGGTTCCACTCGCGTCCCTGGGCAAACTCATTCCCCATAAACAGCAGTTTCTTGCCGGGGAAGGCCCACATCCAGCCATAATAGGCGCGCAGGTTGGCAAATTTTTGCCACGCATCGCCCGGCATACGATCGAGAATGGATTTCTTGCCGTGAACCACCTCATCGTGCGACAGCGGCAGAACAAAGTTTTCGGTATGGTTGTACAACATACCAAAGGTCAGCTTGTCGTGATGATACTGGCGGTACACCGGGTCCAGCTTCATGTAGTCCAGCGTGTCGTGCATCCAGCCCAGATTCCACTTGTACCAGAACCCCAGGCCGCCCGTTTCCGGTGGACGCGTCACGCCAGCGAAGTCTGTCGACTCTTCCGCCATGCTGACTGCGCCGGGCACCTGCTCGCCAATAATGCGGTTGGTATTGCGCAGAAACTCAATGGCTTCCAGGTTTTCACGACCGCCGAACTCGTTCGGTATCCACTCGCCCTCTTTGCGGCTGTAGTCGCGGTAGATCATAGAGGCCACCGCATCGACACGCAGCGCATCAATCCCAAAACGCTCCATCCAGTACAGGGCGTTGCCCACCAGATAATTACTGACTTCACGACGACCATAGTTGTAGATCAGCGTATTCCAGTCCTGGTGATAGCCCTCGCGCGGGTCGCTGTGCTCATAGAGGTGGGTGCCGTCAAACTCCGCGAGGCTAAATTCATCAGACGGGAAATGGCCCGGCACCCAGTCGAGAATGACGTTAAGGCCCGCCGCATGGGCCGCATTGATGAAATAGCGGAAGTCGTCCCGCGTACCAAAGCGGCGGGTCGGCGCGTAGAGGCCGGTCGGCTGGTAGCCCCAACTGCCGTCAAACGGATGTTCGTTGACCGGCAAGAGTTCAAGGTGCGTAAAGCCCATCCATTTGGCGTAAGGCACAAGCTGATCCGCCAGCTCACGATAGCTCAGCCAGAAATTGTTATCCGTATGGCGGCGCCATGAACCTAAATGCACCTCATAAATCGAGATCGGCGCATCAAACTGATTGGCTTTTTGTCGTTCTTCGCTTGGCGTCACTTTCTCCGGCAGTCCGCAAATCATCGACGCCGTTTCCGGACGCATCTGCGCCTCAAAAGCATAGGGATCGGCTTTAATGCGCAGATTACCGTTCGCATCAAGCAGCTCGAATTTATACAGTTGTCCATTATGCGCGCCGGGGATAAACAGCTCCCAAATACCGCTCTCTTTGCGCAGACGCATCGGGTGGCGACGCCCATCCCAATAGTTGAATTGCCCGACAACCGAAACGCGACGAGCATTAGGCGCCCAGACGGAGAAACGGGTGCCGGTGACGCCATCCATCGTATCGGCGTGCGCGCCCAGCGTTTCATAAGGACGCAGGTGGGTGCCTTCCGACAATAGCCAGGCATCCATTTCCTGTATTAATGGACCAAAACGGTAAGGATCGTCGATGAGGTTCTGCTGTCCGTGCCAGGTCACGGCGAGCTGATAGCGAAAGAAATTTTTACGTCGGGGTAAAACGCCGCAGAAAAAACCGCGAGCGTCGAGACATTCCAGTTTGCCGACTTTACGTCCGGTTTTGGGTTCAATCACCCATACGTCGGTGGCGTCAGGTAATAGGGCGCGGACTTCTAGTCCGGCTTGGGTCTGGTGCATTCCGAGTACGGAAAAAGGGTCCGCAAAATGTCCTGCAATTAGCGCATTAATCACGTCTCTATCGATACGACTGGACATGGTTTGTCATCCTGTTTTGTGGCGTCACTCCATCTCACTGAATTCAACATCAGGTAGTGACACTTCTTTGACCTGAACGGCGCAGCACACTGTGCATCCTATCTGCGTCGTCCTACCTTCAGGTTAGGCTTAATACCCGTGGGATTAAGCTACCCTTAAAGAATAGCCAATGCTCTGCTTAACTCCTGATAAAAATGAAACATCTGCGTTTACTCCTGTATTACGCAAAAAAAAGGGTGACGATGCACCCCTGGTTTAACACAAATTCCCCCGCCGGATGGCGGCGCTGACGCGCCTTATCCGGCCTACAGAACCACACGCAGGCCCGATAAGCGCTGCAATAGCCACTACGCCAACTGGCGCAGCATTCGACGCAGCGGCTCGGCGGCACCCCATAACAACTGGTCGCCTACGGTAAACGCCGACAAGAACTCTGGCCCCATGTTCAGCTTACGCAGACGACCAACCGGCGTAGTCAACGTGCCGGTCACCGCCGCCGGGGTTAATTCGCGCATAGTGATATCACGATCGTTCGGCACCACTTTCGCCCACGGATTATGTGCCGCCAGCAGTTCTTCCACCGTCGGAATGGATACCTCTTTTTTCAGCTTAATGGTGAACGCCTGGCTGTGACAGCGCAGCGCGCCGACGCGCACACACAAACCATCAACCGGGATCACAGAGGCAGTATTGAGGATCTTGTTGGTTTCCGCCTGACCTTTCCACTCTTCGCGGCTCTGGCCGTTATCGAGCTGTTTGTCGATCCAGGGGATCAGGCTTCCCGCCAGCGGTACGCCAAAGTTATCCACCGGCAGCTCGCCGCTGCGGGTCAATGCCGTAACTTTGCGTTCAATATCAAGAATTGCGGAAGACGGCGTCGCCAGTTCATCGGCGACATGGCCATACAACTGACCCATTTGGGTTAACAGCTCGCGCATATGGCGCGCGCCGCCGCCGGAGGCGGCCTGATAGGTCGCGACGGATACCCAGTCAACGAGATTATGGGCAAAGAGACCGCCCAGCGACATCAACATCAGGCTAACGGTACAGTTACCGCCCACAAAGGTCTTCACGCCATTGTTCAGGCCGTCGGTAATCACGTCCTGGTTGACCGGGTCGAGAATAATAATGGCATCATCTTTCATGCGCAGCGTAGAAGCCGCGTCAATCCAGTAACCCTGCCATCCGCTTTCGCGCAGCTTTGGATAAATTTCGTTGGTATAATCGCCGCCCTGGCAGGTCACGATGATATCGAGCGCTTTTAGCGCATCCAGATCAAAAGCGTCCTGTAGCGTGCCGGTGGAGGTGTCGCCGAAGGTGGGCGCCGCCTGTCCAAACTGGGAGGTAGAAAAGAAAACAGGGCGAATAGCGTCGAAATCGCGCTCCTCTACCATGCGTTGCATGAGAACAGAGCCGACCATTCCGCGCCAGCCGATAAAACCAACATTTTTCATAGCGTTTTTTTCCTGCAAAGAGATGTGCTGTGTATGCGCGCCAGTATCCTGTGGCGCATCCTTCACCATACAAAAAGCAGCCAAAGTCGCAAGTGAAATTAATCAATGATAGCGAAGCCATCAGTAATGCGACTTATCCTGCCTTACCGCGCAAGCAGAAAGTCCAGTGGCGATTATCAGGGAATTTGCGTTAGGAAGGGAATCATTTCCGTCGCTGTTTTATTGATCCTAATTATGGATCAGCGTAGAAATTTGCCTGCTTTTATGCGCGTACTGAAACATGGCGAGGCAAAATGTCGTTGGGCGATTGCCATGCACACCTCAATAAAAAAACCGGGTAGCGATTACGCCTTACCCGGCTTACGGTATCGATATGTGCCCGTTTCCAGGCCCGGTAAGCGCAGCGCCACCGGGCAACAAGACTCAGCTCAGCAGTTGGAAAGCAATCATCCCGACAATCGCGCCGACCGTGCCGAGGATAGTTTCCATCATCGTCCAGGTCTTCAGCGTCTGCGCTTCGGTCGCGCCGGTAAATTTACCGAACAGCCAGAAGCCAGCGTCGTTAACATGAGAAACCACAATTGAACCGCCGGCGATACAGATAGAGAGCGCAGCCATCTGCGCGCCGGAGAAATTCAGTTGCTCTATGACCGGCATCACCAGACCGACCGCGGTTAAACACGCCACGGTCGCGGAACCCTGAATGATGCGCACTGCCGCCGCCAGCACAAAGCAGGTAATGGCAATCGGCAGTCCCATACCGGTTAACGCTTCGCCCAGCGCCGGGCCGACGCCGGAGTCAACCAGTACCTGTTTGAACACCCCGCCTGCGCCAATCACCAGCAGGATAATGCCCGCCGGTTGCAGCGCGTGGCCGCAGATTTCCATCACTTTGTCTTTCGGCATCCCCTGACGCATCGCCAGGCCGTAAATCGCTACCAGACAAGCGACCAGAATCGCAGTGAAGGGGTGGCCGATAAACTCAAACCATTCGTAAGCGGTGGAACCTTCCGGCACAAAACGCGCGGCGATCGTTTTCAGTCCTACCAGCACCAACGGCAGCAGGATCAGCGACAGGCTGAAGCCGAAAGAAGGCATTTTACCTTCACCCAGATGCGGCTCGGTAATGTCGTCAGGAATACGCAGCTCAACATAACGGCTGATAAAATTCCCCCACAGCGGCCCGGCGATAATCATGCCAGGAATGGCGGCACACAGGCCAATCAGGATCATCCAGCCGAAATCAGCATGCATCTGGGAAGCCAGCAGCATCGGCGCAGGCCCAGGCAACAAAAACGCCGCGGCTGCCGCCACGCCCGCAAACAGCGGAATGACCAGCTTCACCAGGTTTGTGCCGGTATGACGCGCCATAGAGAACGCCACGCTTATCAGCAGCACAATCGCCACTTCAAAGAACAGCGGAAGCGCGCAAATCAGCCCGGCCAGGCCAATCGCATAGTGCGCGCGGTTATGACCAAAGGATTTAAGCATCTTGACGGCTATCTGATCGACCGCGCCGGTTTCATGCAGAATCTTGCCGAACATCGCCCCCAGCGCGACCACAATCGCCAGGAAGCCCAGCGTGCCGCCCATCCCTTTTTCCATGGTCGCGGCGATTTTATCAAGCGGCATCCCTGAAAAAAGCCCCGCGCCCATTGAGACGACCATTAACGCGACGAAGGCGTGCATACGCGCCTTCATCACGAGAAACAGCAGCAGTAAGACGGAACCGACGGCGGTTAAAACCAGTGTTAATGTACTCACAGCGTACTGCCTTTATTGATGACCTCAATGGTGCTCGCCACGACGCCTTCCAGCGGCTGGTCGATATCCACCACCAGAACATCGCGTTCGTCGGCACCCGGCTCTTGCAGCGTTTCAAACTGCGTCACCAGCATCTGGGTTTTGAAGAAATGACCTTTGCGCGCTTTCAGACGGCTTTCAATGACGTCGAAATCACCTTTCAGATAGATAAAGGAGAGGTTCGGGTTTCCCTCGCGCAGCAGGTCACGATAATGTTTTTTCAGTGCGGAACAGACGATCAGCGAGATTTTATTGGTACGCTGCATCGCGAAAGCGGCGTCGTTCAGCGCCTGTAACCACGGTTTGCGGTCATCATCATTCAACGGCTCGCCGGAAGCCATTTTTTCAATATTGCAGCGCGGATGCAGAAAATCGCCGTCCAGAAACGCGGCATGAAGCTGATGCGCCACGGCGCTTGCGACAGCGGATTTACCGCTGCCTGATACGCCCATCAGAACGTAAACGTGGTGATCATGATTAGTCGTGCTCAAAGCGGGCCCCCACTCTACAAGTTGCAAAATTTGTTACGGGTAACTGTTATCGGTAACATTGTCCAACCGCACCATTCACGACGCAATGACCATTCGTGCCAAAAGTGAATAAGTGTGAGCTACTTCAAAGTTGTCAGACTAAATAGATCCGCCCGGTGACAAGGTGAAACCTAAATCTAACATTTTCGGCGTGACCGTTTCGCCGCGAATGCGGGCCAACAGACGTTCCGCGCCAATGCTGCCCATTCGCTCGCGCGGCGTCAGGACGCTTGCCAGACGCGGTTCCATCACCTGGCCGATGTCATGACCGTGGAACCCGGCGATCGCCATGTCGCCCGGGATTTTTAGCCCCAGGCGCTGGCATTCGAAGGCCGCCCCCACCGCCAGGTCATCGTTGGTGCAAAAAATACCGTCAAGCTGTGGGTATTCGCGTCGCGCCTGGCGCATGAGTTCGATACCGGAAGAGTAGGATGAAGATTGCTCCATCATCACACTGTAAGGAACCAGGCCTGAGTCCCGCATCGCCTGTTCATAGCCCTTCTGCTTGATGATAGTACGTTCGTCGAGGCGCGCCCCCAGATAGGCGATATGACGATGACCACGCGCGATAATCGCGGCGGTCATCTGACGGGCGGCCTCGAAGTTGTCAAAACCGACGGCAATATCGAGACACGGCGACTGGCTGTCCATCAGTTCCACCACCGGAATCCCGGCGACTTCGATCATTTTTAAGGTGCGCGGCGTATGGGTACGCTCAGTGAGGATCAGGCCGTCGATATTCCAGGAGAGCATCGATTCCAGGCGCTCCTGCTCCATCTCCGGTTTATAGCCGTAGTGCGCCAGCATGGTTTGATAACCATGCGCGTCGGTGACAGCCTCAATGCCGCGTAACACTTCCGCAAAGACCTGGTTGGTTAAAGACGGCAGCAGAACGCCAATGGCGCGGCTGGTGGCGTTGGAAAGAATGTCAGGCGCGCGATTAGGAATGTACCCGAGCTCATCAAGCGCAGCCGCAATTTTACCCCGCAGCGCGACGGAGACCTGCTCCGGATTACGCAAAAAACGGCTGACCGTCATTTTGGTCACGCCCACGCGGTCGGCTACATCCTGAAGTACGGGTCTTTTCTTTTTCATCGTCCTGAAAGGTATAAAAGGGATAGATTTTCCCAGTTTACCACGGACGTGCGGAATTAATGACAAACGATGAAAAGCCGGATGGCAACGCTTTCGCGTCTTATCCGGCCTACAAAAGGTTACAGCACGTTAGACTGGCGGCAAGTCAAACAACAACACTTCGCTGTCGCTGTCGGCATGAATCGAGATTGCCTGCTCATCCCAAATCGCCAGGCCGTCGCTGGTGGTGGCTTTAGTACCGTTAATGGTCACGTTACCTTTTACCACCTGGATCCAGACGCGGCGCTCAGCGGCAATCTGATGCACCGACTGCTCATCTTTGAGCAGCGCCCAGCGGTACAGCTCCATATCCTGGTGGACCTTCAGCGAACCATCGCGAGCATCTGGCGAAAGCACCAGTTGCTTGCCCTGCGCGGCGTCGAAGCGGCGCTGTTCGTAGCGCGGCGTGATGCCGGTTTCTTGCGGAATGATCCAGATCTGGTACAGCCGCAGACGATCCGTTTTGCTCGGGTTGTACTCGGAGTGGCGAACGCCGGTCCCGGCGCTCATAATCTGGAATTCACCGGCCGGAACCTGTTCTTTATTGCCCATACTGTCCTGGTGTTCTACGGCACCTTCCAGCACATAGGTCAAAATTTCCATGTCTTTATGCGGATGCGTGCCGAACCCCTGGCCTGCGTCGATCACGTCATCGTTAATCACGCGCAGCGCCGAGAACCCCATAAAGTTCGGATCGTAATAATCGGCAAAAGAAAAGGTATGCCAGGAGTCAAGCCAGCCATGATTCGCATGACCGCGGTCGTTTGCTTTGCGTAAGTAGATCATTGTGTTCACCCCCAGATGTTTTCGATGGAATAAGTGTGGACTCATTCCGTCCGGGATCATAGAGGGTGAAAATTGACTCCTCTGTTCAAAAAATATGAATAAGCGCAGAGGAGTCTGTAAGGGCTATTTAGCCAGGGTTATCGTCGCAGGCGTTGCCTGTTCGAAGGCACGTTCGAGGATTTCCAGGTTGGTAAGAACTTCAGATTCCTTGACGTAATTAGGCGTACCGACGGTCAACGTCTGGTACAGCGCATCATAGACGCGGCCATAGTCACCCGTTTCCGGTTTCACCTCTTCTTTCACGGTCACGCCGTCATCGTTAACATATTCCAGCACACCGACGGATTCGTCAGCGGCGAAACCGGGTTCGCCAGGCATAATGTTCGCTTTCAGGCTGGTTTCTTGTTGATCGATACCGTATTTCACAAACGAACCTTTGGTGCCGTGAACAATAAACTTCGGATAGTCGATTTTCACCAGATGGCTGGTTTTAACGATAGCCTTCAAATCGCCATAAAATAGTTGCGCTTCAAAGGTGTCATCCGGATTCGCTTTATTACGCAGGCTACGAATGTCATACGCGACATGATCCGGACGGCCAAATAGCGAAATAATTTGATCCATGGTGTGGACGCCAAGTCCGTAGAATGCGCCATCCTGCGGCAGGCCCGGTTTGGTTTCTGCTACCGGGCGGTAATAATCGAAATGGCTTTCAATTTCGACAATCTTGCCCAGTTTGCCGCTCTCAATCGCTTTTTTAGCCGTGAGAAAACAGGAATCAAAACGTCGATTCTGATACGGCGTAACGGTCAGTCCTTTGCTTCGCGCCAGGTCGAACAACACTTTTGCCTGCGCCAGCGTCGGCGTGAAAGGTTTCTCAACCAGCACATTTTTACCCGCTTCCAGCGCGCGTTTGGCGTATTCGAAATGGCTATCAGCATGTGTACAGACGATCACCAGTTTTACCTGCGGATCGCCCAACACCTCATCCAGATCGCTGGTGAAGTGAATGTGAGAATAGATCGGCGCCTGCTCTTCCGGTTTAGCGTGACGACGGAAAATATGTGCGACATGCCAGGTATCTTTCCGATTCAGAACGTAGGGGAGATGGTAACGGGTGGTACTTTTGCCGAATCCAATAAATGCGCAGTGTAAGGTCATGAGACGATCCTTTTGAAGATGATTGTTTACACCATAGCGCAAAGCGTGAGGAGACTGAATGTTGGATTCTTTGCCGGATGCGGCGTTGCCTTTTTGGGCCTACAAAAGCAGATGCCTCAAGATCGGGCGTAAGTGGCGCAGGCAGATTATTCACGGCCTGCGCGCAGGGCCCGGAGCGTACTAAATGTACGTGAGGAGCACGAGCACTTCCCGGGGACAAAATGACAAGTAAGCCAGGCTGAAACAAAACCCCAAAAAAAAAGCCAGCAAAAGCTGGCCAAAATAATACTGGAAGCAATGTGAGCAATGTCGTGCTTTCAGGTTCTCCGTAGGGTTCCCCTGAATGCAAGGCAATAATAATCATTCTCATTCGCACTTGTCTACTTCTTTTTGCAAAAAAATGCAGTTGACGGAATTTTCTTTCTCAGCGAGTGTAAATACACAATTACCCCTGCAGGAGATAAGGAATGAGTGAGATAGTGATACGCCACGCTGAACCGAAAGATTACGACGCCATTCGTCAGATCCACGCCCAGCCGGAGGTGTACCACAACACGCTACAGGTTCCTCATCCTTCCCTCGAAATGTGGCAGGCGCGGCTAACCGAGCAAGCCGGGGTTAAACAACTGGTTGCCTGCATTGACGATATTGTCGTTGGCCATCTTTCTATTCAGGTCACCCAACGTCCCCGTCGCAGCCACGTGGCCGATTTTGGTATCTGCGTGGATGCCCGGTGGCACAATCGCGGTATTGCCAGCGCGCTGATCCGCACGATGATCGACATGTGTGACAACTGGCTGCGCGTTGACCGTATCGAGTTAACGGTGTTTGTTGATAACGAGCCCGCCGTGGCGGTGTATAAGAAGTACGGCTTTGAAATCGAAGGCACCGGTAAGAAATACGGCCTGCGCAACGGTGAGTACGTTGATGCGTACTTTATGGCGCGCGTGAAATAGCGCTTCCCCGCCCCACCCTGTGGGGCGAAACGTCACAAACCTTCATCACATTCCAGTTATTACAACCTACTTCCCCTATATCAAAACAATAACCACCTGAATTTCATGGTTATTACCACTTTAAGCTTTATCACCGTTTTTTCCGTAATTTTAGCAATATTAATATTACATTTTTGTTTTTTTTTGGTTTCTGCCATCACTTTATGGTGACAATCACAACAATATACTCCTCCCGGGACTAATTTAACCACGGTGAGGTAAAAAATGAAATTTGAACGCCATCATAGAATATTGAAGGAACTCAGTATTTCGGGAGTTGTAAAAGTTTCAAATCTGGCGAAAAGTCTCAAGGTAACAAAGGAAACTATTCGTTCAGATCTCAATGAACTTGCCGGACAGGGATATCTTACTCGCTGTCATGGTGGTGCATTTATTACCCTTGATTCTCTTGATAACGTCGCAAAAAATGAAATTGCTTATGTGCTGGAAAAATATGAATCAGCGCAGAAAATAAAAAAAGGTCTCTCTGCCATGAAAAATAATGTATGTGTTATTGGCTCGTTCAATGTTGATATCATCAGTTATCTACCGAGATTACCCTCAACGGGAGAATCATTGCTGGCCGATAAATTTATTTTTTCACCCGGCGGTAAGGGATGTAATCAGGCATTAGCAGCAAGCTATGCCGATTCTGATGTGCATTTTATTACTAAAGTCGGCTCAGACCATTTTAGTGATTATGCCATTAATTTTATAAACTCATCAAAAATCCATAAAAGTGTTATCTACCAGACCAAAGAAACACAAACAGGTACAGCAACCATCATGGTGAATGGAGATACCGGAGATAACGTCATCGCTATCTACCCTGGCGCCAACATGACAATTTCCCCTGATGAAATCACCATTCAGAAAGAAGCCATTGTTCATTCAGATATTGTTCTTGTCCAACTGGAGACGAATTACGAAGCGCTGCAGCAAACAATTCGTCTCGCACAAAAAAATGACATACCGGTCATTATCAATCCAGCGCCATACAATGACATGGTTAACACCATCATTGATAACATTGACTATATTACGCCAAATGAAACGGAAGCAGGCCTGCTGGCCAATATGGCGGTTAATGATATCGAATCAGCCAAATGCGCGGCCAAAATTATTCATCAGAAAGGCGTCAAAAATACCATTATTACATTAGGTAGCAAAGGTTCGCTTGCTTATGATGGCACACAATTCATCTATTCCCCGGCATTTCCGGCAGTTGTAAAAAATACGGCAGGAGCGGGTGACGCTTTCAATGGCGCCCTCGCATCTGGTCTTGCAAAAGGAAAGTCACTGGCATCCGCATTGTGCTACGCCAGCGCATTTGCCTCACTTGCGGTTGAAACGCCTAATGCCTCTGATATGCCGGAAAACGACTCCGTTCTTCATCGTATTCAGGGTTCACATTACAAACAAACTATCTCTACTCACTAAATCAAGGAGCAGACTATGAACAATACGCAGAAAAAACTAAAGGTGCTCTTTATTGGAGAATCCTGGCATATTCATATGATTCATTCAAAAGGTTATGACAGTTTCACCTCCAGTAAATATGAAGAAGGCGCTACATGGTTACTGGAATGCTTGAGGAAAGGCGGCGTTGATATTGATTACATGCCTGCCCACACAGTACAAATTGCCTTTCCAGAGAGTATTGACGAATTAAATCGTTACGATGTGATTGTTATTAGCGACATTGGTAGTAATACCTTCCTGTTGCAAAACGAGACATTTTATCAGCTAAAAATAAAACCAAACGCTCTGGAGTCCATTAAAGAGTACGTCAAAAATGGCGGTGGACTACTCATGATTGGCGGCTATCTGTCGTTCATGGGTATTGAGGCAAAAGCCAATTATAAGAACACCGTTCTTGCTGAGGTTCTGCCAGTTATTATGCTTGATGGCGATGACCGGGTAGAAAAGCCCGAGGGTATCTGTGCTGAGGCTGTCTCACCTGAACATCCTGTTGTTAACGGATTCTCAGATTACCCGGTATTTCTTGGATATAACCAGGCCGTCGCCAGAGACGATGCCGATGTCGTATTAACAATAAATAATGACCCATTGTTAGTGTTCGGTGAATACCAACAGGGTAAAACCGCCTGCTTTATGAGTGACTGCTCCCCACACTGGGGAACCCAGCAGTTTATGTCATGGCCATTTTATACCGACCTGTGGGTCAACACGCTTCAATTCATCGCCAGAAAATAAAAAACAATGGAGTAACGAAAGTTACTCCTTTTATAAAATATAAGGATTGATGTATGAACAAGAATAAGTACTCAACCCCCTTACTGATGCTTGCCACCATCTTAGCCGGTATGCTTTCCCCGATGCAGTCTGCCGTTAATGGGCAGTTAGGACATTGGTTACAAGACGGTAATGCTTGCGCAGTAATCTCGTTTGCCAGCGGTCTGGTCGTCATGTTTTTTATTATTATTGCGCGCAAAGAAACACGCCAGCAATTCGCCTCAATCCCTACTCTGATTAAAAAGAGAAAAATCCCGCTATGGAATTGGTTTGCAGGATTATGCGGGGCGATGGTCGTATTTTCTGAGGGCGCATCTGCCAGCGCGCTGGGCGTTGCCACCTTTCAAACGGCATTAATTTCCGCTCTGCTTCTTTCCGGCCTGCTGTGCGACCGTTTTGGCATCGGTGTGGAGGAGAAGAAATATTTTACGCCATGGCGCATTACTGGCGCATTGTTCGCCGTTATCGCCACCATTTTTGTCGTGTCGCCACAGTGGCACTCAACCTCGTTTATCCTGCTCGCTATCCTCCCCTTTTTGGCAGGGTTACTCGCTGGCTGGCAGCCTGCGGGAAATGCGAAAGTCGCCGAGGCAACGGGCTCCATGCTGGTGTCCATTACATGGAACTTCATCGTCGGCTTTTGTGTCCTGGGCGCGGCGCTGGCGATACGTATCGCATTAGGCCATGTCACCATCCAGTTACCCAATACATGGTGGATGTATCTCGGTGGTCCGCTGGGTCTGCTGTCCATCGGGCTAATGGCGATTCTGGTGAGAGGCTTAGGACTATTGATGCTGGGCGTAGCGTCAACAGCAGGCCAACTGCTTGGCTCAGTGCTAATTGATGAATTGATCCCTTCATTAGGCAATACGGTCTACCTGGTCACCATCATCGGTACGCTGTTCGCGTTAGTCGGTGCGATTGTGACCACCATCCCTGAATACAGAGCATCCAAAATGGCGCAAAGAATGGAGGTGTCAGAATGAAAGGTTTCCTGCAAACCGTAACAGGCCCGGTGGCGCATACGGATATGGGGCTGACGCTACCGCATGAACATCTGTTTAACGATCTGTCTTCGGTCGTAGACGAGCCACATTATGCTTTTTCACAGCAACTGGTGGGAAAGAAAGTCAGTGCTGACCTGCAGTGGGGGCTGAAACACGACCCATACTGCTGCGCCGATAATATGGACCGCAAAGAGATTGATGATGTTATCTTCGAAATCAATAACTTTATGTCTTTGGGCGGCAGGACGATTGTCGACGCCACCGGATCAGAATCCATTGGACGGGACGCCTCAGCGCTGCGAGAAGTTGCCTTAAAAACGGGTTTGAATATCGTTGCGTCATCCGGACCTTATCTGGAGAAATTTGAAAGTACCCGGATCCATAAACCTGTTGAGCTGTTAGCCTCACTCATTGATAAAGAACTGAATCAGGGTATTGGCGAGACGGATATTCGCGCTGGCATGATCGGTGAAATCGGCGTATCTCCCGCGTTTACCCAAGCGGAGCGTAACAGCCTGCGGGCAGCGTCTCTGGCACAATGTAACAACCCCCACACGGCGATGAATATCCATATGCCAGGGTGGCTGCGGCTGGGGGATGAGGTGCTGGATATCGTGCTGGAAGAAATGAACGTCTCTCCGGCAAAAGTCTCGCTGGCGCATTCGGACCCTTCAGGAAAAGATGTCGTCTATCAACGTAAAATGCTCGACCGCGGCGTATGGCTTGAATTTGACATGATTGGTCTGGACATCACCTTCCCAAAAGAAGGTGTCGCGCCGGGCGTTCAGGAGACCGCAGATGCAGTAGCGAATCTGATTGCACTGGGTTACGCCGACCAAATCGTTTTAAGCCATGATGTTTTTCTCAAACAGATGTGGGCGAAAAATGGCGGAAATGGCTGGGGGTTTGTCCCGAATGTCTTCCTCGCCTATCTGGCTGCTCGCGGAGTAGACAACGATACTCTGCGCAAGCTTTGTATTGATAATCCAGCCCGATTACTCACGGCATAATCTGCAAATAGCCCGGTGTCTGACACCGGGCCTGGAATTAAAAATCAGTATCCCGCCGTTAAATCATCCACCGAACGCGGGTCAGACGCACCGTACAGTTCGCCATCCGGTCCAACCATAATACTTTGGGTGCTGCCCATCGCTTCTTTCAGCGCGACTTTCTGCCCTTTCTGTTCCAGCAACTTTAGCGTATCGGGGCTGAAGCCCTTTTCTACCCGCAGTTCGTCCGGCAACCATTGATGATGGAAACGCGGCGCGTTGGTCGCTTCGGCGACGTTCATGCCAAAATCAATGCTGTTCACTACCATTTGCAGCACAGTAGTGATGATTCGACTCCCGCCAGGACTGCCGGTCACCAGCCAGGTTTTGCCGTCTTTTACCACGATAGTGGGCGACATCGACGACAGCGGACGCTTCTTCGGACCGACCGCGTTAGCATCGCCGCCTACCAGGCCATAAACATTAGGTACACCGGGTTTAGCAGAAAAATCATCCATTTGATTATTCAGCAGAATACCGGTATTTCCCGCCACAATTCCTGTGCCGAAGGTGGTGTTCAGGGTATAGGTCACCGCCACAGCATTGCCGTCTTTATCCACCACCGAGAAGTGGGTGGTCTGGTTGCTTTCATACGGGGCGAGCTTGCCCGGTTTTATCTGGCTGGAAGGTTTGGCCTTGTTGATATCAATTTGATCGGCCAGCGTTTTCGCATAGGCTTTGTTGGTCAGCGCCTGCCACGGCACTTTCACAAAGTCCGGATCGCCCAGATACTCTGAGCGGTCAGCGTAGGCGTATTTTTCCGCTTCCGCCATGATTTGCATGGCATCGGCGCTGCCAAAGCCGTACTTCTTCATGTCGAAATTTTCAAGGATATTGAGAATTTGCACGATGTGAATACCGCCTGAGGATGGCGGCGGCATGGAGAAGACCTGATACCCGCGATAGTCACCGCTGATTGGCGTACGCTCAACGGCTTTATAGCTGGCTAAATCCTCTTTGGTCATCAGACCGCCGTTCTTCTGCATTTCCCCGGCAATCTGGTCGGCAATCGCCCCTTTATAAAACGCAGCCGGGCCGTTTTCGGCAATCATTTCCAGGCTTTTCGCCAGATTCTTCTGGACCAGCTTATCGCCTTTTTTCAGCGGCTCACCGTCTTTCCAGAAAATGGCTTTGCTGTTCTCATGATTAGGGATCACTTCGCTGCCGTAAGTTTTTAAGTCGTCGGCCAGCGCATCGTTAACCACAAAACCCTCTTCCGCCAGCTTCATCGCCGGACGCACCACTTTATTCAGCGGCATCGTGCCGTATTTCTCCAGCGCCAGCGAGAACCCCGCCACGGTACCCGGCGTACCGGATGCCAGATGCGACGTCAGCGACTTTTTCGCATCGGCGTTACCCTGATCGTCGAGGAACATATCGCGCGTAGCGCCGGCAGGCGCCATTTCACGAAAATCAATCGCCGTAGTAGCGCCATCTTTAGTGCGCAGCAGCATAAATCCCCCGCCGCCCAGATTCCCGGCTTGCGGATGCGTGACAGCCAGCGCATAGCCCACGGCGACGGCGGCATCCACGGCATTACCGCCCTGCTTTAAGATATCCACGCCAACCTGCGTCGCCATTGCATCCACGGACGCCACCATCCCTTGCGTCGCCCGCACAGGATGAAAGACATCTTCTTCAACACCATAGGAGACTGGCGGCGCGACGGGAGGATTGGCCACCGCGCTAAACGTCCCCCCGGCCAGCAGAGCGGCAATCGCCACCCAGCGCATAAACGTTGGTTTCATCGTTGTTTTTCTCCAGATAAATGGGTGTATGTCCCGTTTAATCCTGGTCCACAACGCTTAAAAAATCATCATCATGGCGAAATAGAGGTACACTTAAAAAGAGGCCTCATCGGGAGGAGACAACAATGAAACGCTTACTACTTATTACGGCTTTGTTACCCTTTGCTGTATTGGCCCAGCCAATTAACACTATGAATAATCCTAATCAGCCAGGTTATCAGATCCCCAGCCAGCAGCGTATGCAGACGCAGATGCAAACGCAGCAGATTCAGCAGCAGGGTATGTTGAAACAACAGATGCAAACGCAGGCGCGCAGCCAGCAGCAAAATCTACAGTCGCAGTTGAATGCCAATACGCAGCGGGTTCAGCAGGGACAGCCGGGCAACGGTATGCTCGGTCAGCAAACGCTGCCCAATACGCAGGGCGGAATACTCAGCGGCAGCGGAAATCCGGACCGGATGCTAAACCATTCCCAGCCAATGTTGCAGCAGGGCAGCGGGACGCCGCAGCCTGACATCCCGCTGAAAACCATCAGCCCTTAAAACTGACGGCCCTTAAAACTGAAAGTGAGGGCCGATGTCATCAATGCGATCGGTGCAGATACAATCCACGCCCCAGCGCAGCAGCTCTGCCGCCCGCTGGGGCTGATTGACGGTATACACCAGAATCCGCAGACCCGCGGCCTTAATCTCTTGCACTCGCGTCTCATCGAGTAATTTATGGTTGAGATGGAGGGAAACACAGCCCAGACGGGTCGTCAGTTCACGCCAGTCTTCACGCCATTTATCCAGCAGTAACCCGCGCGGCAGTTCAGGTGCTGCCGCCCGAGCCGCTTCCAGCGCCTCTATCTCAAAGGAAGAGAGCAGCGGCGGCGTCATCCCGGCCCACAGTTCACGGGCGGCCAACGCCACGACGCGTCCTGTTAGCCTTTCGCTCCCCGTTGTCGGTTTGATCTCAATATTCGCCATCATGCCGTGTTTACGGCAGCGCTCCGCCACCTGCGAGAGCAACGGCAGCGGCTCGCCTTTAAATTCGCAGCTAAACCAACCGCCAGCGTCCACACGCAATAAATCCTGCCAGTTCAACTCGCCCGCCACGCCCCAACCGTTGCTGGTGCGCTCCAGGTTATCGTCATGCAGCAGGAAAATTTCGCCGTCTTTCGACAGCTTGGCATCAAACTCAATCATGGTGTGCCCGTATCGCGCGCCCACGTCAATCGCCGCCAGAGTGTTTTCCGGCGCCAGTTTACCGCCGCCGCGATGGGCGACAATGTGGGGATAAGGCCAGTTACTCATACACGTTGTCCTGTTTCGCCATCAAAAAGATGTCGCTGATGTTCCGGCAGATGCAGCCATAGCGTACTGCCCGCCGCCGGGCGCTGCTGATGCGCCAACCGCACCACCAGTTTCTGATCGCCCCAGCGCCCATGCGCCAGATTATCCGCGCCCAGAATCTCCAGCGTATCTACCGTTAGCGGCACGCCGCCTTCCGCCTGCGAGCTTAACGCAATATGCTCCGGTCGGATACCCAGCGTCATTTTACGTCCAGCATGACCCCGATAGCCCGCACCAATCGGCAACGCCAGACCGCCAGGCAATTCGAAACGGTCGCCGGAAGCGCTGATAACGCCGTCCAACAGATTCATCGCCGGGCTGCCGATAAAGCTCGCCACGAAGCGACTGGCTGGTTTTTCATACACCTCTACCGGCGTGCCAATCTGTTCTGCGACGCCTTTATTCATCACCATCACCCGCTGGGCCAGCGTCATCGCCTCTACCTGATCGTGAGTAACATAGAGCGAGGTGGTACGAAGACGACGATGCAGATGTTGTAACTCCAGACGCATCTGCACGCGCAGCTTGGCGTCGAGGTTAGAGAGCGGTTCGTCGAATAAAAAGACTGCCGGCTCGCGGACGATCGCGCGCCCCATTGCCACGCGCTGCCGTTGACCGCCGGAAAGCTCGCGTGGACGGCGTTTAAGCAGGCCGTCCAGCTCCAGAATGCGCGCCGCCTCCCGCACACGTTCTTCAATATGCGCTTTGCTCATACCGCGAATTTTTAGTCCCCACGCCATGTTCTCCTCTACGCTCATATGGGGATAGAGAGCATAGTTCTGAAATACCATCGCGATGCCGCGATCTTTGGGCTCCATCTCGGTGACCCGTTTGCGATCAATCCAGATATCGCCGCTGGTCACGCGTTCCAGACCAGCCACCATCCGCAACAACGTTGATTTGCCGCAGCCGGACGGCCCGACCATCACGATAAATTCGCCATCCGCCACGTCCAGCGTCAGCGGTTGAATGACCTGGGTTTTGCCGTCCCAGCTTTTGGTTACTGCCTGTAGTTTTAAACCAGCCATTTTATTTCTCACTATCGACCAGGCCACGCACAAACGCGCGCTGCATGGCTAAAACGATGACAACCGGGGGAATAAGGGTCAGCAGCATTGCCGCCATCACCTGGTTCCATTGCGTGGTACCTTCGCCAGTGGCGATCATCCCTTTGATACCCGCTACGGCAGTGCCAAGATTCACGTCGGTGATAATCAACAGCGGCCACAGATACTGGTTCCAGCCGTAGATAAAGGTGATGACGAATAACGCCGCCAGGTTGGTTTTTGACAGCGGCAACACGATGTCGCGGAAAAAGCGCATCGGCGACGCGCCGTCAATACGGGCCGCCTCCACCAGTTCATCCGGAAGCGTCATAAAGAACTGACGAAACAGGAAAGTGGCGGTAGCGGACGCCATCAGCGGTAGCGTCAGACCGGCATAGCTGTCGAGCATTTTCAGGTTGGCGATCACTTCCACCGTCGGGAAGATACGCACTTCAACCGGCAACATCAGGGTGATAAAAATCATCCAGAAGAACAGGTTACGCAGGGGAAAACGAAACCAGACGATGGCGAATGCGGAAAGCATAGATACCGTGATTTTGCCTACCGTAATGCTGAACGCCATAATGAAACTGTTAAGCATCATCAGCCAGAATGGCGCGCTATTAACACCGACGCCGTTGACCCAAATAGTTTTGATATTCTCCAGTAACTGCGTGCCGGGAAGCAGCGTCATCGGCGTCTCAAACACCGCGCGGTCGTCCAGCGTCGCCGCGACAAACGCGACATACAGCGGAAACAAAATGACCGCGATCCCCAGAATCAGCATGGTATGGCTGAATATTGTCAGCCCGCGACGATTCTCTATCATTGGTAACGCACCTTACTTTCCACATAGCGGAACTGCACCACCGTCAGAATGATGACGAGGAACATCAACACCACCGACTGCGCGGCGGACGCCGAGAGATCCAGGCCGGTAAACCCTTCGCGATAAATCTTATAAATCAGCGTCGTGGTGGCTTGTACCGGCCCGCCGGCGGTCGCGGCGTCAATCACCGGGAAGGTGTCGAAAAAGGCGTACACCAGGTTGACCACCAGCAGGAAGAAACTGACCGGCGCAATAAGCGGCAAAGAAAGCCGGAAGAAACGACGAATCGGCCCGGCGCCGTCAATGGCCGCCGCTTCCACCAGCGAGCGGGGAATGGATTGCAGCGCGGCAAAGAAGAATAAAAAGTTGTAACTAATCTGCTTCCAGACTGACGCAAATACCACCAGGAACATCGCCTGACCGCTGTTTTGCGCGTGGTTCCAGTCATAGCCGAATTCGCCGAGGAAATGGGTGATTAATCCCCGCCCCGGGTTAAACAGGAAAATCCACAATACGGCGGCGACGGCGGGCGCGACGGCATAAGGCAGCAGCATCAGCGTCTGATAAAAACGGCTGCCGCGCACCACGTAATCCACCAGGGCGGCGAAAAACAACGAGACCAGCAGGCCGCTAAACGTGACCAGCGCGCTGAATTTAATCGTCGTCCAGAAGGCATCGAGATAATAACTGTCGTGAAAAAGCGCGACGAAATTCTCCAGCCCGACAAATTGGCTGGAAAAACCAAACGGATCGACGCTTTGCAGCGAATACCACAGCGCTTCGCCCGCAGGCCAGATAAAGAAAATAACGGTGATAACCAACTGCGGGGCAACCAGTAAATACGGCAGCCAGCGCGAGCGGAACACCGGACGGGATGATGACATGAAGGTTCTTTTCCTGGAAGGTGCCGGATGGCGGTGCAAGCAGGCACTTATACACTTAAGATTTGCTCGCTTTCTCAAAACGACGCAGTAACTGATTCCCGCGATCCACCGCGGTATCCAACGCCTGTTGTGGGGTTTTCTTCCCGGTCCAGACGCTTTCCAGCTCTTCGTCCACGATGGTACGAATCTGCGGCATATTGCCCAGACGCAAGCCTTTGGTGAAGGGTAACGGCGGCTTATTCAACATCTGGCGAGTGGCGATATCCGCACCGGGGTTTTTATCGTAATAACCCTGCTCGCGGGTCAGGTCGTAGGCGGCGGTGGTAATCGGCAGGTAGCCGGTTTTTTGATGCCATTCAGCAGCGTTTTCCGGTTTTGCCAGGAAGTCGAGGAATTTGGCGACGCCGGTATAGGTTTCTTTATCTTTACCCTGCATGACCCATAGGCTGGCTCCGCCGATAATGGCGTTTTGCGGCGCGCCCTTGATATCAGCGTCGTACGGCATCATACCCACGCCATAGTTAAATTTGGCATACTGGCGGATATTGGCGAGCGAGCCGGAGGACGCGGTTGTCATCGCGCAGTCACCGTTATAAAACTTCTCGGTAGACTCGTCCTTACGCCCAACATAGCTAAAATCGCCTTTCTTATTCATCTCTTCCAGCAGCGCGATATGTTTCACCTGCTCTGGCTTATTAAACTCCAGCACCGCATCTGTACCGTCAAAGCCATTGTTTTTACTGGCGAAGGGGAGACCGTTCCAGGCGCTGAAGTTTTCCAGTTGGATCCAGCCTTGCCAGCCGCTGGCGTAACCGCATTTCATGCCTGCCGCTCTCAATTTCGCGGTATAGTCAGCCAGCTCCTGCCAGGTTTTCGGCGGCTGTTCCGGATCTAAACCGGCTTTCTTAAAGGCGTCTTTGTTGTAGTACAGTACCGGCGTGGAGCTGTTAAAGGGCTGGGAGAGCAGATGCCCGCTTTTAGCATCGGTGTAGTAGCCTGCAACGGTTGGTACAAACCGGGACTCGTCAAAGTTAATACCGGCGTCTTTAAACACTTCATAAACCGGCTTAATGGCTTTCGAGGCCATCATGGTCGCTGTCCCAACCTCATAAACCTGCAATATTGCCGGCGCGTTGCCGGTACGGAATGCCGCGATCCCGGCGCTCAGGTTCTGTTCATAGTTCCCCTTATAGACCGGAACGATTTTGTAATCCGGATTAGCCTGGTTGAAACGTTGCGCCAGTGAATCAACTTCTTTGCCTAACTCCCCTTCCATTGAATGCCAGAATGGAATAGTGGTGACGGCCAACGCCTGACCCGTAAATGCCAGACTCAGCGCCAGTCCTAAAGCTGTATGTCGTAACGATATCATCGGTTATCTCTCTTTTTGTGCCGGGATGCGCGATATCACGCGTTTTATGTTCGCGGGGGTAACATGACATGCTCGAATGACAGAAAAATAACTTTTTTATTACAAAAAAAAGATAGTAAGGCGACAGAGAGATGGCAAGGCAGTGAAAGCGCCGGAAAAGAAAAGTGGGAGCTACGGCACGTCTGACAGCGTAATGCTGACCAGACATGCGTTATTTGGCTGGCGTCAGCAGTTAATCACGATGAGAATACTTTTTGTACTGATTTTGTAAGCGCCGCTGATCTCGCCGCTCGCGTTCACGCTGAATGTCGGATTTTTCATCCTCCCACGTTGCACAATCCGGATGATGACGCACTTCGCAGGTCGTTGCGGCCAGTGGATAAGGCGTTGCGGTTTCTTCTTGCCAGATAGCAGGATCGCGGGGATCAAAATCGTTTGAGGTTAAGGCGTTAACACTGAACGAAGCCGCGAACAACAGCGTTCCCATTATGCAGGCGCCTGAACGTATCATCCTTGCTCCTTCTTCGGTGGTTATAGTTGATAACTATTCTCAACTATAACATATTGGTACGAAAAATGTTCTACTGATTTGCCGAATGCCGAGTAATCCGCCAGGTCCGGTAAGCGGTAGCGCCACCGGGCGCGTTTGCCAGATGGCAGCTGTAAACTGCGCCTTATCCGCCCAGATAGGCGCTGCGCACCGCTTCGTTCGCCAGCAGCGCATCACCGGTATCGGATAGCACCACGTGGCCGTTTTCCAGCACATAACCGCGGTCGGCGAGCTTCAGCGCCTGGTTGGCGTTCTGCTCGACAAGGAAGATGGTCATACCCTGCTCGCGCAACTGCTCAATGGTGTCGAAGATCTGCTGGATGATGATCGGCGCCAGCCCCAGCGACGGTTCATCCAGCAGCAATAGCCTCGGCTGGCTCATCAGCGCGCGGCCAATCGCCAGCATCTGCTGTTCGCCACCGGACATGGTGCCCGCTCGCTGGATACGGCGTTCATGCAGGCGCGGAAACAGCTCGTACACCCATTTGATACGCTCCTGAAACCGATCGCGCTCGGCAAAAAAACCGCCCATCGCCAGGTTCTCTTCCACCGTCATCCGCGAGAAGACGCGCCGCCCTTCCGGCACTATCGCCACCGCTTCACGCATGATTTTCGCCGTCTGCCAGTCGGTGATGTCTTTACCGTCAAACACCACCCGTCCGCTGGAGGCGCGCGGATCGCCGCACAAGGTGCCAAGCAGCGTCGTTTTCCCCGCGCCGTTAGCGCCAATTAGGGTAACGATTTCCCCCTGGTTGATGTGCAGACTGACGTCGTGCAGCGCCTGAATCTTGCCGTAGTGGGCGCTGACTTTTTCAAACGTTAACATCGTTTTTTCCATCTTATGCCTCACCCAGATAAGCGCGGATGACGTCCGGGTTGTTGCGGATCTCTTCCGGCGTGCCGTTCGCCAGCGGCGTGCCCTGGTTCACCACGTAAATGCGATCGGAAATGCCCATCACCAGCTTCATATCGTGTTCAATCAGCAAGATAGTGGTGTTGTGATGGTTACGTAGTTCGGCAATCAGCTCATCCAGCTCTTTGGTCTCTTTCGGGTTAAGGCCAGCCGCCGGTTCGTCGAGCATCAGAATTTCTGGCTGCGTCACCATGCAGCGGGCAATCTCCAGCCGGCGCTGGTCGCCGTAGGCCAGATTACTGGCCTGGCGGTTGGCATGTTCCAGCAGGCCAATACGCTCAAGCCAGGTCGCCGCGCGGTCCAGCGCTTCGCTTTGCGCGCGGCGGAAAGCGGGCGTTTTCAACAGGCCGGAAAAGAGGCCCGTTTTCAGTTGCTGGTGCTGCGCCACCAGCAGATTTTCAATCACCGTCATTTCGCGAAACAGGCGCACATGCTGGAAAGTGCGTACCACGCCCATGCGGGCGATCTGCTGGCCCGGCAATCCTTCCAGATGCCGCTCGCGCAACGTGATCGTACCGCCTGTCGGCTTATAAAAACCGGTCAGGCAGTTAAACACCGTCGTTTTACCCGCGCCGTTAGGGCCAATCAGCGACACAATTTCCCGCTCACGCAATTCCAGCGATACATTGTTGACCGCCAGCAAACCGCCAAAGCGCATCATCAGGCCGTTAACCGCTAATAATGGCTGACTCATGCCTGCTCTCCTTTCGCCTGACCACTTTTCAGCTTCAACTGCGGACGCGTCATCGGCAGCAATCCCTGCGGGCGCCAGATCATCATCAACACCATCAAACCACCGAGCATCAACATGCTGTATTCGTTGAAGTCGCGCATCAGCTCGCGCGACACCACCAGCAGAACCGCCGCCAGGATCACCGCAAACTGCGAGCCCATTCCGCCCAGCACCACAATCGCCAGCACGAAGGCGGATTCGGCGAAGGTGAAGGATTCCGGGCTGACAAAGCCCTGGCGGGCGGCAAACAACGTCCCGGCGAAACCGGCAAACGCGGCGCTGATAGTAAAAGCGGTCAGCTTGATGCGCGTCGGGCTTAAACCTAATGAGCGACAGGCGATCTCATCTTCACGCAACGCTTCCCACGCCCGGCCCAGCGGCATACGCAGCAGGCGGTTAATGACAAACAACGACAGGACCACCAGCAACAGGGCCACCAGATAGAGGAAAATGACCCGGTCGGATGGGTCGTACTTCACGCCAAAGAAATTGCTGAAGGTATCCCAGCCGCCTTCGCGGGTACTGCGGCTAAACTCCAGACCAAACAGCGTCGGTTTGGGGATCTGGCTGATACCGTTCGGGCCGCCGGTAATTTCAGTGTTGTTGAGCAACAGGATACGGACGATTTCGCCGAAGCCGAGCGTCACAATCGCCAGATAGTCGCCGCGCAGACGCAGTACCGGGAAGCCGAGCAGGAAACCAGCGGCGGCGGAGACCAGTCCCGCCAGCGGCAGGCAGGTCCAGAAACCCAAACCGTAATAGTGATTGAGCAGCGCAAAGGTATAAGCGCCGATGGCGTAAAAGCCGCCGTAGCCCAATACCAGCAGGCCGGACAGCCCCACCACCACGTTCAGCCCCAGACCGAGGATGATATAAATCATGGTCATAGTGGCGATATCCACGCTACCGCGCGACACCATAAACGGCCACGCCACGGCGATAACCAGCAGCGCCATCAGAAACAGCTTTTGCTTAACGGTAGAGCCATCGATCGCCGGCAGAATAAACTTCGGTCCGGAGACGTGCTTCACCGCTTTCTGGAACATCGGACGCAGCAACTGAAAGAAAAAAACCACTGCCGTACCGATAAAGATCCACTGCCAGCGGATGTCGGCGGCGGTATCCACCACCAGTTTGGTGCCGTCCAGCTCCAGTTGTACGCCCATGAAGACGCCAGCCAGAACGAAGAACATCGCCGCAGAGAACAGAGCCATCGCAATATGCATCGGTTTCATACTTTCTCTACCTCCGGACGCCCCAGGATACCGGTCGGCATCACCAGCAGTACCAGAATCAGCAGAGCGAACGATACGACATCTTTATATTCGGTACTTAAATATGCAGACGAGAGCGCTTCGGCGACGCCCAAAATCAGACCGCCGATCATCGCGCCCGGAATGCTGCCAATCCCGCCCAGCACCGCCGCGGTGAACGCTTTCATCCCGGCCATAAAACCGATGTAGGGGTTAATTACGCCATAGAACTGACCGAGCAGCACGCCCGCCACCGCCGCCATTGCCGCGCCGATAACAAACGTTAGCGCAATGACACGGTCGGTATTAATGCCGAGCAGGCTGGCCATTTTCAGATCCTCCGCGCAGGCGCGGCAGGCGCGGCCCATCCGGGAGTAGCGAATGAAAATGGTGAGCGCCAGCATAGCCAGAAAGGTGACTATCCAGATAACCGCCTGCATGGTGGTGATGGACGCGGAAAAGTTTTCGCTGCTGCCCACAATCCACTGGCCGTTAAACAGGCTGGGTAACGCCACGTCGCGCGAACCTTCCGTCAGGCTGACGTAGTTTTGCAGGAAGATGGACATCCCGATGGCGGAAATCAGGGCAATCAGGCGCTTGGAGTTGCGCACGGGCCGGTAAGCGACTCGCTCGATACTCCAGCCGTAGGCGCTGGCAATAATAATCGCGCCGATAAATCCAGCGGCCACCAGGAGCCAACTGGTGTCTATTCCCATCATCATTAGCGCGGCGATGATCATAAAAGAGACGTAGCTGCCGATCATATACACCTCGCCATGAGCGAAGTTGATCATGCCGATAATGCCGTACACCATCGTATAACCGATAGCAATCAGCGCGTAGGTGCTCCCCAGCGTGACGCCGTTAAACATCTGCTGCAAGAAATAGAGAAACTGCTCGGACATAAGGTAACCTTTTTAAACCCGCCCGGCGTGCGGGCGGTGGGATAACTTATCTTCTGGCATTACTTCGCGACGGTTGACGAGCCGTCGGCGTGCCACTGGAAGACGCCAAATTCAAATCCCTTAAGATCGCCTTTTTCATCCCATTTCAGCGGCCCAATAACGGTATCAGCCCCGTACGCTTTAAGATCTTTCACCAGATCCAGCGGAGCATGGCTGGCGCTACGCGTCATTGCGGTCGCCAGCGACTGGACGGCGGCGTAGGTGATCCAGACATACGGACCGCTGGGATCTTTCTTGTCGGCTTTCAGCGCCTCGACAATCGCTTTATTCGCCGGGTCCTGGTCATAACGTTTTGGCATCGTCACCAACATGCCTTCCGCCGCACCGCCCGCAATATTGGACAGCGACGCGTTACCCACGCCTTCCGGCCCCATAAATTGCGTTTTCAGGCCATTAGCCCGCGCCTGGCGCAGCATCTGCCCCATTTCCGGGTAGTAGCCGCCGTAATACACAAAGTCGATATTCTCTTTTTGCAAGCGAGCAATCAGGGCGGAGAAATCTTTTTCACCGGCGGTAATACCATCAAAAAAGACAATATTGGCATTGCCCTGCTTCAGACCATCCTGCACAGAGCGCGCCAGTCCTTCGCCGTATTGCTGTTTATCGTGAATGATAGCGATGCGCTGCGGTTTCACCGTTTCCAGGATGTATTTCGCGGCTGTTGGCCCCTGGGAGGAGTCCAGGCCGGCGGTACGCATAATGTACTGATAGCCGCGCTGGGTCAGCTCCGGGTTAGTCGCCCCTGGGGAGATCATCAGAATACCTTCATCTTCATAGATATCGGATGCTGGCTGAGTAGAAGAAGAACACAAGTGACCAATAACGTACTGAATACCGTCGTTAACGATTTTGTTGGCCACCGCCACCGCCTGTTTTGGATCGCAGGCATCATCGTACTCTACGCCGACCAGCTTATCGCCTTTAATACCGCCTTTAGCGTTGATGTCTTTAATGGCCTGGCGCGCGCCGTTAAATTCCATATCGCCCCATTGCGCTACCGGGCCGGACATCGCCCCGACTATGGCGACTTTAATATCATCTGCCATTGCCCCCTGCGAGACTGCTAATGCAACAATCCCTGCGATTATTGTTTTCGCTTTCCGTTTCATGTGCCTGTATCCCCATTCGTGATGTTATATGTTTTGTTTTTTGCTGGTTAAAAAGCAGACTGTACTTTTTATAAATGGTGCGCTTTTTACTGACTCATTAATGAGTTAGCGCAGCATTTAAAGCATAATAAGATTAAAATCTCTATTTTTCAGTCTATTAAGGAAAGATAATATTCTGCTTTTCGCTATAGATAAACAAAAAAAAGCACGCTTGTCAGCATAAAATAACGGCATATTAAGCGGAATAATTCACTAGCATTCAGGGAATTATGCTGCCTGTTTTCCATTCTCTAATGCTTCAAACTGTAATTATCGTTGTTAAAAAATTAATAACCTGGTAAATGACACAAAAAAGAGAAAGCATCTGGCCTGCCTGTTTCGGTACACTGATCGCATCTTTTGAAATCGGGACAAGCCGTCGATGAAGCTGACTATCCTTCGTTTAGAACACTTTAGCGCTCAGGATCAGATCGATCTGGGCAAAATCTGGCCGGAATATTCCGCCTCCTCATTAAGCGTAGATGAAACGCACCGGATTTATGCCGCGCGGTTTAACGAGCGTTTGTTGGGCGCCGTAAGAGTGACGCTGAGCGGAACGCAGGGCGCGCTGGATTCCTTACGCGTGCGTGAAATCACCCGTCGTCGCGGCGTCGGACAATACCTGGTAGAAGAAGTCATCCGCGATAATCCCAACGTCTCGTCGTGGTGGATGGCGGATGTCGGTGTTGAAGACCGTAGCGTGATGGCCGCGTTTATGCAGGCGTTAGGCTTTACAGCACAGGCGGATGGCTGGGAGAAGCGCGAAAAGAAAGCCGGATGGCGCTGACGCTTATCCGGCCTACATGCCGGGAGAAAAGATAAAAACCACCTCGCAATTTTCCAAGAATTTCGCGTTGCAGGCAGGCGGCAAGTTATGAAATCCCCGGGAGCTTACATAAGTAAGTGACCGGGGTTGAATAACGTAGCCAACGCACCTGCAGCGCGAAAGGCGCCAGGAAAATTACTTAGCGTCTGTCGCCGTACCGTTCGCATGCCAGTCAAACACGCCGAACTCAAATCCTTTCAGATCGCCTTTCTCATCCCATGACAGCGGTCCCATTACGGTGTCGACCGTGGCGCCTTTCAGGTATTTGGCGATTTCCGCCGGATCGTCGGAGTGGTTCAGCCCCGCCTGTAAGGATTGCAGCGCGGCGTAGGTGGTCCACACGAATGCGCCGCTAGGATCTTGTTTCTTGGCTTTGATGGCATCCACAATCGGTTTGTTCGCTGGCACCTGATCGTAGTTCTTCGGTTTGGTGACCAGTAAGCCTTCCGCCGACTCTCCGGCGATGTTAGACAGCGAGACGTTCGCGACCCCTTCCGGCCCCATAAACTGAGTTTTCAGCCCTGCGGCGCGGGACTGGCGCAAAATCTGCCCCATTTCCGGGTGATAACCGCCGTAGTAGACAAAGTCGATATTCTCTTTTTTCAGACGCGCTACCAGAGTGGAGAAATCTTTTTCGCCGGCGGTGATGCCGTCAAAGAATACGACATTAACGCCGCCTTTCTTCAGACCGTCCTGCACCGCGCGCGCCAGCCCTTCGCCGTACTGCTGCTTATCGTGGATAATCGCGATGCGCTGCGGTTTTACCTTCTCCAGAATATACTTTGCCGCCGTTGGCCCCTGGTCAGAGTCCAGGCCGGTCGTGCGCAAAATCAGGTTATAGCCGCGTGCGGTCAGCTCCGGCGCGGTCGCCGCCGGGGTTATCATCAGGATACCTTCGTCTTCGTAGATATCAGACGCTGGCTGTGTGGAAGAGGAGCATAAGTGACCGATAACATACTTGATGCCGTCGTTCACCACTTTGTTAGCGATAGCTACCGCCTGTTTCGGGTCACAGGCGTCGTCATATTTCACCGCGACGAGCTTATCGCCTTTAATACCGCCTTTCGCATTGATATCGGCAATTGCCTGTTCCGCACCGGTAAACTCCTGATCGCCATACTGCGCTACCGGACCGGACATCGCGCCGACAACCGCGACTTTAATGTCCTCGGCGAATGCCATATGGCTTAATGACAGGGCGATACATCCTGCCAATAACGTTTTACCCTTCATATTCATCCTGGTAATCCCCATTATTCTGGTTGTTACGTGTGTTGTGGTGTTATTGTTCAGCACTTTATTTCGATTATTGGCTAGCTACCCGTGTTTTAGCAGCATACTCTGCTAAAACATACCCGATTTTTATTATTTTGGAATAGCTAAATTTACATCCAGATAACAGATTTGTGTCGGTGGGGGAGAGGAAGGGCCCGTAGGCCAGATAAGCGAAGCGACATCGGGCAAACGTGTTGCCGGATGGCAGGGTAAACGCCTTATCCGGCCTACAAAAAACAAAACCCCCGAATTCACATTCGAGGGTTCATTGGCAATTCGCGAAGATTACGCTTCGATCGCAGCGCGAAGCTTTTTCATGGCGTTCTTTTCAAGCTGGCGCACACGCTCAGCGGAGACGCCGTAACGATCGGCCAGCTCCTGCAACGTAGACTTATTGTCTTCGTCCAGCCAGCGAGCGCGGATAATATCCTGGCTACGCTCGTCGAGCCCCTGCATCGCATCGGTCAGTCGGTTAGCGGCCTGCTCTTCCCAGTTATCGTCTTCAATGCCGTCGGCAAAGTTAGACGATTTATCCTGCAGATACAGCACCGGCGCCATTGGCTGGCTGTCGGACTCATCGTCCGAAGACATGTCAAACGTCATGTCCTGCGCCGCCATACGCGACTCCATCTCACGCACGTCTTTACTGGAAACACCCAGTTCGCGCGCCACCATTTCAACCTCATCCTGATTAAACCAGCCCAGACGCTGCTTGGTTTTACGCAGATTAAAGAACAGCTTACGCTGCGCTTTCGTGGTTGCGACTTTAACGATACGCCAGTTACGCAGCACGTATTCGTGAATTTCTGCTTTAATCCAGTGTACGGCGAAGGAGACCAGGCGCACGCCTACTTCCGGGTTGAAACGACGTACGGCTTTCATCAGGCCGATGTTGCCTTCCTGGATCAAATCCGCCTGCGGCAGACCATAGCCCGCATAGTTACGAGCAATATGAACAACAAAGCGCAGGTGAGACAGGATCAGCGTTTTAGCTGCTTCCAGATCGCCCTGGTAATGCAGCCTTTCAGCCAATGCCCGCTCCTCGTCAGCCGATAACATCGGCCACGCGTTCGCCGCCCGGATATAAGATTCCAGGTTGCCAACAGGGGCTAAAGCTAAATTTTGCATTTCTTTGGTCATTCAAATCCTCTCAATCAGTATTGCCTGGCACCGTCAGCGAGCAACAACCGTGCCAAAGCCGATGAGCAACGAGAATATCACCCACTCTTTTATCAGACAGTGATTTTATCCACAAGTTCAATGTAACACTGTGCATAATTTGCACAAATCTTGTGACATAAAGATGATGCGCGGGGAAGAGACAACAGGCACTCTTTCCCTGCGAACGGAAGCCCATTGCAGGGAAAGATTATACCACGATTTTATCAATCGGGAGTAAAGTGACGTAAATGTTGCACCGTGGCCAACCAGGCGGCGATCCAGCCAATCATGGAACAGACCAGCAGCAGCAACAGGCACTCATCGAACGATAAGCCATTGAGATCAAACTTCGTGCCGAAGACCTGCGCCACTTCAGTCACCGCCGATGATAAACGCATCACCAAAATTTCAGACAATATCAGTGAAAGAAACGCGCCGGAAAAACCGAGCAACGCGCCGCCGTAGAGGAACGGACGCAGGATAAAGCCATCGGTCGCGCCAATCAGCTTTTGCACGTTAATGGTGTCGCGACGGGCAAAAATGCTCAGACGCACGCTGTTGCCGATAACGAGGAAGACCGCCGCGACCATCAGCACGCCGATCATCGCCGACACACGGCCCACCAGCCCGGTGAGCGCCGCCAGGCGCGCAAACCAGCTATCATCCATGCGGACTTCGTCAATGCCGTTAATCTGCGAGATACGGTCGCGCAGCGTATTAAGCGAGGCGGTACTTTGAAAGTCCAGCTTGGGGATCACCACCGCCACTGCCGGCAGCGGGTTCTCTTCCAGCATGTCCAGCGCGCCGCCAAAACCCGACCAGTTGCGGAATTCTCCCAGCGCGTCCTCACGGGACAGGTAGTTGACCTTCTCAACGCCCTGCTCGGCCTGAAGCTGCCCAACGACCCGCGCCGCCGCGTCATCATCCAGCGTTTTTTGCAGATAAACGGTGATCTGCGGCGACGGGTAATACTGAGTCGCCGCCTGGTTGACGTTCTTATAGACCATGTAACAGACGCTGGGCAGCGTCAGGGAGATGGCGATCACCATCACCGTCAGAAACGTCGCCAGCGGTTTGCTTTTCAGATCTTGCAGCGCACCGTGCCAGGCATAGCGCACCTGTTCATTAAAGACATTTGTTTTACGTGAGTTCGGTTTCGGCGTCGGCTTCTGGCGTCCTGGCGCGTTGCGCCCGCCGCCTGTTCCGCCGCGAGACTTACGCAGTCGATCCAGCCGTCCGCCGAACTGCCTGATTTGGTTAATCGCGTCGCGCCTATTCATTGGCCAGGCCTCCATGCAGATGTCCATCGCTCAGGACGAGCTGCCTATAGGAACGACGGGAGATAAGTCCAATATCGTGCGTCGCCATCAGTACCGTCACCCCTACGCGGTTAAACTCTTCAAACAGACGTAAAATCCCTTCCGACAACGCGTCGTCCAGGTTCCCGGTCGGTTCATCCGCCAGCAATACCGCTGGCTTATTGACCACCGCGCGGGCGATGCCCACGCGCTGTTGTTCGCCTCCGGAGAGTTGAATCGGGAAGTTTCTCGCTTTGTCCAGTAGTCCAACCTTATCCAGCGCCGCCGACACACGACGACGGATATCATCGCCGCTGGCACCGGCAATGATTAACGGTATCGCCACATTGTCATAGACCGTGCGATCCATCAGCAGATGGTGATCCTGGAAAATCATCCCAATCTGGCGGCGCAAAAACGGCACTTCGCGGTTTTTCAGGCGCGTAATATCATGCCCGCTGAAGAAGATTTTGCCGGCGCTGGGCCGCTCAATCCCACAGATTAGCTTCAGCAGGGTACTTTTCCCCGCGCCGGAGTGGCCGGTCAGAAACGCCATCTCGCCTGGCCGCATATGGAATGTCACTCCCTGCAGCGCTTGTCTCCCGCCGAGATAGGCCTTGCTGACATGTTCAAAGCGAATCATTGTTAATCCTCTCGGGCAAAAAGTGCCTCAATAAAATCGTCCGCCTTAAACGGACGCAAATCCTCGATACGTTCGCCCACGCCAATGTAACGGATAGGAATACCAAACTGGTCAGCTACCGAGAAAATCACCCCGCCTTTCGCCGTACCGTCCAGCTTGGTCAGGGTAATACCGGTTAAGCCTACCGCTTCATGGAACAGTTTGGCCTGGCTTACCGCGTTCTGTCCGGTGCTGGCGTCAATGGTCAGCATAACTTCATGTGGCGCTTCTTCGTCCAGCTTTTTCATGACGCGAACGATTTTTTTCAGCTCTTCCATCAGGTGCGACTTGTTCTGCAGACGCCCTGCCGTATCGGCAATTAACACATCCACATTACGCGCCTTCGCGGCCTGGATAGCGTCAAAAATCACCGAGGCGGAGTCCGCGCCGGTATGCTGGGCGATAACCGGAATGTTGTTACGCTGTCCCCAGACCTGTAGCTGTTCGACCGCCGCCGCGCGGAAAGTATCCCCCGCCGCCAGCATCACTGATTTACCCTGCTGCTCAAACTGGCGCGCCAGTTTACCGATAGTAGTGGTTTTACCCACGCCGTTCACGCCAACCATCAGAATAACAAAAGGCGTTTTACCTTCAATATTAAGCGGTTCGTCTACCTTCGCCAGAATCTCGCCCATCTCGTCTTTCAACAGACCATACAGCGCCTCGGCATCTTTAAGCTGTTTGCGGCTGGCGCCTTCCGTCAGATTAGCGATAATCTTACGCGTGGTTTCCACCCCGACATCAGCGATGAGCAACTGCTCTTCCAGCTCCTCGAACAAATCATCGTCGATTTTCTTGCCGCGGAACAGACTGATAAATCCGGAACCGAGATTTTCTTTGGTTTTCAGCAGACTGCGTTTCAGGCGGGCAAAGAAACCTTCTTTAGTCGGTTTTTCCTGCTCCTGAACGATCGCTTCCACCGGCGCGTCTTCTTCCGCCGGCGGAACAACCATCACCGCCTCTTCCGCCGCCTGAGCGGCCAGCGCCTGCGCTTCCAGCTCTTCGTCGGTGAATTTCGCCGCGTTTTCGCCCTCTTCTTCTACCGCGGCAATGACCTCTACGGTTTCCGCTTCGGCCTGCCACTCTTCCGGCGAGATAGCCTCGTCTTTGACCTCTTCCGGCAGCGGCAATTCCTCGCGTTCCACCGCGATCTGCGGCGCTGCCGTCTCAATGGCCGCCGCGGGCTCCGGCTCTACCGGCTGCGGTTTTTCGCTCTCCTGAACTTTCTCAGTAACGTCCACCACCTCTTCCGCAAAGGCTTCGGTTTCTGCTTTGCTGTGCGCGGGCGTTTGCGCGTCTACGTCTGCCGCCGTTTCAACAGGGGGCTCAACCGGTCGTTGTTCCTCAACAATCTGCTGTTCTTCGGTCTGTTCCTGCTTCTGCTCTTTATCACCGAAGCCCAACCAGGAAAAGAAGCCACGTTTTTTCTGTTTTGCCATCTGCGACTACACCCCTCGCGGCGCTATATACATGGAAGCTAAAAAAATGATGAAATAGTCTATCACTTAACTTAATTCACATCACCGCCTGGAATAACTTGCAACAGGCGGTTCGAGCAAGAGAAATGAAAAAACCGACTCACTCTGGCAGCGGCCAAATCCGCATTATTGGCGGGCAATGGCGTGGCCGTAAATTACCGGTTCCGGACAGCCCGGGTCTGCGTCCCACCACCGATCGCGTGCGCGAAACGTTATTTAACTGGCTGGCTCCGGTAATGGTAGACGCCCATTGTCTGGATTGCTTTGCCGGCAGCGGCGCGCTGGGTCTGGAAGCGCTATCGCGTTATGCGGCCCAGGCAACGTTACTGGAAATGGATCGCGCCGTATCGCAGCAGTTGCAAAAAAATCTGGCGACGCTGAAAGCCAACAATGCTCGCGTCGTCAATACCAATACTCTGGCCTTCCTCAGCCAGCCGGGGACGCCGCACCACGTCGTCTTTGTCGACCCGCCGTTTCGTAAAGGGCTGCTGGAAGAGACGTTACAATTGCTGGAAACCCAGGGATGGCTGGCCGACGACGCGCTAATTTATGTAGAAAGCGAGGTGGAAAACGGTCTGCCGCCCGTTCCGGCGAACTGGGCATTGTATCGAGAAAAGGTGGCCGGACAGGTCGCTTATCGTCTGTATCAGCGCGACGCGCAAGGAGAAAATGATGTTGATTAATCTGGGCCGCTTATTAATGCTCTTCGTGTGGGCATTTTTGATTCTTAATCTGGTGCATCCCTTCCCGCGCCCGCTCAATATCTTCGTCAACGTGGCGTTGGTGTTCATGGCGCTGATGCACGGTATGCAACTGGCGCTGCTGAAATCAACGATACCGAAAGAGGGTCCGCAGATGACGACGGGAGAGAAAATCCGCATTTTCCTGTTCGGCGTGTTTGAGCTGCTGGTCTGGCAGAAGAAGTTTAAGAACAAAAAATAACGTTTGCTGCCGGATGACGGTTTATTCGTTATCCGGGGTACGGCTAACAAACCCGACGAACCGAGTTCCCTTATAGCTCAGCGTACCTTGATCGCCCACCGTCAAAGTGTGGTACTGCTGCGCTTGTAAACGGAACGTTTTTTCGAGACCGCCATTGAGCGGCTTAAAACTTGCCTCATAGCGCATACTGGTTCCCGCCGGGCTCACTTCCTGCTGGCGAGAGCGTCGGTCGTTAACCGGCTTCTCCCGTTTACTGCTGACCACGACCAGCTTTTGCTGTAACGGCGCCGCCTCATTAGCGGCTTTTTCCCGCCGTTGCTGAACGAAGCGGAACGACGCGGCAACTACGATTAATGCGATGATTATAATGAAGAAAAGCGGTGGCTTACTCATACTGTTAACCTGTCAGAAAATGCGGAAATAAGCATACCCTGCCCGTTATAGTGTTGTCATCTGACCGTCACGGCCTCTACACTGAATAATAGAGCCGCAAGCATACCGTTTGCGAAAAAATAACGAATTCAAGGAATTAAGATGCTTTGGTCGTTTATCGCTGTCTGCCTGTCCGCATGGCTGTATGTGGACGCCTCCTATCGCGGGCCAGCCTGGCAACGCTGGGTTTTTAAGCCCGTCACGTTATTACTGTTGCTGTTACTGGCCTGGCAAGCGCCGATGTTTGACGCCATCAGTTATCTTGTGTTGGCCGGACTGTGCGCCTCGCTGGTCGGCGATGCGTTAACGCTCTTGCCGCGTCAACGCCTGCTGTACGCCGTCGGGGCATTTTTCTTATCGCATCTGCTCTACACCATTTACTTTGCCAGCCAAATGACGTTGTCGTTCTTCTGGCCGCTGCCGCTGGCGTTACTGATAGTCGGCGCGTTGCTTATCGCCGTTATCTGGACGCGACTGGAGGAGCTACGCTGGCCGGTATGTACTTTTATCGCCATGACGCTGGTCATGGTCTGGCTGGCGGGCGAACTGTGGTTCTTCCGTCCAACGGCGCCAGCCCTTTCGGCCTTTACCGGCGCGACGCTGCTGTTCATCGGCAATATCGTCTGGCTGGGTAGCCATTACCGCCGCCGTTTCCGGGCGGATAACGCGATTGCCGCCGCCTGCTACTTTGCAGGACACTTCCTGATTGTTCGCTCGCTATACCTGTAAATAATAGCGCTTGACTCTGGAGTCGACTCCAGAGTGTATCCTCCGGTTAATGAGAAAATTATCATCAACCGGAGGACGTTATGTCGACCCCTGATACCGATGGCAAAAAAGTCCCGCCCTTTACCTCCTTCAGATTAGCCCCGGCAATACAGAAGGCCGATAGCTGCTGCTGCGAAGAACATTGCGCGTCCAGCGCGCCTGTTTCTACTGCCGTGGCAGGCACGCGCTATACCTGGAAAATCTCCGGCATGGACTGCGCCGCCTGCGCCCGAAAAGTGGAGAATGCGGTACGCCAAATTCGCGGTGTCAACCAGGCGCAAGTTCTGTTCGCCACCGAAAAGTTAGTGGTCGATGCCGACACCGACCTCCGCGCGCAAATTGAACGCGCCGTACAGAAGGCGGGTTATACCTTGCGTAGTGAAGATTCGCGCGACGCCGCGCCTGAATCTCGTCTTAAAGAGAACCTGCCGCTTATTACGCTGATCATTATGATGGCGATAAGCTGGGGGCTGGAGCAATTTAACCACCCGTTCGGCCAACTGGCCTTTATCGCCACCACCCTGGTCGGTCTGTATCCTATTGCCCGCCAGGCGCTGCGGCTGATGAAAAGCGGCAGTTGGTTCGCTATTGAAACGCTGATGAGCGTCGCCGCCATTGGCGCGCTGTTTATTGGCGCGACGGCGGAGGCAGCAATGGTATTGCTGCTGTTCCTCATCGGCGAGCGCCTGGAAGGATGGGCCGCCAGCCGCGCCCGTAAAGGCGTCAGTGCGTTAATGGCGCTGAAACCGGAAACGGCGACCCGTCTGCGCGACGGCGTGCGGGAAGAGGTCGCTATTAATACCCTGCGACCGGGCGATATTATCGAAGTCGCCGCCGGGGGGCGTTTACCCGCCGACGGTAAACTGGTTTCCGGTTTCGCCAGCTTTGATGAAAGCGCGCTCACCGGCGAGTCTATCCCTGTGGAACGCGCAACGGGCGACAAAGTCCCGGCAGGCGCGACCAGCGTTGACCGTCTCGTCACCCTGGAGGTGCTATCTGAACCTGGCGCCAGCGCGATTGACCGTATCCTGACGCTGATTGAAGAGGCGGAAGAGCGCCGTGCGCCCATTGAGCGGTTTATTGATCGTTTCAGCCGCATCTATACGCCAGTCATTATGGTCATCGCGCTGCTGGTGACGCTTATTCCGCCGCTGATGTTCGATGGCGGCTGGCAGGAGTGGATTTATAAAGGGCTGACGCTGCTATTAATCGGTTGCCCGTGCGCGCTGGTGATCTCCACGCCCGCGGCCATTACCTCCGGGCTGGCGGCGGCGGCACGGCGCGGCGCATTGATTAAAGGCGGCGCAGCGCTGGAGCAACTGGGCCGTATCACGCAGGTCGCCTTTGATAAAACCGGTACGTTGACCATTGGTAAACCACGGGTGACGGCGATTCATCCGGCAAGCGGTATCAGCGAAGCTGAACTGTTGGCGCTGGCGGCAGCCGTAGAACAAGGCGCTACGCACCCGCTGGCGCAGGCTATTGTCCGCGAAGCGCAGACACGCGATCTGGCGATCCCGACGGCGGAATCGCAACGAACGCTGGCCGGCACCGGGATTGAAGCGCAGGTTAACGGCGAACGAATTCTGATTTGCGCGGCGGGAAAACAGCCTGCGGCAGCGTTTGCCGGGCAAATTAGCGAACTGGAAAACGCCGGGCAGACGGTGGTTCTGGTGCTGCGTAACGAGACCGTACTTGGCGTCCTCGCCCTCCAGGATACGTTGCGTGACGATGCGCGCGACGCCATCCGCGATCTGCATCAGTTAGGCGTTAACGGCGTGATTCTGACTGGCGATAACCCACGGGCGGCGGCAGCGATTGCCGGCGAGCTGGATCTGGCGTTTAAAGCCGGGCTACTGCCGGAAGACAAAGTGCGGGCAGTCACCGCCCTTAACCAACAAGCGCCGCTGGCAATGGTGGGCGACGGCATTAATGATGCGCCCGCGATGAAAGCCGCCAGTATCGGAATTGCGATGGGCAGCGGTACTGACGTCGCGCTGGAAACGGCTGACGCCGCCCTTACTCATAACCGTCTGCGCGGGTTAGCGCAGATGATTACGCTGGCGCGCGCTACCCACGCGAATATCCGGCAGAACATCACCATTGCGCTGGGGCTGAAAGCTATTTTCCTGGTGACGACGCTACTGGGTTTTACCGGGCTATGGCTGGCAATCCTGGCGGATACGGGGGCCACGGTATTGGTGACCGCCAACGCGCTACGTTTGCTGCGTAAAAACTAATCTTCTCCCGCCCGGCGGCGTCGTGTCGCCGGGTTATCCCGCGATATTCCTTTCTTTGTACATATTATTCACGCGAAAATCATTTATTTTCTATTACTTATCAAACCATTAATCAGAAATAGCGCGATTTGATGTAAGGTTAATTTTTATCCAACCGATATTGATCATACCGTCTACAAAATAAGGAATGTTAGGCACTATGAAAAATATCAAAGTCATCACCGGCGTTATCGCGACGCTGGGCATATTTAGCGCCTTATTGTTGGTGACAGGAATACTGTTTTATTCCGCCGTCAGCAGCGATCGGCTGAATTTCCAGAATGCGAGCGCACTGAGTTACCAACAACAGGAACTGGGCGGCAGTTTTCAGACATTGATTGAAACCCGCGTCACCATTAACCGCGTGGCGATACGCATGTTAAAAAATCAGCGCGATCCCGCCTCGCTGGACGCCATGAACACGCTGTTAACCAACGCTGGCGCGTCGCTCAACGAAGCGGAAAAGCATTTCAACAACTACGTGAACTCCGAAGCGATCGCAGGCAAAGATCCGGCGTTGGATGCCCAGGCCGAAGCCAGCTTTAAGCAGATGTATGACGTTTTGCAGCAGTCTATCCACTATCTTAAAGCCGATAATTACGCCGCCTATGGCAACCTTGACGCGCAAAAAGCGCAGGATGACATGGAGCAGGTATATGACCAGTGGCTCTCTCAAAATGCGCAATTAATAAAATTAGCCAGCGATCAGAATCAGAGCAGCTTTACCCAGATGCAATGGACGCTGGGGATAATTCTACTTATCGTGCTCATCGTGCTGGCGTTTATCTGGCTGGGGCTGCAACGCGTTCTACTCCGCCCGCTGCAACGGATTATGGCGCACATTCAAACGATCGCCGACGGCGATCTTACCCATGAGATAGAGGCCGAAGGACGCAGTGAAATGGGCCAACTGGCCGCCGGTCTTAAAACGATGCAGCAGTCGTTAATCCGTACCGTCAGCGCGGTGCGCGATAACGCAGACTCTATCTATACTGGCGCAGGCGAAATTTCCGCCGGCAGCAGCGACCTCTCTTCCCGTACCGAACAGCAGGCCTCGGCGCTGGAGGAGACCGCCGCCAGCATGGAACAGTTAACCGCCACGGTACGGCAAAACACCGATAACGCACGACAGGCGACGGGTCTGGCGAAAACCGCATCAGAAACCGCGCGTAAAGGAGGACGCGTGGTGGATAACGTAGTGAGCACCATGAACGATATCGCCGAAAGCTCGGAAAAAATCGTGGACATCACCAGCGTGATTGACGGTATCGCCTTCCAGACTAATATCCTGGCGCTGAACGCCGCGGTAGAAGCCGCCCGCGCCGGCGAACAGGGGCGAGGATTCGCGGTTGTAGCCGGAGAGGTACGCACGTTGGCCAGCCGTAGCGCACAGGCCGCCAAAGAGATCAAAGTGCTGATTGAAAACTCCGTGTCGCGCATTGATACCGGCTCTACGCAGGTACGCGAAGCGGGAGAAACCATGAAAGAGATCGTCAACGCCGTGACCCGCGTAACCGATATTATGGGCGAAATCGCCTCTGCCTCCGATGAGCAAAGCAAAGGCATTGAGCAGGTGGCGCAGGCGGTATCGGAAATGGACAGCGTGACGCAGCAAAACGCCTCGCTGGTAGAAGAATCCGCAGCAGCGGCGGCGGCGCTGGAAGATCAGGCTAACGAGCTTCGTCAGGCGGTCGCCGCGTTCCGCATCCAGAAACAACCTCGTCGGGAGGCGTCGCCGACGCCGTTAAGCAAAGGCTTAACGCCACAGCCCGCCGCAGAACAGGCGAACTGGGAAAGCTTCTAATCAGAATGCTATCTGCCGTGCGGTTAATGCGCTTTACGCAATAAATAGCGGTACGGCAGACCCTCCGTCTCTTGCGCCAGCAAATCGTGTTCCATAAAGGTACAGAACCCCGGAATATCACGCGTCGTCGCCGGATCGTCGGCGATAATCAGCAATGTTTCGCCAGTTTGCATGTTGCGCACCGTTTTGCGCACCATCATTACCGGTTCAGGGCAACGCAGCCCCAGGGCGTCAAGCGTATGGTCAGGGGAGGAAAACAGATCGCTCATCTTCGTCTCAATGGTAGAAAAACGGCGATATTTTACGCCCATCTTCGTCAGTAAGCCAGGCAGGTTAACGATTGCGTGAAAATTAGCCATTGCAATGCTAGCGCAAAACAGTATTATGCGGCGGTTCTTTATTGGGTTCCCTCACCCCATCCAACAAAAAGGTCACAATATGACTCCGTTTACACAATCACAGCGCGTAAAAGCGTTGTTCTGGCTATCGCTATTCCATTTACTGGTGATCATTTCCAGTAACTATCTGGTGCAGCTCCCCATCACTATTTTTGGTTTCCACACGACCTGGGGCGCGTTTAGTTTTCCTTTTATTTTTCTCGCCACCGATCTTACCGTGCGTATTTTTGGCGCACCGCTGGCGCGCCGCATTATCTTCGCCGTCATGATCCCTGCGCTGCTGGTGTCATATGTGGTGTCATCGCTGTTCTATATGGGCGCCTGGCAAGGTTTCGCCGCGTTGGCGAACTTTAATCTGTTCGTCGCCCGTATCGCCGCCGCCAGCTTTATGGCCTACGCGCTGGGACAGATCCTTGATGTCCATGTGTTTAACCGCCTGCGCCAAAATCGTCGCTGGTGGCTGGCGCCGACCGCTTCAACGCTGTTTGGCAATATCAGCGATACCCTTGCCTTTTTCTTCATTGCGTTCTGGCGAAGCCCCGATGCCTTTATGGCCGGGCACTGGATGGAAATTGCGCTAGTGGATTATTGCTTTAAGGTGCTCATCAGCATTATTTTCTTCCTGCCGATGTACGGCGTTCTACTGAATATGTTGCTGAAAAAGCTGGCAGATAAATCTGAAATTTCCCCATTACCGGCAAGTTAAAGGTTCGTTTTCCGAGTTGTGATAAGATGAGCGAATGAGCCGTTATGGCCGTTTATCGAAAGGAAGAAGTCAATGCGCAATTTGGTTAAATATGCCGGTATTGGCCTGCTGGTTATGGGGCTTGCGGCCTGTGATAACAACGATACAAAAGCGTCGGCAGAAAGCGCCGCCGCAGAAAGCCAGGCCTCCGGCCAGCCCATCAGCCTGATGGATGGCAAACTCAGTTTCTCACTGCCGGCGGATATGACCGATCAAAGCGGTAAGCTGGGCACCCAGGCGAATAATATGCACGTTTATTCTGACCCGACGGGCCAGAAAGCGGTGATTGTTATCGTCGGCGATAATACCGATGAAGCGTTGCCGGTGCTGGCGAACCGCCTGCTTGAGCAACAGCGTAGCCGCGACCCGCAGCTTCAGGTGGTCACCAATAAGTCTATTGAGCTCAAAGGCCATACGTTGCAACAGCTGGACAGCATTATCTCCGCGAAAGGCCAGACGGCGTACTCTTCCATCGTGCTGGGCAAAGTGGATAACCAATTGCTGACGATTCAGGTCACGCTGCCTGCGGACAATCAGCAAAAAGCGCAAACCACAGCTGAAAACATCATCAATACGTTGGTTATTAAGTAACCTTCACGACGATGATGCGGCCTCCGGCAGTGCAGACGGAGGCCGTTTTTTTAAGCGCCAGGTCAGTAATAGCGCCATCGCTACCAGCCCGGCCGCCGCCAGATAAATCACCGGCACGCCCGCCCAGGTCATCACCAGCCCCGCCAGCGGCCCGGTAACCCCCAAAGACATATCCATAAAGACGGTATAGGTCGCCAGCGCCGCGCCCTGGTTCTGCGGCGGCACGGCTTTGACGGCCACCACGCCCAGCGCCGGAAAGACCAGCGAAAACCCCATCCCCGTGAGTAAAACGCCGATTTTTGCCATCCACGGCATGGCTGCCGTCCCCACCAGTAACAGACCAATAATCTCCACGCCAAAGCAGATCATGGCGACATTCAACCCGCCTAAACGATTGATGCCGTTAGGGAACAGCAAACGCGTGCCGACAAACGCGACGCTAAATAACGTAAGCGCAAAGGCGGCGCCATCCCAACCTTTAGCATCATAAAATAAGGTAATAAACGTCGCGATGACGCCAAACCCTGCCGAGGCCAGCGCCAACGCCATACCATACAGCCAGACACGCCCCAGCACCGCGCGAAACGGCAGCGGCTTGCCTTTGTTCGCCTTCACCGACGGACGTGGAAGCGCTAACAGTATCGCCAACAGCGCCACGCCCATCACCGTTAGCGCCAGCCCCTGTAACCCGCCCCAGGCATAACACAGCACGCCCAGCGGCGCGCCCATCGCCATTGCGCCGTAGGTGACGATACCGTTCCAGGAGATGACCCGACCAATATGCAACGACCCGACGACGCCGACGCCCCACAGTGTCGAACCGGTGCCGGCAAAACTTTGCCCAATCCCTAAAATCACGCGACCCAGCCCCAGTAGCAACAAACTGATCATCGGCCAGGCGCTGGCGATATCCGCCAGCAGGTAGCCGAGTCCGCTTAAAAAACAGCCGCATAAGCCAAAGACAACGATTTTTTTCGGCCCTAATACATCCGCATACCGCCCGGCATGGGGACGGCTTAACAGAGTGGCGAAGTATTGCAGGCTGATAATAAGTCCCGCCCAGAACGCGCTGAATCCCATCGCATCATGCACATAGCCGGGCAAGACGGCGAGCGGCAGGCCGATGGTCAGGTAGCTGGCAAAGTTAAACATCACAATGGAGACAATACGCAGATTGAGGCGCAATCCGTTTAGCGCCGGTTCAGCGACGGGTTCGGGCATGAGTATCACCGCATTTTTACAACATGTTTTCTTTTCTATCATGGCGCGCGGTGAAAATCAGTAGTGAGATTCAGATTATCGGTATCAGGGCAGCCGCTACACTTAGAAAAAAACACAACAAGGAAAACTTCATGGCAACCGCTCAACCCGACAAAACGGGTATGCATATTCTGCTGAAACTGGCCTCCCTGGTTATTATTCTCGCCGGGATTCATGCCGCGGCGGATATTATTGTACAACTCTTGCTGGCGCTCTTTTTCGCCATTGTTCTTAATCCATTAGTGACCTGGTTTATTCGCCGGGGCGTGAAGCGACCGCTGGCGATTACTATCGTGGTGGTTGTCATGCTGATCGTGCTTACCGCGCTGGTGGGTGTGCTTGCCGCATCGCTTAATGAATTTATCGCTATGCTGCCTAAATACAGCAAGGAACTGACGCGTAAAGTCTTACACCTTCAGGAGTTAATGCCCTTCCTGAATTTACATATGTCGCCGGAACGTATGCTCCGCGGGATGGATTCCGATAAAATCATGCTCTTCACCACAACATTAATGACCGGCGTATCGGGCGCGATGGCAAGCATCGTGCTGCTGGTGATGACCGTGGTTTTTATGCTGTTTGAGGTGCGTCACGTGCCTTATAAATTACGTTTCGCGCTAAACAATCCACAAATCCATATTGCCGGCCTGCACCGCGCCCTGAAAGGCGTCTCGCATTATCTGGCGCTGAAAACGCTGCTCAGTCTATGGACGGGCGCGATTATCTGGCTGGGGCTGGCGTTAATGGATATTCAGTTTGCGCTAATGTGGGGCGTACTGGCCTTTTTGCTCAATTACGTTCCTAATATCGGCTCGGTGATTTCCGCCGCTCCCCCCATGATTCAGGCGCTGTTATTTAACGGTTTTTACGAGTGCGTACTGGTCGGCGCGCTCTTTTTGGTGGTCCATATGGTGATTGGCAACATTATGGAGCCACGCATGATGGGCCATCGTCTGGGAATGTCCACGCTGGTGGTATTTCTTTCGTTATTGGTCTGGGGATGGCTATTAGGCCCGGTCGGGATGCTCTTGTCCGTTCCTTTGACCAGCGTCTGCAAAATCTGGATGGAAACCACTAAAGGCGGCAGCAAACTGGCGATCTTACTGGGGCCAGGCCGACCGAAAAGCCGTTTACCGGGATGAGGTGACAGATGCTACAATCTCCTCTTCTTCATAGGCAACGTTGGTCCTGATATGTACCAGATCGTTCTGGGAAAAGTGTCAACATTAAGCGCAGGTCAATTGCCCGACGCGTTAATCGCTCAGGCGCCGCAGGGCGTTCGCCGGGCAAGCTGGCTGGCCGGGCGCGTGCTGCTTTCCCGTGCGCTCTCGCCGCTACCGGAGATGGTGTATGGCGAACAGGGTAAACCGGCTTTTTCCGCCGGAACGCCGCTGTGGTTTAACCTCAGCCATAGCGGCGACACTATTGCTCTGTTGCTTAGCGACGAAGGTGAAGTCGGCTGCGATATTGAAGTGATCCGCCCGCGCGATAACTGGCGTTCGCTGGCAAATGCGGTATTCAGCCTCGGCGAACATGCTGAAATGGAAGCGGAACGTCCGGAGCGACAACTGGCGGCATTCTGGCGTATCTGGACGCGTAAAGAAGCCATCGTAAAACAACGCGGCGGCAGCGCCTGGCAAATCGTCAGCGTGGACAGCACGTTGCCCTCTGCCTTGTCGGTCAGCCAGTGTCAGCTCGATACGCTCAGTCTGGCAGTCTGTACCCCCACACCGTTTACGCTGACGCCGCAGACGATAACGAAAGCGTTATGACACATTAATTTTTCCCTCTGGCGGCGGACGTGTGTTACAAAATGCGGAGCTTCCCATGCGCCGACGCGCCATACCAAAAGGTTTAAGTCAGATGCAACGTGTCACCATCACCCTCGATGACGATTTACTGGAAACGCTGGACAGCCTGAGCCAGCGACGCGGCTATAACAATCGCTCCGAAGCGATCCGTGATATTCTGCGCGGCGCTCTGGCGCAGGAGGCCACTCAGGAACACGGTACACAGGGTTTCGCGGTACTTTCATATGTTTATGAACATGAGAAACGGGATTTAGCCAGCCGCATCGTCTCCACCCAGCATCATCATCATGATTTATCCGTCGCCACGCTGCACGTCCATATCAACCACGATGACTGTCTGGAGATCGCCGTTCTGAAGGGCGATATGGGCGACGTACAGCATTTTGCCGATGATGTTATCGCCCAGCGCGGCGTGCGCCACGGCCACTTGCAGTGTTTGCCGAAAGAAGACTAACGCCCCAGCGCCTTGCCGGGGGCGCTTCGCTTGCCCGGCCTACGCTCGCACGTCTGTCGTTTGTAGGCCAGATAAGGCGCAGCCGCCATCCGGCAATAATGTTTACGCCATTGTGCCAATCGTTTTTCTGAAGCGTAACAGCGCTATCAGGAAGAACACGCCGCCTATCGCCAGCAGGGTCAGGAACTGCGGCCAGACGATGCTCAAACCTGCGCCGCGATAAAGAATAGCCTGGGCAAGGCTGACAAAATGCGTCGTCGGCATGGTCAGCATAATATCCTGCACCGCCTGCGGCATACTTTCACGCGGCGTGGAACCGCCGGAGAGCATTTGTAGCGGCAACAGCACCAGAATCATTAATAACCCCAGTTGCGGCATCGAACGGGCGATGGTGCCCATAAAAATCCCAATTGAAGTGGTGGCGAACAGGCTCAGCGCTACGCCCAACATAAACAATGGGATCGATCCTTCAATCGGTACGCCAAGTACGCCTTTCACCATCAACATCAAAGACAAACCGGAAACCACCAGCACGACCAGCCCCATCGACCACACTTTCGCCATCATGATCTCAAAGGGCGTGACCGGCATCACCAACAGATGCTCTACCGTGCCGTGTTCTCGCTCGCGGATCAGCGCCGATCCGGTCAGCACTATCGCCAGCATGGTAATGTTGTTGATAATCGCCATCACGCCGCCAAACCACGCCGGGTCCAGATTCGGGTTAAAGCGCATCCGAATCTCCAGCGACACCGGCTGAACGTTATCTCCCCGCGCGCGCGCCACAAAGCTGTTGACCTCGCCGCTAATAATATTCTGGATATAACTGTTGCCGGTAAACGCCTGGCTCATGCGCGTCGCATCGACGTTAACCTGAATATCAGGCTGACGTCCGGCCAGCACATCACGCTGGAAATTCGGCGGAATATTGACCGCAAAGGTATAGCGTCCGGCATCCAGTCCGGCATCCATTTCCGTTGCCGTAATCATCTCCGGCGGCAGAAACCACGGGCGGTAAAAACTATTCACAATACGGTTCGACAACTGTGACTGATCCATATCGGCGATGGCGATAGGGGCAAGATGCAACGAACCGGGCAGGACGGTAGCAGAGGAGTAAACCGAAATCGTAAAGGCGAAGACGATCAGCGCCAGCATCGCTTTGTCGCCCAGCAGACTGCGCAGTTCTTTAACGCCGAGATTATAAATATTACGTAATCCGCGCATTACCCCTCCTGTTTTTTCAGCAGCAGAATGCTCAGACCCATCACCACCGGGACGGCAATCAGTAACGGCATAAATAACGGCCAGAGATCGGACAGATCCAACGCTTTGGAAAACGTCCCGCGCGCGATCGTCAGAAAATGGCTGGTCGGGTAGATCTCGCCGATCCATCTTCCCGGCCCTTCCAGCGAAGCCACCGGATCGATCATGCCGGAAAATTGTGTTGCCGGAATGAGGGTAATAATCGACGTCCCAAAAATAGCGGCGATTTGGCTCTTCATAAACGTGGAGATCAGCAGCCCCAGACCGGTGGCGATGATGACGTAAAGTAGCGCCGCGAGGGTAAGCGTGAGAAAGCTGCCTTTCAGCGGCACGCCGAACACAAAGACCGACAGCGCGCACAGTAGCAAGAAGTTCAGCATACCCAGCGCGATATACGGCAGTTGTTTACCCAGCAAAAATTCGCTGCGCGTCGTCGGCGTTACGTACAGATTAATCATCGACCCCAGCTCTTTCTCCCGCACCACGCTCAGGGCGCTAAGCATTGACGGGATCATCATGAGCAGCAGCGGAATGACCGCCGGAACGATAGCGGGCAGACTTTTCACATCCGGGTTATAACGATAGCGCGTTTCAATGTTGAGCAGCCCGGTCTGTTTAACCGGGTTCGGCTGACGACTTGCCGCCTCCTGCAGCCAGCTTTGGTGCATTGCCTGAACGTACCCCTTCACCGTCTCGGCGCGGCTGGGCATGGCGCCATCCACCCAGACGCCAATCTGCGCTGGCGTACCGCGAGCAATATCGCGGCCAAAATTAGGCGGGATCTCAATGGCAACCGCCAACTCTCCCGAACGCATCCGCCGGTCAAGCTCGTCATAGCTGGCGAGCGGCGGCTGTTCGATAAAATAGCGCGATCCCGCCAGATTGAGCGACCATGCCTGACTGCTAACGGTTTGATCGCGGTCGAGTACGGCAAAACGCAGGTTCTCCACGTCCATACTGATGCCATAGCCCATAATCAGCATCAGAATTACCGTTCCCAGCAGCGCCAGCGTCGAGCGTACCGGATCGCGGCGTAGCTCCAGCGCTTCGCGGCGACTGTAGCTGAACAAACGCCGGAAGCTCAATCCCTGCCGCGACGGTTTACCTGACGCGGCGGGCGTCTGGGATGGCGGTATTGGGGTTTCAGGCGCCGCTCCCGCAGCTTCCTGTAGCCAGGAAATAAACGCCGCTTCCAGATTGGCCGCGCCCCGCTGTTGCACCAATTCCTGCGGCGTACCGCTGGCGAGCACTTTACCGGCGTGCATCAATGACATTCGGTCGCAACGTTCCGCTTCGTTCATAAAATGGGTCGAGATAAAAATCGTCACCTTATCCTGACGCGAAAGATCGACCATAAGCTGCCAGAACATATCCCTGGCGACCGGATCAACGCCGGACGTTGGCTCATCAAGAATCAGCATTTCCGGGCGATGGATCACCGCTACCGCCAGCGATAAACGCTGGCGGATACCGAGCGGCAACGAAGCGGGGAGCGTATCTTCCACCTCCGTTAGCATAAAGCGTTCGATCATCTGCGCGACGCGCGCCGGGATCTCCGCTGGCGGAATATGAAACAGGCGGGCATGAAGTTCCAGATTCTGCCGCACGGTGAGTTCGTTATAGAGCGAAAAAGCCTGCGACATATACCCGACCCGGCGACGGGTATCGATGTCGTTCGGGTCTACCGGCTGGCCAAATAGCCAGGCCTGGCCTTCGCTGGCGGGAAGCAGACCGGTCAGCATTTTCATGGTGGTCGATTTGCCGCAACCGTTTGAACCGAGGAAGCCAAAAATCTCGCCGCGCGGAATGCGGAAATTAACATGGTCAACCGCGACGAACTTACCGAAGCGCATGGTCAGATCTTTCGCCTCAATGGCAATCTCTTCCTGCTCAGCGTGATACGGCGGGATCACCACTGGCTTATGCGCCTGGCGCTGCGCTTCTGGCAACAGGGCGATAAACGCCTGTTCCAGCGTCGCGCTATGGGTTTTTGCCCGCAGTTGCTGCGCGCTGCCGGTTGCCAGTATCTCGCCCGCATTCATCGCCACCAGCCAGTCAAAACGCTCCGCCTCTTCCATATAGGCCGTTGCGACCAACACGCTCATATTGGTCTGCCGTTGGCGGATACTGTCGATTAAGTCCCAGAACTGAGCGCGGGAGAGCGGGTCCACGCCGGTGGTAGGCTCATCAAGAATCAGCAATTCCGGGTCATGAATCAGCGCACAGCACAGCCCCAGCTTTTGTTTCATCCCACCGGACAGCTTCCCGGCAGGACGGTCACGAAACGGCGCCAGGCCGGTGCTGTTCAGCAGCTCGGTAATACGCGCTTCGCGTTCAGCTTTGTCATGACCAAAGAGACGAGCGAAAAAATCGACGTTCTCATAAACCGATAGCGTGTGATAAAGGTTTTTCCCCAACCCCTGCGGCATCCAGGCGATGCGCGGACAGACGTCGCGGCGATGTTTCGCATCGCGCATATCGCCGCCCAGGACGATAACGTTCCCTTGCTCAATCACCCGAGCGCCAGAAATCAGCGACAGCAGGCTCGACTTACCCACCCCGTCCGGACCAATCAGCCCGACCATACTACGGGCGGGAATGTCCAGCGTGATATTGTTCAGCGCGGCTGTTTTTCCGTAATGCTGGCTCACCCCCTCAAGCTGCGCCACGGGAGGAACAGGCACCAGCGTCAGCGACGTCATTGCGACAACCTCACGTTCAGATCGTCAGGCCAGGGCACGCGCTCATCCAGACGAACCCAGGCCATTCCCGGCAAACCGGTTTTGACATATTCCAGATGCTGTCGCAGCAGCTCTGGCGGAATACGCGCTTTGACGCGGAACATCAGCTTCAGCCGTTCATCGTGGGTTTCCACGGTTTTGGGCGTGAACTGCGCCACGCTGGCGACAAAACTGATTGTCGCCGGAATACGCAGATCCGGCGCGGCGTCCAGCACCAGTCGCGCTTCGCCGCCGATCTTCAACAACCCCGCCTGTTCGGTCGGCAGGAAAAATGTCATATAAACGTCGCTGAGATCGACCATGTTCAACACCCGGCCGCCAGCCGATAACACTTCGCCCGGCTCCGCAACGCGGTACTGCACGCGTCCATCGCGCGGCGCTTTTAATTCGCTGTCGTCGATGTCGGCGACAATACGCCGCTCGGTCGCCTGCGCCGCTTCCACGCGTGTTTGCGCCTGGATAATACTGGTACGCGCCGCCTCAATCGCCGCTTTTGCCGCAGATACCTGCGCTTTGGCGGTCTCCAGGGCGGCGCGCGCGCTTTCCGCCGCCGCGCGATCGTCATCTAACTGTTGTACAGATACCGCGCCACGCTGCGACAGCGAACGAGAACGCACGTGACGTTTAGAGACGGAGTCCAGCTCAGCTTCCCGCTGTTTGACGACCGACTGCGCGGCGCGCATTTCACTCTGGCGTTGCTCCAGCAAGGCGCGGGCGGCGGCAACCGCGCTTTCGGCCTCTTTAATCTGCGCAATCGCCTCCAGCCGCTGCTCCTGCAATACGCGGGTATCCATTTTCGCCAGCACCTCGCCCTGACGAACGAACTGCCCTTCCGAAACGAGGATGGTATCAATACGCCCGGCAATCTTAGTGGCAATATCCACTTCGGTGGCTTCAATTCTGCCGTTGCTGGCGGCAAACCCCTCCGGTATTCCCGCAGGGCGCAGCATCCACCAGGCTATCGCGGCCACCGCCACAAGAATCCCCGCTCCCCACCACACCAGATGACGCTTCATTTTGTCCATAATCGACCCGCCGTAATCCCTGTTGTCTAACCATGCGTGTCACAAAGTCCGCCGGGCGTGCGCTCAGCGGGGGTTTCCATTCGGGATAAGAATGAAAAAAGAAAAGGGGCCAGCCGACGAACAGACGCCGATGAAGCGCTCGCCGTCAAAGGGAGTGAATGATGTAGGTACCCGGAAAAGAGGGAGTAATGTTGTCATCATCAGCGTTCCTGGCCGTAAATGAAACACGCATACTCATAACTGCTATAAATCGATACTAACACCTCTGTCCGGGATGTCTATTCGCTTATTGTTTGTAATGGTACTTAGCGTTTTGCCGCCAAATCCTGCGCGCAAGCCCAGGCACTCGACCACGCCCACTGGAAGTTATAGCCGCCCAACCAGCCGGTGACGTCCATCACTTCGCCGATAAAATAGAGACCCGGCACGCGGCGCGCTTCCATAGTCCGCGATGATAGTTCGTTTGTATCCACGCCGCCCAGCGTCACTTCCGCTGTCCGATAGCCTTCGGTGCCGTTAGGCTGCACTTGCCAGGCCGTAAGCGTGTCAACTAACGCCTGCTGGTCACGAACGTTCAACTGCCTGAGCGATACATCCGGGATGTGCCCCAACTGTTGTAAACACTCCACCAACCGTTTCGGCAAATGCATCGCCAGCGTGTTCTTCAGACTCTGGTTCGGGTGCGCGTTACGCTGTTCATTGAGAACGTCTTCCAGCGAGAGGTCCGGCAATAAGTTAATGCTCACTAACTCGCCCGGTTGCCAGTAGCTGGAAATCTGTAAAACAGCGGGGCCGGACAGCCCACGATGGGTAAAAAGTAGGTTTTCCCGAAATACCGTGCCATTGCGGGCGGTAATTACGCAGGGCACAGAGACGCCAGACAGCGTCTGGAGCTGTTCTAACAGCGGCTTATGTAGCGTAAAGGGCACCAGCCCGGCGCGCGTCGGCAACACCTTGAGACCAAACTGTTCGGCGATTTTATAGCCAAACGGCGATGCGCCAAGCCCCGGCATCGACAGGCCGCCGCTGGCAATCACCAGCTTTTGCGTAGTCACCGTCTCGCCGTTCAACGCCAGTACGAAACCCGACTCATCACGCTCGACGCTCAATACCTCGCTACGCAGGCGCATCGTTACGCCACCTTTGTCGCACTCGGCAACCAGCATATCGACAATGCGTTGGGCGGAATCATCGCAAAAAAGCTGTCCCAGCGTTTTCTCATGCCAGGCTATCCCATACCTGCCGACCAGATCGATAAAGTCCCACTGGGTATAGCGGGCTAATGCTGATTTGCAAAAATGGGGGTTCTGGCTCAAATACGCAGCAGGCTCAACATAAAGATTAGTAAAGTTGCAGCGCCCACCGCCGGACATGAGGATTTTACGTCCTGGCTTCTTGCCATTATCGATGAGCAGCACGCGGCTACCCGCCTGTCCTGCCTGCGCGGCGCAAAACATGCCCGCTGCGCCAGCGCCTATAATAACGGCATCAAACCTTTCCACGTCGCCTTCCTCTCTCAAATTCGGGCGGGAATTGTAAAGTTTCCTCAGTGGTCGCACCAGCGCGAAAAGCGCCTGAAAATGGTATTTATCTGAAATATATAAGATAATTCTTTAGTGATATCAAACAAAGCACGAAGTACATCAAAAAAAGTCTATATTTCACTTTGCCCGCGCCGCCAAAGTCACTGATAATGCGCCGCGTTCATGTCCTCAAAATGGCGTAACGTCCTATGCTACATTTGTTTGCTGGCCTGGATTTACATACCGGGCTTTTATTATTGCTTGCTCTGGCTTTTGTGCTGTTCTACGAAGCGATTAACGGCTTCCATGACACAGCCAATGCAGTCGCAACCGTGATTTACACCCGTGCGATGCGTTCGCAGCTGGCGGTTGTCATGGCGGCGGTGTTTAACTTTTTTGGCGTTTTGCTGGGGGGTCTCAGCGTGGCGTATGCCATTGTGCATATGCTACCGACGGATCTCCTGCTCAACATGGGTTCCGCGCACGGCCTCGCTATGGTCTTTTCCATGTTGCTGGCGGCGATTATCTGGAACCTCGGCACCTGGTATTTCGGGTTGCCGGCGTCCAGTTCCCACACGCTGATTGGCGCCATTATCGGCATCGGTTTAACCAATGCGATGATGACCGGCACGTCAGTGGTGGATGCGCTTAACATCCCGAAAGTTATCAATATTTTCGGTTCACTCATTATCTCCCCTATTGTCGGTCTGGTATTCGCCGGCGGTCTGATTTTCTTGCTGCGCCGCTACTGGAGCGGTACTAAGAAACGCGCCCGTATCCACCTGACGCCAGCCGAACGTGAAAAGAAAGACGGCAAGAAAAAGCCGCCGTTCTGGACGCGTATCGCGCTGATCCTCTCAGCTATCGGCGTGGCGTTTTCGCATGGCGCGAACGATGGTCAGAAAGGCATTGGCCTGGTCATGCTGGTGCTGATTGGCGTCGCGCCTGCGGGTTTCGTGGTCAATATGAATGCCTCCAGCTACGAAATCACCCGTACGCGCGATGCTATCAACAATGTCGAAACGTACTTTGAGCAGCGTCCTGACCTGCTGAAAGCCGTCACCGGCGTTGACCAACTGATTCCGTCTCCTGAACCAGGCGCGACTGAACCGACTGAATTCCACTGCCATCCGGCTAACACCATTAACGCGCTTAACCGTGCGAAAGGGATGCTGGCAAACGTGGAAAGCTACGACAAGTTAAGCGTTGAACAGCGTAGTCAGTTGCGTCGCATTATGCTGTGCATTTCCGACACGACCGATAAAGTCGTGAAATTGCCTGGCGTAAGCAGCGATGACCAGCGCCTGCTGAAAAAGCTGAAGACCGATATGTTAAGCACCATTGAGTATGCGCCGGTGTGGATCATTATGGCAGTGGCGTTGGCGCTGGGTATTGGTACGATGATCGGCTGGCGTCGCGTGGCGACCACTATCGGCGAGAAAATTGGTAAAAAAGGCATGACGTATGCGCAGGGAATGTCGGCGCAGATGACGGCGGCAGTCTCTATCGGTCTTGCCAGCTACACCGGTATGCCAGTTTCTACCACTCACGTACTCTCCTCTTCAGTGGCGGGAACCATGGTCGTTGATGGCGGCGGGTTGCAGCGTAAAACCGTGACCAGCATTCTGATGGCCTGGGTATTTACGTTACCGGCGGCGATTATTCTTTCCGGCGTGCTGTACTGGCTTTCCCTGAAGATTATTTAAGCCAAATGGGCCGGATAGCGCTGTCGCTAATCCGGCCTGTCAGAATGAAGCAACACAGGCCTGACAGGCCGCTACAAGCGGCGTCATCCGGGAGGCTTATCTAACACGAGCGGGTCAGGAAACTGGCCCGCTTTTTTCATTCAGTGCCAAATCATGAGCGCAATCAAGCTCACCACCACCAAACCGCATAACGCGCTGGTCAGCAGAAACTGGCGGCGCACGCGTTCACAACGGCGAATAAATTCTTCATCATGATGATCGCGATAGCGCTGAGCGTAGATATACCATACCAGGCGCACCTGTTTGTTGGGCTGACCATGCGTGGTAAAGAAGCCGCCGCCATCGACATATTGATAGAGCAAAGGATCGCAACCACGAAGTACCACTAACAGTGCGCGTAGCGATGAGAAATAGCGCGCCATATTAACAATGCAAACGACACATAAAGCCCAGAATAGTGAGACGGTGCTTATCATATCTCCTCCCCGGCGACCCGCCCACGGAGTTCCTCTCCGGGACTACCGCTCCCCGATACCCTGCCAGACAATCAGTGAAAGAGTACTACGAAAGCCGTCCATATTAGCGCTCCGCATTCGAACGGCTCTTATACACATTGTAGGAGATCAGTTAATTTTTTTACCAGAAGGTTAATCACTATCAATGCAATTCCCTGAAAATTTTGTTTAACTAACTGGCAAGCAAGGCAGATTGACGGATTATCCTGGTCGCTATAATGTAAGGATAGTTATGGTAAACGGCTGAGCTAGCCCCGCGCATAGAGTTCGCAGGACGCGGGTGACGCGGCGGCATAAGAAACGCCAGTAGCTCAATGGTCATCGACAACTTATGGAAGGAGTAACACTATGGCTTATAAACACATTCTTATCGCAGTTGATCTCTCCCCGGAAAGTAAAGTTCTGGTTGAAAAAGCGGTCTCTATGGCGCGCCCCTACAACGCGAAAATCTCCCTCATCCACGTTGATGTAAACTATTCTGACCTGTACACCGGTCTGATTGACGTCAATCTGGGCGATATGCAGAAACGTATCTCCGAAGAAACCCACCACGCGCTGACCGAGCTGTCTACCAACGCTGGCTACCCTATCACTGAAACCCTGAGCGGTAGCGGCGATTTGGGCCAGGTGCTGGTTGACGCCATCAAGAAATACGATATGGATCTGGTCGTTTGCGGTCATCACCAGGACTTCTGGAGCAAACTGATGTCTTCTGCGCGCCAGCTGATCAACACCGTTCACGTTGACATGCTGATTGTGCCGCTGCGCGACGAAGAAGAGTAATACTTGCCGTGCCGGCTGGCGGCTAAGACCGCATCTGGTCTATAGTCAATCAGGTTAGCCTGAACCATCAGGCAAATTCCGGCTATCAACAACAACGCCCGCTTATGTGGGCGTTTTGTTTATCCCCCCTTCTTCGCAGTACTCAGTACATCATTCCAGCACACCAAACATAATTAGTGTGATCCACTAATTAGTTTGCGTATCATTTGTATAATAACCTATTGATCAGGCTAATAACCGCAGTCTATATCAGGGTAAGTCTTTTCGGCGCGTTTTGATATACGCGCTCATACGTTTCGGGATGGCATTAAAAGGCGAAGGAATATGAATACAACTGCACCTACGGGCTTGCTGCAGCAACCTCGTCCATTTTTCATGATCTTTTTTGTAGAATTATGGGAACGATTTGGCTATTACGGCGTCCAGGGCATCCTGGCGGTCTTTTTCGTTAAACAATTGGGGTTTTCTCAGGAACAGGCCTTTATTACTTTTGGCGCTTTTGCGGCGCTGGTTTATGGCCTGATCTCTATCGGCGGCTATGTTGGCGACCATCTGTTAGGGACTAAACGCACCCTGGTCCTGGGCGCGATTGTGCTGGCGATTGGCTATTTTATGACCGGCATGTCGTTATTAAATCCCGATCTGATTTTTATCGCACTGGGTACGATTGCCGTGGGCAACGGGTTATTTAAAGCCAATCCCGCCAGCCTGCTCTCTAAATGCTATCAGCCTAAAGATCCCCGGCTGGATGGCGCTTTCACCCTGTTTTATATGTCGATTAACATCGGTTCTTTGTTATCGCTATCGCTGGCGCCGGTGATTGCCGATAAATTTGGCTATGCGGTGACCTATAATCTGTGCGGCGCTGGTTTAATTGTTGCGCTTCTGGTGTACTTCGCCTGCCGTGGCATGGTGAAAAATATCGGTTCTGAACCGGATCATAAACCGCTACGTTTTCGCAATTTGCTGCTGGTACTACTCGGCACCGTCGTCATGATTTTCCTCTGCGCCTGGCTGATGCACAACGTTAAGATTGCCAATCTGGTGCTCATCGTCCTTTCTATCGTCGTCACTATTTTCTTCTTTCGCGAAGCGTTTCGTCTGGATAAAACCGGCCGCAATAAAATGTTCGTGGCGTTTATTCTGATGATTGAAGCCGTGCTGTTTTACATTCTGTATGCGCAGATGCCTACCTCGCTGAACTTCTTTGCGATTAATAACGTGCATCATGAAATTCTTGGATTCGCCATTAACCCGGTGAGTTTTCAGGCGCTGAACCCATTCTGGGTGGTCGTCGCCAGTCCGGTACTGGCAGCGATTTACACCCGACTGGGTAGCAAAGGCAAAGATCTGACTATGCCGATGAAGTTTACACTCGGTATGTTCCTCTGCGCGCTGGGTTTTCTGACCGCCGCCGCCGCCGGGATGTGGTTTGCCGATGCACAAGGATTGACGTCGCCGTGGTTTATCGTGCTGGTGTATCTGTTCCAGAGTCTGGGCGAGTTGCTGATTAGCGCGCTGGGACTGGCAATGGTCGCCGCTCTGGTGCCGCAGCATCTGATGGGCTTTATTCTGGGAATGTGGTTCCTGACCCAGGCCGCCGCCTTCCTGCTCGGCGGTTATGTGGCGACCTTCACTGCCGTACCGGAAAACATCACCGATCCGTTGCAGACGCTGCCCATTTATACCGGCGTCTTTAGCAAAATTGGTCTGGTAACGCTGGCGATCACCGTGGTGATGGCCATTATGGTGCCGTGGTTAAACCGAATGATTAATACGCCAGGTACCGAACAGTAATACTCAGTGCCGGATGCGGCTTACGCCTTATCCGGCCTACAAATAATTGAGAATCGTAGGCCCGATAAGCGCAACGCCATCGGGCAATCCGTTACTCCGTCAGAGGGGTTCCGGCATAAATATCAAACCGATGCCCTTTGGTGACGATGGCGTTGGGCGTCGCGACATCCGCCAGCGGCGGCGCATAATCGGGACGTTTGACCACCACGCGTTTGGTCGCCAACTGACGCGCCGGTTCCAGCAGTCCGTCGGCGTCGAGATCCGGCCCCACCAACGACTGAAACACCCGCATCTCTTTCTTCACCAGCGCGCTTTTCTGCCGGTGAGGAAACATCGGATCGAGGTAGACCACCTGCGGGCGCGGCGTGATATCGGTCAACGCCGTCAGGCTGGAAGCATGAATCAACTGCAAACGCTCCTGAAGCCAGCCGCCAATGTCCGCATCGGCATAGCCGCGCGTCAGACCGTCGTCGAGCAGCGCGGCAACCACCGGATTACGCTCCAGCATCCGCACGCGGCAGCCGACTGACGCCAGCACAAACGCATCGCGCCCCAGTCCGGCAGTGGCATCAACCACATCCGGCAGGTAATCGCCTTTGATACCGACGGCTTTCGCCACCGCTTCGCCGCGCCCGCCGCCGAACTTGCGCCGGTGCGCCATCGCCCCGCCGACAAAATCGACGAAAATACCGCCGAGCTTCGGTTCGTCGCGCTTGCGCAGCTCCAGATGTTGCGGCGTCATCACCAGCGCCATCGGGTTGTCTTCGTCATGCTCCAGTCCCCAGCGGGCAGCCAGAACAGATAAGGCGCCGTCTGTGGCGCCCGTTTCATCCATTAAGCAGATTTGCACGTAAAATCAGCCTTTAATCCCGTAATGCTCCAGCATCGCGTCCAGTTGTGGTTCACGGCCACGGAAGCGTTTAAAGAGTTCCATCGGCTCTTCAGAACCACCGCGAGTCAGGATGTTATCAAGGAACGACTGACCGGTCTCACGGTTGAAAATGCCTTCCTCCTCAAAGCGGGAATAAGCGTCCGCCGCCAGTACGTCGGCCCACAGATAGCTGTAGTAGCCTGCCGCATAGCCGCCAGCAAAGATATGGCTGAACGCGTGTGGGAAGCGCCCCCATGTCGGTGACGGCACCACGGCGACCTGTTTTTTAATTTCAAAGAGCGTCTCAAGAATTTTCGCTCCTTGCTGCGGGTTAAATTCCGCATGCAGACGGAAATCAAACAGACCGAACTCCAGTTGACGCAGAATAAACAGCGCCGCCTGATAGTTTTTCGCCGCCAGCATTTTATCCAGCAGTTCCTTCGGCAGCGGTTCGCCGGTCTCATAGTGGCCGGAGATAAACGCCAGCGCTTCCGGCTCCCAGCACCAGTTTTCCATAAACTGGCTTGGCAGTTCGACCGCGTCCCACGGCACGCCGCTGATACCGGAGACCCCGGCGGTCTCAATGCGGGTCAGCATATGATGCAAGCCATGACCAAACTCGTGGAACAGGGTGATCACTTCGTCATGGGTAAACAGAGCGGGTTTACCGTTCACCGGACGGTTGAAATTACAGGTCAGATAAGCGACTGGCTTTTGCAATGTGCCGTCCGCCTTACGCATCTGGCCGACACAGTCGTCCATCCACGCCCCGCCGCGTTTGTGTTCGCGCGCGTACAGGTCAAGGTAGAAGCTGCCGCGCAGCTCGTTATTTTCGTCATACAGTTCAAAGAAACGCACTTCCGGGTGCCAGACATCAACGTCAGTACGCTCTTTGGCAGTGATGCCGTAAATACGTTTCACCACTTCAAACAGGCCATTCACGGCTTTGTTTTCCGGGAAGTACGGACGTAGCTGCTCATCGCTGATGCTGTACAGGTGCTGTTTTTGCTTTTCACTGTAGTACGCGATATCCCACGGTTGCAGCTCCTCAACGCCAAATTCGGCTTTGGCGAAGGCGCGCAGCTGGGCCAGCTCTTTCTCCCCCTGCGGACGGGCGCGTTTCGCCAGATCGGTTAAGAAATCGAGCACCTGCTGCGGATTTTCCGCCATTTTGGTGGCCAGCGATTCATGGGCATAATTTTCGAAGCCCAGCAGTTGCGCCAGTTCATGGCGCAGCGCAAGAATTTCTTCCATCACCGGGCTGTTATCCCACTTACCGGCGTTCGGCCCCTGGTCGGAGGCGCGAGTGGAATAGGCGCGATACATCTCTTCACGCAACGCCTGGTTGTCGCAGTAGGTCATGACCGGCAGATAGCTCGGGATATCCAGAGTCAGCAGGTAACCTTCCTGCTCTTTGGCTTCCGCCTGGGCCTTCGCTGCCGCCAGAGCGCTTTCCGGCATTCCCGCCAGCTCGGCTTCGTCGGTGATGAGCTTCGTCCAGCCCATAGTGGCATCGAGCACATTATTGCTGTACTGGTTGCCCAGCTCAGACAGGCGAGTGGCGATTTCGCCGTAACGCTGCTGTTTCTCTTTCGGCAGGCCGATGCCGGACAGTTCAAAATCACGTAGCGCGTTATCAACCGCTTTCTTCTGCGCGGTATTCAGAGTGGCGTAATGATCGCCGTCGCGCAGGTCGCGGTACGCATTGTACAACCCTTCATGTTGCCCAACCCAGGTGCTGTATTCAGACAGCAGCGGCAGCGTCTGTTCGTAGGCTTCACGCAGCTCCGGACTATTTTTCACCGAGTTTAAGTGGCTAATTGGCGAGAAAATACGCCCCAGAACATCGTCGGCTTCCGCCAACGGCTGGCAGAGGTTCTCCCAGCTATACGGCGCGCCATGCGCCACAACGCCTTCTACCGCCGCCCGGCAATCGGCCAACGCTTTGGTGACCGCAGGCACCACATGCTCCGGTTTAATTGCAGAAAAAGGCGGCAGTGAAAAAGACGTTAGTAATGGATTGGTCATATGCGCAGTCCTGGTCTAAAAAAGAAATGAAGCGCTCTATCGCGCTTTCGCTATGGATCTAGAATGGGGGATAGTTGGGGGAATTTCAATGATGGTGGGCGCTCATTTCACCCGTGCAGCAACGCCAGCATCCGAACGTAGGCATTGCTGCTGAATCCAATTTTAACGACTGAAGATCAGTAGCTGTAGCGGCATAGTGACAATATCCAGCGCCAAAGTTACCGGCAGCAACACTCTGCCAAATTTTGCCCCGGACATACTGCGCTGATACTGATAGAACTCAACGGTGAAAGGATGATAGAACGATAGCTGCTGCGTAACGCTCTGCTCTTTATTTTTCTGATGGATAGTCCCTTTCAGGTCCATGACGGATAGCGTGCAATTTACCGCGCCGTCTGCACAAATAAACCCATAGCCTACCGCTGCCAGTTTATCTTTCTCGTCCACCCAGGCGTAAGTCACATTGACTTCACCCGTAAACTCCTTCTTATCTGTATCAATCAGGAATTTAACACCATCCTTTACTCGCATTTTATCCCGGCGAATAGTCGCATCTTTTAACAGCGCCACCACATTATCGCCGCCCTGAGTCAACAGGTAGTCAAAATGTTCGCCAACAAACACCCAGCCCGTTTTCCCGTTGCTATCTTTACCTAAGGAAAGCGCGGTAACGGTATCCGATTTCCAGGTAGACTGATGACGATTGCCATCTTTATCGGTGGCAAGTATCAGCCCAAATGAAAGACAGCCCGACAGCGAACAGCAAACCAGTAATAAAAACAGCGTGCGAACGACACATTTTCCATAATGGAACATCAATGAATCCTTTCTTTTCTATTATTAGCGCTATCGTTTTAATCAAATAAACAAGGTAAAACCAGCACTATCATCATAATAAAAACGATTTCAGAATAAGACCCGACAGGGGTAAGTCGGTGGACGCGTCGCGGCATGATTAGTGTTAAATTCAGATAGGTTTTTCATGGGCGTTTTTCTGAAAACAGGGCCGTGGCATCAATCGCTGTCATTTTTGCGCAAACTGCCCATGTATAATATTCTCAACTTTTTCGTTTCTGGAATACAAGGATTGTATATGACCATGTTATTACAGGTTATTGTACTGATATTTATTGTTTTCTTTATTTTCCCTGGGCGAAAAATTTTCCGTCGGAGTAAGCATCTGCAAGATGACCGTAAATTAATTTCATCTTCTTCGCTGATGCTGCGAAAATTTGGCAGTTCTCGCGGCTATAACGCGGATTACTACTTTGACATGCAGTACCTCTATGAAGTCGCGGACGGTATCACCACCGCGATACCACTCACCAGCATCATTGAGGCGAAACCGGGAACAACGAGAGTCAGTGGTCGTTCAGTCTGGTCAGTCGACTGGATAACAGCGGAAGGGCAAAGAAAACAGACGCGCTTCCTTCATAACTACACCCTATTCAATCGAAATTTTGCCACCTTCCTTAAGACCGTAAAACAGGCCAATCCAGACGCCTGCATCACTTCGTTGACGTTATTTACGCTCTGACGCCACAGCCTACTTGTTTTTCCTCCTGGCCAACGGCGATAAAAGCGCAAGAGCGGTAATCTCTACGGATCTGCGGTAAACTATCGGCTAACTTGTTTACTTCCCGGAATATCTGCATCCATGCTCAGTTATCGTCACAGCTTTCACGCTGGCAACCACGCCGACGTCCTTAAACATACCGTTCAGAGCCTGATCATCGAGTCGCTAAAAGAGAAAGAAAAACCGTTTCTCTATCTGGACACGCACGCGGGCGCGGGGCGTTATCAGTTGGGCAGCGAACATGCTGAACGTACCGGAGAGTATCTGGAAGGCATCGCCCGTATCTGGCAGCAGGACGATCTGCCCGCCGAACTGGAACCGTATATTAGCGTCGTAAAACATTTCAACCGCAGCGGGCAGTTACGCTACTACCCGGGCTCCCCGTTAATCGCCCGCCAGTTGCTGCGTGAGCAGGACAGTCTGCAACTCACGGAATTGCATCCCAGCGACTTCCCACTGTTGCGCGCGGAGTTTCAAAAAGACAACCGTGCCCGTGTGGAACGCGCTGACGGCTATCAGCAACTGAAAGCCAAATTGCCGCCGGTTTCCCGCCGCGGTCTGATCCTCATTGACCCGCCTTATGAAATGAAAACCGACTACCAGGCGGTAGTCAGCGGCATCAGCGAGGGTTATAAACGTTTCGCCACCGGGACATACGCGCTATGGTATCCGGTGGTGCTCCGCCAGCAAATTAAGCGCATGATTCATGAGCTGGAGGCCACCGGCATCCGTAAAATCCTGCAAATTGAGCTGGCGATCCGCCCGGACAGCGATCAGCGCGGGATGACGGCGTCCGGTATGATCGTGGTTAACCCGCCGTGGAAACTGGAGCAGCAGATGAACAACGTGCTACCGTGGCTGCACAGCAGGTTGGCGCCAAACGGTCACGGACACACTTCGGTAAGCTGGATCGTGCCGGAGTAATCACAGCCATCGGTGGAACCTTTCACCTTCAGGTATACAATCGCGAATATTTTGGCGGGTAGCGCAGAATCTATCCGTCCGACAACGAACATAAAGGAGCGGTCATGACCAAACACTATGATTACATCGCTATCGGCGGCGGCAGCGGCGGTATCGCCTCGATTAACCGCGCCGCTATGTACGGCCAGAAATGCGCGCTCATCGAAGCCAAAGAGCTGGGCGGCACCTGTGTTAACGTGGGCTGCGTGCCGAAGAAAGTGATGTGGCATGCCGCGCAGATTCGTGAAGCGATTCATCTGTATGGCCCGGACTACGGTTTTGACACCACGATTAATCAGTTCGACTGGAGCAAGCTGATTGCCAGCCGTACCGCGTATATTGACCGCATCCATACTTCATACGACAACGTGCTGGGCAAAAATAACGTGGATGTGATTAAAGGCTTTGCCCGCTTTGTCGATGCCAAAACCATTGAAGTGAACGGCGAAACCATCACCGCCGACCATATTTTGATCGCTACCGGCGGCCGTCCGAGCCATCCGAGCATTCCAGGCGTGGAATACGGCATTGATTCCGACGGTTTCTTTGCGCTGTCTGCCTTGCCGGAGCGCGTCGCGGTGGTAGGCGCAGGTTATATCGCCGTTGAACTGGCTGGCGTTATCAACGCGCTGGGGGCGAAAACGCATCTGTTTGTCCGTAAACATGCGCCGCTGCGCAGTTTTGACCCGATGATTAGCGAAACGCTGGTTGAGGTGATGAACGCCGAAGGCCCGCAACTGCATACTCACGCCGTGCCGAAAGCGGTGGTGAAAAACGCCGACGGCAGTCTGACTTTGGAACTGGAAGATGGCCGCAGTGAAACCGTTGATTGCCTGATCTGGGCCATTGGTCGCGAACCGTCGACCGACAATATTAATCTGGCGGCAGCGGGCGTGAAAACCAATGAAAAAGGTTACATCATCGTTGATAAATGGCAGAACACGAACGTAGAAGGCATTTACGCCGTTGGCGATAACACCGGCGCAGTGGAGTTAACGCCAGTCGCCGTCGCCGCCGGTCGCCGTCTCTCCGAACGCCTGTTTAACAACAAGCCGGACGAGCATCTGGACTACAGCAACATCCCGACCGTGGTCTTTAGCCATCCGCCTATCGGCACCGTCGGGTTAAGCGAGCCGCAGGCGCGCGAGCAGTACGGCGACGAGCAGGTGAAAGTCTATAAATCATCGTTTACCGCTATGTATACCGCGGTAACGACACACCGCCAGCCGTGCCGTATGAAGCTGGTCTGCGTCGGGCCGGAAGAAAAAATTGTGGGTATCCACGGTATCGGCTTCGGCATGGATGAAATGTTGCAGGGCTTCGCGGTAGCGCTGAAGATGGGCGCTACCAAGAAAGACTTCGATAATACCGTCGCTATTCACCCGACCGCATCGGAAGAGTTTGTGACCATGCGTTAAGATCTTGTGCGCCCATCTTCGAGGGTGGGCGCACAAGCCTGCATGATTAATACGTACTGAAATAACTCTGGATGAGTTCCGGATTACGCGTCTGAGTTAGTGCCGTCATCAGCAACACCCGCGCCTTCGCGGGGTTGAGCGAGTCAGACACCAGCCCTGGCTGCCCTTTATCCAACGGTACTACGCCGTTTCCGGTGCGGGAAGCGCGCACCACGATAATCCCGGCTTTCTCCGCTTTTTTAATCCCCGCGTCGCTGCGTACCGAGACCGAACCTGCGCCGGTTCCGGCATAAATAATACCGTCCGCGTGATGGGCAATCGCCGCATCATACATATATTCCGGGTCGTCCTGATAGCCGTAAATAATCACCACATTGGGTAATTTCTTGATATTACGTACGTCAAAAACAGATCGCAGGGTATGAATTTTTTCCACCCGCGTTTCGAACTGTGGCTGACCATTAACGATGATCCCCAGATAGCCCTCTTCCAGCGCTTTAAAGGTATCCAGAGTCGTGGCATTGGTTTTCGTCACAAAGCGCGCCGAACCAATACGATCGTTTAAAACTACCATCACGCCGCGTCCCTTCGCATTCGGGTCAGCAGCCACCGTGACCGCTTCCAGCAGGTTCATTGCGCCATCGGCGCTGATTGCCGACGCGGGCCGCATTGCAGCGGTAAACACCACCGGTTTGTCGCTTTTCACGGTCAAATTAAGAAAGTAGGCGGTTTCATCGAGCGTGTCAGTGCCATGAGTAATAACCACACCGTCAACATCGTCCCGCGCCAATAACGCATTCACCTTCTGTGAAAGTTTCAGGATGATATCGCTGGTCATATTTTCGCTACCAATATTCGCCACCTGCTCGCCGTCAACGCGAGCGATATTATTCATTTCCGGCACGGCATTTATTAATGTTTGCACGCCAAGTTCACCGGATTTATATCCGGCGGTTTGCGTATTATTGGCTGCCGTCCCGGCGATAGTACCGCCTGTCGCGAGAATAACAATATGCGGTAGTGACGTTGTGCTAAATACACAGTGGCTGATGAGCAGCAACACGGTGGCCATGAAAACTCTAATTTTCATTTCCTTCCTCTGAATTAAAAATAATAAGTGGCGTGTGCTATAAAAACATGAATAACAATCAGGCCAGAACCATTTTTCCTATTAACAGCCCGACAATGACCGAGACAATCACGTTAACTAATCCCGGACGCATAAAACTATGGTTAAGCACATATTTGCCGATACGCGTCGTACCGGTATCGTCAAACGCCAGCGCCGCCAGACACTGTCCCGCCACCGGAATAAAGAAATAGCCGTTAACGGCAGGCCAGGAACCGATTAATGCATAAGCGGGCAACCCTAACGCCAGCCCCAGCGGCAACAGAATTAACGTCGTTGCCGCCTGGCTGCTGACCATAGCGGACACGAAAAACATCATAATGGCGATAAGCCAGGTATGCTGTTGCAATAGAGTTTGCACTTCTGCCTTAATCAACGCGATATGACCATTCACGAACGTCTCACTCATCCAGGCCAGGCCGAAGGCGCAGACAATCGCCAGCGCGCCCGCCCGAAATACCGTACCGCTGATAATCTGATCGACCTGCGGCCGACATAACAACACAATCAGGCAGGCAAAAGAGAGCATCGTAATCTGGATAGCGGCGGACATCGAAAGCGGTTGTAGCCCTTTCGCTGTTTCCACCATGGGCCGCAGCGCCGGAATCAGTCCTAACAGAACGATAACGATCGCGCTGGTCAGAAATAACGCCACCGACAATTTGGCGCGCGAAGTGACTACCGTATTTTTACTTTCTTTCTGCGCAGGTTTAATTAACCCTTCAGCAAGCCGACGTTGATATTCCGGATCGTCTTTTAACTCTTTTCCTTTATTAAAGGTCGCTATTGCCCCCATCGCTACGCCGATTAACGTGGCAGGCACGCAAATCATCATAATGGTTGAAATAGAGACGCCCAACGGCGCCATTAAACCAATCATCGCCGCCATGGCGGCAGATATAGGGCTGGCGGTGATCGCCTGTTGCGATGCGATAACGGAAATAGATAAAGGACGTTCCGGTCGAATACCTGAATCCCGTGCGACTTCAGAAATAACCGGTAACAAGCTATAAACGACATGCCCCGTTCCTGACATAAAAGTGAAGATATAACAGATAAACGGCGCTAATAACGTAATGTAACGAGGGTGGCGACGCAGAATTTTTTCCGCCAGTTTGACCAGTAAATCCAGCCCGCCGGAGGCCTGTAAAGAAGCGGCCGCCAGGACAACAGAAAGAATAATCAGAATAACATCAATCGGTGGCGTAGAAGGCGTCAGGCCAAAAATAAAAACCATCACGCCGACGCCTAACCCGCCGACCATCCCTAAAAATACGCCGCCGATCCTGGCGCCTATCATCAGGGCCACAAGGATAAAACATAATTCCGTCCAAAACATACTTCCTCCTGGGTTATCTGGAGTGAGTGTCGCTTTACATTGAGGGACGTAACCTATTGTGCAAACGGTTTACCAAAACCAAATGCGCCGTAATGAGATAACACCTGCGCCGCCGATTTCCCGCCCTGCCGCATGGCGCGTAACACGCTTTCTTTATCGGGTTCCGCCATACCCGATTGCAAAATGGAAAGCAAAAAACCGGTTAAGAAGGCGTCGCCTGCGCCCAGCGTATCGACAGGTTCGATATAAGCAGGTTGCCACTCCAGATAATCCGCGCCGGAAAAATAATAAACTTTTTCATGCCCGCAGGTGGCAATAATATGCCGACAGCCATAACGATAAAGTTTATTGAGTTTTATTTTGATTTCATCTGGCGATAACCCGCTACAGGAGACAAATCCATAATCTACCCACGGGCATACCTTTTCAAAATAGTCGTCTGTACCGCGCCCGGAAAAATCAAAAGAGAGTAAGACGGTTTGTTGTTTAATTTTCTCCAGTTCCGATTCCAGGTGGCCGTTAATACTGGAATGGACTAAGGTAAATTGTGATATATAGCGAAGATCGTCGTCAGACAGACTAAAAGGATGTTCCCGCAATACGCCGTTTTTGTTGCTGGCGACAAATTGCCGATCGCCATGCGTGAGACGGATACAGGCATACCCATTTTCGCCGGTATAATGGCGGCTGTGAGAGATGTCTATCTGCAGCTGGTGTAATACATCCTGTACGTGCTGCGCGGCGTCGTCATTGCCAAACGCCCCCATAAACGCGCTGGGGATGTCTGCTAATTTCGCATAGACAGCAAAATTTAATGCGTTACCGCCGGGGTACATGATGCCGGAATGCAGGTATTTATCGACAACGTTGTCGCCAATACCCAATACGCTGATGCTCATCATTATTCCTTGTTTGTCTTTACAATAAAAAGCGTCCCTGCTTTTTTATCCATCCTGATGTAATTAATATTCCACTTTCCACATATAGCGGCGCGTCGTTAACGGATGCTGGCGCGCCTCAGCTAACGCCCGATTGTAAACGGGATAAACGTTATTAAAGAGAGAGTGGTTAAAGTAATCAATAACCGTGGTTTTAATGGTCGATAGCCCCAGTTCTTTCGCATCGACAACTTCAATCCGGCGGCCATATTTTTTCAGGAAGTTTAACGCGCGTTCATCCACCGCCCGCGTATTGCCCTCGGAAAACTGGAAGAAGAAAGGTGTATTCGCATCGGTAATTTCAAACGGCCCGTGGAAAAACTCACCGCTATGAATACAGGCGGAATGTATCCATTGCATTTCCATAAAGATACAGATGCTCTGCAGGTAGGCTGCGCCATAGCCCGCGCCGCTGGCGACGGTGTAAATGACTTTATCGTCTTTATATTCCTGCGCGAACGCCTGCGCGCGTTCCGCAACCTGCTCGCAAGCGCGCCAGACGATACGGTTGATTTTGCTGACTCCATCCTGAAAATCGTCGTAGTGCGCATACCCTTCCGTCTGCTGGAGCAGTTCGACCGCACTCAGCAGGCCTTTCATCGTTTTCTCTCCGGCAATATCTTTACCGTCGCCAAACGTGTACGTTTCCACATAGTCGCAATGCGCCACCAACGGTGAATCCATTATCCAGGTTAAACCAATGACCGGCGCGCCGTGCTGACGGGCGATTTCAGCCGCTTTAATTGTCTCTGGCGTATTACCTTTGTGGGAGGCGACAACCACAACGGCATTTTCTCCCAGCGCTACCGGCGGGTTGTTAATAAATTCTCCGCTGTTATACAGACCGACAGTCAACGCTTTCGCTTCTTTTTCTAAAAATGCTTTCGCCGGATAGAACGCCGCATAAGAACCGCCGCACGCCACGTAATAGACGTGTTTAACGCCCCCTTTCTCTGCCTGGCTGGTCACAATATTGCTAACTGTCTCTTTCATACCCATCATGCTTTCCTCTGGTTCCATCAATGATACAGGCGAGGATTCGCCATAAATGACTCATAATGTATTGTTATTTTTATATGACATTTAAAGACATTTGATCAAGATGGAAACCAAAAAAAATCGGGATCCGCGATCTGGATCCCGATTCAGCCTGCTCTTCGTTAGCGTAATGCTGACATCATACGGTAAACCGTATTTTATCGCCGACAATCAACTGTTGCGAAACGCAGGAGAGTTCTCCTTTGTTATCAATCATTTCACTTTTTATCAGGATCAGCGGATAACCCTCGTTGACGCCAAGATAATGGGCGACTTCAAAGCTGGCATAAACCAGTTCGATCATCTTACGGGAGTGGGTAAACCATAAGTGGTGTTTCTCGCGTAAGCATTCATACAAAGAGTGATTATTAAGATCTTCGTCCAGCAAAAACGCAAAACGTGGGGGAAGATGTACGGTTTCCAGCGATACCGCCACATCGTCGGCATAGCGGATACGTTCAATGACGACCGCTTTTTCGCCATCGTTCATATTCAGTAACGCTTTTGTCTCATCGTCTACCGATTCAAAAACGGATTTGATAGTGCGTGACCCCGGGCGACGTCCCTGGGACTGGCATAACTCGCTGAAACTCATGATGCCGGTCATGCTACGCTGAAATTTCTCACCAGAGACAAAGGTGCCTTTGCCGGAGACACGGGTCAGCAAATTTTCACGCGTCAGCGCATCCAACGCCTTACGGACCGTGACCCTGCTCACCTGCCAGCGCGCGCTCAGTTCATTTTCCGTCGGGATCTGCTGGCCTGGTTTATACTCTCCACGCGCAATGGCCTCTTTTAAGGCGGCTTCAAGCTGCTTATAAAGCGGTTTGGCGCTTTTACTGTCGGGTTGCTCGATCATTTGTATCCATTTGTATTATCATGGTGCCATAGCTTGTATTATAACTATTTACGTTACCTTTGCTTGTGAATCCACGCCATGCGGTGACGTAGTGATACCGCTATGAAACGAATGTTCTGATTTTAGGTCTGGGGCGGGCGTCATGAAAATAGGATTTTCGCAATACTATTCAGTAAGTTATGAAGTGTTTTTCTTGAGAGACAAATTGCAAAATGTGATCTATCGCACACTTTGCCACTCAGGTATCGAAGCGAATGTCTACGCTTAATAGACAGCCGGGCAACACCCGTATCTTTTACGACGCAAGCCGGAGGTCCTTGTCATTATGCTCAACCAGAAATTAAACCCCACGCCTTCTGAAGATCTGACTATTGATGTCGATCTGCTTTATGAAACAGACCCGTGCGAGTTAAAGCTGGATGAAATGATCGAGGCGGAACCGGAGCCGGAGATGATCGAGGGGCTTCCCGCCTCTGACGCCCTGACCCCTGCCGATCGGTATCTCGAACTGTTCGAGCATGTACAGTCAACAAAACTGTTTCCAGACAGTAAAACGTTCCCGGACTGCGCGCCGAAGATGGACCCGCTTGATATCCTGATCCGCTACCGTAAGGTCAGACGCCACCGTGATTTTGACTTACGCCGCTTCGTCGAGAACCATTTCTGGCTACCGGAAACCTTATCCAGCGAGTATGTCTCTAACCCCGAAAACTCGCTCAAAGAACATATTGACCAGCTTTGGCCGATACTGACGCGCGAACCGCAGGATCATATTCCGTGGTCTTCGCTGCTGGCGCTGCCGCAATCCTATATCGTGCCGGGAGGCCGCTTTAGCGAAACCTATTATTGGGACTCTTATTTTACCATGCTGGGTCTGGCGGAAAGCGGGCGCGAAGATTTACTTAAATGTATGGCGGATAATTTCGCCTGGATGATTGAAAACTATGGCCATATTCCCAACGGCAACCGGACCTATTATCTGAGCCGCTCGCAGCCGCCGGTTTTCGCCCTGATGGTTGAACTGTTCGAAGAAGATGGCGTACGCGGCGCGCGGCGTTATCTCGACCATCTCAAAATGGAATACGCCTTCTGGATGGATGGCGCCGAATCGCTGGCGCTCAACCAGGCTTATCGCCACGTTGTGCGGATGCCGGACGGTTCCCTGCTGAACCGCTACTGGGACGATCGCGACACGCCGCGCGACGAGTCCTGGCTGGAAGATGTCGAAACTGCAAAACACTCCGGTCGTCCGCCCAATGAAGTCTACCGGGATTTGCGCGCCGGGGCGGCGTCCGGTTGGGACTATTCTTCACGCTGGCTACGCGATGCGGGCCGGCTTGCCAGCATACGTACGACCCAGTTTATCCCTATCGATTTGAACGCTTTTCTGTATAAACTGGAGAGCGCTATCGCCAATATTTCAGCACTGAAAGGCGAACGTGACACCGAGGCGCTATTTCGCCAGAAAGCCAGCGATCGACGCGCCGCCGTAAACCATTATCTGTGGGATGATGAAAACGGCTGTTATCGGGACTATGACTGGCGACGCGAAGAAATGGCGCTCTTTTCCGCCGCCAGTATCGTGCCGCTGTATGTCGGTATGGCGAACCACGAGCAGGCCGACCGTCTGGCAAATGTGGTACGCAGCCGTCTGTTAACGCCCGGCGGGATTATGGCGACCGAATACGAAACCGGCGAACAGTGGGATAAACCGAACGGCTGGGCACCGCTGCAATGGATGGCGATTCAGGGCTTCAAACGGTATGGCGACGATATGCTGGGCGATGAAATCGCCCATAACTGGTTAAAAACAGTGAACCATTTTTATCAGGAGCACCATAAACTGATCGAGAAATACCATATTTCCGGCGGTACGCCCCGCGAAGGCGGCGGGGGCGAGTATCCGCTACAGGATGGGTTCGGCTGGACCAATGGCGTGGTGCGCCGCCTGATTGGCCTTTACGGAGAGCCTTAACCTGCTCCGGCCTCAGTGAATCGCATCATAAATGGCTGACTGAATTTTCAGCCATTTTTTATTGTCTGCGCTGGGCCGGGCCTGAGCGCGCAATCGGGCCTGCTCCGTATCGTGCTGCTGGCGCGTCACAACAGCCGGAACGGTGCAAAACGTTTGCAAATAGGTTTTATGCATCGCGGTCAGCGGCGCGCCGCTCGACATGTCATGACTTAACGTTGTGATAAATCGTCGGCAGGGTTTGACCTCATCCATCAGCGCGGGATAACGCAACAACAGTTGCAGCACCTCGGTATGTCCTGCCGCAAACGCCTGCTCCGTCCACGCGAGCTGCCAGTTCATTCCGCCCTGGAGGAACAGCGCCGTCACCCGCGTATCATTGCGCTCTATCGCCGCCCGCATGGTAAACGCATCCCAGGTAATCCCCATATGATTGAGCGTTTCCCGCGCGGAAGGCGCCTCGCGCGGCGGTTCATCCTGCGCCATTGCGGGAGCTTGCCCGTTATCGGAGCCTGGCGACGACGAACTAAATAGCCAGAACGCGCCCGCCAGTATCGCCAGCGTCATGACGCCAACCGCGCCCCACAAAGCGCCGGAAATAAGTTGCTCACGCTCTTCAGGCGTACGCGGAGGCCGCTTACGCGGTGGTTCTATGCTCTCGCTAATCTCATGCTTATCTCCCCCGGCCTGCCGATCTTTAAGCCGCGCGGTTTCCCAGAACTGGCGCAATTCACGTTCATCCGCCAGCAGAAACGAAGCGGGATTCACGCGAGTACGTTTTTCGGCATAGGCGCGCTGGATGGGCCGAACGATTTGCTGATACTGAACGTTTAGCAGCATAAGCTGCGCTGAGGTGAGCGGCTGCCTGGCGATAACCTCGTTTCGCGCGAGGCGACAATCATCCAGAAACATACGCAGAGTGGTGCGCGACTCGGCGAACAGCGTTAACGCTGAGGCGTCATTAAAAATTCTGACGTAATGACGGGCAAACAATTTTTTATCGACCACCATAAGCGCCAGTTCGCTGAACAACATGCCCTCCAGCGCATGTTGATCTTCTCCCTGTTTTAACCACTGGCGCAAACGGTCCGGGCCAAAATGTTGCTTGAGGTAGTGATTCAGCGACGCCCGATCCGGCCATGCGCGCGCAATAAGCGCTTTTAACGTCAGTTCTATCGCTCGCAGCTGACGCTGCGCCTCAAGATGCGCCTCCTGGTCGGGGTCTTCCAGCTCAGTTTGATACGTCAGTAGCGGCTGCTGCTGACGTAGATGTTCCAGCGAGGTGACAAAACGCAACGCGGCAAGGAGTTGATTTTCGCTCACCTCTTGCCCGCTGTCATACTGGGGAACATGCTGCTGAAGGTGACGCAGTTGCAGCATAAACTGGCTCAACTGCGCGTCATTTATCCGCAATTTTTTCGCCACCGCGCCCCAACCGCCCAGGTTAAGACGCGCCTGCTCAAGTTGTTCCATGAACCACCGGGGCTCTTTTCCCTCTGTGGTATGAATACCCAGCAACAGCAGGATTTCTATTGATGCCTGGCGGATAATCCCCAGGCTATGTTCAAAAGGCGCGCGTGTCGCCTGCGAAGCGCTATTCGTCATTATCTTCCCTAAAAAGACGATCCCGCGACGAGATCTTCGTTTTCTTTTAATTATGTTTTTTCATAGATATAACAGATTCAGCCACATTTCAGTGACTTAATCTTAATGATTGCAAATTTATAAGAAGATCGGTTACTAACCAAAAACATCAGTTTTTCATTCTGTCAACGCGGCGTGACGCTGAACGGCATAGACCTTTTCCCTGCCTGCGTTTGGCCGTCTGACCGCTAGCCACGCGTGCAGCACACTTTATAATCGCGCTTTTTATGAGAAAGATGCCATGCCGCACATTTCATCTCGCTTTAGCTCCGCCTGCATCGCGTTTATTAAACAGTGGCAGGGTCTGTCGCTGGAAAAGTATCGCGATCGGCAGGGTAACTGGGTGATTGGTTACGGGCATATGTTGACGCCGGATGAGACGCTGACGTTCATTACGCCCGAACAGGCGGAGGCATTCTTGCTGGATGACCTCAATAGCTGCGATATGCTGCTACAGAATTGTTTGCCGGAACTTAACGATCGGTTTCAACGCGAAACGCTTATTGCGCTGATGTTCAGCATCGGACATCAGCGTTTTTTATCATTAATCAATACGGGTGATATTTCACAGCCAGAAATAAGCGGGCTGCGAATTTAACGTCGCTAATTCGATTCATTTAACATCATGGCGGCCTGGGTACGATTTTTTACATCCAACCGCCGGTAAAGCGACTCCAGATGCGCTTTAACCGTCCCGGTACTAATATTTAACGCCCGCCCAATTTGTTTATTTGATTCTCCTGCGGCAAGCATCTGTAAAATTTCCCGCTGGCGGGCGCTTAACGCTTTTATATCACGGGACTCCAGCTCCGTTGAATTTAACCAATCCCCCGGTAAAAACATCATCCCGCGAGCGACAGCATTGAGCGCAAGGACAAAGGTTTCGGCATCAGAATCGCGTGGCACCACGGCCTGAACGTTAAATTGCATGACTTCATGCAGCCACTTTTGACTGCCATCCATCGCCGTGATAATAATCTTCACCTCCGGAAATTGCTGCGCGATTCTTTGTAACACCTCGCGGCAAAATTCAGCATCCAGGCCGCTATCCAGCATGACCAGCGCATCCGGCGCGCTTTCTATTTTTTGCCAGAGTTCTTCTGCCTGACCGACACTCTGGATACTTATTCCTGGAATGTGCTGCTGCAAACTGATTTTCATTCCATGAATAAATATTGACTGCCTGTCAAACATGATTACCTGCATTACTTTTCTCCACCTGGGTAAGATAATAGTCTCAAGATGAGGAAGGGTATTACCCGTAGGGTAAAATAAGAAGTCGCCATTTGGTATAGGCCATTTTACCGATAGTCATTGGTTGAGGAAGGGAAAGGTTATGAATATTTACAGCTTCAACATCGGGATTACAGAATTCGCTAAAATTAGCCTTTTAAAGTAAGGAATATCTTATTAGCGCGAACAGCCAAGGCTAATTTGAATATTAATTTAATGAAGAGTACGCCTGGCGCGTCACAAAGGAAATATCTGCTTTTCGCCTGATGTGTTACAAAAAATAAAGTAGCACATTTTGTTAAAAAATAGCCAATCCGCCTGAAAACCGCGACGATGGGTCAATGACAATACCGTATATGTACATGCATTTCTCTCTCTCACTACACCCGCGGCTATCAGCGTGTTTTACCGCTCTCGTCCCGTTTATCGGCTTTTTGGCGCTAAAATGCCTGGCCGGAAAGCGATAAATCCGCCGCGCAACGCGATCAGACGTATTCGTCACGCGAGCAATGATTGCGAAAGGGCTTATTAGGTGCTAGAAAATCAATAAAACCAGCCGCTTCAGCGTCACTGTTTCAATAAGAACAATAATAGAGCCTGATGATGGATAAAATATATGCAATGAAATTGTTTGTACGCGTGGCGGAACGGGAAAGTTTTTCCCGCGCAGCAGAGGATATCGGCCTTCCCAAAGGCAGCGTCTCACGGCAAATACAAGCGTTAGAACATCAACTGGGCATCCGCCTGCTCCACCGCACCACCCGGCGGGTACAACTTACTCAGGACGGAATGGTTTACTACGAACGGGCAAAAGATCTGTTGAGTAACCTGGATGAACTGGAGGGTCTTTTCCAACCTGATCCCGCCAGTATCAGCGGCAAAATACGGGTAGATATACCGCCATGTCTCGCAAACAGCCTCATCATGCCGCGCCTGCCCACTTTTTTGCATCAGTATCCCGGCATTGCGCTGGAACTTTGTAGTAGCGATCGACAGGTCGATTTACTACGGGAAGATTTCGACTGCGTGGTGCGCACAGAGCCGCTACATGCGCCAGGGATACTGACGCGCCCGCTTGGCAAACTGAGGAGGGTGAACTGCGCCAGCCCACAATACCTGGCGCGCTTTGGGTATCCAGAAAACCTTGACGATCTCGCCTCACATGCGATGGTGCATTATTCATTGACCCCGGGAGTCTCTTCACCGGGTTTTGCCTTTGAAACTCCCCACGGTATGCAGTGGGTAAAAACCGGCGGAATGCTAACGGTAAACAGTACAGAGACCTGGCATACGGCCTGTCTGGCAGGATTAGGAATCATTCAGACGCCGCGCATTGCTGTACGGGAGGCGTTACGCGCCGGAACGCTCATTGAAATTTTACCGCAATATCGCGCCGCTCCACTGCCGGTGACGCTGCATTATCCCCATCGCCGTAATCTTTCCCGCCGGGTACACCTGTTTATGGTATGGCTGACTGAAACCATTAAAGAGGCCGCAGAGTAGCCGCATTTTCAGCATCCATCGGGGAGAAGCTATACTGACATATTCTATTAATGATGAAGGACTACCGACCTGATGACGCAGGAAAATGACGTAAAACGCCCTATTCAGGAACTGGAGCACGACCCGATACAAAAAATAGAAACGCAGCCGCATGACGCCCCAGAAAAAAACGAAAAGGCAAATCAGGCGTTGCATTCCGTCACCACCCTGATGCAAAAAATTCAGCGTCAACCAATGGTGGCCCACCTCATTCGCGCGACCGAACGTTTTAACGATCGACTGGGTAATCAGTTTGGCGCGGCTATCACCTACTTTTCGTTTCTGTCGATGATCCCGATAATGATGGTGTCCTTTGCCGCAGCAGGTTTTATCCTCGCCTCGCACCCTAATCTACTGGAAGATATTTTCAGCAAGATATTGATGAATGTGAGCGATCCTACGCTGGCGTCCACGCTTAAAAATACGATTAATACGGCGGTTCAACAGCGTACCACGGTAGGGCTGGTCGGACTGGGTATCGCGCTCTATTCCGGCGTTAACTGGATGGGCAACCTGCGGGAAGCGATTCGCGCCCAGTCACGGGACGTCTGGGAGCGCAAGCCGCAGGATCAGGAGAAAATCTGGCTCAAATATCTGCGCGATTTTATCTCGCTGATTGGATTATTAATCGCTTTAATCATTACGCTGTCCATTACTTCCATCGCCGGTTCCGCCCAGCAGATGATCATCTCCGCCTTGTATCTCGACAGCATCGAATGGTTAAAACCGGCCTGGCATTTGATCGGTCTGGCCATCTCTATTTTTGCCAACTATCTACTTTTTTTCTGGATTTTCTGGCGACTGCCTCGCCATCGTCCCCGTAAAAAAGCGTTGATTCGCGGGACATTTATCGCCGCTATCGGTTTTGAGGTGATTAAAATCATTATGACCTATACGCTGCCGTCACTGGTGAAATCGCCTTCCGGCGCGGCGTTTGGCTCCGTACTCGGTCTGATGGCCTTCTTCTACTTTTTTGCCCGCCTGACGTTATTCTGCGCGGCCTGGATAGCCACCGCCGAATACAAGGACGACCCGCGAATGCCGGGTAAAACGCAACGCTAGTCTGCGGCTTGCTGCCGAATGGCACGCACGGCGTCGTCATTCGGCCTACTGGCGTGTGGTCCCGGGCCGGGCAAGCAAAGCGTACCCGGCGGTACAATCAGGCACGTCCTTCCGCCTCATCTCATTGTTTCAGCATATAAATCCAGTAATTAACTTTTATTTAACCAGAAACCAGTTTTATCCACTAATTCTAAAATTATGTGAAGCATTTCATAGACGCAAAATGGCTGGCTTAAACATTATCCCCTTTTTGCGCTTTTTTTGACCATTTTTGGCTTTTGTTACACATTGAAATATAACTTTTGCTGTGCGTAATATGGCTATTCGTTCGCTAAAAATAAGAAAATAGTATGCAAGCAACCGCCACAACACTCGACCATGAACAGGAACATGTTCCGGTAAACTCACGCAATAAAGTCGTTATTGCCTCGCTTATCGGCACCGCGATTGAGTTCTTCGACTTCTATATTTACGCCACCGCTGCGGTGATCGTGTTCCCCCTTATCTTCTTCCCCCAGGGCGATCCCACTGCGGCAACGCTACAATCGCTCGCCACCTTCGCTATCGCGTTTGTGGCGCGTCCAATTGGCTCTGCGCTATTCGGCCACTTCGGCGACCGGGTAGGCCGCAAAGTCACGCTGGTGGCTTCGCTGCTGACGATGGGGATCTCCACGGTCATTATCGGTCTGTTACCGGGCTACGCGACGATAGGTATTTTCGCGCCGCTGCTGCTGGCGCTGGCGCGTTTCGGTCAGGGACTGGGGCTGGGTGGCGAATGGGGCGGCGCAGCGTTATTAGCGACGGAGAATGCGCCGCCGCGCAAACGCGCGCTGTATGGCTCCTTCCCGCAGTTGGGCGCGCCGATCGGCTTCTTCTTTGCCAATGGCACCTTCCTGTTGCTCTCCTGGCTGCTGACCGACGAGCAGTTTATGAGCTGGGGCTGGCGCGTGCCGTTTATCTTCTCGGCGGTGCTGGTAATTATCGGCCTGTATGTGCGCGTGTCGCTGCATGAAACGCCGGTGTTTGCGAAAGTCGCCGCAGCGAAAAAACAGGTAAAAATACCGCTGGGCACGTTGCTGACGAAGCATGTCCGCGTAACCATTCTCGGCACGTTTATCATGCTGGCGACCTACACGCTGTTCTATATCATGACCGTCTATTCCATGACTTACAGCACTGCCGCCGCGCCGGTGGGGCTTGGCTTGCCGCGCAATGAAATACTGTGGATGCTGATGATGGCGGTGATTGGTTTTGGCGTGATGGTGCCCGTCGCCGGCCTGCTGGCGGACGCATTTGGCCGTCGGAAAAGCATGGTCATCATTACCACGCTCATCATTCTCTTCGCGTTGTTCGCCTTTACCCCGCTGCTGGGTTCAGGCAATCCAGCGCTGGTATTCGTGTTCCTGTTGTTAGGCCTGAGCCTGATGGGGCTGACCTTCGGCCCAATGGGAGCGCTGCTGCCGGAGCTATTTCCGACGGAAGTGCGCTATACCGGCGCATCGTTTTCCTACAATGTGTCATCGATTCTGGGCGCTTCCGTCGCGCCGTATATTGCCGCATGGCTGCAAAGCCACTACGGGCTGGCGGCGGTAGGGGTTTACCTGGCGTCAATGGCGGCGCTGACGCTGATTGCACTGCTGTTAACCCATGAGACGCGTCATCAGGCGTTGTAATAGGGCGCCGGATGGCGTCATCCGGCGCTACGTTTCACGTTACTGCTTCATCTGCGTTAAAATCGTCCGGCACTGATTGGCTTCGCCTTCAGAGGGCGAAATGAGCGCCAATAGCGCGGCGGCGGGCGTTACCAACGTCGCCAGCGCTGCCGCAACCGCGCCGCGCGCAATCAGCGGGCCGGGCTTGACGCCCGCCTGCGGATTTTTAAATGTCCCACGCACGTACAGCGGCGATCGCAGCGTAATAATACGAATCCCCTTACTTTCCGGATCAATGGTTAAATCGAGCTGTTCAGAGGCGAAGCTCGCCGTACCGGTCACGTTAATCAACGCATTTTCTGTATCAAAAGCAAAAATTTGCGGTCGCGCCACGCCGTTCGCAATATTGAGATTCGCCGCCGCGCAGTTAACCCGCACTTCGTCATCGCCAAAAATCTGCCCGACAATATAGTTGCCGACGTTCAGCCCCACGATTTCCATCAGGTTGCGGCTAATCAATCCATCATTCATCAATAATTTCAGATTGCCGTTACTGTTGCCAAGCAGCGCGGCGACCGAGTTGCCCGTCCCGCGAATATCCGCATCGCCGTTCAGCTCGCCCAGCGTTTTCTGCATCAGCTCCACATCCGGCATCAGTTCTTTAAGCTTCAGCCGACGCGCCTGTATATCCGCCCGCCCCTGCATTGGCTTTTTATCCCCTTCCAGATGGATGTTGGAGACAATACTGCCGCCTGCCAGACCAAACTTCAGCGGCTGTAGACGTAAGTCGGCGTTTTTCAGGATGATATGGGTCGAAAGATCGCTAATCGGTAGACTGCCGCCATGCTCAATACGCCGGCCTTTAAACCGGACATCGGCGTCCATAACGTCCCATTTGTCGGTTTCAAAGCGATCGTAAGGCAACACTTTATCCGCCGGCTGAACATTCTTCTCGCCTTTGCGCTGTTCAGACCGTTTCGACTGCTCAGCGTCTTTCCCGGAATCCACGCCAATCAGCGGCCCAAGATCGGCCAGTCGTAACTGGCGCGATTCGACATCGCCTTCCAGTTTAGGGCGCGGTTTACCGGTGGTATAAGTGAGGGAGCCGTGGATATCACTGTCGCCAATGCGCCCATTAAAACCGCGATAATCAAATACCGATGACTTTTCGGCGTCAATTTTCGCCACCAATCGCCCATCGGTCTCAAACGGCGGCGTATCCGGCAGCAGCACGCCGGTTAAATCATATAAATCGCCCAGTGAATCGCCAGAGAATTTAAGCCGCAGATCGACGCCGCCCATTTTCATCGGCTCGTTCACCACGCCGCTAAAAGCCACCCGCGTGTTGCCAGAGCGGAAATCGGCCTGCACAGGAAAAGGCGTACTTTCGCTGCGTAGCGCCAGCATACCGCCTATTTTGCCCGTACCAGTCAACGGTTCCCCGTTATAACGCCCCTGCGCCTTCAGGCCGAAGACATAGTCGCCCACGCTGGATTTGTCTGCTTTGCCTTTCGTTCCCGTCACTTCGCTGAACGGCAACGGTTTGCCTAACGGATCGATCAGAATAGTGATATCCGCCTTGCTGACCTTATCATCGATCGCGATTCGCCCCTGGTCGAAGAGAATATTATCCAGCCGGAAGGACCAGGCGGAAGGTTTAGCATTGGGGTCCGTATTCTTGTCTTGCGCGAGGTTAAAGGTCCAGTTATTGGTTTTCTCGGACAGACGAATAAGACGCGCGTCGGGTTTCACCAGTTTGATCCACGGCAGCCAGACGGTTTTGGTCAGGAGCGCCAGCGGGGCAAGCGTCGCCTCAACGCGTGGCAGATGCACCATCGTGACTTCCGGAATATCCGGCGGATTGCCGAGAATGACGTCTTCCGCGTGAACATGCGGCCACGGTACCCAGCTTCGCCAGCCGGTTTCCTGTTTTTGGCGTTCCCACACCACGCCTAAATCGCCGCGAATAGCGAAAGGCCGGTTCAATTCGGTAGAGACTTTCTGGTTGATGGTCGGTTTGAGGCGGTTCCAGTCAAATGTTGCGATCAACAAAATCACTATGACGATCAACAACAAGAAAGTCCCTGTGATGGCGGCGGTTATTTTGCCTGCTTTAGTCATGTGTTATTTCCTCACTTCTTCCCTTGCCTGTCCTAAAGATAGTTCAGCCAGACGAAAAAGGAGGATGACCGCGCCTCGTAATACCACGTATTACGGGAACAGTCTGGCGTTACAGGGTCAGAATCACCTCTTCGAGCGATATCAGCGGCACGGGTCGAGAAAGAAAATAGCCCTGGGCGGCAAAGGCGGGCGAACGCTGCACATCACGCCACTCTTCCAGCGTCTCCACGCCCTCGACAATAACGCCGCGGCAGTAGCGGTTCATCAGTTGCAGCAGCAGAGTGAACAGGTTGCGTCCCTCCGCGGACTGACGCAGCATGACGAACAGCTCGCGCGCCACTTTAATGTAGTCATAACGCACTTCGCTCAGCGCTGAAAAATTGGCCATGCCTGTACCAAAATCATCCAGCCACAGCGGGCCGAACTCACACATCGAGGCGAAAGAGGAGTCTTTCGGCAAACGAATATGTTCCACCAGTTCGAAACGCAGCCAGGGTAAGCGCTCCATCGCTGCCAGAATGTCCGGCTGTCGTCGCATGGCAATCAGCGTAGGGCCGTCGACATTGACCGATGCCAATAAGTGATGGCGAGTGAAAAAATCCGCTTTTTGTTCAAGCTGATGAAGTTGTTCTTTCACTACGTCAATGCGGTGTCGAACCGCTAACTCCGCGAAATAACGATCCGGGGCAATACGTCTGGAAGGGTTATCAGGATGGGTGACGACAGTGAGAAGTTCAACCGCCATCAGACGGCCATCCGTCTGGTATATCGGCTGGTAAGTATAGGCACGCTCGCATTGCAGCCAATAGCGCCGTTCCTGCAAATTCTCTATACCTGCATCAGGAACGCGTAGCTGCTGGATAACCTGCTTTATCATCTCAGTTGTCCTGTTAATGGGAGTGTGACTGTCCGGACTCGTCAAAGGTTATCGGCGTTCAGGCAGAGAACTTTACCCTCGGTCCCTGGCAAAATAAAAACAGACCCCGAAACTTGTCAAAAATACGCACTTGCTCAAAAAAATAATGGACCGATGTTTTAATATTATTGACCACTAAACATCCACAGCGCACACTAACGCTAATTTTTACAGATCAGGTTCACGACTATGTCTAAAAAGATTGCCGTGATTGGCGAATGCATGATTGAGCTGTCGCAGAAAGGCGCTGATGTTCAGCGCGGCTTCGGCGGCGACACGCTGAATACCTCCGTTTATATTGCCCGTCAGGTCGATTCTGCCGCTCTGGCCGTTCACTATGTGACGGCGCTGGGTACCGACAGTTTCAGCCAACAGATGCTGGAGGCGTGGCAGCATGAAAATGTGGATACCTCGCTAACGCAGCGGATGGAAAATCGCCTGCCAGGCCTCTATTACATCGAAACCGATGACACTGGCGAGCGTACCTTCTACTACTGGCGTAACGAAGCGGCAGCGAAATTCTGGCTGGAGAGCGAACAGTCAGCGGCTATCTGCGAGACGCTGGCGACCTTCGATTATCTCTACCTGAGCGGCATTAGCCTCGCGATTTTAAGCCCGACCAGCCGTGATAAGCTGCTGTCTTTATTGCGTGAATGTCGGGCCAACGGCGGGAAAGTCATTTTTGATAATAACTATCGCCCGCGTTTATGGACAAGTCGCGAAGAAACGCAGCAGGTCTATCAAAAGATGCTGGAATGCACTGATATCGCCTTCCTGACACTGGACGATGAAGACGCGCTATGGGGTCAGCAACCGGTGGAAGAGGTCATTGCCCGCACCCATGCGGCAGGCGTGCAGGAAGTGGTGGTAAAACGCGGGGCGGACTCTTGCCTGGTCTCGATTCAGGGCGAGGCGCTCATTGACGTTCCGGCAGTGAAACTGCCGAAAGAGAAAGTGATAGACACCACTGCCGCAGGCGACTCCTTCAGCGCCGGTTATCTGGCCGTTCGTTTGACGGGCGGCAACGCGACGGATGCCGCGAAGCGCGGACACCTGACGGCCAGCACGGTGATTCAGTACCGTGGGGCCATTATTCCGCACGACGCGATGCCGCAGTAAGTCATTTGCTCTTGCCCGGTGGCGCTGCGCTTACCGGGCCGGCAGGCGGCAGCTTACTGTGCCGCCGGTGTCTCCGTCACTTCCGGATGCGCCTCATCGGCTTCAACAGCGGCGGCAGTTGCCGGAACCATGATTTCATCCCACGTCGCCTTTAACGCCTTCATATTAAATTCCGGCTCGCCTTGCGGTTGCAGCAAAATTAATGCCATCTCCTGCGATAGCTGCTGACGTAGATTCTGATTGAGCATATCGACGGTCAGGCTGTTGAGGAAATTCTGACGCAGCTTCTGATACTGCTCCGGCGCGATATCCACCACCTGATTCTGCAGCGAGCGCATACGCTGTCCAGTCAAAATGTCAGTATCGGTACGCGCGTAGGTCGCGAACAGCTTTTGCAATTCGAGATTTTTCTGCGCCACCAGCGCAGTAAACTCCTCTTCCGACAAACCTTTATCGCGTACTTTCGCCAGTTCATTCGCCACCAGGCTCAAATTGGTATTGAGCTTATCATTAGGTGATTCAATGTTGATGGCGCACTGCGCGCGCAGGAACAGAACCCGGCAGTCAAACCCCAGACCAATATCTTTCGCGTTATTTTTAGTCAGCTCTTGCTGGATATGCCAGAACAGCGCTTCGCGCGCCAGATCCGCCTGCCAGTAGCGTAACAGCGCCGCCGACTCGCGAATCGGTTGCCACGGCGTATCCCACATAATGGAGAGACGATCCTGGCGCACCGCATCGGTCATAATGCTCACTGATTCCGCCCGCAGCGGCGAAAGCGTCGGCACCGGGGCGGGCGTTTCGCGTTTACCTTTCAGCGTACCGAACGTTTTATTGATCTGCTCGGCGACGGAGCGCGCATCAATGTTGCCGACAACAATCAGCGTCATGGCATCCGGGGTGTACCATTTTTCATAGAAAGCCTGAATTTTGGCTGCGTCTACCGGTTGCTTTAACGGTTCCGCGGGATCGTGCCCCAATAACGCCGACCCTTTCAGCCGATAACGCCACCAGCCCTCTTTAGTATCTGCTGGCCACGTCGCAACCATATCTTCGCTGCTTAACGCATGATTCACCGTCTCTGGCGTAATGGTTAATTTACCGGAGACGTTAGCCAGATAGGTCAGCGCTTCTTTCAGCAGATCGTTACGGTTATTGGGTAAACTGAGGTTATAGAGCGTGGAATCATAAGAAACAATAACAGGCGGCATGGGACGTTTCGGATCAAACCCTTGCTGCCATAAAGAACGTGCCTGTGCGGCATCCAGACCACCGCTTTGCGTCAGCGCGATACGGGGAATCGCATGGCTGAACCCGCTCTGTTGCGTACTTTCGGTGAGCGAACCGGTATTAACCTGTAGACGAACTTCAATACGATCGCTGGGGCGCTGAGGCGTAGCCAACACTTGCCACTGTAACCCATTAGCCAGCGTCCCCTGTTGCCATGCCGGATCGGGCTGGAGCGCATCTGCCTGCACATAGCCGGCAGAGGCCAACATCAACAGACTGCCCGCTAAGAGTCGAATTTTTGTGCCCTGCATGTGAACCCCTGATCAACAATCCTGGTAATAAAAAGACAGTCCCGGCAGGGATGCCTGAATATGACGTAAAAACACTTCGTGTTAGACCGCGAGAACCTAAAAATGTCACGGAAGAAGTGAAATAATCCCTAAGCATCATGCTGTATGCTTTGGGCGCAGGGGTCAATTATGCGCAAACACCCGCAGTCCTGGAAGGGACTACGGGCATAAGTGGCGAGATTAGGAGGAAATTTCGTGCGTTTTGCCATCCGGCGCACGATTATTAAGCACATCGTCCAGCTTTTGGTGATCTAACTCTTTCACCCATTTGGCAACCACCACCGTCGCCACGCCGTTACCCACCAGGTTAGTCAGCGCGCGCGCTTCGGACATAAAGCGGTCGATACCGAGGATTAACGCCAGTCCCGCAACCGGTAAATGGCCCACGGCGGAGATAGTGGCCGCCAACACGATAAAGCCGCTTCCGGTCACGCCCGCGGCGCCTTTTGACGAGAGCAGCAGCACGACCAGCAGCGTGATCTGGTGGAAGATATCCATATGGCTGTTGGTCGCCTGGGCGATAAACACCGCCGCCATCGTCAGGTAAATAGAGGTGCCATCAAGGTTGAACGAATACCCCGTCGGGATCACCAGCCCCACCACCGATTTACGGCACCCCAGTTTTTCCATCTTATCGAGCATACGCGGCAACGCTGACTCGGAAGAGGAGGTGCCGAGCACAATGAGTAATTCTTCCCGGATATAGCGAATAAATTTAAAAATGCTAAAGCCCGTTACCCGTGCAATCGTCCCCAGCACCACCACCACGAAGAGAATACAGGTGATATAGAAGCAGATAATGAGCTGCCCCAGTTGCACCAGAGAACCGACGCCGTATTTACCGATGGTGAAGGCCATCGCGCCGAATGCGCCAATCGGCGCCAGGCGCATGATCATATTGATGATGCCGAAAATGACCTGCGAAAAACTCTCAATCACATTGAAAATGAGCTGGCCTTTGCTGCCCAAACGGTGCAGCGCAAAACCAAACAACACCGCAAACAGTAAGACCTGCAGAATGTTGCCGCTGGCAAACGCGCCGATCACGCTGCCCGGTATGACATCCATCAGGAAGGCAATAATGCCCTGCTCCTTGGCTTGTGCGGCATAAACGGCCACCGCCTGCGCATCCAGCGTTGCCGGATCGACGTTCATCCCGGCGCCAGGTTGCACAACGTTGACGATGATAAGACCGATAATCAGCGCAATCGTACTGACAATTTCAAAGTAAAGCAGCGCGACCGCGCCGGTACGGCCCACCGCCTTCATGCTTTCCATGCCTGCGATGCCCGTCACGACAGTACAGAAAATGACAGGAGCGATGATCATCTTAATGAGCTTAACGAACGCGTCGCCAAGCGGTTTCATTTGTGCGCCCAGTTCAGGATAGTAATGGCCAAGGAGAATACCAATGGCGATTGCTGTCAGGACCTGAAAATAAAGACTTTTGAACAGAGAGGTTTTCATAGGGTGTCCTTGAAGTAAAAACCACAGGTCTTGTAAGGTTATGAGTAACCTGCGGCCTTAAAATAACACCCACACAACATGACAGAAATGCGCCAGGATCATAATTGAAACAAAAATGTTAAAAAGTTTGAGCTGGCTCGCACAAGCGCGACCTTTTTTAACTTTTGTAATCAGGATTTTCGTGCGACAGATACCGTTCTTCAAAGATATCCGCGGGAACGGGCCGAGCAAACAGGAAGCCTTGCGCGACGTTGACTCCAGCCTGTTCCAGCCACGCGCGTTGCGCCTCGTTCTCCACGCCCTCGGCAATCAATTGTAAATTAAGACTGCGGGCCATCAGAATAATCGCCGTCACCATACTGTGATCATCCGGTAACCCATCGACAAACATTTTATCAATTTTAAGGATATCGACCGGTAGCGACTTCATATGCTGTAACTGGCGCAGCCCCGCGTAACCCATGCCAAAATCATCCAGTGCGATACGCACGCCAGCATTACGTAACGGACGTAAGATAGCGACGGCAGCGTGCGGATCGTCGATACGGCGGCTTTCAGTGACCTCAAGAATCAGCGTACCTGGTTGAATACGATAGCGGTTTAACAATTCCAGCAGCTCCGACACCATGCCAGGGTGCATGAGCTGTAACGCGGAAAGATTGACGGAGAGCGGCAATGTCACGCCGCGCTCCTGCCAGGCGGCAAGCTGGCGGCAGGACTCTTCCAGCACCCAATGGCCCACCGTGACCATCAGGCCGCAGGATTCAATGCGCTCAATCAGCCCCTCCGGCAATTCCCAGCTACCGTCCGGCTGCTGCATACGTAATAAGGCTTCGGCGCTTAATACGTTGCCGCTGCGCATCTCGACCTGCGGCTGCAGCCAAATGGCAAACTGATGGTTATCCAGCGCGGTAAGGATATCGCTCTCTTCGGTAAGGCGCTGTTGAGCGGCCTCCATCTGCGCCGGGTCAAAGAACTGGATTTGATTTTTACCTTTTCGGCGCGCGGTAAACGCGGCGGAGACGGCGCGACCATAGAGCTCTTCGGCGGTCAGATCGCCATAATACATCGCAATGCCAATACTGCAGCTTGGGCGCAGTTGAATACCCTGGATGGGCAGTCGTTCATTAATGATAGTGAGTATTTGCTGACCTAATGTGATGGCGTGCCACGGCTCTTTAACGCCGTGGGCGATAATGGCAAAGTCATACCCGCTGACCTGCGTAAGCACCATGCGCGGCGCCAGCACCGACTTCAGCTTCTCAACCAGCGTCAGTAATAGAATCTCCCGCTGCGTTTCTTGCAGCACGCCTGCCGTGTCACGCAACGTTTCGCACGTCACGATGATAAGCGCGGTGGTCTGTTGGCGGGTGATAACCTGTTCCAGCAGCGCCATTAAAAAGGCTTTATTGGGCAGCTCGGAAACCGGAAAACGCATCGCGTTGTCCGTTTGCTCCTCGCGTTGACGCTGCATAAGCTGCTGGTTGAGGTTATAGCTGCGTACCAGCATCCCAATTTCATCATCCTGATGCAGACGCGGCAACGCCAGCTGATGTCCGATCAGCTCCTGCTGCGGAATGTCGTTCAGCTCGCGGGCGATTTTGCGCAGCGGATGCACAATCAGGCGGTTTACGCACCAGGCGATGGCCACCGTCAGGATCAGCGATAAAAGTAAGTAAATGGTCACTAACGTAGAGAGCGCGCTCATGACGAACTTGTACATACGGTACGAATCCGCCTGCAATACAAGGTAGGCCAGCGGTTGCGGATTGGCGGGACGCTCCAACGAATAAACCGGCAAAGAAATTTGTACCGGCAGTTCGAAGAGACGCGTCACCATAACCGGGACGGGGCGTTCAGGAATGAAGCGCTTACGCAACGCCTGGAACTGATTCGGCAATACCACATCGGCGCGACTCACCACGCCCGCAGGTTTAATACTTTCCAGAATGGTTTCCGCGCCGGGGAGATCCGCTTTTAAAATCGCGGAAGAAAGAGGTTCCCGAACAGATCGCGCGATGCTTTCCAGTTGCGTAGCCGTGTTGTAGCGGTTCTGCTGTACCAGATGGAACAACAAAACGGTGCAAAAGACAAAAACAAACACCATGACAACGGCCGCAACCATTGCCATCTGTTTAATTGTTAACGAGCGGCTGACGCGCAAATTGACTCTCCCTGGATATCCCGGACTGCCGCCTGAGTATACCCGATTGCAGCGGCATTAAGAGAGGCTGTATCTGAAAAGGACTTTTCTGAATAACGGTTAATGATAGCGTCTGATGGCGCTGCACTTCTCAGGCCTACGACGCCTGTCAATTCGTAGGCCTGACGCAATGATTACCAGTCAGCGTAAGGCACCAGAGGCTGCGGCGGTAAATCCATATCCCCCTGCCAGCCCGCTGCGGAATAACGGACATACAGCAGCAGATGACTGGGGGTATAGTCTTTCGCCTGCTGAATATCGACAGCCGTACCCACAAACCAGTTGGCAGTGACCCGGCGTTCAATGAGCGCCCGCGCGGTATAGCCAAATCCCTGACTGCCGCCGCCGCCGTTGGTCTGGTCACGCGCATCCTCCTGATAATCCGCCGGGATCAAATTCATCAGCGGATAACGCGGCATGGTACGGGTGCGGGAGTGCGACCAGGATACCGAGCCGCCTAGCTCCCACGACCAGTTTTCCGTACGCTGCCGCCACATCACCGGCACCGCAAACGACAGGTATTCCTGCGGGCTATAATAACCGCCCTGACCCAGTGAATAACCGCTCAGATCTTTGTCGTAATGCCAGATCATGTTATTCAGCCCGACGGTAACGCGGCGGTTATTCTCGTTAATCACCTTATAGTAATAACCGGTCATCCAGCGCACGCGCCAGTTATCTTCCACATTTTTACCGCTCAACTGGTCGCCGCTGAGCGACGCCCAGACACCGTTTGCTTCGCCTTTATCATAGCTGAGACTGATGCCGCCGCCGTTGGCCCGCACGCCGCCCCATTTGGTGCCGGTATTGCTGCTGGCGTCCTTTTGCCCGCCAAACGCCAGCAGCGAACTGGAGATCGGGCGACGATGCGCGTTCAGGGTATAACCCAACGGCCCGATATCGTCGCTGTAGCTGACGCCGCCGACCACATCAACGACATTAAAGCCCATCGGCGTCGTGCCGATATCCCAGCGCCAGGTCTCATTCTGCCAGCCGACCGCCACGCTCGCGCCCGTATCGGCCTGGCTACGATGTCCGCTGCATTTCTCCAGCGTACAGGTACCCCAGTTATTATCGTATTTTCCATCCGCATCCGTAGAGAAGCGGCCAACATCCATATTCACCATATCAGTACGAAAGAACGCCCGCCCGTCCGACCAGGGCGCATCCACCTGAAGCATCGTGGTATGCGCCTTCAGATCGGAGTAGCCGCCAGTCCCGCTCGACCCCCAATAATCGTGCGCCAACGTGACATTGAGATCCTGCTGACGGTACAACTCCGCCGCATCGCTACGCACGCCGCGTTTTAGCCAGTCATCTTTTTCATCATTGCGCGTCAGGCGGGTAAAGGTATCGTTATCCTGGGGACGAACCGGCGTAATCGCCGCGGCGACCATTGCGTCTTTGTAGGTCTCCAGCGCCCGCTGCGGCTCGCCCGTTTGCGCCTGAAAAGCGGCGGCGTCACGCAATACCATTGCGCTTTCCATTGATGGCGGCTGTGCTTTTGCCTGCGGCGTAATGCGGTTAAAGGTCCGCGCCGCCGCCGTGATATCGCCAAGCTGGAGCTGCGCCAGCGCGACGCGACGCTGCATGTTAATAGAGGTGATTTGCGACGCAGGCAGCGCCGCCAGTTGAGCGCGCGCCGCGGCGTTATCGCCCTGTGCGATGTCGATTTCTACCCGCCCCAGCATGGCATCGACATTACCCGGTTCCCGCGCCAGAACGGCGTCATAAGCGGCGCGGGCCGCCGCATTATCGCCACGCTGCTGCGCCCAGTCCGCCAACGTTAACTCAATGCGCGTAGAGGGAGGCTGCTGACGTAACAACGCTTCCGCTTCGCGTTCTTTGCCGCTATCGCGCAAGCGGTTAGCGCTTTCCAGCACCTGGTTACTTTGCAATCGGCCCGCCAGTTCCTGAATATTGCTGTTCCACTGGCTGGTCGGCAAGGTATTGAGATGCGCCAGCGCCGCCCGGTCCCGATCGCTGCCGGAAAGATAAAGCCCATAAGCATAGACCTGTTCCGGATCGTTTGGCTTCTGCTGCGCCAGAGAGCGCATTTGCGCATCGGCCTGGGCGTGCTGCCCGGCCTGCCACAGATCGCGTGACAGTCGGTACGTCACCCACACGCTCCCCGGATCTAATGCCAGCCGACGACGGTGCAGTTCTGCGGCCTGCGCCCATTTGCCCTCGCTTTCCAGCGTTTCCGCCTGCTGCGCCAGACGGTCATTTTCCAGACTGCGTTCGATATCGTCGATACTGCGCCGCTGGCTGGCGGAAAGAGAAGCGATAAACGCGGCGGCTTTTTGCGGCGACTGCTGGCGATAAAGATTCGCCAGCCCGCGTACAGCATTGGTATTACCGCTATCCATACGCAGCGTCTGCTGATAATAACGTTCGGCGGCGGCATTATCTTTGCGCGCCATCGCCACATCCCCCAGCCCCAGCACCGCGTAGCTGTCGGTGTTATCCACTGCTCGCGCCTGCTGATAGAAACGCTCCGCCTGGGCCAGATTATTCGCTTTTAAGGCCGCGTCGCCCTGCTGAATTAACAGCCAGTAGCGATTGACCTTCAGCAGACTCTCCCACTTATCGCGGCTGCTGCTGTGCGGCGCCATCGCCAGCGCTTTTTCAAACTGCGCGACGGCGCGGGCGCGATCGCCACGCTGTGAGTATGCCTGCCCAAGCGCGCCGACCGCCTCGCTGTCGTCCTGCCGGGCGCTTACCGCCTGCTGCAATTGCGCAATGGCCTTACCGCCTTCTCCGGCATTAACCGCCGCGATGCCCTGCGAGCGCGCACGGAACGCCGGATCGGCTAACTGTTTTTGCTGCTCGCTAAGCTGGGCGCGGGCGGCAGACACGCTATCGCCTTCGCTAAACTGCGTCAGATAGTCTTGCAACGCTTTTACGCTGGCGTCGCTCACCGGGAGATCTTTTATCTGCTGGTACCAGATGGCGGAGGCCGCGCTGCGTCCCGTACTGGATTTCGCCATCTGTTTTAGCACCGCAAATCCCTCATCGCGCCGCCCGCTGGCGAACAACAGTTGCGCCAGCGCATTTTGCAGAGCGTTATTACCCGGACTGACGGCATTGATTTTCTGTAGCTGGTTAATCGCTTCGTGACGGCGGGCGGGCAATTTCGCTACGGTCGTCCAGTATTCGACCGCCAGTTCACCCTCCGGCGGATAACCTTTAAACAGCTTGTCGTAGCTGGCGATCGCTTGTTCAGTATGGCCGGTCGTCGCCAGTAAACGCGCCTCCTGCAAAGACTGGCGTCCTTGCGGCGTGGAGAGCAGCATCGCGGTGCGGGAAGATTGATACGCCGTCGACTCCGGCGCCAGTTGCGCCAGCCGGTCAAGTAGCTTCTGCGCCCCGTCGCTATCCCCCTGGCGCAACAGATAGCGGAAACGGGCAGCGATAACCTGTGGATCATTGGGGTCGATCAGCTCCAGGCGATAGAGCGACTGACGGACTAAGTCCTCACGGTGCGTGGCCTCGCCCAGCCGAACCTGCTCCAGCAACTGTTGCTGCGCGGAGGTCGCTGCGCCAGCAAGCGGTGTTAGCGCCATACCAAGCGATAACCCCAACAATGCCCGAGAAACGCCCCTTTTGCCAGGTAAGGCGTTTCGACCGCCAGCCGGCAAAAAAGCGTGCATGAGACTTAACGTGAACTTACGCATTCCTGGCCCCAGTCAGGTAATAATTCACCTTTGACGGTGAAGCGAAAACGGTGCTGATCCCAGCCTTGGCCAAAGAGAGTCAGCACATAGTTGTAATAGGCATCGCTGCCAGGAAAATGGTCTGCGACCCGCTGTCGCTGCACGGCCTGGGCGTCGCGATTTTGCAGGAAAGGCAGTAAGGCGGCGGAAAACCCGACCGGCCCCGTCCCTTGCGCATTCCCGCTGACGACATCCACTTTCTCCGGTGGAACGCCGTTTTTCATCGTTAACGTCGCCATCGGTTTAAATCGCGCCAGTAAACGCGCTTTTTGCGGATCGCCATCATGCATCATTCCCGCCCATAAATAGACGCGAATCGCATCGTAGCTACTGATCAGCGTCTTTTCCGCTTTCAACTGCCAGCCTTGCTTGCTTTCATAACGCACCCAGTCCGGCGAGAAACCTTTCGGCGCGGTTTCCAGCAAAAGCCGCAAATTGGTTTCCCGTAACGTCGACCACGGCGCGCCAAAACGGCTAAAGTATTGCGCCAACTGCGGCGGCAGATAGCTTGGGTTAAAACGCCAGCTATTCGCCTCGGCAAAGCCGATTTTGCCAGGTAGCAGCATTGAGCCCAGCCCCGGCACATTCACGACCTCTTCGCGGGCGATGCGTTTTAGCAACGCCGTGCCCACCTCGGTATAACGCGTCTCTTTCCACAGACGACCGGCCTCCAGAAGCGACCATGCCATCCAGATATCGCCGTCGGACGCGGAGTTGCTGTCCAGCACCGACCAGGTGTCGGGATCTTTTTGCCCCCACAGCCAGGCGGGCAGATGTTCACGCAGCGATCCCTGCGCCAGATTGTTTTGCGTCCAGTTAAACAGTTGCGCGAACGCCGGTCGATCGTTCGCCGCCAGGGCAAAGAACATGGCGTAGCTTTGCCCTTCGGAGGTGGTAATTTTTCGCGCATCGCCCGGATCGATAACGCGTCCCTGCTGGCTAATGTAATCTTTCTTGAACTGTTCCCACGCAGGCCAGCTACAGGCCGCCTGCGCATTTATTGCCGTCAGCATGACGATCATCGTTATCCATCCGCGCAGCATAGTCATCATGCGTTACTCATGGTCAGGGTCGAGACGACGGCGACTGAGAATACGTAGCAGACGCCACAATACCCACGCCAGTAATACCACACTGAGGGCCGCCAGTACCGCCAGCAGCACCGGGTGATTCGCCAGCGCATACCACAGCCGCTCAAACCACGGCAGATGTCCGACGTAATAGATATCGCCAACGCGCAGACTGTGAACGCCGGACTCGCGGATCACCGCCACGGAACCAAACATCGCGGCGCGTTTACCGCTGTCGTTCACAGCGTCGTTCAGTAGCTGGTAACCGCGCGGGCTATCAGCCAGCAGAGCAATCACGCTGCGCTGATCATTAAACGGCGACTGGAAGCCCACCATCGCCGCCATCGGGCCGCTGGCGGTGACGGTGGACTGCGCATCCGCCGCGCGATCGGCCTCATCCGGCATAATCGACGGGAAAGCGGTCTGCCGCATCGGGGTTTTTACCCAGCTTTGTGTCGCCTGCACCAACAGATCGATACGCTTATCGTCTTTTAGCTTGCCCGGAATAGCGCCAATAATCAGCAGGTCGGCGTCTTTGTCGGCTATCTGAGCGCTATCATCGGTGATGGTCAGATTAATTGCCGGGAAACCGGTCTGCCCGCCAATGGCGCCGACCGTATTCAGCAGCGTTTCCATTTGCGCTTCGGTTGGGGTCTTCGGCATCACCGCCAGCGTGTCAGACAAGTCGGCCATCCGGCTGAACGGGAAACCCGCATTGGCGAACGCGCGTAAATCCGGCATCGCGATAAAGTGGTAATATTTCGAAAAATCGATAGTGGAGTCATCCCCTATCACCACATGATTCGGTACCGGCTGGAAGGTAATACAGTTGTCCACCGACCCGCCCGGCATCGGATTCATGTAGCGGAAGTCAAAACGTAGTTGGTTCATCGCCCCCAGTTTGAGCGCCGGAATAGACACATCCGTTTTACCATCCAGCAGTCCCTGAAGTACCGGCAGGCGCAACAGGAGTCGATTAGTTTCCTGCGTGCTGTTAAGGCTAAAGGCTTGCAGGAACTGGTTATTCAGACTGATATCCAGCCGTGAACTGTCTTTGGTCGGCGGCGAGGTATAACGGTAGTTGAGATCCATATCAATACCGTTGCTACGCAGCAAATAGAGGTCCGGCGGCAGATTCAAAGAAACGTTGATGGGCGCCGGCTCCAGCCCACTCGACTGGAGCTGCTCTTCATAGGTTTTCAGCTCGCCAAAAGTGACCGGGCGATCGGTACGCACCCAGTTCGGCGCATCATACGGTTTGCGCGCCAGCAGCGGTTTTACATCGTTGACCACCACGCTGGAACCACGGAAGAGAATATTCCCTTGCGCGATACCTTTTGCCGCCTGCAACAGGTCTTTATCATCTCGACCAAACACAACCAGCAACTTCACATACGGATTATCCGGATGGCTCATCATCTCGATAACCGGCGCGTTAACCGCAGGATGATCGCGCAGGAAATCGGGGCGTCGATCGTTGGTGGCGAACACGATCGCATTGCGATCCGGCAGGTGATTATACAACACCGGGAAACGCTGACCGCGCCAGCCCGCCCGCGATCCAAACCAGGACGCGACAATAGAAGCCGCCTGCTGCTGCGCCAAATCAGGCATATCAGCAAACACTATCGGCAACGTCACCGGACGGTTATCCCGCGGGTCGAAAAACGGCACCGGGAAGTGGGACAGATCGTTATTCACCGCCAGCATGTTATAGGTCAGATCCAGGGCGCTATTTCGCCCGATGTCTAACCACAGAGTACTGCTGGCCGGGTTTTCACACACGTCGCGATAGTGGCCGACAAACTCCAGCCGCACCCGGTTAAAGTCGGTGATAAATAGCGGATTGATAGGTACCTGCGCCAGCGTCTTTTTCCCCAACTGCTCTTTTGTCACCGGCAGTACGCCCATCAGTTCATCATTGAGATAAACCTTGAGCTGCGACTGAACCGGCAGGAGCGACGGCGAGGGCGTATATTCCAGATTCAGCACCGCTTTCGACGCCACTTCATCGCTGCGCATACCAAATTCAATGCCGCCGTTAGGGTTAACGCCACGCAGCGCCATACTGCCCGGCGGCGGCGCGATTTGCGCAAAGGTCAGCTTGACCTCGCGCGAAGGCGCGGTCTGCGTCACGACGGGCGCCTCAGTTGCGGGCGACTGCGCAGGCTCGGTGGGTTCAGCATTTATCAATGGCGGCGTAGCAGGCGCCGCCGCCGTCATAAAAGCAGGAAACGCGCTTAATCCTATTACCGCCGCACAAATCCAGGACAATTTTCTTTTCATCGCATTATCATCATTGTTGAGCCTGAGCCATAACCCGATCCGACGGCTGTATCGCCGCTTGCCGCTCCGGGCGACGCGGAATAAACGATACAATCCAGGCAATTAACGCCGTCAACGATCGGAAAATTACTTTTACTGAAGGCGGCGCGAACTCCGCGAGGTGGCGATATCCGCGGAAGCCCAGCTTCAGAATATCCAGCAAGCTTTCCAGCGGTTTATCTTCCGGGAAGCTATCTTGCCAAAGCGCCCACGTATCGGCGCGCGCGAAGGTACACTGCACAAAATCAATATGTTGTTTGGTGGTGAGCGGCATCAGTTGTAGTCCGACCTCATTGCCCGTTACGCGCACCACCTGCGTTGGAAAGACATATTCCTGCTGCCCGCGTTTAAGCAACAGATTCACTTTCTGCCCTTCCAGCACCTGCGCCTGACCGTTGATCTTGATGCCTAACCCGCCGTCGGAGAAGTCATGTACGGTACAGGAGAACAAATGTCCATCTTCGCGGGCGATGGCCCCCGGCATGGCAATCTCGACCCGATGCGCGCGCCTGACCTGTTTACTCTCTACCGAAACCGCAACCGCGCCGCCGAGAATGACCAGGTTATAGAAGACCCACACCAGGCTAACGATGACGGTCAGCGTTTCATTTTCCGGCCCGTAATAGTATCGCCATACGCCCGCCGCCACGCCGAGCAGGTTAAGCAAGACAAGGAAGATATACGGACGCGAGATTACCCAGTCGACGTACTTCTCTTCCACCAGCCCGCCTTTCGCCGTGACGTTAAATTTCCCTTTGTGCGGATTGATCAACGCGACCAGAGTCGGCGGTGCGATATACCATGCCAGTACCGTTTCATAGATTTCACTCCAGAAAGAGTGACGATACTTGCCCTGAATCTTCGAGTTAGTCAGGCTGGCGTGGACCATGTGCGGTATCACAAATAGCGCAATCATCAACGCAGGCGCATAAATGATATAGGCGTGCAGCAGCAGAAAAGCCAGCGGCGCGGTCAGAAAGATCAGACGCGGAATGCCGGACAAGAAATGGAACATCGCGTTGAGGTAGCACAGCCGCTGCGCCAGTTTTAAGCCTTTACCAAACAGAGGGTTATCGAGGCGGAAAATTTGCACCATGCCCCGCGCCCAACGAATACGCTGCCCGATATGCGCCGACAGGCTTTCCGTCGCCAGCCCCGCCGCCTGCGGAATGCGCATATACGCTGAGGTATAACCTCGCCGGTGCAGCCGGAGCGAAGTATGCGCATCTTCCGTCACCGTCTCAACGGCGATACCGCCAATCTCATCCAGCGGCTTACGGCGAATCACCGCGCACGATCCGCAAAAGAAAGTGGCGTCCCACATATCGTTACCGTCCTGCACCAGTCCGTAAAACAGCGTGCCTTCGTTAGGCGTTTTACGAAAACGTCCCAGGTTGCGCTCAAACGGGTCCGGGGAGAAGAAATGATGCGGCGTCTGCATCATCGCCAGCTGTTTTTCTTTCAGGAACCAGCCCATTGTCATTTGCAGAAACGAGCGCGTCGGCACATGGTCGCAATCGAAGATCGCCACAAACTCGCCTTTCGCGTGTTTTAGCGCATTGTTGATGTTGCCGGCTTTGGCGTGTTCATGCGTGGCGCGGGCAATGTAATGCACGCCAACATGTCGGGCAAAATGACGAAATGATTCACGCCCGCCGTCATCAAGGATCCAGATATTCAGCTTGTCCTTCGGCCAGTCAATGCCAAGCGAAGCGTAAATGGTATTTTTGACCACGTTAAGGTCTTCGTTATAGGTCGGTACAAAAATATCCACCGTCGGCCACTGCGACATCTCTTTCGGCAACGGCACCGGTTGACGATTTAACGGCCACACCACCTGGAAGTACCCCAGCACCAGCACAATCCAGGCGTAGGTTTCCGCAAACAGTAGGATCAGCCCGCACACCAGACTGACCGGGTCGTCCCAATTTAGCGTCGAGGTATAGCGCCACCAGATATAACGACAGGAGACCGTTAGCGACAGCACGATGAGCATCAGCGCGGAAAAGCGTCCCGGCATACGTCGTACCAACAGCGCAACGCCCCACAGCAACAGCAGAAAGATAAATTGCGATAGCGGGTTAAATGGCTGCGTAATACAGATCAGCGCCAGTATCAGTGAAAAGGTCACGATAACGCCCAGAATAAAACGCCGGGCGCCGTTGCTAAGATGTCCCAGCTCTTTTTCCTTTTCCAGGTGCGTTGTCTTTTGGCGCACCCGTTCCGGTAAGGTATCCATCCATTGATGGTAACGTCCACGAACGTCCTTCAGGCGCGCAAATGACCGCCAGCGCGGTTCATGACGTTCTTTAGTCGACGAGATCATCACCAGCCAGAGGGTCTGAATGAGGTAACGGGCCGGGTCCAGCGGGCGCGGGCGGGCGGCGTTAATATGCGGATAAAGCGCTTTATGCCCGTCGCGAATACGCTGCCAGCGCGGATGCTCAAGCGGAAACACTATCCACGCCAGAATCATCCACAGGCAGCCGAGCGCTGCGCTAAACGGCGACGCGCCGTGGCGGCGGTAACCCTGATAGCGCTCGCTCAAACGCGAGCTAACCGGCGGGATAAGCAGCCACCGGGAAAGGGCGCTCATCGCAGGCTCCCGGCGGACGTTTTGTCGCCCGCATCATGCAGCAGGCACCAGTTCGCCAGCGTTAACACCTCTTCGGCGGCTAACGAATCGCTGCGATATTCGCCTAACGGCTGTTTCGACGCCATGCACTCCGCCATCGCCTCATCGCGATGGATCACAATGGGCAGCAACCGGCGCTGGCTTTGCAGCCAGACCTGGTACAGATCGTCCTGTAACTGGCTGCCAATGCGTAAGTCATTGATCAGAATATGCGCCCCGGCAGGCAACGCCTGCTGATGAAGGCGAATATGGCAGTTAGCGTCAACCTGGGCTATCGCCAGCGTATGGTCGCAGAGGCTCACCAGCTGCCGTGTCAGCGGTGACGCGCCGTAGGGCAAGTCCAGTAAAATCCAGCTATAACGCCCGCTCGCTTTCAGCGCCTGGATAGCCGATCCGATCTCTCCCAGCGTCTCCTGCCAGGCCTGCGGATTTTCCCGCTCCTGCGCGGTGAGCTGTCCAAACGGCAGTAGATCAAGCTGTGAGGTATAACGTAATCCGGCATCGCGCCAGTCCTGGCCGTCCAGCAACGATCGCGCCCAACCGCCCTGATGGACGAAGTCGACGTTAAACGACATGCGCAGCAGGTTATCGGGGCTGGCGTCAATCACCAGGACATTTTCCCCTAAGATTTGTAACGCCCAGGCGAGTGCTGCGGTGAGAGATGTGGTTCCCACCCCGCCACGCACGCCCTGCAGTCCCAGAATCGCCATTCATGGCTTCCTTAATGAATGTGGTTGCGCAAATTCAGCCAGGAGTGGCCATCTTTTAATCGCCGCCGCCAACTGTTCACGTTGGGAAATATCGGTGTAATCTATTTCGGGTAGTGAAAACGCCTGGCTTAATGCCAGAAAATCATTTTGAAAAGTGTAGCCCAACGTTGGATCGGACTGAGCGCCAGGTTCATTGTTATACATTCTGGTTGCTCCTTTTTAAATATTTCTCACTGGCAGCATTACGCCCCGTCGTCAATACGGGAGAACGCGCATTTTTCATCTTTCCGTGACATCATTTATAATGTGTAAAAATGCAAAGCGCAGAGTTACAGGGCATCCTGCCGGACAAATTGATTCACATGCTAAATCTGATGCGTTTTAATTTCAATGTTAGGTTTATTTCTGTGCTTTCGCTAGTAAACTGATAAACAGTTAAAATACTGACATGAGGGACACTGTGGACCCCGTATTTTCTCTCGGCATCTCATCATTATGGTATGAACTGCGCCATATGCCAACCGGCGGCGTCTGGTGGGTTAACGCCGATCGCCAGCAAGATGCCATCAGCTTGGTGAATCAAACGATTGCGTCACAAACGGAGAATGCAAATGTCGCCGTCATCGGCATGGAAGGCGATCCTGGCAAAGTAATCAAATTAGATGAATCTCACGGTCCGGAGAAAATCCGCTTATTTACCATGCCGGATTCAGAAAAAGGGCTATACTCTTTGCCCCACGATTTGCTTTGTTCTGTGAACCCGACGCATTACTTTTTCATTCTTATTTGTGCAAATAACACGTGGCGGAATATAACGTCAGAAAGCCTGCATAAATGGCTGGAAAAAATGAATAAATGGACTCGTTTTCATCACTGTTCATTGTTGGTTATTAACCCTTGTAATAATAGCGATAAACAGTCCTCGTTGTTGATGGGCGAGTATCGCTCACTTTTTGGCCTCGCCAGTTTACGTTTTCAGGGCGACCAACATTTGTTCGATATTGCCTTCTGGTGTAACGAAAAAGGCGTCAGCGCCCGACAGCAGTTATTGCTGTGTCAGCAGGACGAACGCTGGACGCTATCCCATCAGGAGGAGACGGCAATTCAGCCGCGTAGCGACGAAAAACGCATTCTTAGCCACGTCGCCGTCCTTGAAGGCGCGCCGCCGCTCTCGGAACACTGGACGCTTTTCGACAATAACGAAGCGCTATTCAACGACGCGCGCACGGCGCAGGCCGCGACAATTATTTTTTCGCTTACACAGAACAACCAAATCGAGCCGCTTGCTCGTCGCATTCATACTTTGCGACGCCAGCGGGGAAGCGCGCTGAAAATTGTCGTGCGCGAAAATATCGCCAGTTTGCGCGCCACCGATGAGCGCCTGCTGCTGGGCTGCGGCGCGAATATGATCATTCCCTGGAACGCCCCGCTTTCACGCTGTCTGACGCTTATTGAAAGCGTGCAGGGGCAGCAGTTCAGCCGTTACGTACCGGAAGACATCACTACGCTACTGTCGATGACGCAGCCGTTGAAACTGCGCGGTTTTCAGCCGTGGGATACCTTCTGCGATGCCATCCATACGATGATGAGCAACACCCTGCTCCCCGCCGACGGGAAAGGCGTTCTGGTCGCGCTGCGCCCGGTGCCGGGCATTCGGGTTGAGCAGGCGTTGACATTATGTCGACCAAACCGAACCGGCGATATTATGACCATCGGCGGCAACCGTCTGGTGCTGTTTTTATCATTTTGCCGGGTCAACGATCTGGATACCGCGTTAAACCATATTTTCCCTTTGCCGACGGGCGATATTTTCTCTAATCGTATGGTCTGGTTCGAAGATAAACAAATCAGCGCCGAGCTGGTGCAGATGCGCTTATTGTCGCCGGAACTGTGGGGAACGCCGCTACCGCTGGCAAAACGCGCCGACCCGGTAATAAATGCCGAACACGATGGCCGCATCTGGCGTCGTATTCCTGAACCCCTGCGATTGCTCGACGACACCGCGGAGCGTGCATCATGATGACCATCAGCGATATCGTGCAAATTATTCTTTTTTGCGCGCTGATTTTCTTTCCGCTGGGGTATCTGGCGCGTCATTCGCTACGCCGTATCAGTGATACAACCCGGCTGCTATTTGCCAAACCTCGTTATGTAAAACCAGCCGGAACTCTGCGCCGCGCTACGAAAGTCAAGGCAGACAAAAAATGACTCAGCATACTCAAACTCCTTCAATGCCTTCTCCGCTCTGGCAATACTGGCGCGGTCTTTCCGGCTGGAACTTCTATTTTCTGGTCAAGTTTGGCCTGCTGTGGGCAGGCTATCTGAATTTTCATCCTTTACTGAATCTGGTATTCATGGCGTTTCTGCTCATGCCAATACCAAAGTATCGCCTTCACCGGTTGCGCCACTGGATTGCCATTCCCGTCGGCTTCGCGCTGTTCTGGCATGATACCTGGCTACCCGGCCCGCAAAGCATTATGAGCCAGGGGACGCAGGTGGCGGAATTCAGCTCCGGTTATCTGCTCGATCTGATCGCCCGTTTTATTAACTGGCAAATGATCGGCGCCATCTTCGTACTGCTGGTTGCCTGGCTATTTTTATCACAGTGGATTCGGGTCACGGTGTTTGTGGTCGCCATCATGGTATGGCTGAATGTCCTGACATTAACCGGCCCGGTTTTTACGCTGTGGCCGGCAGGCCAGCCAACCGATACGGTGACGACGACTGGCGGTAATGCGGCCGCTACCGTCGCGACAGCGGGCGATAAACCAGTCATCGGCGATATGCCTGCGCAAACCGCGCCGCCGACGACCGCGAATCTGAACGCCTGGTTGAACACCTTCTATGCCGCGGAAGAAAAGCGGAAAACGACGTTCCCGGCGCAGCTTCCGCCTGATGCGCAGCCGTTCGACCTGTTGGTCATCAATATTTGTTCGCTCTCCTGGTCGGATGTCGAAGCGGCAGGCCTGATGTCACATCCGCTATGGTCGCACTTTGACATTTTGTTTAAACACTTTAATTCCGGTACGTCTTACAGCGGCCCGGCGGCCATTCGTCTGCTGCGCGCCAGCTGTGGTCAACCATCGCATACCCGACTTTATCAACCAGCCGATAACGAATGTTATCTGTTTGATAATCTGGCGAAGCTGGGCTTTACTCAGCATCTGATGATGGATCATAACGGTGAATTTGGCGGCTTCCTGAAAGAAGTTCGCGAAAACGGCGGTATGCAGAGCGAACTGATGAACCAGTCCGGCCTGCCAACCGCCCTGCTGTCATTCGACGGCTCGCCGGTATATGACGATCTGGCGGTCCTGAACCGCTGGTTGACAGGGGAAGAACGTGAAGCCAATTCCCGCTCCGCGACTTTCTTTAACCTGCTGCCGCTACACGATGGCAACCACTTCCCCGGCGTCAGCAAAACGGCGGATTATAAAGTCCGCGCGCAGAAACTGTTCGATGAACTGGACGCCTTCTTTACCGAACTGGAGAAATCCGGGCGTAAGGTGATGGTGGTGGTCGTACCGGAGCATGGCGGCGCGCTGAAGGGCGACAGAATGCAGATCTCAGGCCTGCGCGATATTCCCAGCCCCTCCATCACCAACGTCCCGGCGGGCGTGAAATTTTTTGGCATGAAAGCCCCGCATGAGGGCGCGCCGATTGATATTAATCAGCCGAGCAGCTACCTGGCGATTTCCGAACTGGTCGTACGCGCCGTGGACGGTAAGCTCTTTACCGAAGACAGTGTGAACTGGAACAAGCTGACCAGCAATCTGCCGCAAACCGCGCCGGTTTCAGAAAACGCTAATGCGGTGGTGATTCAGTACCAGGGTAAGCCCTACGTTCGTCTGAATGGCGGCGACTGGGTGCCTTACCCGCAGTAAACCGAAAAAGGCCGCAAGGTTTCCCCTGCGGCCTGGTTCGGGCGCATGTTGCCATTACGGCGGGCAAACGCTCAAAACGCGTTACTTCCTGTCACGTAGCCAGTTGACGATCACACTGGCGATAATGCCAGCAATGATCGGCGCCGCCAGATCGTGCCAGAAGGCCACGCCCAACTGCGTAAGCGTCATATAGCCGCCTTGTTGCAATGGCAACCGTTCGCGGCTATCCTTGATGTGTTGAGGTTCAAGTTAGCCCCCGTCAGGTTGCCAGGTTTATACCAGTCAACGTGCGGGGGTTTTCTCTATCCAGCAACCTATGCCGCCGGGGATCAAGCCCCCGCAACATTGCGCCTCACCGGGTAAACCCGGCTTGCTGCTGATATTACGGCAAAATCCCCGTCCCGGCACGGCGCTAACGTGCAATCTGCGTGACGCTTCGCAGACGATTACTTTTATTTGCCAGAATACATTCAGCATTTCTGAGGCTGGCAGTCAGCCGCTCAATTCTGTAAATTATGCCTCCTCGCGGCCAGTCCCGGTGATACCGAAACCCTCGTTCAGCATCCTGCGTCTATGACATATTCGCCTGTTGCGCCAGAGGAATGGCTAAAAGCAGGTATTACCGACGAACTTATCCGTCTTTCAGCGGGACCTGAAGATCCCGACGATATTATTCATGACCTTGAACGCGCCAGCAGAAAAGCAGCATTCTGACGATTGCTCGGCGAACCGCTGTCACCGGTTTGCCGCATCGGGTATCAAGGCACTATAGCCTGGTTATAGGCAGCATTCTTTATGAGAGAGCTGCGTATATTTTGGGCAGGGGGCTCTATGCAGGACGACACATTACCATTAAATAACAGTAACGCTACGACCACACCGCTTTCAACGAGATTACCGTTTACAAAATATGATTTTGGCTGGGTGCTCTTGTGTATCGGTATGGCGATCGGCGCCGGTACCGTCTTAATGCCAGTGCAAATCGGTCTCAAGGGGATCTGGGTATTTATTACCGCTTTTATCATCGCCTATCCCGCTACCTATATTGTGCAGGATATTTATCTAAAAACGTTATCTGAAAGCGAAACCTGTGACGATTATACGGATATTATCAGTCACTATCTTGGCAAAAACTGGGGCATTTTTCTCGGTGTAATCTATTTTCTTATGATTATCCACGGGGTGTTTATTTATTCCCTGTCGGTGGTGTTTGATAGCGCCTCCTATATCAAAACCTTCGGCCTTACTGAGGCCGATCTTTCGCAGTCTATTATCTATAAAGTCGTGATTTTCGCCGTGCTGGTGGCGATTGCCTCCGGCGGGGAAAAGTTATTATTTAAAATTTCCGGCCCGATGGTGGTGGTAAAAGTCGGGATCATTGTGATATTCGGTTTCGCGATGATCCCACACTGGAATCTTGATAATATTTCCGCCTTTCCCGCCGCATCGGTTTTCTTTCGCGACGTACTGCTCACTATCCCATTTTGCTTCTTTTCTGCGGTCTTCATTCAGGTGCTAAACCCAATGAACATCGCCTATCGTAAGCGCGAGCCTGACCGTGTGCTGGCCACCCGGATGGCGATTCGCACGCATCGCATTAGCTATATTACGCTGATTGCCATTATTCTCTTTTTCTCGTTCTCGTTTACCTTTTCGATTAGTCATGAAGAGGCGGTATCAGCATTCGAGCAGAATATTTCCGCCCTTGCGCTGGCAGCTCAGGTAATCCCTGGCCATATCATCCACATTACCTCTACCATCCTCAATATTTTTGCCGTACTTACCGCGTTCTTTGGTATTTATTTAGGTTTTCACGAAGCGCTTAAAGGTATTGTACTGAATGTATTGAGTCGTATTATGGATGTCAAAAATGTCAACCCACTGTTACTGACATCTGGAATCTGTGTCTTTATCGTGGTTACTCTGGTTATTTGGGTTTCGTTTCGCGTCTCAGTATTGGTCTTTTTCCAGTTAGGCAGTCCGCTTTATGGCATTGTCGCGTGTATTATTCCCTTTTTCCTGATTTATAAAGTAACGCAACTGGAAAAATTACGCGGCCTGAAAACCTGGCTTATTCTGTTATATGGAATATTGTTGTGCCTGTCGCCGTTATTAAAATTGCTTGAATAAGTCGTACCGGAGAGCCATGCCCGGTGGCGCTACGCTTACCAGGCCTACAGGTACGGTGTAGGCTTGATAAGGCGCAGCCGCCATCCGGCATAAAACGCAATTAACTCAGCGGTTTCTGCGGATTTTCATCCTGATCGACGGCAAAGCAGGCCACCAACTGGCCGTCGTACTCTTTAAGCTGCGGCTGTAACTGCGTACAGGGTCCGAAGCGACGGCTGCAGCGGGCGTTGAAGGCGCAGCCCGGCGGCGGGTTCAGCGGGCTCGGCAACTCGCCGGTCAGCTTAATCCGCTCACGGCGATCGTCCGGATTCAGCCGCGGCGTGGCGGAGAGCAACGCCTGGGTATAGGGATGACGTGGATTGTTAAAAATCTGCTCTTTGGTCCCTTTCTCCACGCAGCGGCCTAAGTACATGACCATCACTTCATCGGCGATGTGTTCCACCACCGACAGGTCGTGCGAGATAAAGACATAAGACAGCCCCATATCCTGTTGCAAATCCATCATTAGGTTCAGCACCTGGGCGCGCACCGACACGTCGAGCGCGGAGACCGGTTCGTCGGCAATCACTACGTCCGGATCAAGCATCAGACCGCGGGCGATAGCGATACGCTGACGCTGGCCGCCGGAGAACATATGCGGATAGCGGTCGTAGTGCTCGGTTTTCAGCCCCACCTTCGCCATCATCGCCAGCGCTTTTTCACGACGCTGCGCTTTACTCAGGCTGGTATTGATCAGCAACGGCTCTTCCAGAATTTGCCCCACTTTCTTGCGTGGGTTCAGGGAACCGTAGGGGTTCTGAAACACAATCTGAATTTTCTGCCGCCGCAGTTTCTGCGCGTGCGGATCGTGTTTGAGCAGATCCTGCCCCTGGTAATAAAGCTCGCCGCCGGTTGGCGTTTCAATCATCGTCAGCAGGCGACCCAGTGTGGATTTTCCACAACCGGACTCCCCCACTACGGCCAGCGTTTTACCGCGTTCGAGATTAAACGACACGCCGTCCAGCGCTTTTACCAGCCGTTCCGGAGAAAAGATCCCCTTCTTCACCGGATAGTGTTTTTTCAGGTCGATAGCCCGCAACAGCGGCTGTTGCAAGGTGGCCTCATGCGTGCTCATAGTGTGGGCCTCCCGGCATCATCGAGTGGGTAATGACATTTTGACTGACGTCCATCGTCCAGTTGGTTGAGAGCAGGTTCTTCCGCACGACATCTGTCCGTGGCGTAGGGGCAGCGCGGGTTAAGCAGACAACCCGTCGGTCGGTCATATTTCCCCGGCACCACGCCCGGCAGCGACGCCAGACGCGCTTTATCTTGCGCAAACTCTGGTAACGCACGTAGCAATGCCTGGGTATACGGATGACGCGGCGCGCGGAAAATATCCTGCGCAGCGCCTGTTTCGACGACCTGCCCGGCGTACATGACGATAATTTTGTGCGCCGCTTCCGCCACCAGCGCCAGGTCATGGGTAATCAGCACCAGCGCCATGTTCTCTTTTTGCTGCAACTCCAGCAGCAGCTCAATAATTTGCGCCTGAATGGTCACATCCAGCGCCGTGGTCGGTTCATCAGCAATTAACAGCTTTGGTCGACAGGCTATTGCCATCGCAATCATCACACGCTGACTCATGCCGCCAGAAAGCTGGTGCGGATAGACATCCAGACGAGAAGCCGGATCGGGAATACCCACCTGGTTCAACAGGTCAATCGCTCGCTGACGACGGGTTTTCTTGTTCCCGCCCTGATGTACCTTGATGGCTTCCATAATCTGAAAGCCAACGGTATAGCAAGGATTGAGGCTGGTCATCGGGTCCTGGAAAATCATCGCCACTTCAGCGCCCACCAGGTTGCGACGTTCCTTCTCGGAAATGCGCTTCAGATCCTGTCCGTTAAAGAGCAGGTTTTCCGCCATCACGCGGCCTGGGTAATCGATAAGCCCCATAATCGCCAGCGAGCTGACGGATTTGCCGGAACCAGACTCGCCGACAATACCGACCACCTCACCCTGCTTCACGCTGTAGCTAATGCGGTCGACGGCTTTGAACGGTGTCCCTTCGTCGCCGAAGTGCACCGATAATTGATCTACATTTAATAACGCCATCTCGAACCTCTTACTGCTTCAGTTTGGGATCGAGCGCGTCACGCAGACCGTCACCCATCAGGTTAAATGCCAGTACCGTCAGCAGAATCGCCAGCCCCGGGAAGGTCACGACCCACCAGGCGCTTTGCGCGAACTGCAATACGTCAGAGAGCATGGTGCCCCATTCCGGCGTAGGCGGCTGTGCGCCCATGCCAAGAAAGCCGAGGGCGGCCATATCGAGAATGGCGTTAGAGAAACCGAGCGATGCCTGAACAATCAGCGGCGCAAGGCAGTTCGGGAAAATATTGACGAACATCTGACGCATCGCGCCTGCGCCCGCCACGCGGGAGGCAGTCACATAATCGCGGTTCACCTCTACCAGAACCGCCGCGCGGGTTAAGCGGACATAGTGCGGCAGCGCCACAAACGTCAACGCCAGCGCAGCGTTGCCGATGGAGGGGCCGAAGATCGCCACCAGCACCAGCGCCAGCAGCAGGCTCGGCAGGGCCAGCATAATATCGACCACGCGCATGATGATGTTATCGACCAGACCGCCGAAGTAGCCCGCGACCAGGCCGAGAATAATCCCCATTACCAGCGACAGGACGACCACCAGACAGCCGACCAGCAGTGACAAACGCGCGCCATACATCAGGCGCGAGAGGACATCGCGACCAACATCATCCGTTCCCAGAATATGCGCCCAACTGCCGCCTTCCTGCCAGACCGGCGGCGCCAGCAGCGCATCGCGGAACTGCTCTGCCGGGTTGTACGGCGCAATAAAGTTGGCAAACACCGCAATCAGGATCACGATGAGAACATACGCCAGCCCGACGACCGCGCCTTTGTTGCGTTTGAAATAGTGCCAGAACTCCCGCAATGGCGTCATGGGCGCCGGTGCGGCATTAACATTATTTTCAGTAACCTGTGACATGATGGCCCCTTACTTCTTATGCCGAATACGCGGGTTCACCACGCCGTACAGCAGGTCTACCAGCAGGTTGACGAGAATAATCATCGTCGCTACCAGTAACACGCCGCCCTGCACTACCGGATAATCGCGGCGTTGCAGCGCATCGATCAGCCAGCGCCCCAGACCGGGCCACGAGAAGATAGTTTCTGTCAGAATCGCGCCCGCCAGCAGCGTCCCGACCTGCAGGCCGATCACGGTGACGACTGGCAGCATGGCGTTACGCAGAGCATGGACGATAATGACGCGCATCCTGGTCAACCCTTTGGCGCGTGCGGTACGGATGTAATCCTCCCCCAGCACTTCCAGCATCGACGAACGGGTCATACGCACAATGACGGCCAGCGGGATTGTGCCGAGCACCATCGCAGGCAGGATCATATGCGCCAGCGCATCAATAAAGTTACCCTCTTCGCCCCAGATAGCGGTGTCGATCAGCATAAAGCCCGTCAACGGATTGGTATCATCAAGGAACACCATATCGCTCACGCGCCCGGAAACCGGCGTCAGGTTCCAGTGGACGGAGACCAGCATGATCAGCATCATGCCCCACCAGAAGATAGGCATAGAGTAACCGGTCAGCGCCAGGCCAACAGCAGTGTGATCGAAGATAGAACCGCGCTTCACTGCGGCCAGCACGCCCACCGGAATCCCCACGGCGACGGCAAAAATCATGGCGCAGACGCCAAGTTCCAGCGTCGCTTTAAAGCGAGGCACGAACTCGTCCCACACAGGGATTCGGCTTTTCAGCGAGATGCCTAAATCGCCATGCATCACCCCCCGGATATAATGGAGGTACTGCTGCCACATCGGTTTATCAAGACCGAGTTCAGCCAGCAGTTGAGCATGACGCTCAGGGGAAATACCTCGCTCACCCGCCATGATCATCACCGGATCGCCGGGGATCATGTGGACAAAGGCAAAGGTGAGAAGGGTAATACCGATAAACGTCGGGATAACGAGTCCCAAACGTCGGAGAATGAACTGCAACATAACCCGAATTCTCTCTCATGACCCACGGCCTGGAACCGTGAGTCTGTATTGCTCACAAATCTTATCCCACGCAAACTGCATCGCGGATAAAGCATTACGCCGGATGGCGCTGCGCTTATCCGGCCTACACAACACCGGGGCGCAGCGCTCTTTTAATTATTCGACAGAGACGTTTTCGAAGTGATGTTTGCCTAATGGATCAACCACATAGCCTTTAACTTCTTTACGCACTGGCTCATAAACCGTGGAGTGAGCGATGATCAGCGCTGGCGCCTGGTCATGCATCACGACCTGGGCCTGTTTATAGAGCTCAATACGCTTGTTGTGGTCATCGGTCGCACGCGCAGGCTGAATCAGGTCTTCAAACGGCTTATAACACCATTTTGAATAGTTGGAGCCTTGCTGGGCGGCATCGCAGCTGAACAGAGTGGCGAAGAAGTTATCCGGATCGCCATTATCGCCGGTCCAGCCCATCATCACCGTCTGGTGCTCGCCATCTTTAGCGCGCTTGAGGTATTCGCCCCATTCATAGGTGACAATTTTGGCCTGAACGCCAATCTTCGCCCAGTCCGCCTGGATCATTTCCGCCATACGACGCGCATTCGGGTTATAGGGACGCTGTACCGGCATCGCCCACAGATCGATGGTGAAGCCTTTTTCCAGACCGGCTTCTTTCAGCAGCGCCTTCGCTTTTTCCGGATCGTAGCCGTAGTCTTTAATATCGTCGTTGTAGCCCCACATTGTCGGCGGGATCAGGTTTTTCGCCGCAACGCCCGCGCCCTGATAAACGGCTTTGATGATGGCCTCTTTATTCACGGCATAGGTCAACGCCTGGCGAACTTTGACATCATCCAGCGGTTTTTTCTGCACGTTATAGGAGAGATAACCCACGTTCAGACCGGCCTGCTCCATCAGGTTGATGTTTTTATCTTCTTTCATGCGCGCAATATCCGCCGGGTTCGGATACGGCATCACCTGACATTCGTTCTTCTGCAGTTTGGCGTAACGCACAGAGGCGTCAGGCGTGATGGAGAAGACCAGACGGTCGATCTGCGGCTTCGTGCCCCAGTAGCCGTCAAAGGCTTTGTAGAGAATGCGGGAATCTTTCTGATATTGCACCAGTTGGAACGGGCCAGTGCCGACCGGGTTCAGATCCACTTTTTCCGGCGTACCGGCTTTCAGCATGTTGTCAGCATATTCTTTGGAAAGAATAGAGGCGAAGTCCATGGCTAAATCGGCAAGGAACGGCGCTTCCGGACGCGTCAGCACAAACTGCACCGTGTGATCGTCTACCTTCTTCACTTCGCTAATCAGATCCGGCAGCCCCATGCCTTCAAAGTATTCATAGCTGCCGCCAGACACTTTATGGTACGGGTTCTGCTCGTTTTTCTGCCGGTCAAAAGAGAACACGACATCATCGGCGTTCAGCTCGCGCGTGGGTTTGAAATCCTTGCTGGATTGCCATTTCACCCCTTTACGTAGGTGGAACGTATAGGTTTTACCGTCTTCGCTGATATCCCACTTCTCAGCAAGACCCGGGATCACTTCCGTGGTGCCGGTTTTGAATTCAACCAGACGGTTATAGATAGGTACGGAGCTGGCATCATAGGTGGTGCCAGACGTAAAGAGCTGTGGGTTAAAGCCTTCCGGCGAGCCTTCTGAACAATAAACCAGGGTTTTGGCCTGTACGCTTGCTGCAACGGTCATGGCCACCAGGCTCAAACCAAGCTTCAGCATCCCTGACTTCTTCAAGGAAATACTCATTCTTCTGCTCCAATTGTGATGTATGTTGTTTTGCCCTTTGCAAAGGCTTTTACCGCCCGGCCTTTTTTGTTTTTTACCTGGTCAGGTCAGTAGTGAGAGGTGGGGATTCCGTTCGCATAATCGACTGAGTTGCAGTGCGGATTCTCCATAAAATGCCCCTCATTCCCTACAATCTGTCAATAGAATGTCAAAACGTCAATACAGGTAACCAGCTTTTACAACAACGGTGAGAATTAACAAACAAAGATTAAAAAAAGTTCAGAAGGGTATTTTCAGCAGGGAAATTTGTGCTATAGGCAGAAAGGCAGAGTTATTCACTTAATATTTTGCAACAGTTAGTGATTAACAATTAGACATTAATTGAAAAATTTCTTTCGATATGTTGATTATCTGAGCGATTAATACCACTAACGCTAAAACGCACAGGCGAAAATGCTGAGGTTATCCATAAGCCGTGTGCAAAAAAGAGTTATCCGGACATTGAAAAACACCATCGAATATGTCACAAAATTGTAAATAAGTAGGCCGTCGTGCGGCCTACCGCGATCACAAAAACTAACTTTTGACCCTGGCCTGCGTGCGCTTTTCGCTCCAGTTAAACAACGAGTTCACCAGAATCGCCGTCAACGTCCCCGCTGCCATGCCGTTGCCAAAGACCATCTGTACGCCCGCCGGGAAATTCTGATACAGGCCGGGTACCAGTATAGGTAGCATTCCCATGGCCAGCCCCATCGCCAGCGCGTAGGTTTTACCCGGCGTATGCAGTGGCTCACGCGCAATCATATCAATACCGATAACCCCGATAATGCTGAAGACAATCACCGCCGTACCGCACACCACCGAACCTGGCAGACAGGTCGCCAGACGTACCAGCGGCGCGAATATGGCAATCAGGATTAACAATCCTCCGGCAGCCGCAGTCACGAAACGCGATTTCACATTAGTGGTGCGTACCACCCCAATATTTTCGCCGGAGGTGATAATTAAGGAGGTGCCAAAAATCCCCCCCAGCAGCGACATTACCGCATCACCACGAATGGTACGTGGAATCGCCTGCTGCACATTTTGCGTGGAATTGACTATTTCCGCGGTCGCAATCGTTTGCCCGGTTGCTTCAGCCATAGAGATGACCGCGTAAATCAGCAACGGCAGCGAGGCGGAGAGATCAAAAATCGGCCAGCCGAACGGCAAAAGCTGTGGGAAACTAAACAGCGGCCCGTGACCAACACCGCTAAAATCGGTGCTGCCCAGCGCCATTCCCAGCAGCGTTCCCGCTAAAAGGCCGAACATCACCGCCAGCTGGCGCAAAATACCGCTAAACGCCAGCGCGAAAATCAGCGTTATCAGGATAGTCCCCAGCGATAAAATGATACTGGTTGGATGAGCGAAGTCGGCGCTCCCTGGCTGGCCAATGATCAACCCGCCGTACAGGCGAATAAGGTTAATCGACACCATTAGCAGCATGATGCCAATGATAAAGGGGGGAAAATGGTGCAGGCAGCGGCGGAAAATCGGCAACGCGATAAAGTAGAACAGCGAGGTCAGAATTACGGCGCCAATCGCGGTCTGGATATTGGTCTGTAAAGCGATCGCAACGAAAATCGCAATCGGCGCGCCCCCCGGTACCATAATAAACGGCAAACGCGCGCCCACCCCTTTCACACCCAGGCTTTGCAAAATAGCGCCCAGACCGCACATCAGAAAGGTCGCGCTAAGTACCGAGGCGGTCACCGTATCGGTAAAGTGGAGCGCTTTGGCAATCAGAAAGACGGAGGTAATGGGGGTGGCGGCAACGACCAGCACATGCTGAAGCGCCAAAAGTAAGGTGGTTTGCCAGGGTAATGCATCGTTATCCGGCGTAGTAAGGCCAGGCTGCGGCATGATTAACTCCCATAAAACATCAAAAAAATAACCGCCAGCGCGGGCTGGCGGTCTGTATTATTTCAACCAACTAATGGCATCAGCGGCATAGCGATGCGCACGGAAGGCGCTGTTCTGTTTTCCAGGAATAATGCCTTTACTGAGGTGCTCCGGATATTCATTAAAGAACGGAATGATATATTCCCATACCGTTTCGCCTTCCGGGGTGACTTCAAACAGGCGGCCAAACGCCGATTCACAGATAAAGGTGTTGCCGTTCGCCAGCCGCTGCGCGCTCCCCATATACGGCGAGAAAAACGCCGGCGGGAAGATATCGCGATACTGCCAGGTAATCGCTTTGGTCTGCGGATCGAACTCCAGCACCGTGGAATGCGGCGAGGTGACGCCGGGACGCAGGTTGCCGTTATCGAAAACCAGAATCGACCCGTTCTCCATCTCAACCGGCGTGTGCTGCTGCGCTACGACTTCCGGCCCTGCATGCCAGATAACCTTCCCGCTCTCTTTATCCACGGCAATGACGCCGGAAGTGGTACGCAGGCTCATCAGTACCAGGCCATCACGGGTGACGGACAGGCCGTTAATCATCGGCCAGTGGCGGCGGTCGAAAATATCATGAATCGGGAAATCTTCCGGATTCAAATGCTCCCAGGCACGCCACTCCCAGACCACTTCACCGTCGCGATTGACCTCTTTGACGACGTCACTCTGAATCACGCCGTCTGGCGCATCGCGGCGCGGGTCGCCGCCGGTAACACGGGCGGCGATATCGGCAGGTAACGGCGACGCGGCGGTATACAGCAGATTACCGTTCGCCAACCATTGCGCATCATGGTGATGGAAGATGTCTTCATAGTGCCAGACGATTTCGTTATCCGGCGTCACTTCGTAGAAGTCGCCGCCGTGCCAGAGATCCCACGCCGGATAGAGGTTCGCTGAAGTGCGGTGGCTGCCGTTATAACCCAGATTACCATTCGGCAGCAGCACTGCATCACGCCCGGCGCGAACCGGAAGCTGCCACTGATGCGCGACTTCGCCCTGCTCGTCCACCAGGTAAACCCGCCCTTCGGCGGTTTGCGGCGCAAAAAGCGTATAGCCGCCAAAGCTCTTCGCCTTATCAGCGTAGATAAGGCCCGCCAGACGGCGTCCAAGGGTGAAAGTCGAATCCTGAGTTAAGTGTGCCACATCGCCTCCTGAGGAATAAATTTGCGCCAAAATACCCCATTAAAACGTTTTAATGAAGAGTTTTTTACGATCCTCACCGAAAAAAAGCAAACGTTACCGTCTGGTAAATATGCTACCCTGTGCGCAAATTTTCGCAGGTCAGGAAGCAGATGGCTGTTCAAAATAAAAAACGCGCAAAGTTGATTGATGTTGCCCGCCATGCAGGCGTGTCGCCAGGGACGGTATCCAATGCCTTGCACAACACCCGCTTTGTCGAGCCGCAGACGCGACGGCGTATTGAAGAGGCCATTGTTGCGCTCAACTACACGCCGAATATTCGCGCCCGCCAGTTACGAACCGGCAAAACCAATACCATTGCCTTGCTCTCTTCGGTGCCGCTGGCGATTGCCTCCGGCGCGTCACGACTGGGATTTATGATGGAGGTGGCGTTAACGTCCGCGATGATGGCGCTGGAAAAACAGCATGCGCTGATTCTGGTGCCGCCGGGGGCAAATCCACTGGATGCCGTCAGCTTTGACGCGGCGATCCTGATTGAGCCGGCGGAGAACGACCCGCAGCTCCAGGCGCTGGCGCAAGCGGGCATTCCCTGCGTCACCATTGGCCGCACGCCGGGGACCGACACGCCTGTGCCGTGGGTTGAGCTGCACTCGGCGGCAACAGCACAGCTTCTGCTAACGCATCTGGAGGCCTCCGGCGCCAGAAAATGTGCGTTATTTGTCGGTAACACACGGCGAACATCAGTTCTGGAGAGCGAAGCGGCTTACCAGCGCTGGTGCGCGGGGCGCCAGGCCCCCGTCGTCTACTCTCTCAATGAAAGCGAGGGTGAAAATGCCGGCTACCAGGCCGCGCAGCAGCTATTACAGGCGCATCCCGACGTTGACGGCGTGCTGGTGCTGATCGATACCTTTGCCAGCGGCGCGGTACGCGCTTTCCAGGAACAGGCAGTCGCTATCCCGGAGCGGATGCGCGTGGTCACCCGCTATGACGGTATCCGCGCGCGCGAATCGCTGCCGCCGCTGACGGCTGTGAATATGCATCTTGATGAGGTGGCGCGACAGGCAATCACGCTATTATTTGATTTGCTGGCGGGCAAGAAGGTCAGTCACAGCGACGGGATCATGCCTGAACTGGTGGTGCGAGCGTCAACCTGCCGGTGATAGAGGATGGCTCGCCCTGCGGGCCGTTGCTGACGCAACGTTCTCTCGCTTCGCTCGGGTCGAACCTCTTGCCCCCGGAGGTTCTCATCCTCGTCAGGCTTCAGATACAAAAAAACCCTGCTCGTTGAGCAGGGTTTCTGAATTTGGTCGGTGATAGAGGATGACTCGCCACTGCGTGGCTCGCCCTGCGGGCCGTTGCTGACGCAACGTTCTCTCGCTTCGCTCGGGTCGAACCTCTTGCCCCGGAGGTTCTCATCCTCGTCAGGCTTCCGATACAAAAAAACCCTGCTCATTGAGCAGGGTTTCTGAATTTGGTCGGTGATAGAGGATTCGAACCTCCGACCCCTTCGTCCCGAACGAAGTGCGCTACCAGGCTGCGCCAATCACCGAATGCGGGCGCATCTTACTGCTCAGGCGCACGCCCGTCAATCCCTTAGTCGCAAAATACAATTCAATCGGCGAGAAAGTCGGCAGACAACCTACTTCGCGGCGACTTTCTGCGCATCGGGAATATGGCACCAGTTGTTGTTCTGGTTAATGCCGCCATCCGGCGATGTATACCCCAGGCAGCCCATTATCGTATCGTACAGCTCCACATGACGACGCGGCACTTTGATCTCCGCCTGCTGTTTCAGGTGAGCGAACATCTGCGCATGTTGCGGACTGGCAAGATATTTATCCGACATCCATACCAGCATCGGAACACGGAATTGCTCCGGCGGCGCCATATTGCGCGGCGTACCGTGCAAATGTTCGCGTTCGTTAATCGACTCGCCGTGGTCAGCCGCGTAGAACACAATCGCTTTTTTATCACGTAGCTGATCGAACACACTGGTAATAAAGTGATCCACATAGGTCACGGAGTTATCGTAAGAGTTGATCATCTGCGCTTTCGTGCAGCCGCTATCGACCCCAATACATTCGGGCTTCCACTGAGCGTAGCTGCGCGGATAACGCTGCGTATAGTTAAAATGCGATCCCTTGGTATGCAGGATAATCAGATGCTTACCCTCCGGATTCTGGGCAAGCGAGTTCTGCATCTCATCAATCAACAGCATGTCATCCACCGTTTTACCGCGGTTACGCGGCTCGGCGCCGATCTGCTCGCGGTAGGAGATATTATCCGCCATGGTATTGCTATAGAACCACATCTCGCTCTGCATGGCGTACAGATCGGAACTGAATCCGAGCTGTTTGAGTACGGCAAAAACATTCTGCTCTTTTAAGGTACGCTGCGGGTTATTATCCGCCCCGCCTTCCCGTACAAACATACAGCGTAAAGAAAGCTTCGTCGCGGTATCGCAAGAATAGCCGCGGAACGCCGCCAGATTTTTTTCCTGCGCCAGCTTCGGCGTGGTATTACGCTCGTAGCCGAAAATCCCCATGTGATCCCAACGGGTCGTCTCACCGATAATGAAAACGACGTAGGTGTCATCCCCATCCTTCGGCGCAACATAGGTAAATTTCCTGGCCGGGTTTATTAACGAATTATTGTCCGACGACTCATCTACCTGCGCCCAGGCATACAGCCCTAACGCAGATAACCAGTTTGAAGGCAGATAGGAGTTCGCCACCACGCCGCCATAGCTGGGTAAGTCGATACCTGTCGCCCGTTCAACCTTTTTTTGCTGTACATCCAGCAGGCGGATAGGCGCCCACACCATTACGCCTGCGAGTATCACTACAGCGGCGCTGCGAAAACGCTGCCCCGGCGTACGTAGCTGGCGCAACAACGTGTAGCGACAGTGGTTACTCCAGATAAAGATGAGCGGAAGCACGCTCACGGCAATCAGCCACAATACGAAGTGCAGCCCCACCACCTCTTTCGAGAGATCGATATCGGTGGTCATAACAGACGCAATAATGCCGTAGCCAATCACCACGTTCAGGAAGGTCATGTAATAACTGGCGCCAGCGGAAAACAGCACCACCAGCGTGGCCAGCACACGCCAGGCACGTCGGCCAAACAGTGAAAGAAGACGAAGTAAGAAGAAAGTGACCAGCACCGTGGCGCCAAGTTCGACAACTGCGGAAATGCCTTTCCAAATGGTAAATTCTTGCGCATAACTGCCGAAACGGCGGTAAAACACGGCGCAATTCATAAACAGACCGATATAGAGCGCAAGCAAGAAACTAAGTTTCTGTTGCGTCATCGATTTAATGTATCTCATGCAAACAAACCCTGGGAATCGGGATAAAAACGACCTGTACAACGATTCTTTAATCAAACAGGTAAATATGCGGCTAACGCAGATGTAAGAAAGTCTACAAGCACGGTTAAGTAGACCACAAGCAGAGGGGAAAGTGGCAACGGAGAGTGTGATCGGAGAAGATTTTTACAAAAAATCACTAAAAATGGAAAAGGGCCAGCGAACTGGCCCTCAGTGATTATTCGTATGTGACGCTAAAATTCACCGTCGCATTCGCTGGGCCAACGGTGGCATCCGGCTTAACAGGCACATAGCTGGCGATATAGTTCAGCTTGTTAGTACCATCAAACCAGACGGTGTGTTCTACGGGCGTAGAGTCGGTACTGGAGGGGTATTGTTGCACCTCGCCAGACGTTTTAATTTTTAACGCCACGCCCGTCGCGCCGCCGCTATCCAGGGCAAAAAGCGAGGGGTCAGTCGGGTCTGGAGAACCGTCCATCGTAACGCTGGCCTTTGTGGCATACGCGCAATCTTTTAAGCCGATGCTAAAGTTTTTCTGGTTCAGCTCTTTACCCACTTTTACCGGGCGCTGAAGCACCACAGTCTCCATATTGACGTCGATACTGTCGTTTTCCAGTTCACAGGTAGCCGCCTTAATAGTAATGGTAAAGTGGATATCACCAGCAGAACCGATATTCGACGGTGCCGCCATCGCGGAAGTGGTAAGCAGTAAACACGCTGGCATCAAAGCATGAAGGTTTTTCATCCTGCTTACTCCACATCAATACGCATGGTGGCAATTCCCTCGAAATCCCCGGCGGCCGGCAATTTGCCGGTGGTACTGATGGGGTAAGCCGAAATGGTCGTTGAGGCGGTACGGTGCGTGTCGTCAACAAGACCCGATACGCTCAGCTCCTGATTAACACTGGCGTCATTTGGCACCAAAATTTTACCGTTAGCGCCCTCAATGATGGCACCGATATCCGGGTTGCCCATGTCGATGGCATTCGAATCATTAGCGTTTGGCGTTCCCTCAATACGCAGGAAGATCTTTACGCCATCGGAAATATTGGTGCATTTAAACTGCAGCTCTTTGGTGAATTTCGTGGCGTTCTTTGCAACTTGTCCTTTGCGATCTTTAAAATCAGTGGCCTTAAATTCCCCAAACGGAATTTCCAGCGTGCTGCCGCTGGAGAGTTCACAGCCCTGTGGAACAATGATGCTCCCACTTAAATATACGGATGCCAACGGACTGGCATTATAAACGTCTACTTTGTGGGTTCCAAACAAGTCCAGTATCTTTGTACTCGGTATTTGCAGCTCACCGACAAATGGATGATTAATATAAAGAGATAATTTTCCTTTGCTTCCTGTTGTAAACCGTACATCACCCACAGTGCAGCCTGCTCTGGCGGCGGACAGATTATCTAAATTAGAAAATGGCGCTGTTTTATAATCCTGATAGTGTCCCTGAACCCAAACATCGACTGAAATCTGGATATTATTATTGATAATAAAATATTGGCGTTCGCCTTCGCTGTGGCCAGGAGCGAGGGGGGAAGTAGCTTTATAATATGTCGATGCCGTAGCAGTCCCCTCTGGACATTCACAAACAGCATCGTAATCCCCCCCTAAATCCCACGACCAAAAATCACGGAAAACCATACCTGAGGCATTCTTGGACGTATCGGTGATGGTTTTGTTCAGCGTGGCCGAAAAAACATGAGTCCCGCCGTCAGGCGTACACGCCCCCCAATCCGCTGCCGCCAGCGCCTGGCCAGAAAACAGCACCGACCCGCCCAGCAGGCCCGCAAACATCATCAACTTTTTCAACATAATCGTTTCCTTCCCTGTTACCGGCAGACGGCATTCGCCATCACCACGCCGGTATTATCCTGTTGTTCCGGCAGCGTAAACGCCACGCGGCATTGCTGTGCCTGGTCTTTACCCCAGTTCACCTGAAGGGCACCTTTCTCCGGCATCCCGCTGATATAAAGCTGACCGTCTTCACCCACAATGCTGCTGGACTCTTTTGTGGTATCCAGCAGCGTGGCGGTAGCACCAAACGGCACCGCTTTGCCATTGGCCTGCGTCAGGTTCATCAGCACGCGATAGCCCACTCGGGTATCGAAGCGGGCACGAACAATCGCGCCGCGCGTCGGCACTACGTTGACGGAGGCGGTATCCAGGTCAACCTGGTTGTTCAGGCTGTCGCTTCGCAGTGAGACTTCCGTTTCACGGTACGGAGTGAGATAAGGCACGACCGCATTACCCATCCAGTCCACTTCCACACCACCGTTGTTGATCACGTGCGCGCCGCGCGCCCCCGGCGCGGAGATAATGGCCATAGATTCACCCAGCGGTTGAGAAAGAGTGATACCTTCGCTATGGGCTATTACACCGCCGCGCAAACCGTAGTTCACCTGCTGGCCGTCACGGTTGTAGTTGTAACCCAGACTGGCGCTACCCACGCCGCCCTGGTAATCCAGGTTCACGCTGCCGCTGTTACCCACGCCGTTGCTGCCGTAGCCTTCCTGCACGCTATAGTTCAGGTTGTGGTCTTCCAGCGCGGTGCCGCTCACCCCTAACTGCTGGTTGGTTCGGCCATGCTGATCGGTCGTGAGGTGGTAGTTACTCCACACGCGTCCCAGTGGAATCGACATGGAGAATGACAGTAAACGATCGCTCTCATCCCACTCCGGGCTTTTCGTCCAGGTGTAAGCAATGCTGTAGTTCACGCGGCCAATACGGCCGTTATAACCGGCATTCAGCGAACGCTGTTTACCTTCATCGTTCCAGTAGTCCTGCTGCGTGACGTTAAAATAGACCGAGCCCCAGGCGCCCAGTTGCTGCGTTACGTTGCCCTGAATCTGACTACGTTTGTGGTACTGGCTATAAGAGCTGTCCGCATCGCTGCGCACATCCGTCGCTTCCTGGAAGGTGTAATAGCCGCTGGTCGAATACTTGTAACCCAGCAGACGGAAATCGGTACCGCTGTTAAAGCTCTTGGAGTAGAGGAAACGATAAGACTGACCTTCCGAATTCTCCTCATTTGCCAGCTTGCTTTTTGCCTGGGTTACATCGATGGAGATCGCGCCGATATAACCGAAGTTTTTACCTAATCCTCCCGCCAGCGAGTAATAGTCGTCAGAGAAGATCGCACCACCGTAAACGGTAAAGCCATATGGCAGACCGTACATGGCATCAAGCTGCCCGAATTTCGGCTCGGCGCTGTTATAGTTCCCGGCACGGTATTCCCCAGCGGAAAGGCTGTACTTGAGATGGCCTTCACGCTGGAGGAGCGCCACCGAGGAGAACGGCTGAACGAACTTCTGCTCACTGCCGTCCGATTCTTTAATGGTGACCGTCAGGTCGCCGCTGTTTGAGGTTGGATACAGGTCGTTAATTTCAAACGCACCCGGCTGAACAAACGTACGGTAAATAACGTAGTTGTTCTGCTCAACGGTGACTTCGGCGTTACTTTTGGCAATACCCCGGATGACGGGCGCAAACCCGCGCTGGCTGTCAGGCAGCATCTCTTCGTCAGAAGTTAACTGCACCCCGCGCATCTGAACGCTGTCAAAAATATCACCGGCGGTGGAGGTATCCCCCAACGTCAGCTGTGATTTCAGCGGCACAATGGCGCGGCTTAGGGATGTGCCAATGTTATCCCATGTGTTGTTACCGTCGTTTCGCGTCCAGGTACTATAGTTACGTAATCGCCATGCCCCCAGGTTCATACCGCTGCGCAGGTTCAGATAGTAGCTGTCGCTGTTGTAGTTGGTCTCACTGTCGTGCGCGTCATAGCTGGCGTTGCTGCCGGAGAAGTTATAATCCACCAGCAGGGCATTCACCCCTTCGTCCCACTGCGATTCTGGCACCGTACCGCGCGCTGTCTGCTTCATCGCAGCCTGCGGGAAGCTCATGATCAGGGTCTGGTCTGCAAAATCGAAATGGCTGGCGGCCTGGGGAATAATGTCGTCAAAAGCAACACAGGCTTCAGGCGGGGCCATTTTCAGCGCCGGGAAGCTATCAATACGCACGCCCATATCTTCAAGCTGCACGCGGCTTAAGCACGGCACCAGGGATTCACCCATTTTTGCGCGCTGCGCCTCTGTCGCTGCCTTAAACTCCAGGGTGCGAGACTCCATTTTTTTTTCGTTGACCACCACCGAGACGCGGTATTTACCTGGCAGGTGTTCAGCTTTATTGGATTCATACATTGAAAGGTCAACGTGCTGATCAATACCCGGCACATCCTCCAGAAAGCGCGGGTTAAATGTTCCCGCATACGCGGGGAACGTACTCGCTATCATCAGCGCAAGCGCAGACTGCGTGAAACGCGAGGTCTTATTGCCCAGAGGAAGATGCGTCCATGTCATAGTAATAATCCTTTAAAACGTGTTAGTTAACGCGCTGTGTCAACATGTCGCCAGCCGTGCCAAAGTCATTAATAATGTTGTATTTAACTTCGCTTACCTTGCCGGTGCCGGCTGGCAGTTCAATATTCAATGAGCCTTTTGCCGGAACCATTCCCGTTTTTTCAATATCACGGCCGTTGGCATAAAATTTATTAAACGTCAGGTTAAAGGCAGATGGGTTTTCCACTTTGATCTGGTTAGCCCCTGCGCTGGTGAACTGCAGTTTGTTCCAGCCGTCCATGCTATTGCCTTTCAGGCCCGCCGGACGATAGAACAGTTTTAAGCGGGTACGTACGGCGATCTGCAGTACGTTTTTAGCTTCCGCGTCTTCACTTTTGGCAGGAATAGCTTTTACGTTAATCCAATAAACGGACTCGCGATCCTGCGGTAACGTGCTCGTCGTATTAACAATACGTAAAACGTTATTTTTAGTCGGACTTAATTTAAATAACGGTGGAGTGATGATAAAGGGCGTCTTTTTATTACCGTTAGCGTCATCAATCCATGACTGAATGAGAAATTCATCCGTGGTGCTTTTATTATTTACCGTAAGAGAAGCTTCCTTTCTACTACCGTCATAAATAACACGTGTGCTGCTTAATGCCACGCCACCGGCAAAACTGTTTTGAGCAATCAGCGCCAGCACCAGTGCTGTGCAAGATATCAAACGTGAGCGGTTCATGATTCTCTTCCTGAGCCTCCGCTGGAAAAAATGGCAACGGGATTTCCGTTGCCATTATGATTGACTGTATTAACGAAAATTCGATTATTCGTAGGACAGGTTGAAGTCCACTTCTGCGTTACCGTAACCAGTGGTTACAGTATCTTTTGTTGCAACGTAGTTAGCGGTGTAGTACAGCACGGTCTGACCAGCAGCCAGCGTAGTGGTGGATTTACCGGTGTTCATTTCAACAAGCTTGTTAGCGTTGTCGTAGATACCGATGCCCACGCCAGTTGCCGCACCTGCTTCAGTGTTAACAGAAACCAGTGTCGCGTCGTCTGCATCTCCAACGCCAGCGAAGCTCACGTTAACTTTGGTTTGAGAGGTGATGTCACAGTCTTCCAGTTTGATTTGGAAAGGCTTGGAAACAGATTTATCGCCAATGGCTTTGAAGATATTTTTCTTAACCTGACCCAGCACAACTTCCTGGTTCTGAGAGTCAGTAGAAACGACGCATGGCGCGTCAACGATTTCACCGGTGAATTTAATGGTGCCGTCACCAGATTCAGCAGCGAAAGCAGAAGTGGAAACTACAGCGAGAGCAGACAGAGCAAAAACAACTTTTTTCATTAAAAACTCCATTTATGACGGTAGATAACAGAACGCATCCTTAGGGTTATCTGCATTCTGTGAGGAAATGGAGTGTATAGAGATGGGTATTAGATACTATAATTAGTATATATAAAAATATTTTTTAGTTAAGCTTAAAAAAAATAGAAATCAATATGTTACAAATGTAACGTACATAAATGTAAATTTTTATTAAGAATAAATTAATATAAATAATATATTATTTCTTCTGATTCATAAATAAGTTAAATGCATTCCTTATTTATTAGACGTTTTTTTAACTCCAATTGATTAGGTATTTGTGCTAAATAAAAATAAAGAGCACCAAATGGGTGCGCTGTACGCCTGGTGTTGCATGTGTTACGCAGACGCTTCGCTAACCCTCTCCCGCTGCGGCTGGCGAATAGTGGTGGAAACTGCCAGCGAGATGATTAACAGCGCAAAGATAACGCAGAAGGTTAGCACCCTACTTCCGCCACAAGATCTGTTATCACAGCGTTTCGATGGTAGTTTTTAAGTTAAAACCTGGCGCTCACCCCCAGGGTATACAAATAATCGCTATCCGTAGCGCTATTTTCCGCCTGGGAAAACGCCGCATACGCCGCCATGTGCGGGTTAAGTAACACGTCCGCGCCTACGGTGACATCCAGCCAGTTTCCCGCCTGATTTCCTGCGGTCATACGACTCAACCCGGACTGCGCTTTCCAGATATTTTCCCCAAACTGTTGGTTATAGCTGATTTGCGCCCAGGGACGGACATCGCCGAACTGCGAGTTTACCCGCCAGCCTAACGTACTGACGCTGGCGTGCCATAACGGATCGGTAAGCGCTAATGTCGTCGCGCTATCGCCATATTCGTTATACATTGATGACGTCGAACCGTCGTAATGCAACGCCGCGACCGGCCCAGTGGTCACACGTCGGGAAAGCGGAAAATTCCAGCCCATACTGATACCGCTGGTCGCATCAAGCGGGGTTTCATCCGCCAGGCTAAGCACCGGCCCCACCGTATTTTGCGTAGACTGAATACGTTCGGCCAGTATGTCGTTGTAATTCGGTTGGTGATCGCTGTCCCAGGTATAGCGTTCCGTCGTATGCCCCGGAGCCGCTTCAGCGATATATTCTTGTTGCCAGGCATACGTGGTATTGATAAAAAACGAGCAGGCCATAAGGCCCGCCAGACAACGCAATGTCCGGCGACCACGGCGTTTTCTTACAATCATCAACGCGACTCCAGAGTAGAGCCGAATTCGGCGATATTATTGTCATTGAATGAAGGATGTCGGGCATCAGCCCTGTATTAACTATTGTCCTTTTAGCGGGCCCGTCAAGGCGGGTTGAAGGAAATTTTCGCGGTAACCACAATAACGAGGAAGTCTATGCAGCGTTGCGACTGGGTCAGCCAGGACCCCCTTTATATTGCCTATCATGATAACGAGTGGGGCGTACCGGAAACCGATAGCAGAAAGCTGTTTGAAATGATCTGTCTTGAAGGTCAACAGGCCGGTTTATCCTGGATCACCGTGCTTAAAAAGAGGGAGAACTACCGCGCCTGTTTTCATCAGTTTGACCCAGTACGCATCGCAGCTATGCAGGAGGAGGATGTTGAACGCCTGCTGCAGAACACGGGCATCATACGACATCGCGGTAAAATTCAGGCCATTATCAGTAACGCCCGCGCCTGGCTTGCGATGGAGCAAAACGGCGAGTCTTTCGCCGATTTTGTCTGGTCATTCGTTGATGGCCAGCCGCAGATCACCCAGGCGGCCAGCCTGGATGAGATTCCTACCTCAACACCTGCGTCCGATGCGCTTGCTAAGGCATTGAAAAAACGCGGTTTCAAGTTTGTCGGTACGACTATCTGTTACTCCTTTATGCAGGCGTGCGGACTGGTCAACGACCATATTACCGGCTGTTTTTGCCATCCGGGAGAAAAACATGATTCGCAAATCCCAGAGTGAAGACATGGCGTCTATTCTGGCGCTGTGGATGAAAAGTACCATTTATGCCCATCCCTTTATCGAAGAACGTTACTGGCACGAGAGCGAAGCAATTGTACGCGACGTCTATTTACCCGCCGCGCAAACCTGGGTATGGGAGGAAAATGGACAACTGAAAGGCTTCGTCAGCGTACTGGAAGCCCGTTTTGTCGGGGCGCTGTTTGTCGCCCCCGACGCGTTAAGACACGGCATTGGCAAAGCGCTTCTGGAATATGTCCAGCAACGTTTTCCTCTGCTGAGCCTTGAGGTTTACCAGAAAAATCAATCCGCCGTAAACTTCTACCATGCGCTTGGTTTTCGTATTGAAGATAGCGCCTGGCAGGAGGATACCGCCCACCCCACCTGGATTATGAGTTGGCAGGCGGATCAAACGCCGTAAGCGGTAGCGCCGGGCCGGTATATTTCTCAAACCAGACCAGCGCGGTGTTGCCCGCACAACCGTTCCCCAGCCGGGAACTGGGAAGATCTTTTGTCAGGACGTTTACCGCGCCGTTTTTGCATATGCCGCCTGCGGTAGGTTCAGGGTCCGGCCATGCGCCTTCGTGAATACAGATAACGCCAGGCCGAATTCCGTCGGTAACGACCGCTCCCGCCAGAACCTGCCCGCGATGATTCCAGACGCGTACCGTATCGCCATCGACGATTCCGCGCGTTGTCGCATCCTGCGGATGAATCGTCACCGGTTCGCGTCCGGCTACCGCATACCGCTCCCGTAATGAACTGTAGTTGAGCTGGCTATGCAGACGGTGCGCCGGATGCGCGGAAAGTAGCTGAACTTGCCCCGCATCGGCGTTCCCGTGCCACTCATCCGGCACCAGCCACATCGGATGACCGGGACAATCCGCGTAACCATAGCTGGCAATGCGCGCAGAATAGATTTCGATTTTGCCGCTGGCCGTTTTTAGCGGATGGTTATCAGGATCGCGGCGAAAATCCGCGAAGCGCACAAACTGCGCGTTGGCGGGATTTTCCGGCATCTCCAGTAAACGGTTAGCCTGCCAGAATGCGGCAAACGGCGGCAGCGTCACCCCCTGGCTGGCGCCACGCTGGGCGGCAATATTGTAGAAAGTCTCCAGCCACGCCAGCTCGCTTTTTCCTTCGGTGAACCGAGCGTAACCACCGGCTTCCCACCGTTCGCTCAGTTCAGCAAAAACGTCAAAATCATTCCGCGCCTCCCACCGGGGCGACACGACCTGCTTCATCGGCGCCAAATGTTGATTGCTATAGTCGCCGGTCATGGTTAAATCGTTACGCTCATAGCTGGTGGTCGCAGGCAGAACAATATCCGCGTGTTTCGCGGCGGCCGTCCAGAAACATTCCGAGATAACGACCAGTTCCGGTTTTTGCCACGCGCGAATCAGACGGTTGGTATCCTGATGATGGGTAAAGTTCGCGCCGCCCGCCCACCAGATAAAACGAATATCCGGGAAGCGGCGATCCATCCCATTGTGTTGGTAAAACCCACCGGGGTTTTCCAGCGCCTCGACAATACGCGCCACCGGTATTTTATCTACCGCATCGACCCCGCCAGGGATGCTTCCCTGCATCGAGGCTAACACGGCGGCGCGGCGCGTCGGGTTTCCGCCGTTAGCAAAATGATAAGAAAAACCAAACCCGCCGCCAGGCGTACCAATTTGCCCCAGCATTGCGGCCAGCGTAACGATCATCCAGTGCTTTTGCTCGCCGAACTGCTGACGCTGCATTCCCCAACCGGCCATCAACATGGTGGTGTTATGATGAAATATTTCCGCCAGTTCACGAATTTTCACCGCAGAAACGCCGCAAATTTCCGCCGCCCATTCCGCTGTTTTGGCCGTACCGTCGGTCGTGCCCAAAAGATAGTCGGCGAAACGGTCATAACCCGTCGTGCAGCGGGCAAGGAACGCTTCATCCTGCCAACCGTTTTCCACCAGCGTATGGGCGATCCCCAACATTAACGCCACATCGGTGCCCATATGCGGGGCGATCCACTCCATCTTATCGCCAAAAAAGTCGACGCTTTCCGATCGCATCGGATCGATGCAGATCAGGCGTTTGCCGCTTTGTCGCAACGCCGCAAAATAGTCGAGCCCCTGTTCATCCGAGGCGTTCCAGGCAATTTTCAGAGTATTCAGCGGGTTCGCGCTCCAGAGCACCACCACCTCGCTGTGTTCCAGCACCACCGGCCAGCTAGTCTGCTGCTGGTAAACCTCATTGCCCCCCACCACATAAGGCATGATAGCCTGCGCCGCGCCGGTGGAATAATCGCCAAGATGGCCGGTATACCCTCCCGCCAGCGCCATGTAACGCTGCAATAGCGTAGCCGCTTTATGCAATACGCCGTTCGAACGCCAACCGTAGGAGCCAGCGAAGATGGACGATGGCCCATAACTTTCGCGAATACGTTTGTGCTGAGCGTGGATCAGATCCAGCGCGTCATCCCAACTTACGCGAACAAACTCATCCTGCCCGCGTATGCCTTGCGGCTTATCGGGAGAAGCCAGGAACCCTTTACGCACCATCGGGAAGCGAACCCGCGTTTTACTGTGCACCTGGTCATGCACAACGGTTTGCAGGGAGTTCTGGTGTGCCGTCGGGAGTTCGCCATACGAGGCAAAAATGCGTTCTCCGTCGGTTTCAACGCGGACTGGCCCCCAGTGTGCGGCGGTCAATACCGAATGACGCGATGGTGCGTGGGTCAAGGTTCGCTCCTGAATTATTGGGATTATTTATTTTGCCGATCAATGTTACTTACAAATTTCAGAGTTTTCCCTGGAATTTTCTTCATGTGCAGACGTCATAATCAACCGCCACGGTCGCTGTGGTAAAAATAAAAAAGTGATAAGGATTTAAGATGAAAAAACGTGTATTTGTGATTGCTGCCATCGTGAGCGGCGCCCTGGCAGTATCTGGCTGCACAACAAACCCTTACACCGGCGAACGCGAAGCAGGTAAATCCGGCATTGGTGCGGGTATTGGATCGCTGGTCGGCGCAGGCATCGGCGCACTCTCCTCCTCCAAAAAAGATCGCGGTAAAGGCGCGCTGATTGGCGCGGCGGCTGGCGCGGCGCTGGGCGGCGGCGTGGGTTACTACATGGACGTACAGGAAGCGAAACTGCGTGACAAAATGCGGGGCACAGGCGTTAGCGTGACGCGAAGCGGCGATAATATCATTCTGAATATGCCGAATAATGTCACCTTCGACAGCAGCAGCGCGACGCTGAAACCGGCAGGCGCTAACACGCTGACCGGCGTGGCGATGGTGCTGAAAGAGTATCCCAAGACCGCCGTCAATGTGGTGGGCTACACCGACAGTACCGGTAGCCACGATCTGAATATGCGTCTGTCGCAGCAGCGTGCTGACTCCGTCGCCAGTTCGCTGATCACCCAGGGCGTCGACGCCAGCCGTATCCGTACCAGCGGAATGGGTCCGGCGAACCCGATCGCCAGCAACAGTACGGCAGAAGGTAAGGCGCAAAACCGCCGCGTCGAAATTACCTTGAGTCCATTGCAGTAAACGACAGTACCGGGTAAGGCGGCATGCTTTACCCGGCCTGCACTATTCCCTCTCCAGACCGGATACACGTCGCATCATTCGGTATTCATTCATTATTTACCACGACACGGCTGCCGACAGCGGGGAAATTGGCTGGTCGATGATGGCTAAACGGGTTAATAATAAGCCTGTTCCGGTTGGCGCATGCCGCGCTTACCTTTTGATTTACGGAGAGTCGCATGAAGCCGTCCATCATTCTCTACAAAACCCTGCCTGATGATTTGCTGCATCGCCTGGAGGCGCATTTTACCGTCACCCAGGTACCGAACCTGCATCCGGAAACGGTCGCGCGACACGCGCAGGCATTTGCCAGCGCGCAAGGCCTTCTGGGCGCCAGCGAAACCGTTAACCGCGCGCTGCTGGAAAAAATGCCGGCGCTACGCGCGGCGTCAACCATCTCGGTGGGATACGATAATGTCGAAGTGGACGCCCTTACTGCCCGCAAAATAGTCCTGATGCACACGCCTGCCGTTTTGACGGAAACCGTTGCCGATACGGTGATGGCGTTGATTCTGACCACTGCCCGCCGCGTGGTGGACGTCGCAGAACGGGTTAAAGCGGGTGAATGGACAGAAAGCATTGGCCCGGCGTGGTTTGGCGTCGATGTGCATCACAAAACACTCGGTATCGTTGGGATGGGGCGTATCGGGATGGCGCTGGCGCAGCGAGCGCACTTTGGGTTTACCATGCCGGTTCTCTATCACGCCCGTCGGCGGCATCAGGAGGCGGAAGACCGGTTTAACGCCCGCTACTGCGATCTGGATACGTTGTTGCAGGAGGCTGATTTTGTCTGCGTGATCCTGCCGCTAACGGCAGAAACGCGACATCTGTTTGGCGCAACACAGTTTGCCAGAATGAAATCGTCCGCCATTTTTATCAATGCCGGACGCGGCCCGGTGGTCGATGAAAACGCGCTGATTGCCGCGCTGCAAAACGGTGAAATATATGCGGCAGGTCTGGATGTCTTTGAGCATGAACCGCTATCCGTGGATTCGCCCCTGCTGAACATGTCTAATGTCGTCGCGGTGCCGCATATTGGCTCGGCAACGCATGAGACGCGCTACAATATGATGGCCTGTGCGGTGGATAATTTGATTGATGCGCTGCAGGGAAAAATAGAGAAGAACTGCGTCAACCCGCAGGCGGCGGGATAACGCTACAGGCCCGATAAGCGCTGGCTTGCGCTTATCGGGCAGACTGTCATTACTGGGTTGCGTTTACCGCCGCCGTCCAGGCCTGATTAAACGCCTGATGCTGCGAGGCCAACGGCCCAATCAGCGCATTATATTGGCTGGCCTGCTGTGAGGTCGGGAACTGAATGCCGTTCGCGACAAAGCTCACCTGCTCGCCCTGTTGCGCAATATAATCACCCACTTGTACCAACTGCTGCGTAAAGATCTGCGCCGCCGGGATCAGCGGCTGCAAAGCATCTGCCGGCACGGTGACTACTTTTTTGTAGACCTGATCAAACACAGGTTTCAGGTCATCGGCCTGCTTTAACGCGCCATGCGCGGCATCAGCCTGCAGTTTTGCATTCTGCAACTGTTGCGCCAGCACGCCTAACGAACCATTTGCCTGCCGCAGCGGCTCGCGTTGCGTCATATAATCCTGCGGAACGCGGATGGCGTTAACGCTATCGACCACCGGGCGCAGACCGGAATCCATCGCCTGGTTTACCTGCTGCGAGTAGCCATACAGTATCGCGTAATCAGACACGAACGGACCAAACTGTTTTTTCTGATCGGCCGTCAGCGTTGGTAAACGCTCTCCGCTACGCATTGCTGTATTCTGCAGGAAATCGACAAACGCTTTGCGCTGATCGCCTTCTTTATCAAAACACCCGCTCAGGCTAAACACCATTAATAACGCCACAACAGGCGCAAACCAGCGAGAGCAGGACTTACCTGTCGCCATTGTTAATACTCCTTTCACCCAAAAATGCGCACAACGACACCTGCGTGCCTGACGGCTTACAAGGATAGTCCAGGTCAGGCTTGCAGGATACCCTTTCCACGCGATCTTGTAGCGGAAAATTATGTTTATCTGCATCAATGCTTAATTTGTTATTTAATTGTTAATTTTTGGCCTGACACTGCGATAAAAAACGCGGCAAGAAAGCTTTCCAGCGGGGAGTGTAATATTTTTTTAATCTTTACAATTATTTTCTGAAAGACGGATATATCTTCATGGATCAAATTGTTAGCGTCCTAAAAGTCGCGTAGCGTAAGGCATCGAAACGAATCGATAGCGCTTCCTGGCGGCGCGTCGCCCCCCACCCACAAGTTTCCCGACTATTCTTAAGAGGCTTCGATGCATTTCACGATCCCGCTGTGTGATTTACAGGAGTTCTCAATGGAATATAAAGATCCGATGTTTGAGCTGCTGAGCAGCCTGGAACAAATTGTTTTTAAAGATGAAACGCGAAAGATCACCCTGACGCAAAAACCCAATCCTTTTACCGAATTTGAACAGTTACGGAGAGGAACGGGACTAAAAACAGATGAATTCGCCAGAGCGCTGGGCGTAACGGTTGCCATGGTTCAGGAATGGGAATCGAAACGCGAAAAACCCACGCCAGCAGAGCTTAAATTGATGCGCCTGATACAGGCGAACCCACGCTTAAGTAAGCAATTGATGGAGTAATTTTTACCCCTTTCTGTTTTAACGGTCCTGCGTAAGGACCGTTTTCCCCGCCCGATTCCTGACCTGGAGAAATAAAGTAAAATAAAAGTTGCATCGCCCGGCATTACATGAGTTAATGTGCTCAACGGTTTGACGTACAGACCATTAAAGCAGTTTAGTAAGGCAAGTCCCTTCAAGAGTTATCCATTAGATACCCCTCGTAGTGCGCATTTCCTTAACGCTTAAAAAATCTGTAAAGCACGCCATAACGCCGAAAGGCACACTTATTTTTTAAAAGGTAATACACTATGTCCGGTAAAATGACTGGTATCGTAAAATGGTTCAACGCTGATAAAGGCTTCGGCTTTATTACTCCTGATGACGGTTCTAAAGACGTGTTCGTACACTTCTCCGCTATTCAGAACGATGGTTACAAATCTCTGGACGAAGGTCAGAAAGTTTCCTTCACCATCGAAAGCGGCGCTAAAGGCCCGGCAGCTGGCAACGTAACCAGCCTGTAAGCTTAAAAAGCTCAGAATTTTGAATCCCTGCCTGATGGCGGGGATTTTTTTTATTCCAATTCCCCCTCTCCCCCCAGCATAACTTTGCATTACTTTACCCTGCGTCCCTTTGACCTTTCCCTTAGGGGAACCCCTATAGTAGGCAGGGAGATTGTTCACAAGGAATTGAAGTTATGTCGAAATCATCATGGTTATTACTTTTGGGTTTATGCGCCAGCGGCTCCGCGCTTGCGGCATCCTCAGAATCCGCTTTTCTGGCGCAACATGGGCTGGCGGGAAAAACGGTTGAGCAGATCGTGGATACGATTGATCAGACGCCGCAGAGCCGTCCTTTGCCTTACTCCGCGTCGATTACCAGTACTGAACTCAAATTATCTGACGGAGAGCAGATTTATACGCTGCCGTTAGGCGACAAATTCTATCTCTCTTTTGCGCCCTATGAATGGCGGACACACCCCTGTTTTAACCACAGCCTTTCCGGCTGTCAGGGAGAAATGCCGAATAAACCGTTCACTGTAAAAGTGACAGACAGTAAAGGCGCTGTCATCGTACAAAAAGAGATGCAAAGCTATCGAAACGGATTTATCGGTGTTTGGCTACCGCGCAATATGGAAGGGACGCTGGAAGTAAGCTACAACGGTAAAACGGCGTCACATGCCATTGCCACCAGAGATGACAGCCAGACCTGTCTGACGGAATTACCATTACGTTAAAAAAATGCCCGATAACATAATGGGTTATCGGGCCTATAAAACGCCAACAAGATAAAATTAACAGAGTGCCTTGAGAATGCATAACGCCACAAGAATGGCAGAGGTGGGCTCACTTTGTACTGACCCCAAAAACCTGGACAGATTAACCGAGGCATCAGCGAAAGAGTCCATTTAATACATGGGCTCTTTTTTGTTTCTGGCTATAACTAAATAACATTGTCCGCAATCGAATTATCCATTCCGTTGCTTTCTTGCATCACGCGGATTCCTGTCTCGTCAATATTTTGTTCGTCGTATTCTTCCTGAATTTAACCTTAGACGTTCTATCAAATTATCGCTTATAGCGATTTGAACATAACAGTCTTTGCATTCTATTGAGGGAGCCTAAGGAACAATGTTCGCTGCTGAGTTTGTGATGATTTGAAACCATGGTGAATGTAGAAATTTTTGGCTTCTTCGGTAAGTGCATGAACCATGATTGCACGTACACCAATATTCTCGGCAACCCGATAGCAACGAAGCACTGCATCATGAAGTAAATCAGCCCCAAGCCCTTTTCCATGGAATGAGAGCTCGACAGCAAGACGGGCAAGTATAATGACAGGGATGGGATCTGGCATGTTACGCCGAAGGTTGCCTGTCGCTTCTGTATGGTTGACGCTACCGGTGGCCAGAGAGTAAAAACCGGCTACTTGCTTCGTGTCTTTCTTGCACACCACAAATGTTCTGGCCGCTCCGAGAGCCTGGTTTTTGAGGCCCTTTTGCTTCAACCAGTCATCGAGCACAGCTTCACCGCTGACGAACTCAGCTACCTGATGAAAAGCGGACAAAGGTTCTGGTGCTGTTACACGTCCCACTGAGGTTTCCTTGCCAGCAGTTTTTCGATGACGGGATCATCTGCGACCGGTGCATCAAGCAGATTGATGAACTCCTCATATTGCTCATCGTTAAAGTTAAATACACGGCGGTCAAGGATCACTTTCTCGGCAGCCTGGCAGGCCGTTTCCAGAATGAAATCTGTACGTGACTTGTGAAGGATTTCCGCAGCTGCATCAATGAGCGCCCGCTGCGATTCCTTAGCTCTAAGGTTAAGTTGAACATCTGATTTCATGAGACACCCTTTGTATAGCATTTGCTTTACAAGAATAGCACAACCACCATGTATAGCAAACGATATACATCAAGTCGTCGTTTTTCATTTTTTGAATACTGATGTCCGCTTTGTGCCATGAGCGGAAATTGCTCATTGTAGCGGTTTACTGAGTTCAACAAGGCAAAAGAACAATGCTGCCTTTCTGCAGGCTGACTATTATTTCGCCAAACATTTCCTCATCAGAGCATTTTGTAATGTCACTCCACGGCAAATAGGAAAGCCTCGCTCCACTATATGAAAGCCGTGTCGTAGAAAGAACACTTCCGCAGCCTTACTTACATTTGAAGTAAGTTCACTAATTCCACGCTGTCTGGCTTCCTCATGAATGCAATTCATCAGTAGTGTCCCTACCCCCTGTCTTGAATAGGTTCCTGATACAAAGAAATGATCAATGTATCCATTTGGTTGAACATCTGCATATCCAGCTATTTCACCATCTAGCTCTACAACAAAAGGTTGTAATTCCTTAATGTGATTGGCCCATCGCTCCAGGTCGATATCTGCTGGGGCCCAAGCATCAATTTGTTCACGTGTGTAGTAGTGTGATGCGATCGTATGTACAGATGAGAAAAAAACTCTGAATAACGATATTTCATCCCCATTACTGAACCTTCTGATTTTCATAAAACCTCATTGTGAGAGTTACTTGTAGAACAATACTAATTTTTGTGAAATAGGGCGTCCGTTCCTCGCTCATAGCAGACATTTACGTGAGCGTATCCACCAACGTTCAGGTTTCCTGATAGCATCCCTGTACAGACCTTGTTAATTTCTGCCTGGATAGCTCGTTAGGTGGTATTCAACCGGGCTGAGTCCGTTAAATATAAGGCTAATTCGTCGGGGATTGTAGTATCGTATGTAATCCTCAATAGCTATCTTAAGTTCATCAATATCCTTAAATTTACTGGTGTAAAAACTTTCTGATTTTAAAGTCCCGAAAAAACATTCTGCACAGGCATTATCAAGGCAGTTGCCTTTGCGGGACATACTTTGGATGATGCCAAACTCTCGTAACTGATACTGGTACCATCAATGACGGTATTGCCAGCCCTGATCTGAATGAAGAACCGGATTGGTACCCGCATCAAGTCTGGCAAATGCCTTCATGAGTATGTCATCGATCATCGGCATGGTTGGACGTTCTGAAATACTGCAGGAGATCGCTTCGTTATTGAAGAGATCAATAATGGGCGCAGTGCACTTTTGATTTATATACCCTTCATACTTCAAGTTGCTTATGTGTTGGCTACGGATTACTCGGCCCATCCATGGGCCTCGCCCTGACGGGCCGTCGCACGCGACGTTCAAATCTGCTCCCGGCAGATTTGTCGCTCACCCCAGTCACATAGTTATCTATGCTCTTGGGGACTCACTCCCTTGCCGCCTTTAAGCAACTCGAATTATTTTGGGTATAGTCAGGTGGGGATTTTCTCTGTCTGCCTTTTGGTGAATACCTGAGACAAACAGTCTCAAGCACCCGCAGCTATTCTAACGCCAATATCCGTACCGCCAGCGTTAATGTATTCCTGAAATATTTTTTGCCAATCAATAGAAATAACCACGGCTATGAGTTACAGAATTATTAGCGAATCAACTAATACTATTTACGTTATAAAAAAACCTGCCCGAAAGCAGGTTTTTTTTTAATTAACTGAACGCTTATTGTAGTAACGAAATATCCGCAACCTGCAGGAACAGTTCGCGTAGTTTCGACAACAGCGTCAGGCGGTTGATACGGATATCTTTCTCTTCCGCGTTAACCATGACATTTTCGAAGAATTCATCCACCGGCGCGCGCAGTGCCGCCAGCTCAATCAACGCTTCCTGATAACGACCATCGGCAAAGTACGGCTGAAGCTTATCACGCAGCACAACCAGATGTCTGGCCAACTCAATTTCCGCCGCTTCTTTCAGTACGGAGGCGTGGACGATATCGTTCAGCGGCTCAGTGGCTTTCGCCAGGATGTTGGAGACGCGCTTGTTCGCCGCCGCCAGCGCAGAGGCTTCTTCCAGGGTACGGAAGTGCGATACCGCTTTCATACGAGCATCGAAATCTGCCGGACGGGTCGGACGACGCGCCAGTACCGCCTGGATAGTGTCGACGGTGTAACCTTCATCCTGATACCAGGCGCGGAAGCGACCCAGCATAAAATCGATGACATCATCGACTACGTTGGCATTGGTCAGCTTGTCGCCATACAGACGCACCGCTTCCTCGGTCAGCGTTTGCAGATCAAGGTTGAGGTTCTTCTCAACGATGATGCGCAGCACGCCCAGCGCGGCACGACGCAGCGCAAACGGGTCTTTGTCGCCTTTCGGATGCTGACCAATACCGAAGATACCCGCCAGAGTGTCCATCTTATCGGCGATCGCCAGCGCACAGGCTACCGGGTTAGACGGCAGGTCATCACCGGCAAAGCGCGGCTGATACTGTTCGTTCAGCGCCACAGCCACATCTTCCGCTTCACCATCATGGCGCGCGTAGTGCATCCCCATCACACCCTGGGTGTCGGTGAACTCGAAGACCATGTTGGTCATCAGGTCGCACTTGGAGAGCAGGCCCGCACGAGTGGCGTGGTTGACGTCAGCGCCAATCTGACCGGCAATCCAGCCCGCCAGCGCCTGAATACGATCGGTCTTGTCGCGCAGCGTGCCCAGCTGTTGCTGGAACAGCACGGTTTGCAGACGCGGCAGATGGTCTTCCAGACGTTTTTTACGGTCGGTATTGAAGAAGAATTCAGCATCTGCCAGACGCGGACGCACCACTTTCTCGTTACCGGAGATAATCTGGGTCGGATCTTTCGACTCGATGTTGGCGACGAAGATAAAGTTCGGCAGCAGCTTGCCCGCGTTGTCATAAACCGGGAAATACTTCTGGTCGCCCTTCATGGTGTACACCAGCGCTTCGGCAGGCACGGCGAGGAATTTCTCTTCGAATTTTGCCGTCAATACCACCGGCCATTCCACCAGCGAGGCCACTTCTTCCAGCAGGCTTTCGCTCAGGTCGGCATTACCGCCAATCTTGCGTGCTGCTTCTTCGGCGTCCGCTTTGATTTTGGCTTTACGCGCTTCGTAGTCGGCAATGACTTTACCGCGCTCCAGCAGAATTTGCGGGTACTGGTCAGCATTGTCGATAGTAAACTCAGGCTCACCCATAAAGCGGTGGCCGCGAATGACGCGGTCAGACTGAATGCCCAGGATGGTCGCCGGAATCACTTTATCGCCCAGCAGCAGAGTCACGGTGTGCACCGGACGCACGAAGTGGACGTCAGACGCACCCCAGCGCATCAGTTTCGGGATCGGTAGTTTTGCCAGCGAGGTGGCTACCATGTTCGGCACCAGCGCTTCGGTACTTTCGCCCTTCACGTGGGCGCGATACAGCAGCCATTCGCCTTTGTCGGTCTTCAGACGCTCGGCCTGATCAACGGTGATCCCGCAGCCGCGCGCCCAGCCTTCTGCCGCTTTGCTCGGTTTGCCTTCGGCGTCAAACGCCTGAGCAATCGCCGGACCACGTTTTTCGACTTCGCGATCGGGCTGAGATTCAGCAAGATTCGCCACTTTCAGCGCCAGACGGCGCGGGGCGGCAAACCATTCAACGTTACCGTGCGCGAGGCCGGCGTTATCCAGCTCCGCAGTGAAGTTCGCAGCAAAGGACTCAGCCAAACTGCGCAGTGCTTTTGGTGGCAGCTCTTCAGTGCCGATTTCCACCAGAAAAGTTTTCTCAGACATGGCCGCCTCTTACTTGTCTTTGTTGCACATCGGGAAGCCGAGGGCTTCACGGGAAGCATAATAAGCCTCTGCCACTGCTTTGGTCAGGGTGCGAATACGCAAAATGTAGCGCTGACGTTCGGTGACGGAGATAGCTTTACGCGCATCCAGCAGGTTGAAGCTATGGGCGGCTTTCAGAATACGCTCGTAGGCCGGCAGCGGCAGCGGGTTTTCCAGTGCTAGTAGCTGCTGGGCTTCTTTCTCATACTGCTCGAAGCAGGTGAATAAGAAATCCACATCGGCGTATTCAAAGTTATAGGTGGACTGCTCCACTTCGTTTTGATGGAACACGTCACCGTAGGTGGTTTTACCCAGCGGGCCATCGCTCCAGACCAGGTCGTAAACGCTGTCCACGCCCTGGATATACATCGCCAGACGTTCCAGACCGTAGGTGATTTCACCGGTCACCGGCTTGCACTCCAGGCCGCCGACCTGCTGGAAGTAGGTGAACTGCGTCACTTCCATGCCATTCAGCCACACTTCCCAGCCGAGTCCCCAGGCGCCCAGCGTCGGGTTCTCCCAGTTATCTTCCACGAAACGGATGTCGTGAATGGTCGGGTCCATACCCAGCTCTTTCAGAGAACCGAGGTACAGCTCCTGAATGTTGTCCGGAGACGGCTTAATCACTACCTGGAACTGATAGTAGTGCTGTAAGCGGTTCGGGTTTTCGCCGTAGCGGCCATCGGTCGGACGACGAGAAGGCTGCACATAGGCAGTCGCCATCGGCTCTGGCCCCAGCGCGCGCAGGCAGGTCATTGGATGAGAAGTTCCCGCGCCGACTTCCATGTCCAATGGTTGAACAATGGTGCAGCCCTGGCGAGCCCAGTAATCCTGTAAGGTCAGGATCAAGCCCTGGAAGGTCCTGGTATCAAACTTTTGCATATTATTTCGTGCTGGATACGTGTGGATTTAAAGGAAGGAGCCAGTATACCCGCTGGATGCGAGATATACAGTATGAAACCGGCTTGTTTAGCGAAAATTGCCGGATTTCGCGGCATCACACCTCACCAGGCGCGGCTTTTACCGCATAGAAAGATGTAAAAACTGCCCATCTGCATCAAAAGAGCAGACAAAACTCTCTTTACGGAAGGTATTACCACGCATCTCATAGCTCCCCTGAAACTGTTCGAAGCCGGTAACAGCAATTTTCTGTGCGCCAGTGTTGTAACGCTGCGCCGCCTGAGCTTTACACAATGCTTCCATATCCAGCGTGCGTGTTGGGCTCACTTTACTCTGCTGGGCTTTTTGCGTCGGTGGCGGTGTCGCTGTGCATCCCACCAGAGCGATGGCTATCATCACAGTACAGAAATACTTCATTATCATTTTTATTACCGTCTGGTTTGCTGGTCAGTCTTATTATTAAGGTTTGTGGGTAGCAGACACATTGTGCGAATCTCCTTACGCCATCACAAGATGTAGCGTAGAAAGTCGGATTTTTCCAGTGAGCCACCGCGCTGGAACTCTATTCAAACGGAAGCTGAGGAACTGATGCAGCCTAAAATTAACTGGATTGATAACCTGCGAGGGATCGCCTGTTTAATGGTAGTGATGATCCATACTACAACGTGGTACATCACCAACGCCCACAGCGTCAGCCCGCTAAACTGGGATATTGCGAACGTCCTGAATTCGGCTTCGCGCGTTAGCGTTCCTCTGTTTTTTATGATTTCAGGCTATCTTTTTTTTGGCGAGCGCTGCGCGCAACCGCGGCATTTTTTACGTATCGCCCTGTGCCTTATCTTTTACAGCGTTGTCGCCCTGGCTTACATTTCACTTTTTACTTCGATCAACGTCGAGCTTTCGCTAAAAAATGCGCTGCAAAAACCCGTGTTTTACCACCTGTGGTTTTTCTTTGCGATTACGGTGATCTACCTGGTATCGCCATTAATCCAGGTAAAAAACGTGAGCGGCAAAATGCTCCTGATGCTGATGGTGATCATTGGTATTATTGCTAACCCAAATACTGTGCCGCAAAAAATCGGCGGCGTTGAATGGTTGCCCATCAATCTGTATATCAGCGGCGACACGTTCTACTACATTCTCTACGGTATCCTGGGCCGCGCCATTGGAATGATGGAGACGCAAAAGTCATCGCTGACGCTTATCTGCGCTGCCCTGTTCATCATCGCGGTATTTGTTATTTCTCGCGGCACATTGCATGAATTACGCTGGCGCGGAAATTTTGCCGATACCTGGTATCTGTATTGCGGTCCCATGGTGTTTATTTGCGCTGTCTCACTGTTCACGATAGTTAAAAATAAGCTGAATGCGCGGACGTTACCTGGACTGGGACTTATCTCCCGCCACTCGCTGGGTATTTATGGTTTCCACGCGCTGATTATCCATGCGCTACGTACTAATGGTCTGGAGTTAAAACGTTGGCCGCCGTTAGACATCGTGTGGGTTTTTGCCGCGACGGTGACAGGAAGCCTGCTACTTTCCATGCTGTTACAGCGTATTGATAAACGGAAATGGGTTAGCTAAACGACAATGATGGCTCCGGCCATCATTCATCATCACTGTAGGAAGCGTAAAGATCGGTTCCATATATACTGACCCCCAGCGCCACCAGACACAGTATTTTCAGCGCGCCCGCCAGCGCCAGGTTAAATACGCCGACCGCGACCATGCCGATGCCAAGCAACAGCAAAGATTTGCAACGAGAAAGCAAGCGGTCATTCCCCGTGTGTTCCTGGCGAATTAAGACTGGAAAACCGCACATGACGATTGCCGCAAAAAAATATCCCTTTTCGCTTAATGTATGACAGCCTGGCCACAGTCCCACCAGGTATACCACTGCACCGACAACTAACATTCCCAGGCCGAACATCCGTTTCCTGCGTGCAACGTGATCGTCCATCTCACTCTCCTTGTGGTTGTGTGAGACACATTAAGCGAAGAAATAGAGATGAAAAAGGCGCCTGCTCAGCAATAATATAAAAATCAGAAAACACACATACTTACTTCGATATAATTCAATAGAATTAATATTTACGGGGAATGCCTTTCAGCCAAAACCGAAAGGCATTCTGACTTATGACATCAACGGCAACAGCTGCTGATAGAGTCGACGGAAGGTTTCACGACGTTGTTGATAAACCGCATGACGCTGCGCATCGGGATAATGCGCCTGCTCCAGCGGCAACTGCGGCAATACATCGGCGAGCGGAGTCTGTTTATTCACCGCAATTTGCGCCAGACGCGCCGCGCCCAGCGCTGGCCCCACATCGCCGCCAGTACGATAATCAAGCTGTAGCCCGCTAATATCAGATAGCATCTGACGCCAGTATTCGCTGCGCGCCCCGCCGCCGATAAGCGTCACGCTGGCGGGTTTGACGCCGCAGGCGTGAACCACATCCATGCCATCCGCCAGAGCATATCCCACGCCTTCCAGTACCGCCCGCGCCAGTTCCGCCGGGCCATGCTGATGGGTTAAACCAAAGAAAACGCCTTTTGCCTGCGGATTATTGTGCGGCGTGCGCTCGCCGGACAGGTACGGCAAAAACCAGATCGGATCGGTATGCTCATCCGCCAGCTGCGCGGCGGCAATCAGCGTCGGGACGTTCTTCTGCCCGGTGAGTTTAGCCGCCCAGTCCAGACAAGAGGCGGCGCTCAACATTACAGACATTAAATGCCAGCGTTCCGGCAGCGCATGGCAAAAACTGTGTACTGCGCTCTCCGGTTTACTCAGAAAGCCGTCGCTGACGGCAAAATAGACGCCCGATGTTCCAAGTGAGAGCATCGCCTGTCCGGCATCGATCATTCCTACGCCGACTGCGCCAGCCGCATTGTCGCCGCCGCCCGCCACCACAGGTACTGCTGGCATTCCCCATGCGCTGGCTACCTCTGGCAGCAACGTTCCGGTAATGTCACTACCTTCAAATAACGCTGGCATCTGCTGTCGGGTTAAATGACAGGCGTTGAGCATAACGTCGCTCCAGTCGCGCTTTTTCACGTCCAGCCACATCGTTCCCGCTGCATCCGACATATCGCTGGCAAAGACGCCCGTCATTCGCAGCCGCAGAAAATCTTTCGGCAGCAGAACTTTGTCTATCTGGCGGAAAATATCCGGTTCGTGGCGCTGCACCCAGACTAATTTGGGCGCGGTAAAACCGGGCATCATCAGATTACCGGTTATCGCACGCGACTGCGGCACCTGTTTTTCCAGCCAGGCGCACTCTTCGCTACAGCGTCCGTCATTCCATAAAATCGCTGGTCGCAGAACCTGCTGACGGCTATCAAGCAATGTCGCGCCATGCATTTGTCCGGCGATGCCCAACGCCCGGACGCCACTTAACGACTGTTGCCGACCTAAACCTTTAACCGCACGATCCGTCGCCTGCCACCACTGCTCTGGTTCCTGTTCCGACCATAAGGGATGCGGACGCGATACGGTCAGTTTTTCAGTATGCGTAGCCAGCACATCGCCCTGCTCATTCAACAGGATAGCTTTTACACCCGATGTACCAAGATCGATCCCGATATACATAGTGTGGGTTCCTTTACTGAAAGCGCCCGGCAGCGCTACGCTTACCGGGCTAATCACGACTACAGGCCGGGCTAACGCGGAGTCGCCCGGTAGATAAGGTTATTTATCAAACAGATAACGGTTAACCAGATTTTCTAACAGCTCCTGATGACCGCTTTGATGTACTGGCGCCAGATTATGCTGCTCCGCATACTGCGCCAGTTCGCCTAAGGAGAGTTGTCCTTTCAGAATCTGCTGCCCCAGCTCGCCATTCCAGCCGGCATAGCGCTTCGCCACGCGTTTATCCAGCTCGCCGTCTTCAACCATACGCGCGGCGATTTTCAGCGACAACGCCATCGTATCCATCGCGCCGATATGACCGTAGAACAGATCGTATTTATCGGTGCTCTGGCGACGAACTTTGGCGTCGAAGTTGAGACCGCCCGTCGTGAATCCGCCCGCTTTCAGGATTTCGTACATCACCAGCGCGTTCTCTTCAACGCTAATCGGGAACTGATCGGTATCCCAGCCCAGTTGCGCATCGCCGCGGTTGGCGTCAACGGAGCCAAAAATACCCAGCGCGATAGCGGTCGCGATTTCATGGTGGAACGAATGACCCGCCAGCGTCGCGTGGTTCGCCTCAATGTTCACTTTGATCTCTTTTTCCAGGCCGAACTGTTTGAGGAAGCCATAAACCGTTGCAACGTCATAATCATACTGATGTTTAGTCGGTTCCTGCGGTTTCGGTTCAATCAGCAGCGTGCCCTGGAAACCCATTTTATGTTTGTGCTCGACCACCATTTGCATAAAGCGGCCAATCTGTTCGCGTTCCTGGCGCAGATCGGTATTCAGCAACGTTTCATAACCTTCGCGCCCGCCCCACAGGACGTAATTTTCGCCGCCCAGTTTATGCGTGGCGTTCATTGCCGTAACCACTTGCGTCGCTGCCCAGCTAAAGACTTCCGGATCCGGGTTAGTGGCGGCGCCTGCGCCATAGCGCGGGTTGGTAAAGCAGTTCGCCGTTCCCCACAGCAGTTTTACGCCGCTCTGTTCCTGTTTCGCCGCCAGCACATCCACCATCTGCGCGAAGTTGTTTTTATATTCTTTCAACGACGCGCCTTCCGGCGACACATCCACGTCATGGAAGCAATAAAAAGGCACATTCAGTTTGTGGAAAAATTCAAACGCCACGTCCGCTTTGCGTTTCGCCAGCTCCAGCGCTTCGCCCGGTTGCTGCCACGGACGATTAAACGCGCCTACACCAAACATATCCGCGCCGTTCCAGCAGAAGGTATGCCAGTAACAGGCCGCGAAACGCAGGTGATCTTCCATACGTTTACCTAAAACCAGCTCGTCGGGATTGTAATGACGAAATGCCAGCGGGTTAGTCGATTGAGGGCCTTCATAGCGAACACGATCGAGTTGGTCAAAATAAGCCTGCATAGTGAGCTCCATAATCAGATAAGACGGCAAGTAAACGACATAACGTCATACTGGAATTTCCTGATTTATTGCTCAATTACGTTATTTCACACCGCTATTAAGAGAATCCCCAAATGTGCTCTGGCTCTCAAAAAAACGCTGAAAACCACAGAAGAAAAAAGCGATCGCGATCGAATCCTGGCAAATAAACAAAAAACCGTAATATATAGATAAGAAATGACAATTGTCATCCGCCGTTTGCTGTGATGAATTTCGCATAACGTTTCAGGCGCAAAATAATTTGTCATCATTCGCCAGACCGTTATGTCAGCCGTTTTGATAGTATCCATGAGTCCAGGTTCACTTTTGCAGGATATATCCTCATGTTTGATAAACGTCACCGCATCACTCTGTTATTTAACGCGAATAAAGCCTATGACCGTCAGGTAGTGGAGGGGGTGGGTGAATATTTACAAGCCTCGCAATCCGAATGGGATATATTTATTGAGGAAGATTTCCGTGCCCGTATCGATAACATTAAAGAGTGGTTAGGCGACGGCGTTATTGCAGATTACGATGATGACGATATCGCGCAATTATTAGCCGATGTCGACGTACCCATTGTCGGGGTCGGCGGTTCTTACCATCTTGCTGAAAATTATCCCGCCGTTCATTACATCGCCACCGATAATCATGCGCTCGTTGAAAGCGCTTTCCTGCATTTAAAAGAAAAAGGCGTTAACCGCTTCGCGTTTTACGGTTTGCCCGACTCCAGCCGCAAACATTGGGCGGCGGAACGGGAATACGCCTTTCGCCAGCTGGTCGCCGAGGAAAAATACCGCGGCGTAGTCTATCAGGGGCTGGAAACCGCGCCGGAAAACTGGCAGCACGCGCAAAATCGCCTCGCCGACTGGCTTCAGACGCTGCCGCCGCAAACCGGCATCATTGCCGTAACGGATGCCCGCGCCCGTCACGTATTGCAGGCCTGTGAACACCTGCATATTCCGGTGCCGGAAAAACTTTGCGTTATCGGTATTGATAACGAAGAGTTAACCCGTTATCTGTCGCGCGTCGCGCTTTCCTCCGTCGCGCAGGGGGCGCGGCAAATGGGCTATCAGGCGGCGAAGCTGCTGCACCGTTTGCTGGCGCGCGAAGAGATGCCGTTACAGCGCATTCTGGTGCCGCCGGTGCGCGTCATTGCGCGCCGCTCGACAGACTATCGCTCCCTGACCGATCCGGCGGTTATCCAGGCGATGCACTTTATTCGTAACCATGCCTGTAAGGGCATTAAAGTCGAGCAGGTGCTGGACGCGGTTGGGATTTCACGTTCAAACCTGGAAAAACGTTTTAAGGAAGAAGTTGGCGAGACGATACATGCGCTGATCCACGCCGAAAAGCTGGAAAAAGCGCGTAGTTTGTTGATTTCTACCACGTTGGCGATAAACGAAATTTCGCAAATGTGCGGCTACCCGTCACTGCAATATTTCTATTCGGTGTTTAAAAAGGAGTACGTCACTACGCCTAAGGAGTATCGCGACCAGCATAGTGAAGCGTTGTTGTAGTTTATCCAGCCTACAGATGCCTTGTAAGCCGGATAGCGTAGCGCCATCCGGCACACAGAATTACATATGCGCGGCGATCAGACGCTGGTTGTCCTGGTACATCGCGAACAAGTAGTTGTTATAGCGCGACCCCTGGGTAGAGTAACCCTTTAGCTTATGAATCATCGCCGTGGCGGTGACTTCCTGATCCGCCTTACGCAGTTGGGCGCGCGACTTGCGGAAAGAAGAATAAGCCGGATGCGTGTTCAGGTTGGCGACATACGCGCTCACCGACTCCTCAACCGACGCGAATTGCGAGTAACCTTTCACCTTACCCGGCGTATTGGTACAACGCCCTTTCATGCACTTCATGCCGAACAGGTTATTGTTGCTACGCGCCAGTTTAGAGGTTCCCCAGCCGCTTTCCGCCGCCGCCATCGTCGCCACCATGCTGGTTGGGATAATGTCGACGCGCTCCAGCAACGTATTCCACGGAATACGACGCGTGTTGCCGGACCAGCTCACTTTATAGCGCTTCGCGATATCTTTCATACGCGCGCGTTCAGACGGCGACCAGCGGTTCTGGTACTGTTTTGAGATCAGCCAATTACGGTCCGCGGTAATCGCGGCATTTTGGCTGGTGATGTAAGGCATAACGGTCCGGAGAAACGCTTTTTTTCTGGGGGTTCCGGAAGGGTATTTTCGCAAATCAGGAAGTGAACTGCTCTTTGCACTATTGCGAGAATACTCTTGTTTACTGCTAACCTGTTTATAACTTGTCTCAGTTATGTGGGACTTTTGACTCGTTTGTGTTGCGTGCGTCTTTGCCAGCACCTCACCCGAAAATGCGATGGTGAGTAACATAAGAATCATTGCCCCATATCGTCGCATGGGAGTCAATATCATTAGGTCTCCTGGTCGGATTGATACATTCCAACACCTTTTATTTTTCACGAAGTTAAGGTTTGAACCCCAAATTCTAGCAAAAATAGGCTTAAAAAGCACCTCAGGGAATAGTCTTAATCCGAAACTATGTCAACTATTAACGATAACAGGCAGCAATAATGCCAATAAAATGTGGTGCTTATCGCAAATAGAGGCGTTTTTTTGCGCCTCGTCGCTCACCCTCGCGCCTCCTCCTGCGCGACTCTCTGCTGAGGAGGAGTTCATTCGCCTAAAAACCAGGCAAGCTGATGAATATTGCCCACAAAGGATAGCGTGATGAAACTTGCCGCCTTCGCTCTGACGCTGATACCCGGTATCGCGATCGCCTCATCATGGACCTCGCCCGGTTTTCCGACGTTCTCGACGCAGGAAACCGGGCGCTTTACCAGCCATGCTGCATTAACAAAAGGTACACGCGCGTTAACGCTCCATATTGACCAGCAGTGCTGGCAGCCCTCCGGCGCCATAAAACTCAACCAAATGTTGTCGTTAAAACCTTGCGAAGGCGCGCCGCCGCAATGGCGTTTGTTTAAAGATGGCGACTATACGATAACGGTAGATACCCGCTCCGGTACGCCGACCCTGTTGTTATCGATAAAAACTGAACCTGAACGCACCGCGCAGCTCGCCCGTCAGTGTCCCGTCTGGGATGGTTCGCCGCTCACGCTGGATGTTCGCCAGACCTTTCCGGAAGGGACGGTAGTGCGCGATTATTACAGTGGTCAAACCGATACCGTCCAAAACGGGCAAATCACGCTGCAACCTGCCGACAGCCACGGGCTTTTATTGCTGGAGCGCGCGGAAACCCATGCATCAGCGCCTTTTAACTGGCGCAACGCCACCGTTTATTTTGTGCTTACGGATCGCTTTCGCAATGGCGAGCCAACCAACGACCACAGCTATGGTCGCCATAAGGATGGTATGCAAGAGATTGGCACTTTCCACGGCGGCGATTTACGTGGGTTGACGAGTCAACTGGACTATCTACAGCAATTAGGCGTGAACGCCTTGTGGATAAGCTCGCCGTTTGAACAGATCCACGGCTGGGTCGGCGGCGGAACAAAAGGCGATTTTCCTCATTACGCCTATCACGGCTATTACACTCAGGACTGGACGACGCTGGATGCCAATATGGGCAGCGAAGCCGATCTCCGCGCGCTGGTCGACGGCGCACACCAGCGCGGCATCCGTATTTTATTTGACGTAGTAATGAATCATGCCGGTTACGCCACGCTGGCGGATATGCAGGAGTATCAGTTCGGCGCGCTCTATTTATCCGGCGCGGAACGGCAAAAAATTCTCGGCGATCGCTGGACAAACTGGCGACCCGCCGCCGGACAAAGCTGGCACAGCTTTAACGACTACATCAACTTCAGCGACAGCGCCGCCTGGGAAAAATGGTGGGGGAAAAAGTGGATTCGTACCGATATTGGCGACTACGACAGTCCGGGATTTGACGATTTAACCCTGTCGCTGGCCTTCCTGCCGGATATAAAAACGGAATCTACCACGCCTTCCGGCCTACCCGAGTTCTATGCCAACAAACCTGATACTAAAGCAAAGTTCATTGAGGGCTATACGCCACGGGATTATCTGACTCACTGGTTAAGCCAGTGGGTGCATGATTACGGCATTGACGGGTTCCGGGTCGATACGGCCAAAAACGTTGAGCTTCCTGCCTGGCAACAGCTAAAAACCCAGGCCAGCGCGGCGTTACATGAATGGAAGCAGGCCAATCCGGACAAAGCGCTGGATGATAGCCCGTTCTGGATGACTGGCGAAGCGTGGGGCCACGGCGTCATGAAAAGTGATTATTATCGCTATGGTTTCGACGCGATGATCAATTTTGATTATCAGGAGCAGGCGGCGAAGGCGGTCGATTGCCTGGCGGAAATGGGGCCAGTCTGGCAGCAGATGGCGGATAAAATGCAGGATTTCAACGTATTAAGTTACCTCTCCTCGCATGATACGCGCCTTTTCCGTGAGGGCGGTGATAAGGCGGCGGAACTGCTGCTGCTTTCGCCGGGCGCGGTGCAGATCTTTTACGGCGATGAATCCGCTCGTCCCTTCGGCCCCACCGGCTCCGACCCGCTGCAAGGCACCCGTTCAGATATGAACTGGCAGGACGTGAGCGGAAAGTCAGCCGCAGCCGTCGCGCACTGGCAGCGTATTAGCCAGTTCCGCGCCAGACATCCCGCCATCGGCGCAGGCCAACAAACCACGCTGACGCTAAAACACGGGTACGGTTTTGTACGCCAGTACGGCGACGATACGGTGATGGTCGTCTGGGCGGGCCGCCGCTAATCGTGGCGCTACCGGTCTCCTCGCGTACCGGTAGCCCCTTCAAAATAAAAAACTAACCTGATAAAAATTTGTAGCATAAAACATCAATACCACCGCCTGACCCCCATTTGCGCCCCGCCATTTGTAGCGTTATGGTTATCCACTTTGACAGACAGTTCGATAGATCACCCGTTATGACATTTTCACTTTTCGGCGATAAATTTACCCGCCATTCAGGCATTACCCGCCTGATGGAGGATCTCAACGACGGCTTACGCACGCCAGGCGCCATCATGCTTGGCGGCGGTAACCCGGCACACATCTCTGCAATGCAGGATTATTTCCAGACGCTACTGACAGATATGGTAGAAAGCGGCAAAGCCGCTGATGCGCTTTGTAATTATGACGGTCCCCAGGGAAAAACGGCGCTACTGAATGCACTGGCCGTACTGCTACGTGAAACGCTGGGATGGGATATCGAACCACAGAATATTGCGCTGACAAATGGCAGTCAGAGCGCGTTTTTCTACTTATTTAATCTCTTCGCCGGACGTCGCGCCGACGGCAGTACGAAAAAGGTACTATTCCCGCTTGCGCCGGAATACATCGGCTATGCAGATTCCGGTCTGGAAGACGACCTCTTCGTTTCGGCGCGCCCGAATATTGAGCTGCTGCCGGAAGGCCAGTTTAAGTATCACGTCGATTTTGAGCATCTGCACATCGGCGAAGAAACGGGGATGATTTGCGTCTCGCGCCCGACCAACCCAACCGGTAACGTTATCACCGACGAAGAGCTGATGAAGCTGGACAGACTGGCGAATCAGCACAACATCCCACTGGTGATTGATAACGCTTACGGCGTACCGTTTCCGGGCATTATCTTTAGCGAGGCGCGCCCTCTGTGGAACCCCAATATTATCCTATGCATGAGCCTCTCGAAGCTGGGGCTGCCCGGTTCCCGCTGCGGGATTATCATCGCCAATGATAAGACGATTACCGCCATTGCCAACATGAACGGCATTATCAGCCTTGCGCCCGGCGGCATGGGTCCGGCGATGATGTGCGAAATGATTAAGCGTAACGATCTGCTGCGGCTGTCGGAAACGGTTATCAAACCTTTCTACTATCAGCGCGTTCAACAGACTATCGCGATCATTCGTCGCTATTTATCCGAAGAACGCTGCCTGATTCATAAACCGGAAGGCGCAATATTTTTGTGGCTGTGGTTTAAAGATCTGCCGATAACCACCGAGCTACTCTATCAACGCTTGAAAGCGCGCGGCGTGCTGATGGTGCCGGGCCACTATTTCTTTCCCGGGCTGGATAAACCCTGGCCGCACACACACCAGTGTATGCGGATGAACTACGTGCCTGAACCGGACAAAATCGAGGCGGGCGTAAAAATTCTGGCAGAAGAGATAGAACGCGCCTGGCGTGAAGGCTGACGGCTATTCCGGCCATCATGCAGGCCGGAACGACATTCAGAAAGGTTGAGAATAGAGGCGCTGGCGCTGCACGTGTGCTGCGTCAACGCACTGTAACGCACTGGTCGGGCAGGCTTCCACGCACGCCGGCCCCGCTTCCCGATGCCAGCAAAGATCGCATTTAATCGCCTGCGCGCCTGACGCGAACGCCACCACGGTCATCGCACCAAACGGGCAAGCCAGCATACAGCTTTTACAACCAATGCAGCGCGATGGCGTCACGAAGATATGCCCCCGATCACGGCGAATCGCCTGTACCGGGCAGACATTCGCGCACGGCGCGTCCTCACACTGATGGCAGACCGTGGCCGTGGTGAAGCTATCCTCTTTTATCACCCGGATACGCGGCACAAAGTCCGCCGTCGTCACCGCCGCGCTATTCTGCTGTTCCTGGTGCGACACCACGCAGGCGACCTCGCAGGTACGACACCCGATACACGCCGACGCATCCGCCATAATAAACCGGTTCATTGTTCTCCCCCTGCGTTAAAACGCCAGAATGCCAGAGAGCCATTCCCCGCCGCTTTGATCCCACTACGCAAACGGACAAATTTTGTCAGATGCCTGATAAAACCTGGCGAGCTGTCTTATTCGCGAACGGTAAATCCCAGCTCATTAGAGATAGCCTGTGCGGTTTCACGCAACGGTTTGAGCAGATTTTTCTCGCCGATCTGTTTTAGCCGTGACGTCGACAGCGAAATAGAAATGGCGTAAGGCACTCGATGGTGAATATCAAACACAGGCACAGCAATACAGGAAACGCCCAGTTCATTTTCTTCGCGATCCATCGCCATGCTGGTTTCACGAATTTGCGCCAGCTCATCGTACATTGCTGGTAAATCGGTAATGGTATTACGAGTCAGCGGCTGGATCTGTTCTTTATGGCTTTCCCAGTAAGACGCCACATAATCCGGCTGACCAAACGCCATATAAATTTTCCCCATCGCCGAGCAGTACAGCGGCATATGCTGGCCAATGTAGGCACGCGTGCGCAGCATACCGGTGGTCGGTTCCAGCTTATAAATCAGGATAGCGTGGTCATCTTCACGGCTGGAAAAATTCACCGTCTCGCCAGTGGCCAGGTTGAGCGCCTCAAGGTGCGGTGCCGCAACGTGGATGATATTCAGCGATGACAGGGCTTTTTGGCCGACGGCAATAAACTTTGTCGTCAGACGGTAGCTCCCGGCCGCCGGCGCTGGCGTCACATATCCGCAGGATTGAAGCCCCTGCAACAAACGATGGACGGTACTCTTGTTCAACCCCGCCAGCTCCGACAGGTGCGCCAGTGGGCAACCGTTCGGGTAGTTACTCAAAATTTCTATCAACATCAGGCCACGAAACAGGCTCTGACTCCCCGCAGGCTTCTCTTTATCGTTGTTCTGGCTCATCAGAAAACTCTCTCCTTTCTTGGGCGATCAGATGGTAGCTCAAAGTGTGTTGCAGTTCACGATATCAGCATAAAAAACATAAGCCGATGATTTTAATCGTTTTTAAAAACCTTCTCTGGCGTTGCCATGTCAATTTTTGATCTATATATTTGGAACTGCATTTCGCATTATGAAATTTATAGACAAAAAAACATACTAAATTTTCTAACAATCGACCAGGAGAACAGGGATGAAAGTAGCTTTCGAAGAGTTAAAAGGGGCCTTCTACCGCGTCTTGCGGTCGCGGAATATTGCGGAAGATACCGCCGACGAGTGCGCGGAAATGTTCGCTCGCACCACCGAGTCCGGTGTCTATTCCCACGGCGTGAACCGTTTTCCCCGCTTCATCCAGCAACTGGATAACGGCGACATTATTCCTGATGCTAAACCGCAGCGAGTTACCAGCCTCGGCGCCATCGAACAGTGGGATGCTCAGCGCGCTATCGGCAACCTGACGGCGAAAAAGATGATGGACCGGGCCATCGAGCTGGCTTCCGATCATGGTATTGGCCTGGTGGCGTTACGTAATGCTAACCACTGGATGCGCGGCGGCAGCTACGGCTGGCAGGCGGCGGAAAAAGGCTATATCGGCATTTGCTGGACCAACTCCATCGCCGTCATGCCGCCGTGGGGGGCGAAAGAGTGCCGTATCGGTACCAATCCGCTGATCGTCGCCATCCCGTCTACGCCGATCACGATGGTGGATATGTCGATGTCGATGTTCTCCTACGGAATGTTAGAAGTTAACCGTCTGGCGGGCCGCGAACTGCCGGTGGATGGCGGTTTCGACGATAACGGTCAGTTGACCAAAGAACCGGGCGTTATCGAGAAAAATCGCCGCATTTTACCAATGGGTTACTGGAAAGGATCTGGTCTGTCGATTGTGCTGGACATGATTGCCACCCTGCTTTCCAACGGTTCTTCCGTTGCCGAAGTGACCCAGGAAAACAGCGATGAGTATGGCGTCTCACAGATTTTCATCGCCATAGAAGTGGATAAGCTGATCGATGGCGCAACCCGCGATGCCAAACTGCAGCGGATTATGGATTTCATCACCACTGCTGAACGCGCCGACGACAACGTCGCGATTCGGCTGCCCGGCCACGAATTTACCAAATTGCTGGATGACAACCGCCGTCACGGTATCACCATTGACGACAGCGTCTGGGCCAAAATTCAGGCGCTGTAAGGAGCCACATCATGATTTTTGGACATATTGCGCAGCCTAATCCGTGCCGGCTACCGTCGGCCATAGAGCAGGCGCTCGATTTCCTGCGCAATACGGACTTTCGCACGCTGGAACCTGGCGTAGTGGAAATCGACGGCAAAAATATCTTCGCGCAGATTATCGATATGATCACCCGCGATGCTGCTGAAAATCGTCCGGAAGTCCATCGCCGCTATCTGGATATTCAGTTTCTGGCATGGGGCGAAGAGACAATTGGGGTTGCCATTGATACCGGTAATAATCAAATCAGCGAGTCATTATCAGAACAGCGCGATATTATTTTTTATCACGACAGTGAACATGAATCATTCATTGAAATGATACCGGGAAGTTATGCCCTGTTTTTCCCGCAGGATGTTCATCGTCCCGGTTGTAATAAAAGCATTGCTACGCCGATACGGAAAATAGTCGTAAAAGTCGCCATAGACGTTTTATAAAATAGAGTTTACTGGAGCACAAAATGAAAAATAATACCGGTTATATTATCGGTGCGTACCCTTGTGCACCCTCATTTCACCAGAAGAGTGAAGAGGAAGAGACGGAATTCTGGCGGCAACTCTCTGATACTCCGGATATCCGGGGGCTGGAGCAGCCTTGTCTTGAACATCTTCACCCGCTCGGCGACGAGTGGTTATTGCGCCATACACCAGGGAACTGGCAAATCGTGGTCACCGCGATAATGGAAACCATGCGCCGCCGTAGCGAAAACGGCGGTTTTGGATTAGCGTCCAGTGACGAGGAACAGCGTAAAGCCTGCGTGGAATACTACCGTCATCTTTATCAGAAGATAAATAAACTCAATGCGAAAACCCCCGGCAAAGTTATAGCCCTTGAGCTTCATGCCGCCCCACTGGCGGGCAATCCGAACGTAGCGCAGGCAACCGACGCCTTTGCGCGCTCATTAAAAGAGATTGCCAACTGGGACTGGTCCTGCGACCTGGTGCTTGAACACTGCGACGCGATGACCGGCCCCGCACCGCGCAAAGGATTCTTACCGTTAGTAAACGTACTGGAAATTATTGCCGACTATGACATAAGCGTCTGCGTTAACTGGGCGCGCTCGGCTATTGAAGGGCGGGATACCTCTCTACCGCTGATCCACACGCAGCAGGCCAAACATGCTGGAAAACTCGGGGCGCTGATGTTCTCCGGCACGACACAAAGCGGAGAATACGGCGAATGGCAGGACCTCCATGCTCCGTTTGCACCTTTCTGTCCACAAAGCCTGATGACGGAGAAACATGTTAAAGAACTCATTACCGCCGTAGCTCCCGATCTGTTGCAGTTTACCGGTATTAAATTGTTGGAAATCAATGCCAGCGCCGATATTAATCACCGCATCAATATATTACGCGATGGTATTAACATGATGAAAAAGGCCACACGCCGCTAACCTGAATTAAACATCATCACCTTAATTCTCGGCCTGCAATTCAACGTTGCGCCGACCTAATATAAACCAAACATAAGAAATTAAGTTCCACTATTCAGCATCGAAAGAAATAAGTTTCTATAACCTGATGGAGTCGTTATGAAGCGGGTACTTGAGGGCATACTTGCGGTATTAATTGCCGTACTTTCCTGCATTGTATTTATTAACGTTATTTTACGTTACGGTTTTGAGAGCAGTATTTTGTCGGTAGATGAACTATCACGTTATCTATTTGTATGGCTGACGTTTATTGGCGCCATCGTTGCATTTATGGATAACGCTCACGTTCAGGTCACTTTTGTGGTGGAAAAACTTTCGCCAGCGAATCAGCGTCGACTCTCGCTGCTGACGCATTCACTGATTTTATTGTTATGCCTCGCATTAGGCTGGGGCAGCCTGCAAAAAGCGTTGCAGGACTGGAGCGATCACTCGCCAATCCTCGGTTTACCGATCGGCCTGATGTATATCGCCTGTCTGCCCACAAGCGTTGCTATCGCGTTAATCGAGCTGCGTCGGCTTTATCACTTAATAACGCGTAACGATTCCTTTCAACAACCACAGCAAGGAGCCTAATCATGGCCGTGGTGATATTTCTCTGCTGCCTGCTCGGCGGGATCGCGATAGGTTTACCCATCGCCTGGTCGCTGCTGCTTTGCGGCGCTGCTCTGATGGCATACCTGGATATGTTTGACGTGCAGATTATGGCGCAAACCCTGGTTAACGGCGCGGACAGTTTCTCCCTACTGGCCATTCCCTTTTTTGTTTTGGCCGGTGAAATCATGAACGCGGGCGGCCTGTCAAAGCGAATTGTCGACCTGCCGATGAAGCTGGTCGGCCATAAGCCCGGCGGCCTGGGCTACGTGGGCGTCATTGCAGCAATGATTATGGCCAGCCTTTCCGGCTCTGCGGTAGCAGATACCGCTGCGGTCGCCGCGCTGCTGGTGCCGATGATGCGCTCCGCAAACTACCCGATCAACCGCTCCGTTGGGTTAATCGCTTCCGGCGGGATCATTGCGCCAATTATTCCACCCTCAATTCCTTTTATTATCTTCGGCGTTTCCAGCGGCTTGTCGATCAGCAAGCTGTTTATGGCCGGGATCGCACCGGGCATCATGATGGGCGCGGCGCTTATGCTCACCTGGTGGTGGCAGGCTGGGCGATTAAATCTCCCTTCTCAGCCTAAAGCAACACCGCGTGAAATCTGGCAATCATTGGTTTCAGGTATCTGGGCGCTGTTTTTACCGGTGATTATTATCGGCGGCTTCCGTTCCGGACTTTTCACGCCAACGGAGGCAGGGGCGGTTGCCGCGTTTTACGCCCTCTTTGTCGCCGTGGTTATCTATCGGGAATTAACGTTTTCCAGTCTCTACCACGTGCTGGTCAATGCCGCCAAAACGACGTCAGTCGTCATGTTTCTGGTGGCCGCGGCTCAGGTATCCGCCTGGCTGATTACGATCGCGGAGTTACCCATGATGGTGTCAGATTTGCTGCAGCCGCTGGTCGACTCTCCGCGACTCTTATTTATCGTCATTATGATCTCAATTATGGTCGTCGGTATGGTGATGGATTTAACGCCAACGGTGTTAATTCTTACCCCTGTATTATTGCCATTAGTTAAAGAAGCCAATATTGACCCGATTTATTTCGGCGTCATGTTCATTATTAACTGCTCTATTGGATTAATCACACCGCCCGTTGGCAACGTCCTCAACGTTATTTCCGGGGTAGCAAAATTGAAATTTGATGACGCGGTAAGAGGCGTATTCCCTTACGTTGTCGTACTGATGTCGCTGCTGGTTTTATTTATTTTTATTCCCGAGCTAATTATCACACCGCTTAAATGGATTAATTAAAGGATAATATTATGAAATTACACGTTATTGCTCGTTCATTATTGATAGCTGGTCTGACGGTTTTCAGCGTGTCGTCTCTGGCGGCGCAATCTTTACGTTTTGGTTATGAAACACCGCAAACTGACTCCCAACATATTGCCGCGAAAAAATTTAACGAATTATTAAAAGAAAAAACCAACGGCGAATTAACGCTAAAACTCTTTCCTGACAGCACATTAGGTAACGCCCAGGCAATGATCAGCGGGGTGCGCGGCGGAACCATTGATATGGAAATGTCCGGTTCGAACAATTTCACCGGTCTGGCCCCTGTATTCAACTTACTTGATGTCCCCTTCCTGTTTCGCGATACCGCGCATGCGCATAAAACGCTCGACGGCAAAGTCGGCGATGAACTGAAAAAATCACTCGATTCAAAAGGGTTAAAAGTCCTCGCCTACTGGGAAAACGGCTGGCGCGACGTCACCAACTCCCGCGCGCCGGTAAAAACGCCGGGCGATTTGAAAGGCTTAAAAATCCGCACTAACAACAGCCCAATGAATATCGCGGCCTTTAAAATCTTCGGCGCCAACCCTATTCCGATGCCGTTCTCCGAAGTCTATACCGGCCTCGAAACCCGTACGATTGATGCCCAGGAACACCCTATCAACGTCGTGTGGTCAGCGAAATTCTATGAGGTACAGAAATACCTCTCCCTCACTCATCACGCCTATTCGCCTCTGCTGCTGGTGATCAATAAAGCCAAATTCGACGCTTTAAGCCCGCAGTTCCAGGAGGCACTGCTGAGTTCCGCCAAAGAAGCGGGTGACTATCAGCGCAAACTGGTCGCCGAAGATCAGCAAAAAATTATCGATGGCATGAAAGAAGCCGGAGTTGAAGTCCTGACCGATATCGACCGTAAAGCCTTCAGCGATGCGCTGGGCAGCCAGGTGCGCGATATGTTCCTGAAAGACAACCCGCAGGGCGCCGATCTCCTGAAAGCCGTGGACGAGGTGCAATAAGTCATGAGCAACTACTGGCTGGGGTTAGATTGTGGTGGGAGTTGGCTAAAAGCCGGGTTGTACGATGGCGCAGGCCGGGAAGTAGCGGTGCAACGCCTGCCGCTGCACGCTTTAAGCCCGCAGCCAGGCTGGGTTGAACGCGATATGACCGAACTGTGGCAACAGTGCGGCTCGGTCATCAGCAAACTGCTGGCGCACACGGGGGTGAGCGGCTCACAAATCCGCGGTCTGGGTATTTCCGCTCAGGGTAAGGGCCTGTTCCTGTTAGATAAAAGCGATCGGCCATTAGGTAAAGCGATACTCTCTTCCGACCGTCGTGCCATGGAAATTGTCCAGCGCTGGCAAAAAGAAGCGGTTCCGCAAAAACTCTACCCGCTGACCCGGCAAACCCTGTGGACCGGGCATCCGGTCTCCCTTTTACGCTGGGTAAAAGAGAATGAGCCGCAGCGCTACGCGCAGATAGGCTGCGTCATGATGACGCATGACTATCTGCGCTGGTGCTTAACCGGCGTGAAAGGCTGCGAAGAGAGCAACATCTCCGAGTCCAACCTCTACAACATGGCGACGGGCCAGTACGACCCGCGTCTGACCAAATGGCTGGGCATCAGTGAAATCGATAGCGCGCTGCCCCCCGTGGTGGGTTCAGCCGAAATATGCGGGGAGATCACCGCTCAGGCAGCCGCCATCACCGGTCTGGCGGCGGGCACCCCCGTCGTCGGCGGCCTGTTTGATGTGGTTTCCACCGCCCTTTGCGCCGGTATTGAGGATGAATCAACGCTCAATGCGGTGATGGGTACCTGGGCCGTCACCAGCGGCATCGCTCACGGTCTGCGCGACCATGAGGCCCACCCTTACGTCTATGGCCGCTACGTCAATGACGGACAGTATATCGTTCACGAAGCCAGCCCGACCTCCTCCGGCAACCTTGAATGGTTTACCGCCCAGTGGGGCGACCTCTCTTTTGACGAGATCAACCAGGCGGTCGCCAGCCTGCCGAAAGCCGGTAGCGACCTCTTTTTTCTGCCGTTTCTCTACGGCAGCAATGCCGGGCTGGAGATGACCTGCGGCTTTTACGGCATGCAGGCGCTGCACACCCGCGCCCACCTGCTGCAAGCGATTTATGAAGGCGTGGTCTTCAGCCATATGACCCACCTCAACCGCATGCGTGAACGCTTTACCGACGTTTGCGCCCTGCGCGTTACCGGCGGCCCGGCCCACTCCGACGTCTGGATGCAGATGCTGGCGGACGTCAGCGGGTTACGCATCGAGCTGCCGCAGGTTGAGGAGACCGGCTGCTTTGGCGCAGCGCTGGCGGCCCGCGTCGGCACCGGCGTATATCGCGATTTCCGCGAGGCCCAACGCGACCTGCAGCACCCGGTGCGCACGCTGCTGCCGGACATGACCGCGCACGCCCTCTACCAGCGCAAATACCGCCAATACCAGGATTTGATTGAAGCACTACAGGGCTATCACGCCCGTATTAAGGAGCACGCATTATGAGCCGACCATTACTGCAACTGGCGCTCGACCACACCAGTCTGGAAGCAGCCCAGCGCGATGTCGCCCTGCTACAGGATCATGTCGATATCGTTGAGGCCGGAACCATCCTTTGTTTAACCGAAGGCCTTAGCGCGGTGAAAGCCCTGCGAGCGCAGTGCCCGGAAAAAATCATCGTCGCCGACTGGAAAGTGGCCGATGCCGGTGAAACCCTGGCGCAGCAGGCTTTTGGCGCTGGCGCTAACTGGATGACTATCATCTGCGCCGCACCGCTCGCCACGGTCGAGAAAGGCCACGCCGTCGCGCAATCCTGTGGCGGTGAAATTCAAATAGAACTGTTCGGCAACTGGACGCTGGACGACGCCCAAGACTGGTATCGCGTCGGGGTTCGTCAGGCGATTTACCACCGCGGGCGCGACGCGCAGGCCAGCGGACAGCAGTGGGGCGAGGCGGACCTGGCGCGTATGAAGGCGTTGTCCGACATCGGCCTTGAACTATCGATTACCGGCGGCATTACCCCAGCGGATCTGCCGCTGTTCCGCGACATTAACGTTAAGGCATTTATCGCCGGACGTGCGCTGGCAGGTGCCGCCCATCCGGCGCAGGTCGCAGCCGAATTCCACGCCCAAATTGACGCCATTTGGGGAGAAAAGCATGCGTAATCATCCATTAGGTATTTACGAGAAAGCACTGGCGAAAGATCTCAGTTGGCCAGAGCGGCTGGTGCTGGCAAAAAGCTGCGGTTTTGATTTTGTTGAGATGTCGGTGGATGAAACCGACGAACGTCTCTCACGCCTGGAGTGGACCTCGGCCCAACGCGCTTCGCTGGTGAACGCGATGCTGGAAAGCGGCGTCGCCATCCCGTCGATGTGCCTCTCCGCCCATCGTCGATTCCCTTTTGGCAGCCGCGACGAAGCGGTACGCCAGCGGGCGCGTGAAATCATGACCAAAGCCATTCGCCTGGCGCGCGACCTGGGGATCCGCACCATCCAGTTGGCAGGTTACGACGTCTATTACGAAGAGCACGACGAAGGCACCCAGCAACGTTTCGCCGAAGGGCTGGCGTGGGCGGTGGAACAGGCCGCAGCGGCGCAGGTGATGCTGGCGGTGGAGATCATGGATACCGCGTTTATGAACTCCATCAGCAAGTGGAAAAAGTGGGACGAGATGCTTTCGTCACCGTGGTTCACCGTCTACCCGGACGTCGGCAACCTCAGCGCCTGGGGGAACGACGTCACCGCCGAGCTGAAGCTGGGTATCGACCGTATCGCCGCTATCCACCTGAAAGACACGCTGCCGGTGACCGGTGACAGCCCCGGCCAGTTCCGCGACGTGCCGTTTGGCGAAGGATGCGTTGATTTTGTGGGCATTTTTAAAACGCTGCATGAGCTGAATTATCGCGGTTCATTTCTGATTGAGATGTGGACAGAGAAAGCCAGTGAGCCGGTGCTGGAAATTATCCAGGCCCGCCGCTGGATTGAATCACGGATGCAGGAAGGAGGTTTCACATGTTAGAGCAACTGAAAGCCGAGGTGCTGGCGGCAAACCTGGCCCTCCCGGCGCACGGGCTGGTCACCTTTACCTGGGGCAACGTCAGCGCGGTCGATGAGACGCGCAAGCTGATGGTCATTAAGCCTTCCGGCGTCGAATATGAGGTGATGACCGCCGACGATATGGTGGTGGTAGAGATCGCCAGCGGTAAGGTCGTTGAAGGCAACAAAAAACCGTCGTCCGATACCGCGACCCATCTGGCGCTCTATCGCCGCTATCCGCAGATCGGCGGGATCGTGCATACCCATTCCCGCCATGCGACGATCTGGTCGCAGGCCGGGCTCGATCTGCCCGCCTGGGGCACCACCCACGCCGACTATTTCTATGGCGCGATCCCCTGTACCCGGCTGATGACCGTTGAGGAAATTAACGGCGAGTACGAGTATCAGACCGGCGAGGTGATTATTAAAACCTTTGAAGAGCGCGGTCTCGATCCGGCGCAAATCCCGGCGGTATTAGTTCATTCACACGGCCCGTTTGCCTGGGGTAAAAATGCCGCCGATGCCGTCCACAACGCCGTGGTGCTTGAGGAGTGCGCTTATATGGGGCTGTTCTCGCGCCAGCTGGCCCCGCAGCTACCGGATATGCAGCCTGAACTGCTCGATAAACACTATCTGCGTAAACACGGCGCGAATGCCTATTACGGGCAGTAATGCCGGCAGCCACAGCCTGTGTCAGATGGCGGCTGCGCCTTATCCGACCTACAAGATTTGCAATATCAATACGTTGTGATGAACTCTTGTAGGCCCGATAAGCAAAGCGCCATCGGGCATTCAGTTTGCAACCGCGTTGTCAGAGGGCCAAAGATTATACTCAAGAATTAACGTGTTCCTTACTGTAGCGCCGCTTCCAGGCGGTAGGCGTCAGGCCGGTGTGCTTGCGGAAGATCTGGCGAAAGTAACCAACGTCATTAAAACCGCACCGCTCCGCCACCTCTTTTAACGAACGCGCGTCGCTAATCAGCAACTTTTCCGCCTCGCGCACCCGCTGGCGGTGGATGGCTTCCGTTAGCGTAAGGTGAAATACCCGCCGATAAACGCGTCCCAGATAATCCACATTGCAATGCAGTTCTTTCGCCAGAACCGAGCTGGAAAGCGGCAGGTGATAGTGCGTTCGAATCAACTGCTGTACTTTCCAGGCCAGCGACACGCCAGCGGCCTCGGCGTTTTCATTCTGCCGGGCGTCAACGGTGAGCTGCTGCAAAATCAGCAGCACGATGAACTCCAGCGCCGGGCTGCGCTGGTGCTTTTCCTGCTCGTTCATAAACTGGCGAAAAAGCGCAATCAGCGCCTGCGGATCGGCAACCTGGGTATGCTGCGGCACGGAAAGATGCGTCAGCCAGCGCGGGTCGCTGTCCGGCGCTTTGACCTCAAAATGGAGCCAGTAAAATTTAAGATCGGCGGGAAACTCCTCAACGCCAATATGGCGGCGATGCGGCCAAAGCAACAGGCTTTCCCCGGCTTCGACACAGAAAACACATTCTTCTTCCTGAATTTTCAGGCAGCCTTTTTCCACAAATATAATTTCCCACGATTGCAGACGCCTGGCAGGATGACGCCCAATGCCGCGAGAAATAAATAATCCGCCGTTTTGGACTTTAATCGGTAATGTCATGGATAGTTCGAGCATTAATATGTCATTTCCCGCTCATTCAGCACCGTATTTCATATTAGCTTTTGATTATTAACTAAAAATAGTCATTTCACTCGATCCATCTCACATTTTTAAATACGGGTCGGAATCGTCATCTTTTTTTACTCTTTTATCGCCTTGTCGCTCACCGCTATCTGGGCAAAATGAATCAGGTCATAACGCGAAAATAAAAATTACTGCCATAAAATACCCCGTCAGCGAGGAATATCTATGACCTCTACAGCCTTAAGGAGCACGAAATGAACGTACTGGAAGTCGATCTGCATAAACTGACGGTCAGCGATCCGTTCCTCGGACAGTATCAACAACTGGTTCGCGATGTGGTTATTCCTTACCAGTGGGATGCGTTAAACGATCGTATTCCAGAGGCTGAACCCAGCCATGCCATTGAAAATTTCCGCATTGCCGCAGGCCAGCAGACGGGCGACTTTTACGGCATGGTCTTTCAGGACAGCGACGTGGCGAAATGGCTGGAAGCGGTTGCCTGGTCACTGTGCCAGAAGCCCGATCCCGCGCTTGAGAAAACCGCCGATGAGGTGATTGAACTGGTGGCTGCCGCGCAGTGTGACGATGGCTATCTCAATACGTACTTTACGGCAAAAGCCCCGCAAGAACGCTGGAGCAACCTGGCGGAGTGCCACGAGCTTTATTGCGCCGGGCATCTGATTGAAGCGGGCGTCGCCTTCTTTCAGGCCACCAGCAAGCGTCGGCTGCTAGACGTCGTTTGTCGCCTGGCCGATCATATCGACAGCACTTTCGGCCCTGGCGAAAATCAGCTGCATGGCTATCCGGGCCACCCGGAAATTGAGCTGGCGCTGATGCGTCTGTATGAGGTAACAGAGCAGCCGCGCTATATGATGCTGGCAAGCTACTTTATCGGACAGCGCGGCACCCAACCGCACTTCTACGACGAAGAGTACGAAAAACGCGGCCAAACCTCTTACTGGCATACCTACGGCCCGGCGTGGATGGTCAAAGACAAAGCCTACAGCCAGGCGCATCTGCCAATTTCGCAGCAGCAGACGGCCATTGGCCACGCGGTACGTTTTGTCTATCTGATGACTGGCGTGGCGCATCTCGCTCGCCTGAGCAACGATGAAGGCAAACGCCAGGACTGCCTGCGCCTGTGGAAAAATATGGCGCAGCGTCAGCTGTATATCACCGGAGGCATCGGTTCACAGAGCAGCGGCGAAGCCTTTAGCAGCGATTACGATTTACCCAATGATTCGGTCTATGCGGAAAGCTGCGCTTCAATCGGCCTGATGATGTTCGCCCGCCGGATGCTGGAAATGGAAGCCGATAGCCAGTACGCCGACGTGATGGAGCGCGCGCTGTACAACACCGTCCTCGGTGGTATGGCGCTGGATGGCAAGCATTTCTTCTACGTCAACCCGCTGGAAGTGCATCCAAAATCGTTAAAATTCAACCATATTTACGATCACGTTAAGCCCATTCGCCAGCGCTGGTTTGGCTGCGCCTGCTGCCCGCCGAACATCGCCCGCGTGCTCACCTCCCTTGGTCACTACATCTACACGCCGCGTGCGGATGCGCTGTACATCAATATGTACGTGGGTAACAGCATGGAAATACCCGTTGAAAATGGCGCGCTCAAACTGCGAATCAGCGGGAACTACCCGTGGCATGAGCAGGTGAAGATCGCCATCGACTCTGTGCAGCCGGTACATCACACGCTGGCGCTACGCCTGCCGGACTGGTGCCCTGAGGCAAAAGTGACGCTCAACGGGCTGGAAGTGGAACAGGATATTCGCAAAGGTTATCTGCATATCCGTCGAACCTGGCAGGAGGGCGATACGATAACCCTGACGCTGCCGATGCCGGTTCGCCGCGTGTATGGCAATCCGCTGGCGCGTCACGTCGCCGGTAAGGTCGCCATTCAGCGCGGGCCGCTGGTCTATTGCCTTGAGCAGGCCGATAACGGCGAAGAACTGCATAATCTGTGGTTACCGAAAGAGAGTGAATTCCGGGTCTTTGAGGGCAAAGGGCTTTTTGCGCATAAGATGCTGATTCAGGCTGAAGGCGAGAAGCAAAGCGCCCCAGATGCGCAGCATCAGGCGTTGTGGCACTACGATAACGCGCCGTCATCGCGCCAGCCGCAGACGCTAACCTTCATTCCGTGGTTTAGCTGGGCCAACCGTGGCGAGGGCGAAATGCGGATTTGGGTTAACGAGCGGTAATACTGTGCCGGATGGCGGCTGCGCCTTATCCGGCCTACAAGCTTTGCAATATCAGTACATTGCGATGAATTTTTGTAGGCCCGATAAGCGAAGTGCCATCGGGCATTACCACCAGGCTGATATCAATGCGGTAGGCCCGATAAACGCAGCGCCATCGGGCATTACCTCTTGCGTCAGAACAGCCCCAGCGGCTTATCGGAATAACTCACCAGCAGGCACTTGGTTTGCTGGTAGTGTTCCAGCATCATCTTATGCGTTTCGCGCCCGATGCCCGACTGTTTATAGCCGCCGAACGCCGCATGTGCCGGATAGGCGTGATAGCAGTTGGTCCATACGCGCCCGGCCTGAATGCCGCGCCCCATCTTATAGGCCAGATTGCCGTTGCGGCTCCAGACGCCGGCGCCGAGGCCATACTGCGTATCGTTAGCGATTTCCAGCGCCTCCTCCATGGTTTTAAAGGTGGTTACCGCCAGCACCGGGCCAAAGATCTCCTCCTGAAAGACGCGCATATTGTTCTTACCAAACAGAATGGTAGGCTCAAGGTAATAGCCCTCTTTAAGTTCGCCATCCAGCTCCTTGCGTCGCCCACCGGTCAGAATATCGGCCCCCTCTTTTTTACCGATATCGATATAATTGAGGATAGTCTCAAGCTGGCCGTGGGAGACCTGCGCCCCCATCTGTGTACCGCTATCTAGCGGGTTCCCGCTGCGAATGCTCTCTACCCGGCGAATAGCGCGCTCCATAAAGCGCTCATAGATGGACTCCTGGACCAGCGCACGGCTTGGACAGGTACACACCTCGCCCTGGTTAAAGGCAAACAGGGCAAATCCCTCCAGCGCTTTATCAAAGAACGCATCTTCCTCATCCATCACGTCAGCAAAGAAGATATTGGGCGATTTACCGCCTAACTCCAGCGTTACCGGAATAATATTCTGCGTGGCGTACTGCATGATCTGTTGACCCACTTCCGTCGAACCGGTAAACGCCACCTTCGCGATACGTTTCGAGGTCGCCAGATATTCGCCAATCTCGCCGCCCGCGCCGTTCACGACGTTGACGACGCCCGGCGGTAACAGATCGCCAATGACTTCCATTAACAGCAGAACGGAAAGCGGCGTCAGGCGTGCCGGTTTAAGCACCACACAGTTACCCGCCGCCAGCGCTGGCGCCATTTTCCAGCTTGCCATCAACAACGGAAAGTTCCACGGGATTATCTGCCCCACGACGCCAAGCGGTTCGTGAAAATGGTAGGCCACGGTTTCGCTATCAACTTCGCTGATCCCGCCCTCCTGCGCACGTATACAGGAGGCGAAATAGCGGAAATGATCGATCGCCAGCGGTACGTCGGCGGCGCTGGTTTCACGAATCGGTTTACCGTTATCCCAGGTTTCCGCTGTCGCCAACAGTTCGAGGTTTTGTTCCATCCGATCGGCGATCTTAAACAAGATAGCGGCACGGTCTTGTACTGACGTATGCGCCCACTTATCTTTCGCCTTATGCGCGGCGTCGAGCGCTAAATCGATATCTTTTTTACCGGAGGAAGCGACTTCACATAGCGGCTGGCCGGTCACTGGCGTCAGGTTTTGATAATATTCGCCGTCGGCGGGCGCAACCCAGTCACCGCCAATAAAATTGTCATAGCGGGCTTTTAACTTCAGTGGGTACCCGTATTCACCTGGCTGAATACGTGTTGAAGGGGGATTGTTCGTCATGACCAACTCCTTATTGTAAAGGTACTCCACAAGGGTAGACGGTACTGGTGAATTTTTCGCCAATGGTTTCCCGCTTTACGACAGCAATCACGAATTACTTTCCTTTACGTTTCTCCGTCTGGTTTTAGCCATACTAAACAGGTGCCTGTTTAACGTACGGAGAACACTATGCAGCAATATATCGGTATTGATGTGGGAGGAACTCACGTCAAATATGGCGTGATTAACAGTGACGGCGAAGAATTAACCCATCATCAATTCGATACGCCAGAGGACGCCTCCACGTTTACCCGCAAATGGCAGGATGTGGTGGCGCGTTGCCAACAGGACTATGACATTGCGGCAATCGGGGTCAGTTTCCCCGGCCATATTAATCCCCATAACGGTCATGCGGCAAAAGCGGGCGCGCTGGCTTACCTGGATGACGTCAACCTGATGGAGTTGTTCAGCGGGCTGACCGATCTGCCGCTGGTCGTGGAGAACGACGCGAACTGCGCGGCGCTGGGCGAAATGTGGCGAGGCGCCGGGCAGCATTATGACAATCTGGTCTGCATTACCATTGGAACCGGCATTGGCGGCGGTATTATCGTCGGACGAGAACTGTATCGCGGCGCACATTTCCATGCCGGTGAATTCGGCGTCATGCCGGTCGGGAATAATGGCGAAAGTATGCATAAAATCGCGTCAACCAGCGGATTAATGGCGTCGTGCCGCCAGGCGCTGGCGCTGCCTGCCGAAGAGATGCCGCCTGCGGATGTGATCTTCGAACGAATGGCGACCGATGTTCATCTGCGTGAGGCGGTCAATGACTGGGCGCGTTATCTATCACGCGGCGTTTACAGCGTGATCTCTATGTTTGATCCGGGCGTGGTGCTGATCGGCGGAGGAATAAGCGAACAGGAAAAGCTCTACCCGCTCCTGACGCGGCATCTTGAAACGTTTGAAATGTGGGAGGCGCTCCAGGTGCCGATTCAGCCCTGCCAACTGGGAAATCAGGCGGGCAGGCTGGGCGCCGTCTGGCTGGCGCAGCAAAAGCTCGCCCGAAGCTAACGTGTTACGCCTTATCCGGCCTGCATCGTCTACGCAGGCCCGGTAAGCGTCCGCGCCACCGGGCAAAGGCGTTACATCGCCGCGCGATAAAGTTCCACAATCTCATCGTGAGTCGCCTGACTAAGGCGCAAAGAATATGGGCAAAACTATTCTGATAACAGGTTCACGATGGCTATTTTAAGAAGTCAGAAAAATAAAAAGCACATCTGGTTCATTTCCTGATGTGCTTTTTATAAAGCAACGCAATAATTGTATTGCTTCATTTGTTATTTAATTTAACCATTTCATTCTTTTTGCGGAAATAATAACGCATCACGTAATAAATGATCATTCCCACGACGTCGTGTAAATCCAATCCGGTCAAAATATTCAAGGATCTGAATAGCCAGTTTCCGCCCTACATTCAGCCTGTCGCGAAAATCCGCCGCACACGTTGATCCTCTCTCTTGATCCAGCTCGCGGATCATATTGGCGAAAGCGACAATCCGATCGTTACGATAGTACCGATCTTTTACGATCGCGGTAATGATGCCTTGCTGTGCCGCCTGCCGCAGCACCAGCCGCATCAATTGTTCTTCCGTTCCGGTCTCTTTCGCCAGATCGCGTACCCACCAGGGCTCATCGCCAAATAGCGGTTCGACTTTTTGCCAGACGGCCTGCTGCTCATCGCTAAATCCTGCTTTATGATCCGGCAGATGCAACCAACCGTGATGGCTATGAATCAGGCCGTCGTCGCGCATCCGCTCGATCAGCATCAGGACCAGCGCTTCATCCTCCATTGGCAGGGCCATGCGGCGTAAACGCTCGCGTCCCGGCCCCGGTTCATCGCGGTGCTGTTCGTGGTAGGTCGCCAGCGTATCAAGAATCTTACGCTGCCAGCGGGCGGCGACGGGCGCGCTTAACAGATTGTCTCCGGCCTGGATAAAACCATGTTGCTCAATAAGCTGACGCATACCGACAGGATTAAGCTGACGCGCCCAACCGAAATCCGGCAGGTTGACGGCGCCGCGTTCCAGATGAATGGCCAACGCCGCGCTATCGTCCTGCGCGGCAGCAAGCGTTGAAAGCCAGTGCAAATAATCTGGCTTACGTTTACCGCGACGCGGCGCCTTAAGCGTCACCACGCGTGCGCCGGCAAGGGTGGCGCGTGCGGAAATATCACGCAGCACCAGTCTGTCATTATCGGCCAGCCACAACGGCGTATCAAAGATCAGCTCGGCCAGCCCGCCTTCCAGCAAAGAGACGCGACCGGTCACATGGCTGGCGGCATGGTGAATATGTAGCGGCTGCCATTGGGAAAGCGGCGCATGAAGCGCCAGAGAAACGATCACCCGGGAAAAAGCTTCCCCCACCGGCGCATCGGAAAGCAGCCAGTCGCCGCGGTTAAGCTGCTCCTTCTCCGCATCGCCCGCAATATTGAGCGCAATACGTTGCCCGGCATACGCATGGTCGGTAGGCTGATTTTGCGCGTGTAGACTTCGTACGCGCATCGGCGTATTAACGCCGGTCAACCATAGCGTATCGCCCACGTTTACCTCTCCGCTCAGCGCCGTTCCGGTCACCACCAGTCCCGCCCCTTTCACCGTAAACGCACGGTCGATAGCCAGGCGGAAGCGATGCTGCGCGGCGTGCGAACGTGCAGGAAGCTGCTGTAAATGAGCGCGAAGTTCTGCAATACCGCGTCCTTCATTGGCGGCGGTGACAAATAAAACGGTATCGGCGAAGCCATAGTTGTCGAGCGCCGCCAGTACCTCTTCACGTACTTCACCGATACGCGCCTCGTCCACGCGATCGGCTTTGGTCAGCGCTACGGTGAGCTGGAGATTGCCCGTCAGTTGCAGGATCTGTAAATGCTCGCGCGTTTGCGCCATGACGCCGTCATCACAGGCGACCACCAGCAAAGCGTGATCAATACCGCCTACGCCCGCCAGCATGTTAGAGAGGAATTTTTCATGTCCAGGCACATCGATAAAGCCCAGCACACGACCATCCGGCTGCGGCCAATAGGCGTAGCCCAGATCGATAGTCATCCCGCGTTTTTTCTCTTCCGGCAGGCGATCGGCATTGACTCCGGTAATCGCCTGGAGCAACGTCGTTTTACCGTGGTCTACGTGTCCGGCAGTTGCAATAATCATTTCAGCATCATCTCCATAAACCGGCTTTCGTCTTCAAGACAGCGCATATCCAGCCATAAACGGCCATCATAAATTCGGCCAATGACCGGTACAGGCAGCGTGCGCCAGCGGGCCGCCAGCGCCTCCAGCCGACTACCGCGCCCGTCGTGCGGGGTAAAGGTCATGGCGGCGCTGGGAAGGCGGTCTACCGGTAATGAACCGCTGCCGATTTGCGACAGGCAGGGTTTAACCTCCAGCGCAAATTCATCGCCGTAACGTGCCGCCAGCCGCGCCTGTAACCGCTGCGCTTGTTCGCGAATCGACGCTTCGCTGCGGGTTAACAGACGCAGGGTGGGTAATTTCTCCGCCAACGCTTCCGGGTGCAGATACAGACGTAACGTTGCCTCCAGCGCCGCCAGCGTCATTTTATCCGCGCGCAGAGCGCGTTTCAGCGGATGGCTTTGCAGTTGGGCAATCATCGCTTTTTTGCCGACGATGATCCCGGCCTGCGGCCCGCCCAGCAACTTATCGCCGGAGAAGCTTACCAGGCTGACGCCTGCGGCAATGAGCTGCTGCGGCATCGGCTCTTTGGGTAAGCCATATTGACTTAAATCCACCAGCGAACCGCTGCCCAGATCCGCCACCACCGGAATATCCAGCTCTCGCCCGATTTCCGCCAGTTCCGCTTCCTCTACCGTTTTGGTAAAGCCCTCAATGCTGTAATTACTGGTATGCACCTTCATCAACAGACCGGTATTTTCATTTACCGCCTGACGGTAATCTTTCGCGTGCGTCCGGTTGGTGGTGCCTACTTCATGCAGCGTACAGCCCGCCTGGCGCATAACATCAGGAATACGAAACGCGCCGCCGATTTCGACCAGCTCGCCACGCGAAACCACCACCTCTTTGCCGCTGGCTGTCGCCGCCAGCATCAGCAATACCGCCGCCGCATTGTTATTGACGATACAGGCGTCCTCCGCCCCGGTGATACGGCATAACAGCGTCGCCAGCGCCCGGTCGCGATGCCCCCGCCCGGCGCCATCTAAATCGTATTCCAGCGTCACCGGCGCGCGCATCGCCTGCGTTACCGCCTCAATCGCTTCTTGCGCCTGCAATGCGCGGCCAAGATTGGTGTGCAACACCGTCCCCGTCAGGTTAATCACCGGGCGCAGCGCGCTTTGCGCCGCATTTTCCAGCCGGAGTTTCGCCTCTTGCGCCCAGTCCGCGTACCAGTCGGGAAGTGTTTGCGTATTCCGGATGACGTCGCGCGCGTCGTCAAGCATCCGCCTAAGCAGATCAACCACCTGGGTATGGCCATACCGATCGCGCAGAGAAAGAAAAGCGCTATCGTGCAATAAGCGATCGATAGCAGGAAGCTGGCTGTAGAGTGTACGCGTTTCGCTTGTCATGAAAATGCCTGGCTGTTGGTGGCCCTCTCCTGGCGGGAGAGGGATATCGACATAAGGGGGATTGTAACGTGAGTTTGCTCAGGCGGACATAATGCGCGTCAAGCCTTTGGTGCTTCGGTGCGGGCAAAGCTTTCGCGCTGAAAAAGCGTTTCGACCAGTTTGACCAGGTGGGGGCGGCTAACACACCAGCCAGGCGCGACCCGGCGGAAGTTGAGATAGCCTACCGCACAGGCAATCGCGATAGTCGCCAGATTGACCGTATCCGTTTTTAGCGTCCCGTCGCTCAGATAACTTTCGAGCATATCCAGGCTGCGGTTGATTTTTTCCCGCTGGCGCAGCAGTTCCGTTTCCGATTGTTGCGCCGCCGGACGCGCCTGTTCGCGTACAGAAACCAACGCTGCATCCATAATGCCGTCAGCCAACGCTTCAAGCTGGCGAACTTTAAGCGCTGCCATCGGGTCACGCGGGAGCATCGCTGGCGCGATATCCAGCAGTTCAATATATTCCGCGATGATCGGCGAATCGAACCAGTACTCGCCTTTCTCCGTCACCAGCGCTGGCACCTTACCCAGAGGGTTGTATTGCGCCACGCCGTTATCCGCCTCGTAGGGTAGTTCATTAATAAATTCGAAGGTAATGCCTTTTTCGAGCAGCAGAACAGAGATTTTGCGCACAAAAGGGCTGGTGTAGCTACCGATGAGTTTCATGCCGTGTCCTTTTTGCCAACCAGTAAAAATCATAGTATGGCTCAAATAAGACGAAAAGAGACGCAAAAGGAGGTTGCTGAATGACATAACGTGAGAGGGCTCGCAACAAAATGTTTGCCGGATCGTATTGGCGTTACCCGGGCTTAAAATTTCTTGTGAAGATGATCACAAAAATTCAACAAAGCACCAAAATAAAAATGTGAAATATCTCACATAAAATGGTCTTTTAAGGGCTAAAAATTAGATTCGTTGTTTTTTTACACAGCCACTTTGTGATCAATATCACATCAATTACCTCTCTACCCCCTATATTTATGTGACACAAATCACATAAATTGTCTCTGTCTGGACAGTTGAACGATTCAGTGCCAGATTGCGCAGTATCTACACTACAGGGTCCGGCTACCTCTGCCGCTACATTAACAAACCTCGGGCTTTCAGCCTGCGCGACAGCAACATAAGAAGGGGTGTTTTTATGTCATCCGATATTAAGATCAAAGTGCAAAGCTTTGGTCGATTCCTCAGCAATATGGTGATGCCTAATATCGGCGCGTTTATCGCGTGGGGTATTATCACCGCATTATTTATTCCAACAGGGTGGTTGCCTAACGAAACGCTGGCGAAACTGGTTGGTCCGATGATCACCTACCTGCTGCCGCTGCTCATCGGTTATACCGGCGGTCGTCTGGTTGGCGGCGAACGCGGCGGCGTGGTGGGCGCTATCACTACCATGGGCGTTATTGTCGGCGCGGATATGCCGATGTTCCTCGGCTCGATGATCGCCGGTCCATTAGGCGGCTACTGCATTAAGAAATTCGACAGTTGGGTAGACGGTAAGATCAAATCCGGTTTTGAGATGCTGGTGAACAACTTCTCCGCTGGCATCATCGGTATGATCCTCGCCATCCTGGCGTTCCTCGGTATTGGTCCGGCGGTTGAAGTCCTGTCCAAAATTCTGGCGGCTGGCGTTAACTTCATGGTGGCGCACGATATGCTGCCGCTGGCGTCCATTTTTGTTGAACCGGCGAAAATCCTGTTCCTCAATAACGCGATTAACCACGGCATCTTCTCACCGCTGGGTATCCAGCAGTCCCATGAGATGGGTAAATCCATCTTCTTCCTGATTGAAGCTAACCCGGGTCCGGGGATGGGCGTCCTGCTGGCGTACATGTTCTTCGGTCGCGGCAGCGCTAAACAGTCTGCGGGCGGCGCGGCAATTATCCACTTCCTGGGCGGTATCCATGAGATCTACTTCCCGTACGTGCTGATGAACCCACGCCTGATTCTGGCGGTGATTCTCGGCGGTATGACCGGCGTATTCACCCTGACCATCCTGAACGGCGGTCTGGTCTCTCCGGCATCTCCAGGTTCCATTCTGGCGGTACTGGCGATGACGCCAAAAGGCGCTTACTTCGCTAACATCGCTGCCATCGTGGCGGCAATGGCGGTTTCCTTCGTGGTGTCTGCAATTCTGCTGAAAACCAGCAAAGTGAAAGAAGAAGATGACATTGAAGCGGCCACCCGTCGTATGCATGACATGAAAGCGGAATCTAAAGGCGCCTCTCCGCTGGCGGCTGGCGACGTGACTAACGACCTGAGCCATGTGCGTAAAATCATCGTGGCTTGCGATGCCGGTATGGGTTCCAGCGCGATGGGCGCAGGGGTACTGCGTAAGAAAGTACAGGATGCGGGCCTGAGCCAGATCTCCGTCACCAACAGCGCCATTAACAATCTGCCGCCGGATGTGGATCTGGTCATTACTCACCGTGACCTTACCGAGCGCGCGATGCGTCAGGTACCGCAGGCGCAGCATATTTCGCTGACCAACTTCCTGGATAGCGGCCTGTACACCAGCCTGACCGAACGTCTGGTTGCTGCACAGCGCCACAATACTAATGAAGAGAAAGTACGCGACCATCTGAAAGACAGCTTTGAGGAGGGTGATAACAACCTGTTCAAACTGGGTGCGGAGAATATCTTCCTGGGCCGTAAAGCCGCTAACAAAGAAGAGGCGATTCGCTTTGCCGGTGAACAACTGGTGAAAGGCGGCTATGTTGAGCCGGAATACGTCGAGGCGATGCTGGACCGCGAAAAGCTGACGCCGACTTACCTCGGTGAATCCATCGCAGTACCGCACGGTACAGTGGAAGCGAAAGATCGCGTGCTGAAAACCGGCGTGGTGTTCTGCCAGTATCCGGAAGGCGTACGCTTCGGTGAAGAAGAAGACGATATTGCCCGTCTGGTCATTGGTATCGCCGCACGTAACAATGAGCACATCCAGGTCATCACCAGCCTGACCAACGCGCTGGATGATGAATCCGTGATCGAACGTCTGGCGCACACCACCAGCGTGGATGAAGTGCTGGAACTGCTGGCAGGTAAAAAAGCTTAACAGTTAAGTATCCCCAAAATAGTTCGAGCTGCAGGAAGGCGGCAACGCAGTGAATCCCCAGGAGCGTACATAAGTACGTGACTGGGGTGAGCGAGGAGAGCCAACGCATCTGCAGTTCGAAATATGAAGGCGATACCCTCTCCCTTGTGGAGAGGGTTAGGTTGAGGGGAAATCTATGCAGTCCCTCACCCCAGCCCTCTCGGGTAAAAACATTAATGAAGGTTAATACTATGAAAGCATTACATTTTGGCGCAGGTAATATCGGTCGTGGCTTTATCGGCAAACTGCTGGCTGACGCGGGGATACAACTGACGTTTGCGGATGTAAACCAGGTCGTACTCGATGCCCTGAATGCCCGTCATAGCTATCAGGTTCATGTTGTGGGTGAAAATGAGCAGGTGGATACCGTTTCCGGCGTCAACGCTGTCAGCAGCATCGGCGATGATGTTGTCGACCTGATTGCCCACGTTGATTTAATCACTACTGCCGTGGGTCCGGTTGTGCTTGAGCGTATCGCTCCGGCCATCGCTAAAGGGCTGGTAAAACGTAAGGCGCAGGGCGTGGATGCCCCGCTGAACATCATCGCTTGTGAAAACATGGTACGCGGCACAACGCAGCTGAAAGGCCACGTAATGAACGCGCTGGCGGATGGCGATAAAGCCTGGGTTGAACAGCACGTTGGCTTTGTCGATTCCGCCGTTGACCGTATTGTGCCGCCATCTGCTTCTGCGACCAACGATCCGCTGGAAGTGACGGTAGAAACCTTCAGCGAGTGGATCGTCGATAAAACCCAGTTTAAAGGCGCGTTGCCAAACATTCCGGGGATGGAGTTAACGGATAACCTGATGGCATTTGTCGAACGTAAACTCTTCACGCTGAACACGGGTCATGCTATAACCGCGTACCTCGGCAAATTAGCCGGTCATCAAACCATTCGCGACGCTATTCTCGATGAGAGTATTCGCGCGGTGGTGAAAGGCGCGATGGAAGAAAGCGGCGCGGTGCTGATCAAACGCTACGGTTTTGATGCCGACAAACATGCGGCATACATTCAGAAAATCCTCGGTCGTTTTGAAAACCCGTATCTGAAAGATGACGTCGAACGCGTAGGTCGTCAGCCGCTACGCAAACTCAGCGCGGGCGACCGTCTGATCAAACCGCTGCTTGGCACCCTGGAATATGGTCTGCCGCATGTGAATCTGGTCAAAGGGATCGCGGCGGCGATGCATTTCCGTAGTGATGAAGATCCGCAGGCGCAGGAGTTGGCGGCTCTGATTACCGAAAAAGGCCCGCAGGCCGCGCTGGCGCAAATTTCCGGGCTGGATGCCAATAGCGATGTGGTGGCTGAGGCGGTTAACGCATATAACGCGACCAAATGACGCAGAACCCGGCGCAGGTTAGCCTGCGCCCAAATAACAGATTGTCAGATATGCAGGCAATAATGGAACAAACCCAGGCCTTTGAAAATCGTGTGCTTGAGCGTCTGAATGCTGGCAAAACCGTACGGAGCTTCCTGATTACCGCCGTCGAGTTATTGACCGAGGCGGTGAATATTCTGGTGCTCCAGGTGTTTCGCAAAGACGACTATGCGGTGAAATACGCTGTGGAACCGTTGCTGGATGGCGACGGGCCGCTGGGCGATCTTTCGGTACGTCTGAAACTTATCTATGGCCTGGGCGTACTCAGCCGCACCGAATATGAAGATGCGGAGCTGTTAATGGCGCTGCGCGAAGAGCTGAATCACGACGGCAATGAGTACGCCTTTACCGACGATGAAATTCTCGGGCCGTTTGGCGAACTGCACTGCGTCATGGCGCTGCCGCCGCCGCCGCATTTTGATACGTCCGACGCGGCGCTCTACGCCATGCAAATTCAGCGCTACCAGCAGGCGGTGCGTTCGACGATGGTCCTCTCTCTGACCGAGCTGATTTCTAAAATCAGCTTAAAAAAGGCCTTTCAAAAGTAAATCCCGCCGTTAACCTCTTTCTTCTTCTTTTGGTCGGTACAGCCGTCGGTAATATTCCAGACGCTGCAAATAAATGGGCGCGTTCTCCGACGGCACTTCGGAAGGAACATAATCACGCGGCGGCGTTTTATTCAGGTATTCACGGAACGCCTGGCTGGACGCCATAAAATCGACGGCTTTATCAATAAGAAGTGGTACGTTCTCACCTATTTTTGCCATGATAGATCCTCCATGTGGGACCCGCGTCTGACTCCCGCGGTCGCTTATTTGAGTTTAGGATCAATTTAGCGTTGTCATTGAGGAAAATGTGCTTAATCGCTTTTCTTGCCGACAAAAGGACGCTTCATCTTTTCTTTCGACAAAAAGGATTTTATTCTCAACGAGATAATTAAATAGTGAGCAGTGTAATACTTGCCATAATTGATTATCTTTACGTCATGAGTTGTGAAGAATCACTCACTGCGCGCATACTATAAGGTATCTATCCCATTTCTATCAGAAGCTATCCCATGAAAGAAGTCGAAAAAAACGAAATTAAACGCCTGAGCGATCGTCTTGACGCTATTCGCCACCAGCAGGCAGGTCTCTCTCTGGTTGAATCCGCCGATAAATACGCGGAGCTGGAAAAAGAAAAAGAGACGCTGGAAGCAGAAATTATCCGTCTGCGCGAAGTACACAGCCAGAAACTGAGTAAAGAAGCGCAGAAGCTGATGAACCTGCCGTTTCGCCGCGCGATCACTAAAAAAGAGCAGGCCGATATGGGCAAACTCAAAAAAAGCGTACGCGGCCTGATCGTGGTCCACCCGATGACGGCGCTGGGCCGGGAAATGGGGCTCAAAGAGATGACAGGCTTCGCGAAGAGCGAGTTCTAAACCTTCCGCATCCCAGGTTCTCAGGACACCCGTTGTACGGAGGGTGTCTTGAGAGCATCGGGCTATATTCCGAATTTTTCCTGGAAGTATTTACACCGCTTATATACAAGTTCATTTTTAACGGTAGTCCCTGCTTTTTCAGGATGAAAAATTCCACTATCATGCCTGTTTGTATTTATACAATGAATTTTTTTCATCCTCTTTTCTTATATCCCGCAGAATATGATTGACCCGCAAAATTAAATAACATTATCATCCCTGAAAAAAAACCCCATACATAAACATTATAATTATATTTTTATAAAGCATTGCTATGAGTAATTGATAAACAACGTCGGGTATTCGCACACTCCTATAGAAGCAATGAATGTTTTAATTATAACCATATATTATGGTTATTGGCAATGCTCGCAAAATGATGAGTTAGCTGTATAAATAACAGGTTAACTATTTATATTACATAAATTATTAACAAGGATATTTTATATGCACAAAAATGGAAAATTTATCCCCCTGCTTGCGTTGGGATTCACATTCTTTTTATCTGGTTGTGACTACTTTGCAGATAAACACCTTGTTGAAGAGCTGAAAAAACAACAAAAAGAACAAGAAACAAAGATAAACCTGTTAGAAAAACAACAAAAAGAACAAGAAGCAAAGATGAATTTGCTAGAAAAACAACAAGCTACGGTTATCAACACAACTCAAAAGGTCGCCGAAGTCGTTGGCCGCGTTGAACGCAAACAACGGCTATTCGACTATACAGAACTGGACCCATCACAAACGCACTATTTTATTATTAACAACGGCAATATCGGATTAGCCGGGCGTATTCTATCTATTGAACCAATAGATAATGGAAGTGTTATTCATCTTGATTTAGTTAACTTACTCAGCATTCCCGTATCAAACCTTGCGTTTAATATGACATGGGGTACGAAAAAACCTTCCGAGGCAAAAGATCTGCCTCGCTGGCGACAACTCCTGCTCAACACAAAAATGGATTCGACAATCGAACTCTTACCGGGAGCATGGACAAACGTCACGCTAACATTAAAAGGCGTATCGCCCAATAATCTTAAGTATCTAAAAATAGGTATTAACATGGAGAATGTCATATTCGACAGCATACAACCTATTAATGATACGAAAAAGAAGCCAAAAAAATAATAGCCATTGATACAATTATTTTAGAAAAGGAAAGCACTTATTCATGAACAGAATATTTAGAGTCCTCTGGAATGCCGCTACGGGAACATTTGTTGTCACCAGCGAAACCGCAAAAAGCCGCGGCAAAAAAAGCGGCCGCAGAAAGCTGGCGGTTTCCGCACTCATCAGTCTTAGCAGCATTATGGTTTCTGCGGACGCACTGGCCAATGCTGGGAACGATACAGGGAAAGGGATCGGCACTGAGAATGGATGGATAGCCATTGGCGAAGGCGCCGAAGCTGATTCAACAATAACAACTAAAGAAAAGGTCGCAGAAGATCCGTCCAAAGGATATGTAGCGGGTGCCGGTATTGCAATAGGTTACTATAGTAAGGCATCTGGGGCTTCCAGCACTGCGTTGGGCGGATATAGCCTTGCTGAGAGTATAGGCTCAGTGGCGCTAGGGGCAGGTGCACATACCACTTCTACGGCTAAATACTCTATGGCAGTAGGTACAAACGCAGTTGCCTCAAATCTTTACGCCATCGCACTGGGAACAAATGCAAATGCCTCAGGGAAAAATTCAATAGCGCTTGGACGCGATACCGTATCATCAGCAGAAAGAAGCCTGACGGTAGGATTAGGGGCGAATGCCGCATCTCTGGATAGCATGGCTTTCGGTTACAATACATCCGTAACGTCAGATGCGGCAAATGGCATTGCCTTCGGTAGTGGGGCGGTAACCTCTGCAAAAAATTCCGTCGCGATAGGGAGCAATTCTACAGCGACCGAAGAAAACGTAGTTTCTGTAGGGAGTGATGCCCTAAAGCGCAAAATTGTCAACGTTGGTAACGGAGCCATATCAGAAAGCAGCACCGACGCCGTTAACGGCTCTCAGCTATTTGCAACCAACGCCAATGTGACGCAGAACACCACTGATATTGCTGCCAATACCGACAGCATTAACCAAAACACAACCGATATCGCCACCAACACCACCAATATCAACTCATTGAGGGCTATACGCCACGGGATTATCTGACTCACTGGTTAAGCCAGTGGGTGCATGATTACGGCATTGACGGGTTCCGGGTCGATACGGCCAAAAACGTTGAGCTTCCTGCCTGGCAACAGCTAAAAACCCAGGCCAGCGCGGCGTTACATGAATGGAAGCAGGCCAATCCGGACAAAGCGCTGGATGATAGCCCGTTCTGGATGACTGGCGAAGCGTGGGGCCACGGCGTCATGAAAAGTGATTATTATCGCTATGGTTTCGACGCGATGATCAATTTTGATTATCAGGAGCAGGCGGCGAAGGCGGTCGATTGCCTGGCGGAAATGGGGCCAGTCTGGCAGCAGATGGCGGATAAAATGCAGGATTTCAACGTATTAAGTTACCTCTCCTCGCATGATACGCGCCTTTTCCGTGAGGGCGGTGATAAGGCGGCGGAACTGCTGCTGCTTTCGCCGGGCGCGGTGCAGATCTTTTACGGCGATGAATCCGCTCGTCCCTTCGGCCCCACCGGCTCCGACCCGCTGCAAGGCACCCGTTCAGATATGAACTGGCAGGACGTGAGCGGAAAGTCAGCCGCAGCCGTCGCGCACTGGCAGCGTATTAGCCAGTTCCGCGCCAGACATCCCGCCATCGGCGCAGGCCAACAAACCACGCTGACGCTAAAACACGGGTACGGTTTTGTACGCCAGTACGGCGACGATACGGTGATGGTCGTCTGGGCGGGCCGCCGCTAATCGTGGCGCTACCGGTCTCCTCGCGTACCGGTAGCCCCTTCAAAATAAAAAACTAACCTGATAAAAATTTGTAGCATAAAACATCAATACCACCGCCTGACCCCCATTTGCGCCCCGCCATTTGTAGCGTTATGGTTATCCACTTTGACAGACAGTTCGATAGATCACCCGTTATGACATTTTCACTTTTCGGCGATAAATTTACCCGCCATTCAGGCATTACCCGCCTGATGGAGGATCTCAACGACGGCTTACGCACGCCAGGCGCCATCATGCTTGGCGGCGGTAACCCGGCACACATCTCTGCAATGCAGGATTATTTCCAGACGCTACTGACAGATATGGTAGAAAGCGGCAAAGCCGCTGATGCGCTTTGTAATTATGACGGTCCCCAGGGAAAAACGGCGCTACTGAATGCACTGGCCGTACTGCTACGTGAAACGCTGGGATGGGATATCGAACCACAGAATATTGCGCTGACAAATGGCAGTCAGAGCGCGTTTTTCTACTTATTTAATCTCTTCGCCGGACGTCGCGCCGACGGCAGTACGAAAAAGGTACTATTCCCGCTTGCGCCGGAATACATCGGCTATGCAGATTCCGGTCTGGAAGACGACCTCTTCGTTTCGGCGCGCCCGAATATTGAGCTGCTGCCGGAAGGCCAGTTTAAGTATCACGTCGATTTTGAGCATCTGCACATCGGCGAAGAAACGGGGATGATTTGCGTCTCGCGCCCGACCAACCCAACCGGTAACGTTATCACCGACGAAGAGCTGATGAAGCTGGACAGACTGGCGAATCAGCACAACATCCCACTGGTGATTGATAACGCTTACGGCGTACCGTTTCCGGGCATTATCTTTAGCGAGGCGCGCCCTCTGTGGAACCCCAATATTATCCTATGCATGAGCCTCTCGAAGCTGGGGCTGCCCGGTTCCCGCTGCGGGATTATCATCGCCAATGATAAGACGATTACCGCCATTGCCAACATGAACGGCATTATCAGCCTTGCGCCCGGCGGCATGGGTCCGGCGATGATGTGCGAAATGATTAAGCGTAACGATCTGCTGCGGCTGTCGGAAACGGTTATCAAACCTTTCTACTATCAGCGCGTTCAACAGACTATCGCGATCATTCGTCGCTATTTATCCGAAGAACGCTGCCTGATTCATAAACCGGAAGGCGCAATATTTTTGTGGCTGTGGTTTAAAGATCTGCCGATAACCACCGAGCTACTCTATCAACGCTTGAAAGCGCGCGGCGTGCTGATGGTGCCGGGCCACTATTTCTTTCCCGGGCTGGATAAACCCTGGCCGCACACACACCAGTGTATGCGGATGAACTACGTGCCTGAACCGGACAAAATCGAGGCGGGCGTAAAAATTCTGGCAGAAGAGATAGAACGCGCCTGGCGTGAAGGCTGACGGCTATTCCGGCCATCATGCAGGCCGGAACGACATTCAGAAAGGTTGAGAATAGAGGCGCTGGCGCTGCACGTGTGCTGCGTCAACGCACTGTAACGCACTGGTCGGGCAGGCTTCCACGCACGCCGGCCCCGCTTCCCGATGCCAGCAAAGATCGCATTTAATCGCCTGCGCGCCTGACGCGAACGCCACCACGGTCATCGCACCAAACGGGCAAGCCAGCATACAGCTTTTACAACCAATGCAGCGCGATGGCGTCACGAAGATATGCCCCCGATCACGGCGAATCGCCTGTACCGGGCAGACATTCGCGCACGGCGCGTCCTCACACTGATGGCAGACCGTGGCCGTGGTGAAGCTATCCTCTTTTATCACCCGGATACGCGGCACAAAGTCCGCCGTCGTCACCGCCGCGCTATTCTGCTGTTCCTGGTGCGACACCACGCAGGCGACCTCGCAGGTACGACACCCGATACACGCCGACGCATCCGCCATAATAAACCGGTTCATTGTTCTCCCCCTGCGTTAAAACGCCAGAATGCCAGAGAGCCATTCCCCGCCGCTTTGATCCCACTACGCAAACGGACAAATTTTGTCAGATGCCTGATAAAACCTGGCGAGCTGTCTTATTCGCGAACGGTAAATCCCAGCTCATTAGAGATAGCCTGTGCGGTTTCACGCAACGGTTTGAGCAGATTTTTCTCGCCGATCTGTTTTAGCCGTGACGTCGACAGCGAAATAGAAATGGCGTAAGGCACTCGATGGTGAATATCAAACACAGGCACAGCAATACAGGAAACGCCCAGTTCATTTTCTTCGCGATCCATCGCCATGCTGGTTTCACGAATTTGCGCCAGCTCATCGTACATTGCTGGTAAATCGGTAATGGTATTACGAGTCAGCGGCTGGATCTGTTCTTTATGGCTTTCCCAGTAAGACGCCACATAATCCGGCTGACCAAACGCCATATAAATTTTCCCCATCGCCGAGCAGTACAGCGGCATATGCTGGCCAATGTAGGCACGCGTGCGCAGCATACCGGTGGTCGGTTCCAGCTTATAAATCAGGATAGCGTGGTCATCTTCACGGCTGGAAAAATTCACCGTCTCGCCAGTGGCCAGGTTGAGCGCCTCAAGGTGCGGTGCCGCAACGTGGATGATATTCAGCGATGACAGGGCTTTTTGGCCGACGGCAATAAACTTTGTCGTCAGACGGTAGCTCCCGGCCGCCGGCGCTGGCGTCACATATCCGCAGGATTGAAGCCCCTGCAACAAACGATGGACGGTACTCTTGTTCAACCCCGCCAGCTCCGACAGGTGCGCCAGTGGGCAACCGTTCGGGTAGTTACTCAAAATTTCTATCAACATCAGGCCACGAAACAGGCTCTGACTCCCCGCAGGCTTCTCTTTATCGTTGTTCTGGCTCATCAGAAAACTCTCTCCTTTCTTGGGCGATCAGATGGTAGCTCAAAGTGTGTTGCAGTTCACGATATCAGCATAAAAAACATAAGCCGATGATTTTAATCGTTTTTAAAAACCTTCTCTGGCGTTGCCATGTCAATTTTTGATCTATATATTTGGAACTGCATTTCGCATTATGAAATTTATAGACAAAAAAACATACTAAATTTTCTAACAATCGACCAGGAGAACAGGGATGAAAGTAGCTTTCGAAGAGTTAAAAGGGGCCTTCTACCGCGTCTTGCGGTCGCGGAATATTGCGGAAGATACCGCCGACGAGTGCGCGGAAATGTTCGCTCGCACCACCGAGTCCGGTGTCTATTCCCACGGCGTGAACCGTTTTCCCCGCTTCATCCAGCAACTGGATAACGGCGACATTATTCCTGATGCTAAACCGCAGCGAGTTACCAGCCTCGGCGCCATCGAACAGTGGGATGCTCAGCGCGCTATCGGCAACCTGACGGCGAAAAAGATGATGGACCGGGCCATCGAGCTGGCTTCCGATCATGGTATTGGCCTGGTGGCGTTACGTAATGCTAACCACTGGATGCGCGGCGGCAGCTACGGCTGGCAGGCGGCGGAAAAAGGCTATATCGGCATTTGCTGGACCAACTCCATCGCCGTCATGCCGCCGTGGGGGGCGAAAGAGTGCCGTATCGGTACCAATCCGCTGATCGTCGCCATCCCGTCTACGCCGATCACGATGGTGGATATGTCGATGTCGATGTTCTCCTACGGAATGTTAGAAGTTAACCGTCTGGCGGGCCGCGAACTGCCGGTGGATGGCGGTTTCGACGATAACGGTCAGTTGACCAAAGAACCGGGCGTTATCGAGAAAAATCGCCGCATTTTACCAATGGGTTACTGGAAAGGATCTGGTCTGTCGATTGTGCTGGACATGATTGCCACCCTGCTTTCCAACGGTTCTTCCGTTGCCGAAGTGACCCAGGAAAACAGCGATGAGTATGGCGTCTCACAGATTTTCATCGCCATAGAAGTGGATAAGCTGATCGATGGCGCAACCCGCGATGCCAAACTGCAGCGGATTATGGATTTCATCACCACTGCTGAACGCGCCGACGACAACGTCGCGATTCGGCTGCCCGGCCACGAATTTACCAAATTGCTGGATGACAACCGCCGTCACGGTATCACCATTGACGACAGCGTCTGGGCCAAAATTCAGGCGCTGTAAGGAGCCACATCATGATTTTTGGACATATTGCGCAGCCTAATCCGTGCCGGCTACCGTCGGCCATAGAGCAGGCGCTCGATTTCCTGCGCAATACGGACTTTCGCACGCTGGAACCTGGCGTAGTGGAAATCGACGGCAAAAATATCTTCGCGCAGATTATCGATATGATCACCCGCGATGCTGCTGAAAATCGTCCGGAAGTCCATCGCCGCTATCTGGATATTCAGTTTCTGGCATGGGGCGAAGAGACAATTGGGGTTGCCATTGATACCGGTAATAATCAAATCAGCGAGTCATTATCAGAACAGCGCGATATTATTTTTTATCACGACAGTGAACATGAATCATTCATTGAAATGATACCGGGAAGTTATGCCCTGTTTTTCCCGCAGGATGTTCATCGTCCCGGTTGTAATAAAAGCATTGCTACGCCGATACGGAAAATAGTCGTAAAAGTCGCCATAGACGTTTTATAAAATAGAGTTTACTGGAGCACAAAATGAAAAATAATACCGGTTATATTATCGGTGCGTACCCTTGTGCACCCTCATTTCACCAGAAGAGTGAAGAGGAAGAGACGGAATTCTGGCGGCAACTCTCTGATACTCCGGATATCCGGGGGCTGGAGCAGCCTTGTCTTGAACATCTTCACCCGCTCGGCGACGAGTGGTTATTGCGCCATACACCAGGGAACTGGCAAATCGTGGTCACCGCGATAATGGAAACCATGCGCCGCCGTAGCGAAAACGGCGGTTTTGGATTAGCGTCCAGTGACGAGGAACAGCGTAAAGCCTGCGTGGAATACTACCGTCATCTTTATCAGAAGATAAATAAACTCAATGCGAAAACCCCCGGCAAAGTTATAGCCCTTGAGCTTCATGCCGCCCCACTGGCGGGCAATCCGAACGTAGCGCAGGCAACCGACGCCTTTGCGCGCTCATTAAAAGAGATTGCCAACTGGGACTGGTCCTGCGACCTGGTGCTTGAACACTGCGACGCGATGACCGGCCCCGCACCGCGCAAAGGATTCTTACCGTTAGTAAACGTACTGGAAATTATTGCCGACTATGACATAAGCGTCTGCGTTAACTGGGCGCGCTCGGCTATTGAAGGGCGGGATACCTCTCTACCGCTGATCCACACGCAGCAGGCCAAACATGCTGGAAAACTCGGGGCGCTGATGTTCTCCGGCACGACACAAAGCGGAGAATACGGCGAATGGCAGGACCTCCATGCTCCGTTTGCACCTTTCTGTCCACAAAGCCTGATGACGGAGAAACATGTTAAAGAACTCATTACCGCCGTAGCTCCCGATCTGTTGCAGTTTACCGGTATTAAATTGTTGGAAATCAATGCCAGCGCCGATATTAATCACCGCATCAATATATTACGCGATGGTATTAACATGATGAAAAAGGCCACACGCCGCTAACCTGAATTAAACATCATCACCTTAATTCTCGGCCTGCAATTCAACGTTGCGCCGACCTAATATAAACCAAACATAAGAAATTAAGTTCCACTATTCAGCATCGAAAGAAATAAGTTTCTATAACCTGATGGAGTCGTTATGAAGCGGGTACTTGAGGGCATACTTGCGGTATTAATTGCCGTACTTTCCTGCATTGTATTTATTAACGTTATTTTACGTTACGGTTTTGAGAGCAGTATTTTGTCGGTAGATGAACTATCACGTTATCTATTTGTATGGCTGACGTTTATTGGCGCCATCGTTGCATTTATGGATAACGCTCACGTTCAGGTCACTTTTGTGGTGGAAAAACTTTCGCCAGCGAATCAGCGTCGACTCTCGCTGCTGACGCATTCACTGATTTTATTGTTATGCCTCGCATTAGGCTGGGGCAGCCTGCAAAAAGCGTTGCAGGACTGGAGCGATCACTCGCCAATCCTCGGTTTACCGATCGGCCTGATGTATATCGCCTGTCTGCCCACAAGCGTTGCTATCGCGTTAATCGAGCTGCGTCGGCTTTATCACTTAATAACGCGTAACGATTCCTTTCAACAACCACAGCAAGGAGCCTAATCATGGCCGTGGTGATATTTCTCTGCTGCCTGCTCGGCGGGATCGCGATAGGTTTACCCATCGCCTGGTCGCTGCTGCTTTGCGGCGCTGCTCTGATGGCATACCTGGATATGTTTGACGTGCAGATTATGGCGCAAACCCTGGTTAACGGCGCGGACAGTTTCTCCCTACTGGCCATTCCCTTTTTTGTTTTGGCCGGTGAAATCATGAACGCGGGCGGCCTGTCAAAGCGAATTGTCGACCTGCCGATGAAGCTGGTCGGCCATAAGCCCGGCGGCCTGGGCTACGTGGGCGTCATTGCAGCAATGATTATGGCCAGCCTTTCCGGCTCTGCGGTAGCAGATACCGCTGCGGTCGCCGCGCTGCTGGTGCCGATGATGCGCTCCGCAAACTACCCGATCAACCGCTCCGTTGGGTTAATCGCTTCCGGCGGGATCATTGCGCCAATTATTCCACCCTCAATTCCTTTTATTATCTTCGGCGTTTCCAGCGGCTTGTCGATCAGCAAGCTGTTTATGGCCGGGATCGCACCGGGCATCATGATGGGCGCGGCGCTTATGCTCACCTGGTGGTGGCAGGCTGGGCGATTAAATCTCCCTTCTCAGCCTAAAGCAACACCGCGTGAAATCTGGCAATCATTGGTTTCAGGTATCTGGGCGCTGTTTTTACCGGTGATTATTATCGGCGGCTTCCGTTCCGGACTTTTCACGCCAACGGAGGCAGGGGCGGTTGCCGCGTTTTACGCCCTCTTTGTCGCCGTGGTTATCTATCGGGAATTAACGTTTTCCAGTCTCTACCACGTGCTGGTCAATGCCGCCAAAACGACGTCAGTCGTCATGTTTCTGGTGGCCGCGGCTCAGGTATCCGCCTGGCTGATTACGATCGCGGAGTTACCCATGATGGTGTCAGATTTGCTGCAGCCGCTGGTCGACTCTCCGCGACTCTTATTTATCGTCATTATGATCTCAATTATGGTCGTCGGTATGGTGATGGATTTAACGCCAACGGTGTTAATTCTTACCCCTGTATTATTGCCATTAGTTAAAGAAGCCAATATTGACCCGATTTATTTCGGCGTCATGTTCATTATTAACTGCTCTATTGGATTAATCACACCGCCCGTTGGCAACGTCCTCAACGTTATTTCCGGGGTAGCAAAATTGAAATTTGATGACGCGGTAAGAGGCGTATTCCCTTACGTTGTCGTACTGATGTCGCTGCTGGTTTTATTTATTTTTATTCCCGAGCTAATTATCACACCGCTTAAATGGATTAATTAAAGGATAATATTATGAAATTACACGTTATTGCTCGTTCATTATTGATAGCTGGTCTGACGGTTTTCAGCGTGTCGTCTCTGGCGGCGCAATCTTTACGTTTTGGTTATGAAACACCGCAAACTGACTCCCAACATATTGCCGCGAAAAAATTTAACGAATTATTAAAAGAAAAAACCAACGGCGAATTAACGCTAAAACTCTTTCCTGACAGCACATTAGGTAACGCCCAGGCAATGATCAGCGGGGTGCGCGGCGGAACCATTGATATGGAAATGTCCGGTTCGAACAATTTCACCGGTCTGGCCCCTGTATTCAACTTACTTGATGTCCCCTTCCTGTTTCGCGATACCGCGCATGCGCATAAAACGCTCGACGGCAAAGTCGGCGATGAACTGAAAAAATCACTCGATTCAAAAGGGTTAAAAGTCCTCGCCTACTGGGAAAACGGCTGGCGCGACGTCACCAACTCCCGCGCGCCGGTAAAAACGCCGGGCGATTTGAAAGGCTTAAAAATCCGCACTAACAACAGCCCAATGAATATCGCGGCCTTTAAAATCTTCGGCGCCAACCCTATTCCGATGCCGTTCTCCGAAGTCTATACCGGCCTCGAAACCCGTACGATTGATGCCCAGGAACACCCTATCAACGTCGTGTGGTCAGCGAAATTCTATGAGGTACAGAAATACCTCTCCCTCACTCATCACGCCTATTCGCCTCTGCTGCTGGTGATCAATAAAGCCAAATTCGACGCTTTAAGCCCGCAGTTCCAGGAGGCACTGCTGAGTTCCGCCAAAGAAGCGGGTGACTATCAGCGCAAACTGGTCGCCGAAGATCAGCAAAAAATTATCGATGGCATGAAAGAAGCCGGAGTTGAAGTCCTGACCGATATCGACCGTAAAGCCTTCAGCGATGCGCTGGGCAGCCAGGTGCGCGATATGTTCCTGAAAGACAACCCGCAGGGCGCCGATCTCCTGAAAGCCGTGGACGAGGTGCAATAAGTCATGAGCAACTACTGGCTGGGGTTAGATTGTGGTGGGAGTTGGCTAAAAGCCGGGTTGTACGATGGCGCAGGCCGGGAAGTAGCGGTGCAACGCCTGCCGCTGCACGCTTTAAGCCCGCAGCCAGGCTGGGTTGAACGCGATATGACCGAACTGTGGCAACAGTGCGGCTCGGTCATCAGCAAACTGCTGGCGCACACGGGGGTGAGCGGCTCACAAATCCGCGGTCTGGGTATTTCCGCTCAGGGTAAGGGCCTGTTCCTGTTAGATAAAAGCGATCGGCCATTAGGTAAAGCGATACTCTCTTCCGACCGTCGTGCCATGGAAATTGTCCAGCGCTGGCAAAAAGAAGCGGTTCCGCAAAAACTCTACCCGCTGACCCGGCAAACCCTGTGGACCGGGCATCCGGTCTCCCTTTTACGCTGGGTAAAAGAGAATGAGCCGCAGCGCTACGCGCAGATAGGCTGCGTCATGATGACGCATGACTATCTGCGCTGGTGCTTAACCGGCGTGAAAGGCTGCGAAGAGAGCAACATCTCCGAGTCCAACCTCTACAACATGGCGACGGGCCAGTACGACCCGCGTCTGACCAAATGGCTGGGCATCAGTGAAATCGATAGCGCGCTGCCCCCCGTGGTGGGTTCAGCCGAAATATGCGGGGAGATCACCGCTCAGGCAGCCGCCATCACCGGTCTGGCGGCGGGCACCCCCGTCGTCGGCGGCCTGTTTGATGTGGTTTCCACCGCCCTTTGCGCCGGTATTGAGGATGAATCAACGCTCAATGCGGTGATGGGTACCTGGGCCGTCACCAGCGGCATCGCTCACGGTCTGCGCGACCATGAGGCCCACCCTTACGTCTATGGCCGCTACGTCAATGACGGACAGTATATCGTTCACGAAGCCAGCCCGACCTCCTCCGGCAACCTTGAATGGTTTACCGCCCAGTGGGGCGACCTCTCTTTTGACGAGATCAACCAGGCGGTCGCCAGCCTGCCGAAAGCCGGTAGCGACCTCTTTTTTCTGCCGTTTCTCTACGGCAGCAATGCCGGGCTGGAGATGACCTGCGGCTTTTACGGCATGCAGGCGCTGCACACCCGCGCCCACCTGCTGCAAGCGATTTATGAAGGCGTGGTCTTCAGCCATATGACCCACCTCAACCGCATGCGTGAACGCTTTACCGACGTTTGCGCCCTGCGCGTTACCGGCGGCCCGGCCCACTCCGACGTCTGGATGCAGATGCTGGCGGACGTCAGCGGGTTACGCATCGAGCTGCCGCAGGTTGAGGAGACCGGCTGCTTTGGCGCAGCGCTGGCGGCCCGCGTCGGCACCGGCGTATATCGCGATTTCCGCGAGGCCCAACGCGACCTGCAGCACCCGGTGCGCACGCTGCTGCCGGACATGACCGCGCACGCCCTCTACCAGCGCAAATACCGCCAATACCAGGATTTGATTGAAGCACTACAGGGCTATCACGCCCGTATTAAGGAGCACGCATTATGAGCCGACCATTACTGCAACTGGCGCTCGACCACACCAGTCTGGAAGCAGCCCAGCGCGATGTCGCCCTGCTACAGGATCATGTCGATATCGTTGAGGCCGGAACCATCCTTTGTTTAACCGAAGGCCTTAGCGCGGTGAAAGCCCTGCGAGCGCAGTGCCCGGAAAAAATCATCGTCGCCGACTGGAAAGTGGCCGATGCCGGTGAAACCCTGGCGCAGCAGGCTTTTGGCGCTGGCGCTAACTGGATGACTATCATCTGCGCCGCACCGCTCGCCACGGTCGAGAAAGGCCACGCCGTCGCGCAATCCTGTGGCGGTGAAATTCAAATAGAACTGTTCGGCAACTGGACGCTGGACGACGCCCAAGACTGGTATCGCGTCGGGGTTCGTCAGGCGATTTACCACCGCGGGCGCGACGCGCAGGCCAGCGGACAGCAGTGGGGCGAGGCGGACCTGGCGCGTATGAAGGCGTTGTCCGACATCGGCCTTGAACTATCGATTACCGGCGGCATTACCCCAGCGGATCTGCCGCTGTTCCGCGACATTAACGTTAAGGCATTTATCGCCGGACGTGCGCTGGCAGGTGCCGCCCATCCGGCGCAGGTCGCAGCCGAATTCCACGCCCAAATTGACGCCATTTGGGGAGAAAAGCATGCGTAATCATCCATTAGGTATTTACGAGAAAGCACTGGCGAAAGATCTCAGTTGGCCAGAGCGGCTGGTGCTGGCAAAAAGCTGCGGTTTTGATTTTGTTGAGATGTCGGTGGATGAAACCGACGAACGTCTCTCACGCCTGGAGTGGACCTCGGCCCAACGCGCTTCGCTGGTGAACGCGATGCTGGAAAGCGGCGTCGCCATCCCGTCGATGTGCCTCTCCGCCCATCGTCGATTCCCTTTTGGCAGCCGCGACGAAGCGGTACGCCAGCGGGCGCGTGAAATCATGACCAAAGCCATTCGCCTGGCGCGCGACCTGGGGATCCGCACCATCCAGTTGGCAGGTTACGACGTCTATTACGAAGAGCACGACGAAGGCACCCAGCAACGTTTCGCCGAAGGGCTGGCGTGGGCGGTGGAACAGGCCGCAGCGGCGCAGGTGATGCTGGCGGTGGAGATCATGGATACCGCGTTTATGAACTCCATCAGCAAGTGGAAAAAGTGGGACGAGATGCTTTCGTCACCGTGGTTCACCGTCTACCCGGACGTCGGCAACCTCAGCGCCTGGGGGAACGACGTCACCGCCGAGCTGAAGCTGGGTATCGACCGTATCGCCGCTATCCACCTGAAAGACACGCTGCCGGTGACCGGTGACAGCCCCGGCCAGTTCCGCGACGTGCCGTTTGGCGAAGGATGCGTTGATTTTGTGGGCATTTTTAAAACGCTGCATGAGCTGAATTATCGCGGTTCATTTCTGATTGAGATGTGGACAGAGAAAGCCAGTGAGCCGGTGCTGGAAATTATCCAGGCCCGCCGCTGGATTGAATCACGGATGCAGGAAGGAGGTTTCACATGTTAGAGCAACTGAAAGCCGAGGTGCTGGCGGCAAACCTGGCCCTCCCGGCGCACGGGCTGGTCACCTTTACCTGGGGCAACGTCAGCGCGGTCGATGAGACGCGCAAGCTGATGGTCATTAAGCCTTCCGGCGTCGAATATGAGGTGATGACCGCCGACGATATGGTGGTGGTAGAGATCGCCAGCGGTAAGGTCGTTGAAGGCAACAAAAAACCGTCGTCCGATACCGCGACCCATCTGGCGCTCTATCGCCGCTATCCGCAGATCGGCGGGATCGTGCATACCCATTCCCGCCATGCGACGATCTGGTCGCAGGCCGGGCTCGATCTGCCCGCCTGGGGCACCACCCACGCCGACTATTTCTATGGCGCGATCCCCTGTACCCGGCTGATGACCGTTGAGGAAATTAACGGCGAGTACGAGTATCAGACCGGCGAGGTGATTATTAAAACCTTTGAAGAGCGCGGTCTCGATCCGGCGCAAATCCCGGCGGTATTAGTTCATTCACACGGCCCGTTTGCCTGGGGTAAAAATGCCGCCGATGCCGTCCACAACGCCGTGGTGCTTGAGGAGTGCGCTTATATGGGGCTGTTCTCGCGCCAGCTGGCCCCGCAGCTACCGGATATGCAGCCTGAACTGCTCGATAAACACTATCTGCGTAAACACGGCGCGAATGCCTATTACGGGCAGTAATGCCGGCAGCCACAGCCTGTGTCAGATGGCGGCTGCGCCTTATCCGACCTACAAGATTTGCAATATCAATACGTTGTGATGAACTCTTGTAGGCCCGATAAGCAAAGCGCCATCGGGCATTCAGTTTGCAACCGCGTTGTCAGAGGGCCAAAGATTATACTCAAGAATTAACGTGTTCCTTACTGTAGCGCCGCTTCCAGGCGGTAGGCGTCAGGCCGGTGTGCTTGCGGAAGATCTGGCGAAAGTAACCAACGTCATTAAAACCGCACCGCTCCGCCACCTCTTTTAACGAACGCGCGTCGCTAATCAGCAACTTTTCCGCCTCGCGCACCCGCTGGCGGTGGATGGCTTCCGTTAGCGTAAGGTGAAATACCCGCCGATAAACGCGTCCCAGATAATCCACATTGCAATGCAGTTCTTTCGCCAGAACCGAGCTGGAAAGCGGCAGGTGATAGTGCGTTCGAATCAACTGCTGTACTTTCCAGGCCAGCGACACGCCAGCGGCCTCGGCGTTTTCATTCTGCCGGGCGTCAACGGTGAGCTGCTGCAAAATCAGCAGCACGATGAACTCCAGCGCCGGGCTGCGCTGGTGCTTTTCCTGCTCGTTCATAAACTGGCGAAAAAGCGCAATCAGCGCCTGCGGATCGGCAACCTGGGTATGCTGCGGCACGGAAAGATGCGTCAGCCAGCGCGGGTCGCTGTCCGGCGCTTTGACCTCAAAATGGAGCCAGTAAAATTTAAGATCGGCGGGAAACTCCTCAACGCCAATATGGCGGCGATGCGGCCAAAGCAACAGGCTTTCCCCGGCTTCGACACAGAAAACACATTCTTCTTCCTGAATTTTCAGGCAGCCTTTTTCCACAAATATAATTTCCCACGATTGCAGACGCCTGGCAGGATGACGCCCAATGCCGCGAGAAATAAATAATCCGCCGTTTTGGACTTTAATCGGTAATGTCATGGATAGTTCGAGCATTAATATGTCATTTCCCGCTCATTCAGCACCGTATTTCATATTAGCTTTTGATTATTAACTAAAAATAGTCATTTCACTCGATCCATCTCACATTTTTAAATACGGGTCGGAATCGTCATCTTTTTTTACTCTTTTATCGCCTTGTCGCTCACCGCTATCTGGGCAAAATGAATCAGGTCATAACGCGAAAATAAAAATTACTGCCATAAAATACCCCGTCAGCGAGGAATATCTATGACCTCTACAGCCTTAAGGAGCACGAAATGAACGTACTGGAAGTCGATCTGCATAAACTGACGGTCAGCGATCCGTTCCTCGGACAGTATCAACAACTGGTTCGCGATGTGGTTATTCCTTACCAGTGGGATGCGTTAAACGATCGTATTCCAGAGGCTGAACCCAGCCATGCCATTGAAAATTTCCGCATTGCCGCAGGCCAGCAGACGGGCGACTTTTACGGCATGGTCTTTCAGGACAGCGACGTGGCGAAATGGCTGGAAGCGGTTGCCTGGTCACTGTGCCAGAAGCCCGATCCCGCGCTTGAGAAAACCGCCGATGAGGTGATTGAACTGGTGGCTGCCGCGCAGTGTGACGATGGCTATCTCAATACGTACTTTACGGCAAAAGCCCCGCAAGAACGCTGGAGCAACCTGGCGGAGTGCCACGAGCTTTATTGCGCCGGGCATCTGATTGAAGCGGGCGTCGCCTTCTTTCAGGCCACCAGCAAGCGTCGGCTGCTAGACGTCGTTTGTCGCCTGGCCGATCATATCGACAGCACTTTCGGCCCTGGCGAAAATCAGCTGCATGGCTATCCGGGCCACCCGGAAATTGAGCTGGCGCTGATGCGTCTGTATGAGGTAACAGAGCAGCCGCGCTATATGATGCTGGCAAGCTACTTTATCGGACAGCGCGGCACCCAACCGCACTTCTACGACGAAGAGTACGAAAAACGCGGCCAAACCTCTTACTGGCATACCTACGGCCCGGCGTGGATGGTCAAAGACAAAGCCTACAGCCAGGCGCATCTGCCAATTTCGCAGCAGCAGACGGCCATTGGCCACGCGGTACGTTTTGTCTATCTGATGACTGGCGTGGCGCATCTCGCTCGCCTGAGCAACGATGAAGGCAAACGCCAGGACTGCCTGCGCCTGTGGAAAAATATGGCGCAGCGTCAGCTGTATATCACCGGAGGCATCGGTTCACAGAGCAGCGGCGAAGCCTTTAGCAGCGATTACGATTTACCCAATGATTCGGTCTATGCGGAAAGCTGCGCTTCAATCGGCCTGATGATGTTCGCCCGCCGGATGCTGGAAATGGAAGCCGATAGCCAGTACGCCGACGTGATGGAGCGCGCGCTGTACAACACCGTCCTCGGTGGTATGGCGCTGGATGGCAAGCATTTCTTCTACGTCAACCCGCTGGAAGTGCATCCAAAATCGTTAAAATTCAACCATATTTACGATCACGTTAAGCCCATTCGCCAGCGCTGGTTTGGCTGCGCCTGCTGCCCGCCGAACATCGCCCGCGTGCTCACCTCCCTTGGTCACTACATCTACACGCCGCGTGCGGATGCGCTGTACATCAATATGTACGTGGGTAACAGCATGGAAATACCCGTTGAAAATGGCGCGCTCAAACTGCGAATCAGCGGGAACTACCCGTGGCATGAGCAGGTGAAGATCGCCATCGACTCTGTGCAGCCGGTACATCACACGCTGGCGCTACGCCTGCCGGACTGGTGCCCTGAGGCAAAAGTGACGCTCAACGGGCTGGAAGTGGAACAGGATATTCGCAAAGGTTATCTGCATATCCGTCGAACCTGGCAGGAGGGCGATACGATAACCCTGACGCTGCCGATGCCGGTTCGCCGCGTGTATGGCAATCCGCTGGCGCGTCACGTCGCCGGTAAGGTCGCCATTCAGCGCGGGCCGCTGGTCTATTGCCTTGAGCAGGCCGATAACGGCGAAGAACTGCATAATCTGTGGTTACCGAAAGAGAGTGAATTCCGGGTCTTTGAGGGCAAAGGGCTTTTTGCGCATAAGATGCTGATTCAGGCTGAAGGCGAGAAGCAAAGCGCCCCAGATGCGCAGCATCAGGCGTTGTGGCACTACGATAACGCGCCGTCATCGCGCCAGCCGCAGACGCTAACCTTCATTCCGTGGTTTAGCTGGGCCAACCGTGGCGAGGGCGAAATGCGGATTTGGGTTAACGAGCGGTAATACTGTGCCGGATGGCGGCTGCGCCTTATCCGGCCTACAAGCTTTGCAATATCAGTACATTGCGATGAATTTTTGTAGGCCCGATAAGCGAAGTGCCATCGGGCATTACCACCAGGCTGATATCAATGCGGTAGGCCCGATAAACGCAGCGCCATCGGGCATTACCTCTTGCGTCAGAACAGCCCCAGCGGCTTATCGGAATAACTCACCAGCAGGCACTTGGTTTGCTGGTAGTGTTCCAGCATCATCTTATGCGTTTCGCGCCCGATGCCCGACTGTTTATAGCCGCCGAACGCCGCATGTGCCGGATAGGCGTGATAGCAGTTGGTCCATACGCGCCCGGCCTGAATGCCGCGCCCCATCTTATAGGCCAGATTGCCGTTGCGGCTCCAGACGCCGGCGCCGAGGCCATACTGCGTATCGTTAGCGATTTCCAGCGCCTCCTCCATGGTTTTAAAGGTGGTTACCGCCAGCACCGGGCCAAAGATCTCCTCCTGAAAGACGCGCATATTGTTCTTACCAAACAGAATGGTAGGCTCAAGGTAATAGCCCTCTTTAAGTTCGCCATCCAGCTCCTTGCGTCGCCCACCGGTCAGAATATCGGCCCCCTCTTTTTTACCGATATCGATATAATTGAGGATAGTCTCAAGCTGGCCGTGGGAGACCTGCGCCCCCATCTGTGTACCGCTATCTAGCGGGTTCCCGCTGCGAATGCTCTCTACCCGGCGAATAGCGCGCTCCATAAAGCGCTCATAGATGGACTCCTGGACCAGCGCACGGCTTGGACAGGTACACACCTCGCCCTGGTTAAAGGCAAACAGGGCAAATCCCTCCAGCGCTTTATCAAAGAACGCATCTTCCTCATCCATCACGTCAGCAAAGAAGATATTGGGCGATTTACCGCCTAACTCCAGCGTTACCGGAATAATATTCTGCGTGGCGTACTGCATGATCTGTTGACCCACTTCCGTCGAACCGGTAAACGCCACCTTCGCGATACGTTTCGAGGTCGCCAGATATTCGCCAATCTCGCCGCCCGCGCCGTTCACGACGTTGACGACGCCCGGCGGTAACAGATCGCCAATGACTTCCATTAACAGCAGAACGGAAAGCGGCGTCAGGCGTGCCGGTTTAAGCACCACACAGTTACCCGCCGCCAGCGCTGGCGCCATTTTCCAGCTTGCCATCAACAACGGAAAGTTCCACGGGATTATCTGCCCCACGACGCCAAGCGGTTCGTGAAAATGGTAGGCCACGGTTTCGCTATCAACTTCGCTGATCCCGCCCTCCTGCGCACGTATACAGGAGGCGAAATAGCGGAAATGATCGATCGCCAGCGGTACGTCGGCGGCGCTGGTTTCACGAATCGGTTTACCGTTATCCCAGGTTTCCGCTGTCGCCAACAGTTCGAGGTTTTGTTCCATCCGATCGGCGATCTTAAACAAGATAGCGGCACGGTCTTGTACTGACGTATGCGCCCACTTATCTTTCGCCTTATGCGCGGCGTCGAGCGCTAAATCGATATCTTTTTTACCGGAGGAAGCGACTTCACATAGCGGCTGGCCGGTCACTGGCGTCAGGTTTTGATAATATTCGCCGTCGGCGGGCGCAACCCAGTCACCGCCAATAAAATTGTCATAGCGGGCTTTTAACTTCAGTGGGTACCCGTATTCACCTGGCTGAATACGTGTTGAAGGGGGATTGTTCGTCATGACCAACTCCTTATTGTAAAGGTACTCCACAAGGGTAGACGGTACTGGTGAATTTTTCGCCAATGGTTTCCCGCTTTACGACAGCAATCACGAATTACTTTCCTTTACGTTTCTCCGTCTGGTTTTAGCCATACTAAACAGGTGCCTGTTTAACGTACGGAGAACACTATGCAGCAATATATCGGTATTGATGTGGGAGGAACTCACGTCAAATATGGCGTGATTAACAGTGACGGCGAAGAATTAACCCATCATCAATTCGATACGCCAGAGGACGCCTCCACGTTTACCCGCAAATGGCAGGATGTGGTGGCGCGTTGCCAACAGGACTATGACATTGCGGCAATCGGGGTCAGTTTCCCCGGCCATATTAATCCCCATAACGGTCATGCGGCAAAAGCGGGCGCGCTGGCTTACCTGGATGACGTCAACCTGATGGAGTTGTTCAGCGGGCTGACCGATCTGCCGCTGGTCGTGGAGAACGACGCGAACTGCGCGGCGCTGGGCGAAATGTGGCGAGGCGCCGGGCAGCATTATGACAATCTGGTCTGCATTACCATTGGAACCGGCATTGGCGGCGGTATTATCGTCGGACGAGAACTGTATCGCGGCGCACATTTCCATGCCGGTGAATTCGGCGTCATGCCGGTCGGGAATAATGGCGAAAGTATGCATAAAATCGCGTCAACCAGCGGATTAATGGCGTCGTGCCGCCAGGCGCTGGCGCTGCCTGCCGAAGAGATGCCGCCTGCGGATGTGATCTTCGAACGAATGGCGACCGATGTTCATCTGCGTGAGGCGGTCAATGACTGGGCGCGTTATCTATCACGCGGCGTTTACAGCGTGATCTCTATGTTTGATCCGGGCGTGGTGCTGATCGGCGGAGGAATAAGCGAACAGGAAAAGCTCTACCCGCTCCTGACGCGGCATCTTGAAACGTTTGAAATGTGGGAGGCGCTCCAGGTGCCGATTCAGCCCTGCCAACTGGGAAATCAGGCGGGCAGGCTGGGCGCCGTCTGGCTGGCGCAGCAAAAGCTCGCCCGAAGCTAACGTGTTACGCCTTATCCGGCCTGCATCGTCTACGCAGGCCCGGTAAGCGTCCGCGCCACCGGGCAAAGGCGTTACATCGCCGCGCGATAAAGTTCCACAATCTCATCGTGAGTCGCCTGACTAAGGCGCAAAGAATATGGGCAAAACTATTCTGATAACAGGTTCACGATGGCTATTTTAAGAAGTCAGAAAAATAAAAAGCACATCTGGTTCATTTCCTGATGTGCTTTTTATAAAGCAACGCAATAATTGTATTGCTTCATTTGTTATTTAATTTAACCATTTCATTCTTTTTGCGGAAATAATAACGCATCACGTAATAAATGATCATTCCCACGACGTCGTGTAAATCCAATCCGGTCAAAATATTCAAGGATCTGAATAGCCAGTTTCCGCCCTACATTCAGCCTGTCGCGAAAATCCGCCGCACACGTTGATCCTCTCTCTTGATCCAGCTCGCGGATCATATTGGCGAAAGCGACAATCCGATCGTTACGATAGTACCGATCTTTTACGATCGCGGTAATGATGCCTTGCTGTGCCGCCTGCCGCAGCACCAGCCGCATCAATTGTTCTTCCGTTCCGGTCTCTTTCGCCAGATCGCGTACCCACCAGGGCTCATCGCCAAATAGCGGTTCGACTTTTTGCCAGACGGCCTGCTGCTCATCGCTAAATCCTGCTTTATGATCCGGCAGATGCAACCAACCGTGATGGCTATGAATCAGGCCGTCGTCGCGCATCCGCTCGATCAGCATCAGGACCAGCGCTTCATCCTCCATTGGCAGGGCCATGCGGCGTAAACGCTCGCGTCCCGGCCCCGGTTCATCGCGGTGCTGTTCGTGGTAGGTCGCCAGCGTATCAAGAATCTTACGCTGCCAGCGGGCGGCGACGGGCGCGCTTAACAGATTGTCTCCGGCCTGGATAAAACCATGTTGCTCAATAAGCTGACGCATACCGACAGGATTAAGCTGACGCGCCCAACCGAAATCCGGCAGGTTGACGGCGCCGCGTTCCAGATGAATGGCCAACGCCGCGCTATCGTCCTGCGCGGCAGCAAGCGTTGAAAGCCAGTGCAAATAATCTGGCTTACGTTTACCGCGACGCGGCGCCTTAAGCGTCACCACGCGTGCGCCGGCAAGGGTGGCGCGTGCGGAAATATCACGCAGCACCAGTCTGTCATTATCGGCCAGCCACAACGGCGTATCAAAGATCAGCTCGGCCAGCCCGCCTTCCAGCAAAGAGACGCGACCGGTCACATGGCTGGCGGCATGGTGAATATGTAGCGGCTGCCATTGGGAAAGCGGCGCATGAAGCGCCAGAGAAACGATCACCCGGGAAAAAGCTTCCCCCACCGGCGCATCGGAAAGCAGCCAGTCGCCGCGGTTAAGCTGCTCCTTCTCCGCATCGCCCGCAATATTGAGCGCAATACGTTGCCCGGCATACGCATGGTCGGTAGGCTGATTTTGCGCGTGTAGACTTCGTACGCGCATCGGCGTATTAACGCCGGTCAACCATAGCGTATCGCCCACGTTTACCTCTCCGCTCAGCGCCGTTCCGGTCACCACCAGTCCCGCCCCTTTCACCGTAAACGCACGGTCGATAGCCAGGCGGAAGCGATGCTGCGCGGCGTGCGAACGTGCAGGAAGCTGCTGTAAATGAGCGCGAAGTTCTGCAATACCGCGTCCTTCATTGGCGGCGGTGACAAATAAAACGGTATCGGCGAAGCCATAGTTGTCGAGCGCCGCCAGTACCTCTTCACGTACTTCACCGATACGCGCCTCGTCCACGCGATCGGCTTTGGTCAGCGCTACGGTGAGCTGGAGATTGCCCGTCAGTTGCAGGATCTGTAAATGCTCGCGCGTTTGCGCCATGACGCCGTCATCACAGGCGACCACCAGCAAAGCGTGATCAATACCGCCTACGCCCGCCAGCATGTTAGAGAGGAATTTTTCATGTCCAGGCACATCGATAAAGCCCAGCACACGACCATCCGGCTGCGGCCAATAGGCGTAGCCCAGATCGATAGTCATCCCGCGTTTTTTCTCTTCCGGCAGGCGATCGGCATTGACTCCGGTAATCGCCTGGAGCAACGTCGTTTTACCGTGGTCTACGTGTCCGGCAGTTGCAATAATCATTTCAGCATCATCTCCATAAACCGGCTTTCGTCTTCAAGACAGCGCATATCCAGCCATAAACGGCCATCATAAATTCGGCCAATGACCGGTACAGGCAGCGTGCGCCAGCGGGCCGCCAGCGCCTCCAGCCGACTACCGCGCCCGTCGTGCGGGGTAAAGGTCATGGCGGCGCTGGGAAGGCGGTCTACCGGTAATGAACCGCTGCCGATTTGCGACAGGCAGGGTTTAACCTCCAGCGCAAATTCATCGCCGTAACGTGCCGCCAGCCGCGCCTGTAACCGCTGCGCTTGTTCGCGAATCGACGCTTCGCTGCGGGTTAACAGACGCAGGGTGGGTAATTTCTCCGCCAACGCTTCCGGGTGCAGATACAGACGTAACGTTGCCTCCAGCGCCGCCAGCGTCATTTTATCCGCGCGCAGAGCGCGTTTCAGCGGATGGCTTTGCAGTTGGGCAATCATCGCTTTTTTGCCGACGATGATCCCGGCCTGCGGCCCGCCCAGCAACTTATCGCCGGAGAAGCTTACCAGGCTGACGCCTGCGGCAATGAGCTGCTGCGGCATCGGCTCTTTGGGTAAGCCATATTGACTTAAATCCACCAGCGAACCGCTGCCCAGATCCGCCACCACCGGAATATCCAGCTCTCGCCCGATTTCCGCCAGTTCCGCTTCCTCTACCGTTTTGGTAAAGCCCTCAATGCTGTAATTACTGGTATGCACCTTCATCAACAGACCGGTATTTTCATTTACCGCCTGACGGTAATCTTTCGCGTGCGTCCGGTTGGTGGTGCCTACTTCATGCAGCGTACAGCCCGCCTGGCGCATAACATCAGGAATACGAAACGCGCCGCCGATTTCGACCAGCTCGCCACGCGAAACCACCACCTCTTTGCCGCTGGCTGTCGCCGCCAGCATCAGCAATACCGCCGCCGCATTGTTATTGACGATACAGGCGTCCTCCGCCCCGGTGATACGGCATAACAGCGTCGCCAGCGCCCGGTCGCGATGCCCCCGCCCGGCGCCATCTAAATCGTATTCCAGCGTCACCGGCGCGCGCATCGCCTGCGTTACCGCCTCAATCGCTTCTTGCGCCTGCAATGCGCGGCCAAGATTGGTGTGCAACACCGTCCCCGTCAGGTTAATCACCGGGCGCAGCGCGCTTTGCGCCGCATTTTCCAGCCGGAGTTTCGCCTCTTGCGCCCAGTCCGCGTACCAGTCGGGAAGTGTTTGCGTATTCCGGATGACGTCGCGCGCGTCGTCAAGCATCCGCCTAAGCAGATCAACCACCTGGGTATGGCCATACCGATCGCGCAGAGAAAGAAAAGCGCTATCGTGCAATAAGCGATCGATAGCAGGAAGCTGGCTGTAGAGTGTACGCGTTTCGCTTGTCATGAAAATGCCTGGCTGTTGGTGGCCCTCTCCTGGCGGGAGAGGGATATCGACATAAGGGGGATTGTAACGTGAGTTTGCTCAGGCGGACATAATGCGCGTCAAGCCTTTGGTGCTTCGGTGCGGGCAAAGCTTTCGCGCTGAAAAAGCGTTTCGACCAGTTTGACCAGGTGGGGGCGGCTAACACACCAGCCAGGCGCGACCCGGCGGAAGTTGAGATAGCCTACCGCACAGGCAATCGCGATAGTCGCCAGATTGACCGTATCCGTTTTTAGCGTCCCGTCGCTCAGATAACTTTCGAGCATATCCAGGCTGCGGTTGATTTTTTCCCGCTGGCGCAGCAGTTCCGTTTCCGATTGTTGCGCCGCCGGACGCGCCTGTTCGCGTACAGAAACCAACGCTGCATCCATAATGCCGTCAGCCAACGCTTCAAGCTGGCGAACTTTAAGCGCTGCCATCGGGTCACGCGGGAGCATCGCTGGCGCGATATCCAGCAGTTCAATATATTCCGCGATGATCGGCGAATCGAACCAGTACTCGCCTTTCTCCGTCACCAGCGCTGGCACCTTACCCAGAGGGTTGTATTGCGCCACGCCGTTATCCGCCTCGTAGGGTAGTTCATTAATAAATTCGAAGGTAATGCCTTTTTCGAGCAGCAGAACAGAGATTTTGCGCACAAAAGGGCTGGTGTAGCTACCGATGAGTTTCATGCCGTGTCCTTTTTGCCAACCAGTAAAAATCATAGTATGGCTCAAATAAGACGAAAAGAGACGCAAAAGGAGGTTGCTGAATGACATAACGTGAGAGGGCTCGCAACAAAATGTTTGCCGGATCGTATTGGCGTTACCCGGGCTTAAAATTTCTTGTGAAGATGATCACAAAAATTCAACAAAGCACCAAAATAAAAATGTGAAATATCTCACATAAAATGGTCTTTTAAGGGCTAAAAATTAGATTCGTTGTTTTTTTACACAGCCACTTTGTGATCAATATCACATCAATTACCTCTCTACCCCCTATATTTATGTGACACAAATCACATAAATTGTCTCTGTCTGGACAGTTGAACGATTCAGTGCCAGATTGCGCAGTATCTACACTACAGGGTCCGGCTACCTCTGCCGCTACATTAACAAACCTCGGGCTTTCAGCCTGCGCGACAGCAACATAAGAAGGGGTGTTTTTATGTCATCCGATATTAAGATCAAAGTGCAAAGCTTTGGTCGATTCCTCAGCAATATGGTGATGCCTAATATCGGCGCGTTTATCGCGTGGGGTATTATCACCGCATTATTTATTCCAACAGGGTGGTTGCCTAACGAAACGCTGGCGAAACTGGTTGGTCCGATGATCACCTACCTGCTGCCGCTGCTCATCGGTTATACCGGCGGTCGTCTGGTTGGCGGCGAACGCGGCGGCGTGGTGGGCGCTATCACTACCATGGGCGTTATTGTCGGCGCGGATATGCCGATGTTCCTCGGCTCGATGATCGCCGGTCCATTAGGCGGCTACTGCATTAAGAAATTCGACAGTTGGGTAGACGGTAAGATCAAATCCGGTTTTGAGATGCTGGTGAACAACTTCTCCGCTGGCATCATCGGTATGATCCTCGCCATCCTGGCGTTCCTCGGTATTGGTCCGGCGGTTGAAGTCCTGTCCAAAATTCTGGCGGCTGGCGTTAACTTCATGGTGGCGCACGATATGCTGCCGCTGGCGTCCATTTTTGTTGAACCGGCGAAAATCCTGTTCCTCAATAACGCGATTAACCACGGCATCTTCTCACCGCTGGGTATCCAGCAGTCCCATGAGATGGGTAAATCCATCTTCTTCCTGATTGAAGCTAACCCGGGTCCGGGGATGGGCGTCCTGCTGGCGTACATGTTCTTCGGTCGCGGCAGCGCTAAACAGTCTGCGGGCGGCGCGGCAATTATCCACTTCCTGGGCGGTATCCATGAGATCTACTTCCCGTACGTGCTGATGAACCCACGCCTGATTCTGGCGGTGATTCTCGGCGGTATGACCGGCGTATTCACCCTGACCATCCTGAACGGCGGTCTGGTCTCTCCGGCATCTCCAGGTTCCATTCTGGCGGTACTGGCGATGACGCCAAAAGGCGCTTACTTCGCTAACATCGCTGCCATCGTGGCGGCAATGGCGGTTTCCTTCGTGGTGTCTGCAATTCTGCTGAAAACCAGCAAAGTGAAAGAAGAAGATGACATTGAAGCGGCCACCCGTCGTATGCATGACATGAAAGCGGAATCTAAAGGCGCCTCTCCGCTGGCGGCTGGCGACGTGACTAACGACCTGAGCCATGTGCGTAAAATCATCGTGGCTTGCGATGCCGGTATGGGTTCCAGCGCGATGGGCGCAGGGGTACTGCGTAAGAAAGTACAGGATGCGGGCCTGAGCCAGATCTCCGTCACCAACAGCGCCATTAACAATCTGCCGCCGGATGTGGATCTGGTCATTACTCACCGTGACCTTACCGAGCGCGCGATGCGTCAGGTACCGCAGGCGCAGCATATTTCGCTGACCAACTTCCTGGATAGCGGCCTGTACACCAGCCTGACCGAACGTCTGGTTGCTGCACAGCGCCACAATACTAATGAAGAGAAAGTACGCGACCATCTGAAAGACAGCTTTGAGGAGGGTGATAACAACCTGTTCAAACTGGGTGCGGAGAATATCTTCCTGGGCCGTAAAGCCGCTAACAAAGAAGAGGCGATTCGCTTTGCCGGTGAACAACTGGTGAAAGGCGGCTATGTTGAGCCGGAATACGTCGAGGCGATGCTGGACCGCGAAAAGCTGACGCCGACTTACCTCGGTGAATCCATCGCAGTACCGCACGGTACAGTGGAAGCGAAAGATCGCGTGCTGAAAACCGGCGTGGTGTTCTGCCAGTATCCGGAAGGCGTACGCTTCGGTGAAGAAGAAGACGATATTGCCCGTCTGGTCATTGGTATCGCCGCACGTAACAATGAGCACATCCAGGTCATCACCAGCCTGACCAACGCGCTGGATGATGAATCCGTGATCGAACGTCTGGCGCACACCACCAGCGTGGATGAAGTGCTGGAACTGCTGGCAGGTAAAAAAGCTTAACAGTTAAGTATCCCCAAAATAGTTCGAGCTGCAGGAAGGCGGCAACGCAGTGAATCCCCAGGAGCGTACATAAGTACGTGACTGGGGTGAGCGAGGAGAGCCAACGCATCTGCAGTTCGAAATATGAAGGCGATACCCTCTCCCTTGTGGAGAGGGTTAGGTTGAGGGGAAATCTATGCAGTCCCTCACCCCAGCCCTCTCGGGTAAAAACATTAATGAAGGTTAATACTATGAAAGCATTACATTTTGGCGCAGGTAATATCGGTCGTGGCTTTATCGGCAAACTGCTGGCTGACGCGGGGATACAACTGACGTTTGCGGATGTAAACCAGGTCGTACTCGATGCCCTGAATGCCCGTCATAGCTATCAGGTTCATGTTGTGGGTGAAAATGAGCAGGTGGATACCGTTTCCGGCGTCAACGCTGTCAGCAGCATCGGCGATGATGTTGTCGACCTGATTGCCCACGTTGATTTAATCACTACTGCCGTGGGTCCGGTTGTGCTTGAGCGTATCGCTCCGGCCATCGCTAAAGGGCTGGTAAAACGTAAGGCGCAGGGCGTGGATGCCCCGCTGAACATCATCGCTTGTGAAAACATGGTACGCGGCACAACGCAGCTGAAAGGCCACGTAATGAACGCGCTGGCGGATGGCGATAAAGCCTGGGTTGAACAGCACGTTGGCTTTGTCGATTCCGCCGTTGACCGTATTGTGCCGCCATCTGCTTCTGCGACCAACGATCCGCTGGAAGTGACGGTAGAAACCTTCAGCGAGTGGATCGTCGATAAAACCCAGTTTAAAGGCGCGTTGCCAAACATTCCGGGGATGGAGTTAACGGATAACCTGATGGCATTTGTCGAACGTAAACTCTTCACGCTGAACACGGGTCATGCTATAACCGCGTACCTCGGCAAATTAGCCGGTCATCAAACCATTCGCGACGCTATTCTCGATGAGAGTATTCGCGCGGTGGTGAAAGGCGCGATGGAAGAAAGCGGCGCGGTGCTGATCAAACGCTACGGTTTTGATGCCGACAAACATGCGGCATACATTCAGAAAATCCTCGGTCGTTTTGAAAACCCGTATCTGAAAGATGACGTCGAACGCGTAGGTCGTCAGCCGCTACGCAAACTCAGCGCGGGCGACCGTCTGATCAAACCGCTGCTTGGCACCCTGGAATATGGTCTGCCGCATGTGAATCTGGTCAAAGGGATCGCGGCGGCGATGCATTTCCGTAGTGATGAAGATCCGCAGGCGCAGGAGTTGGCGGCTCTGATTACCGAAAAAGGCCCGCAGGCCGCGCTGGCGCAAATTTCCGGGCTGGATGCCAATAGCGATGTGGTGGCTGAGGCGGTTAACGCATATAACGCGACCAAATGACGCAGAACCCGGCGCAGGTTAGCCTGCGCCCAAATAACAGATTGTCAGATATGCAGGCAATAATGGAACAAACCCAGGCCTTTGAAAATCGTGTGCTTGAGCGTCTGAATGCTGGCAAAACCGTACGGAGCTTCCTGATTACCGCCGTCGAGTTATTGACCGAGGCGGTGAATATTCTGGTGCTCCAGGTGTTTCGCAAAGACGACTATGCGGTGAAATACGCTGTGGAACCGTTGCTGGATGGCGACGGGCCGCTGGGCGATCTTTCGGTACGTCTGAAACTTATCTATGGCCTGGGCGTACTCAGCCGCACCGAATATGAAGATGCGGAGCTGTTAATGGCGCTGCGCGAAGAGCTGAATCACGACGGCAATGAGTACGCCTTTACCGACGATGAAATTCTCGGGCCGTTTGGCGAACTGCACTGCGTCATGGCGCTGCCGCCGCCGCCGCATTTTGATACGTCCGACGCGGCGCTCTACGCCATGCAAATTCAGCGCTACCAGCAGGCGGTGCGTTCGACGATGGTCCTCTCTCTGACCGAGCTGATTTCTAAAATCAGCTTAAAAAAGGCCTTTCAAAAGTAAATCCCGCCGTTAACCTCTTTCTTCTTCTTTTGGTCGGTACAGCCGTCGGTAATATTCCAGACGCTGCAAATAAATGGGCGCGTTCTCCGACGGCACTTCGGAAGGAACATAATCACGCGGCGGCGTTTTATTCAGGTATTCACGGAACGCCTGGCTGGACGCCATAAAATCGACGGCTTTATCAATAAGAAGTGGTACGTTCTCACCTATTTTTGCCATGATAGATCCTCCATGTGGGACCCGCGTCTGACTCCCGCGGTCGCTTATTTGAGTTTAGGATCAATTTAGCGTTGTCATTGAGGAAAATGTGCTTAATCGCTTTTCTTGCCGACAAAAGGACGCTTCATCTTTTCTTTCGACAAAAAGGATTTTATTCTCAACGAGATAATTAAATAGTGAGCAGTGTAATACTTGCCATAATTGATTATCTTTACGTCATGAGTTGTGAAGAATCACTCACTGCGCGCATACTATAAGGTATCTATCCCATTTCTATCAGAAGCTATCCCATGAAAGAAGTCGAAAAAAACGAAATTAAACGCCTGAGCGATCGTCTTGACGCTATTCGCCACCAGCAGGCAGGTCTCTCTCTGGTTGAATCCGCCGATAAATACGCGGAGCTGGAAAAAGAAAAAGAGACGCTGGAAGCAGAAATTATCCGTCTGCGCGAAGTACACAGCCAGAAACTGAGTAAAGAAGCGCAGAAGCTGATGAACCTGCCGTTTCGCCGCGCGATCACTAAAAAAGAGCAGGCCGATATGGGCAAACTCAAAAAAAGCGTACGCGGCCTGATCGTGGTCCACCCGATGACGGCGCTGGGCCGGGAAATGGGGCTCAAAGAGATGACAGGCTTCGCGAAGAGCGAGTTCTAAACCTTCCGCATCCCAGGTTCTCAGGACACCCGTTGTACGGAGGGTGTCTTGAGAGCATCGGGCTATATTCCGAATTTTTCCTGGAAGTATTTACACCGCTTATATACAAGTTCATTTTTAACGGTAGTCCCTGCTTTTTCAGGATGAAAAATTCCACTATCATGCCTGTTTGTATTTATACAATGAATTTTTTTCATCCTCTTTTCTTATATCCCGCAGAATATGATTGACCCGCAAAATTAAATAACATTATCATCCCTGAAAAAAAACCCCATACATAAACATTATAATTATATTTTTATAAAGCATTGCTATGAGTAATTGATAAACAACGTCGGGTATTCGCACACTCCTATAGAAGCAATGAATGTTTTAATTATAACCATATATTATGGTTATTGGCAATGCTCGCAAAATGATGAGTTAGCTGTATAAATAACAGGTTAACTATTTATATTACATAAATTATTAACAAGGATATTTTATATGCACAAAAATGGAAAATTTATCCCCCTGCTTGCGTTGGGATTCACATTCTTTTTATCTGGTTGTGACTACTTTGCAGATAAACACCTTGTTGAAGAGCTGAAAAAACAACAAAAAGAACAAGAAACAAAGATAAACCTGTTAGAAAAACAACAAAAAGAACAAGAAGCAAAGATGAATTTGCTAGAAAAACAACAAGCTACGGTTATCAACACAACTCAAAAGGTCGCCGAAGTCGTTGGCCGCGTTGAACGCAAACAACGGCTATTCGACTATACAGAACTGGACCCATCACAAACGCACTATTTTATTATTAACAACGGCAATATCGGATTAGCCGGGCGTATTCTATCTATTGAACCAATAGATAATGGAAGTGTTATTCATCTTGATTTAGTTAACTTACTCAGCATTCCCGTATCAAACCTTGCGTTTAATATGACATGGGGTACGAAAAAACCTTCCGAGGCAAAAGATCTGCCTCGCTGGCGACAACTCCTGCTCAACACAAAAATGGATTCGACAATCGAACTCTTACCGGGAGCATGGACAAACGTCACGCTAACATTAAAAGGCGTATCGCCCAATAATCTTAAGTATCTAAAAATAGGTATTAACATGGAGAATGTCATATTCGACAGCATACAACCTATTAATGATACGAAAAAGAAGCCAAAAAAATAATAGCCATTGATACAATTATTTTAGAAAAGGAAAGCACTTATTCATGAACAGAATATTTAGAGTCCTCTGGAATGCCGCTACGGGAACATTTGTTGTCACCAGCGAAACCGCAAAAAGCCGCGGCAAAAAAAGCGGCCGCAGAAAGCTGGCGGTTTCCGCACTCATCAGTCTTAGCAGCATTATGGTTTCTGCGGACGCACTGGCCAATGCTGGGAACGATACAGGGAAAGGGATCGGCACTGAGAATGGATGGATAGCCATTGGCGAAGGCGCCGAAGCTGATTCAACAATAACAACTAAAGAAAAGGTCGCAGAAGATCCGTCCAAAGGATATGTAGCGGGTGCCGGTATTGCAATAGGTTACTATAGTAAGGCATCTGGGGCTTCCAGCACTGCGTTGGGCGGATATAGCCTTGCTGAGAGTATAGGCTCAGTGGCGCTAGGGGCAGGTGCACATACCACTTCTACGGCTAAATACTCTATGGCAGTAGGTACAAACGCAGTTGCCTCAAATCTTTACGCCATCGCACTGGGAACAAATGCAAATGCCTCAGGGAAAAATTCAATAGCGCTTGGACGCGATACCGTATCATCAGCAGAAAGAAGCCTGACGGTAGGATTAGGGGCGAATGCCGCATCTCTGGATAGCATGGCTTTCGGTTACAATACATCCGTAACGTCAGATGCGGCAAATGGCATTGCCTTCGGTAGTGGGGCGGTAACCTCTGCAAAAAATTCCGTCGCGATAGGGAGCAATTCTACAGCGACCGAAGAAAACGTAGTTTCTGTAGGGAGTGATGCCCTAAAGCGCAAAATTGTCAACGTTGGTAACGGAGCCATATCAGAAAGCAGCACCGACGCCGTTAACGGCTCTCAGCTATTTGCAACCAACGCCAATGTGACGCAGAACACCACTGATATTGCTGCCAATACCGACAGCATTAACCAAAACACAACCGATATCGCCACCAACACCACCAATATCAACAGCCTGAGCGACTCCGTCACCACGCTCACCGACGATGCCCTGTTGTGGGATGCAGCCTCTGGCGCATTCAGCGCTAACCACAACGGAAGCGACAGCAAAATCACCAATCTGGCGGCGGGTACCCTGGCCGCTGACAGCACCGACGCCGTTAACGGCTCTCAGTTGTTTGATACAAATGAGAAAGTGGATAAGAACACTGCTGATATCGCCACCAATACCGACAGCATCAACCAAAACACTGCCGATATTACCGCTAATACCGACAGCATTAACCAGAACACAACCGATATCGCCGCCAATACCGACAGCATTAACCAAAACACAACCGATATCGCCACCAACACCACCAATATCAACAGCCTGAGCGACTCCGTCACCACGCTCACCGACGATGCCCTGTTGTGGGATGCAGCCTCTGGCGCATTCAGCGCTAACCACAACGGAAGCGACAGCAAAATCACCAATCTGGCGGCGGGTACCCTGGCCGCTGACAGCACCGACGCCGTTAACGGCTCTCAGTTGTTTGATACAAATGAGAAAGTGGAT